>NZ_DASSAB010000051.1:0-54963 GCF_035685805.1 Dyella sp.
CGAGCAGCCAGCCGCTCTCCCAGCGCGTGGCGTCGCTGCAGCTGCTGCCGTCCCGGGTAGGGCAGAACAACGTGCGCCTGCCGCTCATGACGGCAGCCTCGCGGGCATGTTGCAGGGCGGCGATGAAATCGGTCTGCGCGACCCGCAGCTCGTTGCGGCTCAATAATTGCCGCAAGGGCGGGGCGGCGATGCCCATGAGTACCGCGATGATGGCGAGCACCATGATCTGCTCGATCAGGGTCACGCCGCACTGCCGGTGCGGTGGCCTGGAATTCCTTGAAACCGACACGGCTTCGCTTCCTGCGTGGTCCGGGAGGTTCATGCTAGGGCGTTGCGATCGCCCGGCCAGCAGTCCGGCCGCCACCCGGATGTCGGTTCCTGCTGACGCGTTCTGTCAGCAGGGGCGATTTAAAATGGCCTGTCGCACCCACATCTGTAGCCGATGACTGACCGCTTCCAACTCGCCGCCCCCTATCAGCCCGCCGGCGACCAGCCGCAGGCGATCCAGCGCCTGTCCGAGGGTTTCGAGGCCGGCCTGGCCGCACAGACCCTGCTCGGCGTGACCGGCTCGGGCAAGACCTACACCATCGCGAACGTGATCGAGCGCATCCAGCGCCCGACCATCGTGATGGCGCCGAACAAGACGCTGGCAGCGCAGCTGTACGGCGAGTTCAGGGAGTTCTTCCCGCACAATGCGGTGGAGTACTTCGTCAGCTACTACGACTACTACCAGCCGGAAGCCTACGTGGTGGCGTCGGACACCTTCATCGAGAAGGATGCCTCGATCAACGAGCACATCGAGCAGATGCGGCTGTCGGCGACCAAGGCGCTGCTGTCGCGGCGCGATTCGATCATCGTGGCCACCGTCTCGGCGATCTATGGCCTGGGCAATCCGGAGGATTACCTGTCGCTGCGCCTGATCCTGGCCACCGGCGAGCGCATCGACCAGCGCAAGCTGATCCACCAGCTGACCGAGCTGCAGTACACCCGCAACGAAACGGAGCTGCGCCGCGGCACCTATCGCGTGCGCGGCGAGATCGTCGACGTGTTTCCGGCCGAGTCGGAGACCGAGGCGCTGCGCATCGAGCTGTTCGATGGCGAAGTGGAGAAGATGGCGCTGTTCGATCCGCTCACCGGCGAGACGATCCGCAAGGTGCAGCGCTATACCGTCTACCCGCGCACGCACTACGCCAGCACGCGCGAGAGCGTGCTCAACGCGATCGAGACGATCAAGGTCGAACTGAAGGACCGGCTGGAATACCTGTACAGGGAGAACAAGCTGGTCGAGGCGCAGCGACTGGAGCAGCGCACGCGCTTCGACCTGGAGATGATGGCCGAGGTCGGCTACTGCCAGGGCATCGAGAACTACTCGCGCCACCTGACCCGCCGCGCGCCGGGCGAGCCGCCGCCGACCCTGTTCGACTACCTGCCGGCCGACGGCCTGCTGGTGGTGGACGAGTCGCACGTCACCGTGCCGCAGCTGGGCGCGATGTACAAGGGCGACCGCTCGCGCAAGGAGACCCTGGTCGAGTTCGGTTTCCGCCTGCCCTCGGCGATGGACAACCGGCCGCTGCGTTTCGAGGAATGGGAGGAGCGCGTGCCGCGGGCGATCTACGTCTCCGCCACGCCGCGCGATTACGAACTGCACAAATCCGGCGATGCGGTGACCGAGCTGGTGGTGCGCCCGACCGGCCTGGTCGATCCGGAAGTGGAGGTGCGCCCGGTGCGCACCCAGGTCGACGACCTGCTCAGCGAGGTGCACAAGCGCGTGGCGATGGGCGACCGCGTACTGGTCACCACGCTGACCAAGCGCATGGCCGAGAACCTCACCGAGTACCTGTCCGAGCACGACGTGAAGGTGCGCTACCTGCACTCGGACATCGAGACGGTGGAGCGCAGCGAGATCATCCGCGACCTGCGCCTGGGCGAGTTCGATGTGCTGGTCGGCATCAACCTGCTGCGCGAGGGCCTGGACATGCCCGAGGTATCACTGGTGGCGATCCTCGACGCGGACAAGGAGGGCTTCCTGCGTTCCACCGGCTCGCTGATCCAGACCATCGGCCGCGCTGCCCGCAACGTGCGCGGCAAGGCGATCCTGTACGCCGACAACATCACCCGCTCGATGCAGGCGGCGATGGACGAGACCGCCCGCCGCCGCGAGAAGCAGATCGTCTTCAACGAGGTGCACGGCATCACCCCGAAAACCGTGGTGCGGCGCATCGCCGACATCATGGAGGGCGCGCGCAGCGAGGTCGGCAACCGGCGTGGCGGCAAGACGCGCACCCGCGACCGCGCGGTGGCCGAGCAGGGCGCCGATTACGCCGGTCTCGGCGCGGCGCAGGCGGCTGCCCTGCTGAAGAAGCTGGAGGCGCAGATGTACAAGCACGCCCAGAACCTGGAGTTCGAGGACGCCGCCCGGCTGCGCGACCAGATCCACCAGTTGCGCGAGCAGGCCCTGCGCTGAGCCGGGCGGCGGGATATTGTCGGGCGCCGCCGGCTCCCGTATACTGCGCGGCTCGCACGGCCTGGCCGTGGCGACGGGCGGTTAGCTCAGCGGTAGAGCACTACCTTGACATGGTAGGGGTCACAAGTTCGATCCTTGTACCGCCCACCAATTCCATGATCCACCGATCGAGTGGAACCGAGAGGGGAATCCGGCCAGGGTTCCCCTTTTTCGTGGGACGACGGCGCGCTCGTCGCTGGCCGCGCGGCCATCTGATTCGTTCGCCGAACACGTTCGCGTCCGCTGCGCGTGCCCTCGCCGGCCGCGCGATTCGATGCCCTCTCGCCGCTCCCTCGCGGATCGGCGGAATTCCGTCGATTCAGCTTGCAGCAATCTCTTCACGGATGTAGATTGCCCGGACGGTCGATCGTACTCCGGCTGCCAGCGATCTTCGGGTCCGGGCGCGCCGTGAGGCGACGAGGAGATCGGGCACGCAGCTACGCCAAGTCCAACGCCGAGGTGGGGTGGTCATCGGTTTCGACGTGCGACGGCGGGATGTGGTGCTTCAGTAAAGTCGGATGGTGTGCCGAGACGTTGCATGCGTCGCGGCGCATGTCATGCCGCCACTGCCGAACCGCCGGGGGGAACGAAGGGGACGTATGGACTTGCGTGCACAGTCGCCATCGGAATCGTGCCTTGCTCCCGTACGTCGACGCGGTTCGCGCGGGCGCGTTGCCGTGTCGCCCGATCTTTCTGCCGATCGCCAATGCCGCGCGCACGATGTCTCGGTCACGACCGTGCAAGGTCGCCGCCGCGTCTGCGCACCTGCCTTCAATGACTTTTCGTTCCGTTGCCGCCGGGCTGGTCCCGGCCGCGCCGGGGCGGATGAATGCTGCATCTCGAAAACCCAAGCATGCCCACCGGGAGAGTCGCATGGCCAAGCAAAGTAGTCAGAAATTCATTGCGCGCAATCGTGCGCCCCGCGTGCAGATCGAGTACGACGTCGAGGTCTACGGCGCACAGAAGAAGGTGCAGGTACCGTTCGTGATGGGCGTGATGTCGGACCTGTCCGGTGCCAATGCGGGCGAGCTGCCGCCTATCGAGGATCGCAAGGCGCTGGAGATCGACGTCGACAATTTCGACAGCCGCCTGAATTCGATGAAGCCGCGGGTGACCTTCGCGGTGCCGAACACGCTCACCGGCGAAGGCAGCCTGGCGGTGGACATCACCTTCGAGAGCATGGACGACTTCTCGCCGGCGGCGGTCGCCCGCAAGGTGGGCGCCGTGGCGAAACTGCTCGAGGCGCGCACGCAGCTTGCCAACCTGGATACCTACATGGACGGCAAGGCAGGCGCTGAAAACCTGATTGCCCAGGCACTCAAGGACCCGGCGCTGCTGCAGTCGCTGGTTTCGGCGCCCAAGCCCGCCGACGACACCAACAAAGACGGGGAGTAAGCACGCATGGCCACCGAAAAGCTAGCCGAACAGGAAGGCGCCGTACAGACTCTCGACGCCGGCGACTTCGCTGCGTTGCTGAGCAAGGAGTTCAAACCCAAGAGCGACCGCGCCAAGGAAGAGGTCGAATCGGCCGTGCGCACCCTGGCCGAGCAGGTGCTGAACAAGGCCGACATCGTTTCCGACGACGTCGCCCAGACCATCAACGCCTACATCGCCGAGATCGACCGCAAGCTCAGCGAGCAGATCAACCTGATCATGCACCACCCCGATTTCCAGAAGCTGGAAAGCGCGTGGCGCGGCCTGCATCACCTGGTCAACAACACGGAGACGGATCAGCTGCTGAAGATCCGCGTGATGAACATCTCCAAGAAGGAGCTGGGCAAGACCCTGAAACGCTACAAGGGCACGGCCTGGGACCAGAGCCCGATCTTCAAGAAGCTGTATGAGGAAGAGTACGGCCAACTGGGCGGCGAGCCCTATGGCTGCCTGGTCGGCGACTACTACTTCGACCACAGCCCGCCCGACGTCGAGCTGCTCTCGGGCATCGCGCAGGTTGCTGCGGCGGCACACGCGCCGTTCATTTCGGCCGCGGCTTCCACCCTGATGGGCATGGACAGCTGGAACGAGCTTGCCAACCCGCGCGACCTGGCCAAGGTGTTCTCCACGCCGGACTATGCCGCGTGGCGCTCGCTGCGCGAGTCGGACGATGCCAAGTACATCGGCCTGACCATGCCGCGCACGCTGGCCCGCCTGCCGTATGGCGCCAACACCGATCCGGTGGAGGAGTTCAACTTCGAGGAGGACACTGCCGGCGCGGACTCGTCCAAGTACACCTGGCAGAACGCGGCTTACGCGATGGCGGTGAATATCAACCGCTCGTTCAAGGAATATGGCTGGTGCTCGCGCATCCGCGGCATCGAGTCCGGCGGCGCGGTGGAAGGCCTGCCCGCACACACCTTCCCGACCGACGACGGCGGCGTGGACATGAAGTGCCCGACCGAGATCGCGATCACCGATCGCCGCTCGGCCGAGCTGGACAAGATGGGCATGATGCCGCTGGTGCATCGCAAGAACTCGGACATGGCCGCGTTCATCAGTGCCCAGTCGCTGAGCAAGCCGGAGGAGTACGACGATCCGGACGCCACCGCCAACGCGGCACTGGGCGCGCGCTTGCCGTACATGTTCGCCTGCTGCCGCTTCGCGCATTACCTGAAGTGCATCGTGCGCGACAAGATCGGCTCCTTCAAGGATCGTACGGCGATGGAGCGCTGGCTGGCGTCCTGGATCAACCAGTACGTCGACGGCGACCCGGCCAACTCCAGCGAAGAGACCAAGGCCCGCAAACCCTTGTCGGCCGCGGAGGTGGTGGTGGAAGAGGTGGAAGGAGCACCTGGGTATTACACGTCGAAGTTTTTCCTCAAGCCGCATTATCAGTTGGAGGGCCTGACCGTTTCCCTGAGGCTGGTGTCCCGTCTTCCTTCGGCGGCCAAGAGCTGACCCGGAAGTTTCTCGCAGGTTCGTTCCACGGTTTCAACTGGCAGTACCAGTCAATCGCCGAGCAGCTTCCTCCGAGCGAGAACTGTCCGGTTCACCTGATTTCAACAGACAAGGAGAATTCTCATGGCACTAGACATGCACCTGAAGCTGGAGGGCGGCGACGTCACCTTCACCGGCGAATCCAAGCACACCAAGCACAAGGACCAGATCCAGCTGCTGGCCTGGTCCTGGGGGATGTCGCAGAGCGGTTCCTTCGGCCATGGCACCGGCGGCGGCGCGGGCAAGGCCAACGTGCAGGACATCAGCTTCACCAAGTACCTCGACAAGAGCACCACGTCCTTCATCAAGGCGCTGGTCACCGGCGCGCACATCGGCACCGCGACCTTGTTCGTGTCCAAGGCCGGCGGCAAGCAGGAGGACTACTTCACCATCAAGCTGACCAGCGCGATGGTGACCAGCTATTCCACCGGCGGCTCGGGCGGTGAGGACATGCTGACGGAGAACATCTCGATCAGCTTCGCCAAGTTCGACGTCGAGTACTTCGCCCAGAACGACAAGGGCGTGGTGGCTTCGGCCGGCACGGTCGGGTACAGCGTCGAGGAAGTCGCGGCGAGCTGAGCTGGCGCCTGACCAGGCTTCGCCGGCACCTGCTGTCCGGCGGTCCAGGTGCAGGGGACGAATGCAACGGCTTGTCGCACCCCGGACTTCCGGGTGCGACCAGCGGCGTTTGTCCGCCTGCACCCGGGATCGTCCGGTCGGGGTGACGGCGACCTTCCCGCGCCCGCGGCCCCGCTGCCGACGGGGCGCCGGCATCGAGAGACGACATGACACCCGAAAGCAAGCTCAAAGAAGGCCGGCCGGACGAAGCGTTGCAACTGCTCACGGCGGAAGTACGCAACAACCCGGCAGATGCCAAGCGCCGGGTTTTTTTATTCCAGTTGCTGGCGCTGCTCGGACAATGGGAGCGGGCACAGAACCAGCTCAGCGTCTGCGGCGAACTCGACCCGCTCAACGCCATGATGGTCGGTGCCTATTCGGAGGCGCTGAAGGGCGAACTGGTGCGCGCCGACGTCTTCGCCGGCAAACGCATGCCGGTGATCATCGGCGAGCCGGAACCCTGGCTGGCGTGGCTGCTGCAATCGCTCAAGCTCGGCGCCGAAGGCAGGCACGAGCAGGCCGCGACGCTGCGCGAGCAGGCACTGGAACAGGCTCCCGCGGTGGCGGGCAACATCGACGGCGCCGCGTTCGAGTGGATCGCCGATGCCGACCCCCGCATCGGGCCGTGCCTGGAGATCATCGTCAACGGCGGCTACTCCTGGGTACCGTTCTCGCGCCTGCGCGAGCTGAAATTCGAGGCCCCCAGTGACCTGCGCGACAAGATCTGGGTGCCCACCCAGGTGACATGGAGCAATGGCGGCCAGGCCATCGGCTTCATTCCGGGGCGTTACGCCGGCAGCGAACGGTCCGAGGACCAGGACATCGTGCTCGGGCGCAAGACCGACTGGGTGGAGCAGGGCAGCGACCAGATCGGTCTGGGGCAGCGCATGCTGGCCACCGACGTGGCCGACTATCCGCTGCTCGACGCGCGACTGATCACCTTCGACGTCGCCTGAGCCGGAGTGCCGACTTTCCATGGCTGAGCTCACCACCCAGGAACGACTTCAGCCTTCGCTGCTCGATCGCCTGACCGACGACGAGCCGGGCAAGCTGGAGGAAAGCCGCGAGAAGCGCGTGATCTCGGTGTCCCGACTGCGCGAATGCGTCACCCGCGATATCTCCTGGCTGCTGAATTGCGTGAGCCTGGAGGCGAATGTCGAGCTCGAGGAATATCCCGAGGTTTCCCGCTCGGTGCTCAACTTCGGCATCCCCGACCTTACCGGTGCGGCGCTGTCGGGAATCAACGCCGAAGCGCTGCAGCGCCGTGTACGCGATGCCATCGTGGCCTACGAGCCGCGGCTGACCGCCAACACCCTGCGCGTCAACGTCAACGCGTTGACCAAGCGCATGGATCGCCAGGCGCTGATTTTCAACATCGAATCGGAAATGTGGGCGCAACCGATTCCGTTGAACCTGTACCTGAAGACCGAAGTCGACCTGGAGACCGGCAACTTCAAGGTGTCGGAGGGCTTCGGCTGATCGCCCATGGACCCGAGACTGCTGCGCTACTACAACCGGGAACTGCAACACGTACGCGAAATGGGCGGCGAGTTTGCCCGCGAGTATCCGAAGATCGCCGGCCGCCTCGGCCTGGAAGGCTTCGAGTGCGCCGACCCCTACGTGGAACGCCTGCTGGAAGGCTTTGCCTTCATGGCCGCGCGCGTGCAGCTCAAACTCGACGCGCAGTATCCGGTGTTCACCCAGCACCTGCTGGAGATGATCTATCCGCATTACCTGGCGCCGGTGCCCTCGATGGCCGTGGTGCAGATGCACCCGGACCTCAAGGAAAGCGGCCTGCTGGCCGGCCACAAGGTGGCCCGGCACACGGCATTGCGCAGCATGATCGGCAAGGACGACCGCACCGCCTGCGAATACCGCACCGCCCACGAGGTCACCCTGTGGCCGCTGGAGCTGGCCGAGGCGAAGTATTTCGAGACCCCCGCCGCGATCGCCGCCGCCGGGGTGGTGCTGCCGGCCGGCAAGATCGTACGCGCCGGCCTGCGCCTGAAGTTCCGCGTCACCGCCGGTGCCCAGGCCAACATGCTGGCGCTGGACCGGCTGCCGATATTCCTTGCCGGCGCCGATGAACTGCCCAAACGCCTGTACGAGCAATTGCTCGGCAATGCGGTCGGCTACCAGGTCCGCGCGCAGGGCGCGTCGGGGGCGATCAACGAGAACCACGACGCCAGCCACATCGAGCGTCGCGGCTATGACGACGACGAGGCGCTGATCCCGTACTCCGGGCGCTCGTTCAGCGGCTACCGGCTGCTGCAGGAGTATTTCGCCTGCCCCGAGCGCTTCCTGTTCGCCGAGTTCACCGGCCTGCGGTCGCTGCTGGCGCGGGCCAAGGGCAACGAGTTCGAGATCGTGGTGTTGTTCGACCGCAGCGTGGCCAGCCTGCACAACGCCGTCGACGTCAGCAACTTCCGGCTGTTCTGCACGCCGGCGATCAACCTGTTCCCGCGGCGTGCCGATCGCATCCACCTGACGCAGGGCACCAGCGAATACCACATCCTCGCCGATCGCACCCGGCCGATGGATTTCGAAATCCACAGCATCGGCAACGTCGAGGGGTTCGGCGACCGGCAGGAGCCGGAGCAGCGCTTCCTGCCGTTCTACGGCTGCGACGAGCGCACCTGGCACGCGCGGCACTCGGCCTACTACACGATCCGCCGCGAGCCGCGGCTGTTGTCCTCCCGGCAGAAGCGCCAGGGTGCGCGCTCCAGCTACATCGGCAACGAGATGTTCATCTCGCTGGTCGACTCCAGCGAGGCGCCGTACTCCACCGAGCTGCGCCAGATCGGCATGCAGCTGATGTGCACCAACCGCGACCTGCCGCTGCAGATGCCGGTCGGCAAGTCCCACACCGACTTCACCCTGGAGACGGGCGCGCCGGTGGAATCGATCCGCTGCGTCGCCGGTCCGACCAAGCCGCGTGCCTCGGTCGCCACCGGCGAGACCGCGTGGCGCCTGCTCAGCCACCTGCAGCTCAACTACGTGTCGCTGCTGGAAAACAACGCGGGCGAAGGTGCGGCGGCACTGCGCGAGATGCTGACCCTGTACTGCGACGAGTTCGACTCCAGCGCACTGCGCCAGATCGAGGGGCTCAAGGCGGTGAGTTCGCAATCCATCGTGCGACGCATCCCGTTGCCGGGGCCGATCACCTTCGGCCGCGGCCTGGAGATCACCCTGACCTGCGACGACGGCGCCTTCGAGGGCACCGGAGCGTTCCTGCTGGGCGCGGTGATGCAGCAGTTCTTTACCCGTTACGTATCGATCAACTCCTTCACTGAAACCGTTCTGCGCACGCTGGAACGCAACGAGGTCGCCCGATGGCCCGCCCGGCTGGGAACACGGCAGACGCTGTAGCGCTGGAGAACGCGCTGCGCGACCATCCCGAGTCCTTCGAGTTCTTCGAAGCGCTCCGGCGGTTGGAGTGCGCATTCCCGGAGCGTCCGCGGCTGGGCCAGTCGACCAAGGTCAGCGACGATTTCGTGCGCCTGGGCCAGACCCCTTCGCTGGCCTTTGCGCCACGCACCGTGGACAGCTACCAGCCCGGTGGCGGCGGCCGCCCGGCGCGCATGCGTGGCCTGTTCTTCGGCCTGTTCGGCCCGAACGGGCCGTTGCCGCTGCACCTGACCGAATACGCGATGGACCGCGAGATCAACGCGCGGGATTCCACCTTCCGCGCGTTCGCCGACATCTTCCACCATCGCATGATGAGCCTGTTCTACCGCAGCTGGGCCGACGCCCAGCCCACGGTGCAGCTGGATCGCCCCGAGGAGGATCGTTTCCAGCTGTACATGGGCGCGCTGGTCGGCCTGGCCACGCCGGATCTGGGCGATCGCGACGCCTTGCCGGACCAGTTCAAGCGGTTCTTCGCCGCACGCCTGCTGCAGCAGGCGCGCAATGCCGAAGGCCTGCAGGGCATGCTGGAGCGCTTCTTCCGCGTGCCGGTGGGCGTCGTCGAGTTCATCGCCGAATGGATGCGCCTGCCGTCCGCCTCGCAGCTGCGCCTGGGCGCCTCGCGCGAGGTTGCAGCACTGGGCCTGACCACGGTCACCGGCGAATACGTGCGCGGCAGCCAGCAGCGTTTCCGCCTGCGCCTGGGGCCGCTCACCCGCGCCCAGTTCAACAACTTCCTGCCCGGCGGCGAAGCGCTGCGGCAACTGGTGGCCGCGGTGAAAACCTACGTCGGCGAGGAAAAAGCCTGGGATGTGCAGTTGGTACTGAAGAAGGCCGATGTCCCGGTGACGCGCCTGGGGCGCGAAGGACGGATGGGCCTGACGACGTGGATGGGCTCGCCCCGGCACGACGACGACGTCGACGAGGTCGTGCTGCAACCGGTGGGATAGCCGCTGGCGGCCGGGTCGACGTGGCAACAGACATGATGGGATTGGCAATCAACTCAGAGGATCAATGACATGGCCGAGATCAGTCGCGGCGCGCTGTTCGGGAAACTCAACAAGCTCGCTTTCCGGTGCATCGAAAGCGCGACGGTGTTCTGCAAGCTGCGCGGCAATCCGTACGTGGAACTGGTGCACTGGATCCACCAGATCCTGCAGTTGCAGGATTCGGACCTGCACCGCATCGTCAAGCAGTTCAACCTCAACCCGTCGAACCTGGCGCGCGACATCACCGATGCGCTGGACCGGCTGCCGCGTGGCTCCTCGTCCATCTCCGATCTGTCCAGCAACGTCGAGGAAGCGGTCGAGCGCGGCTGGGTGTTCGCCACGCTGATGTTCGGCGAGGCGCAGGTGCGCACCGGTTACCTGATCGTCGGCTGCCTGCGCACGCGCAACCTGCGCAATGCGCTGGTCAACATCTCGGCCGAGTTCGACAAGATCAAGCCCGAGGCATTGGTGGAGAAGTTCGCCGAGGTGGTCGGCGGCTCGCCCGAGGACGGGCAGCATGCGAACGACGGTTTCCGCATGGGCGGTGGCAGCGCGCCGGGCGAGGCAAGCGGCGCGATGTCGCCGGCACAGATGGGCAAGCAGGAAGCGCTGGCGCAGTTCACCATCGACCTCACCGCGCAGGCGCGCGACGGCAAGATGGACCCGATCGTCGGTCGCGACGACGAGATCCGCCAGCTGGTCGACATCCTCATGCGCCGTCGCCAGAACAACCCGATGCTGGTCGGCGAAGCCGGCGTGGGCAAGACCGCGGTGATCGAGGGCTTTGCCATGCGCATCGCCATCGGCGACGTGCCGCCGCCGCTGAAGGACGTGCAACTGCGCGTGCTCGACGTGGGGCTGCTGCAGGCCGGCGCCAGCATGAAGGGCGAGTTCGAGAACCGCCTCAAGCAGGTGATCGAAGAGGTGCAGTCGTCCACCAAGCCGATCATCCTGTTCATCGACGAGGCGCACACCCTGGTCGGCGCCGGTGGCGCCGCCGGCACCGGCGACGCGGCCAACCTGCTCAAGCCCGCGCTCGCACGCGGCAACCTGCGCACCGTGGGCGCCACCACCTGGGCCGAATACAAGAAGCACATCGAGAAGGATCCCGCGCTCACCCGCCGCTTCCAGACCGTGCAGGTCGACGAGCCCAGCGAGGAGAAAGGCATCCTGATGATGCGCGGCGTTGCCAGCGTGATGGAAAAGCACCACAAGGTGCAGATCCTGGACGAGGCGCTGGAGGCGGCAGTGAAGCTGTCGCATCGCTACATTCCCGCGCGCCAGTTGCCGGACAAGGCCGTCAGCCTGCTCGACACCGCCTGTGCCCGCGTCGCGATCAGCCAGCACGCGGTGCCGCCGGAGGTGGACGACACCCGCAAGCGCATCGTCGCGCTGGAAACGGAGCTGGCAATCATCGCGCGCGAAAAGACCGTCGGCGTGGACGTAGCCGAGCGGGAGGCGTCAGCCAACGACAAGCTGGCCACGCAGAAAGCCCGGCTGGAAAAGCTCGACGCCGACTGGCAGGCGGAGAAGGCGCTGGTCGAGCAGATCCTCGCCCTGCGCGCGAGGCTGCGCGGCGATGCGGCGCCGGTCGAGGGCACCGGCAGTGCGCTGGAAGCCTCGGCCAACGCCGAAGCGGTGGCCGAGGAAGTCGCCACCCCGGTCGAGCTCGATGATGCGGCCCGCGCCGCGGCGCTGGAGGAGCTGAAGGGCCTGCAGGCAAGGCTTTCCGAACTGCAGGGCGACAGCCCGCTGATCCTGCCCACGGTGGACATGATCGCCGTCGGCGCGGTGGTGTCGGACTGGACCGGCATCCCGGTCGGCCGCATGGTCAAGAGCGAGCTGGAAACGGTGATGAACCTCGCCGGCCTGATGGGCAAGCGGGTGATCGGCCAGGACCACGCGATGGAGATGATCGCCAAGCGCATCCAGACCAGCCGCGCCGGCCTGGACAACCCGAACAAGCCGATTGGCGTGTTCATGCTTGCCGGCACCTCCGGCGTGGGCAAGACCGAAACCGCGCTGGCCCTGGCCGAGGCGCTGTACGGCGGCGAACAGAACATCATCACCATCAACATGAGCGAGTTCCAGGAGGCGCACACCGTTTCCACGCTCAAGGGCGCGCCCCCGGGCTACGTCGGCTACGGCGAGGGCGGCGTGCTGACCGAGGCGGTGCGACGCAAGCCGTATTCGGTGGTGCTGCTGGACGAGGTGGAGAAGGCGCACCCGGACGTGCACGAGATCTTCTTCCAGGTGTTCGACAAGGGCGTGATGGAAGACGGCGAAGGCCGCCAGATCGACTTCAAGAACACCCTGATCCTGCTCACCACCAACGCCGGCACCGACATGATCGCCGGCCTGTGCAAGGACCCGGAGCTGATGCCCGACCACGAGGGCATGGCCAAGGCGCTGCGCGATCCGCTGCTGAAGATATTCCCGCCGGCGCTGCTCGGCCGCCTGGTCACGATCCCGTACTACCCGCTCAGCCCGCAGATGCTGGGCGAGATCGTCAAGCTGCAGTTGAACCGCATCAAGAAGCGCATCGAAGCCCGCTACAAGATCCCGTTCGAGTACGGCGAGGATGTGGTCAAGCTGGTGGTCGAGCGCTGCACAGAAGGCGAATCGGGCGGCCGCATGATCGACGCCATCCTCACCAACTCGATGCTGCCGGACATCAGCCGCGAGTTCCTCAACCGGACCATCGAAGGCAAGCCGATCGAGAAGGCGAGCGTGAGTGTTGAGGGTGGGGAATTCTCTTACGCGTTTTGAACCCGTCCCGGCTGTTGGCTCAAATCAGGGGAAGAAGATGAACGATTACAAGAAGTTGATGAAATTCATAGAGGCACAGTCGTTGCTGGCTCCGGTTTCTCCTGGGGAGTCGAACAGAGACCTCTATGCCTACTTTCATGAAAAGCTGGACAACCCCTCCAACGACCGCGGCGACGTTCGGGAGATGGCCAACCGGTCGTTACGGGTGGCGGGACTCCGGCCACGGAATTCCAGTCAAGCGTCAACCCTCGACGCGCCGGAAAACGCAGATCTTCGGGCAAGAGCGGCGGCGCTGCTGGCGATGTCCATCATTCGGGACATGAGTGAGACTGAGTTGACCACCCAGTTCGCGCGGCTGGGCAAACTGAATCAGTCGGTGGTGCTGTCAGAGTTGCGGATAACGCTCAAGAAGGGGGATGTAGAGCAGTCACGCAAGCATCCGAAGCTGGAAATGAAAAATTTCTCGAGCGCTGGGACGCGTGCAAGCATCTGGAAGCACGAGATCGAGGACGCTTATTCCAAGACGCACGACATGCTCCTGCAGTGCGAAATGCGCCTGCTTGTCGGCGGCAGCACCCTGACCGGAAATCTGGCGACGGTTTTCAACACGTACTTCGGCAATCCGTCTGCTGTCATCGATACATCAACGCTCCCGTTCAGCGATGCAGCTAAACCTGCTTGGATGCCGTCGAACCAGACGCGGCTTGAAGTAGTGAGGGAAGTGCTGCGACGCGTGTGCAAGAACTTCGTGCGGCAATCCATCCGTATCTATTTCGGAGGACGCAGCATCGACGACGGCACGTATGCCTATGTCAGTGGAAAAACCAATCCCACCAAGATTCATGTCGGCGGCCAGTTCTTCACCAAGGTAAAGGAAGGTCTTGCCAGCGAGGCTGGCACGATCGTCCACGAGTGCACGCATACCTTCGCTGGAACGAAAGATCACAAGTACAAGGACGATCCCTGCAAGCAGCTGGCGATCAGTGATCCAGCGAAAGCACTGTCAAACGCTGACAGCTACAAGTTTTTCGTCGAGGCCGCGTTCGGCTCTTGATGCGTCTGGTGTGGAGGCTGCAGGTACGGACGCCACTTCCCCTACCGTCGCTTCAGGCATTGGCTGCGCCCTGCGGGCCGATCCGGTTTTCCGGCTGCAAAGGGATGTGAAGAGCGGGAAATACTCGAAGCTGCGATTCCCGAAGAATCGGGACAACCTGCCCGTGCGGTGACGCGGGCATATCGAGTCCTGCAAAAGAGCACCAATGGAGCGGGGGAGGTTATGGCAAGTCGTTTTTCAGAAGCGTATGCGGAAATCTCGAAAGGCCTGGCGAGCAGGGACTTTTCCGCGGACAAGGACTGGCAGAAGCTGCTGGTGCGGGCGCGCAAGCTGGTTGCCGTGGATGGCTTCGATGCGGGTGAATCGGGGCTCGTGGGTGACTTGCGCACGGCCTTGTCCAAGGGTACGGCGCGCGGCACCACCGAGGCGGTGGCGTTGCTCGCCGGTGCTGGAGAAGCGCTGAGCGGCAAGGGCGCCAATGTGAGCGTCGATGCCGCGCTGGCGCTGCGGCTCGGCGCGCTGAAGACGCTGCGCCACACCTATCTGCTTAAGCGCTTTGGTGGGCACAAGGTCTGGTGTGTGGACCTGCCGACCTCCTTCACCGACTGGCCGCATGAGGCGCTCGCCGGTGATCTGGCGCGGTCCACGCGGCGACTCGATGATCGCAACGAGCGTTTCGCCGAAGCCCGGCGCAAGGATCTGGGCAACGCCTCGCAGGAAGCGCTCAAGTGGGTGCACAAGGCGATGATGGTGGCGGGCAGCCCCAAGGGAACGAAGAACTTCGCGCGCATCGCCCGCTGGTTTGCCGATGCCGGCAGCAAGGACGAGGACATGTACAAGGCGGCGGCCACGCTGAACCTGGGGCTGAAGAAAATGGCCGCCAAGCTGAAGTCCGGGCATCTGATCTACGTCGACTCGGTGTCCGAGCGGGGAACGACGGAGAACGCCGGCGTGGAGGCATTTGTCTGGGGCGACACCATGGACGTCGTCTACATCGAAGAAGAATTCTTCGGTTCGCGCAATTCCCTCAGCGGCCTAACCAACTGGGCGAGGATCGTGGTGCACGAGCTGACCCACCGCGAGCAGAACACCAAGGACCATGCCTACGAACACCAGGGCATCAATCCGAAAAAGCTCACGGCTGCCAAGGCGATCGAGAATGCCGACAGCTGGGCCTGGTTCTGCGCCGATTGCGCCGGAGCACTCACCGATGGAGTGGTGAAAAATGCGCTGGACCGCTAAAGCCGTCGCCATGGCCTGCGCTGTCGCATCGCTGCCGGGCTGCGCTTCCCTGTCTACCACCGTCGTGCCGCAAGAGGTTCATTCCATGAGCAAGTCATCCAGTCGCATTCCCGCACCCGCCGTCGCCCCCGTTGTCGTAGGTGAGGTCCGCTACGAGCAGGTGCCCAACGGCCTGCTGGCTGGCCTCGATCAGATGGGCGGCTATCTGGCGGCTTTCGACGTGGCCTCGGGTGCGCGGCTATGGACGCTGGAGGTCTACGACAACAAGCGTGTCCCCGAAAAAGAGGGCGATGTGCAGGACGTGTTCTTCAAGTCCATGACTGCGCAGGCGGACGGCACGTTGCTGATCGAGAACGAGCGCGGCGGGCGTTTCGTGGTGGATCCAGAAGCGAGGTCGGTCCGGTTGGCAACGCCGTAGGCGAGCCGGCGCCGCGATTGTCACAGCGTCACTGCCGTTGCATGCCGTTTGGAACGTCAGGCGCACCTGCTCGCCACTCATCGACAGGAGCTTTCCAGGAACGGGGTCAGGTTCACTTATGTGTCTACGATGCGGCAAATAACTCGACCGGACCCCGTTATTGCGGGTCTCATCTACTCCAATGGACGGAGTCAGCGGGTCTATCCAGTTAAAGGAAATGTATCGCCGAACCATCAAGGCACTAGCAGCGGAGTTGCGTGCGGGGCTCTGGAAGAGGGCTCTCCCTTCCACTTGCGGGAGCGTGAGAGCCGGCCACCGCAGGTGTAATAGCGCCGAGACTTGTTGCAGGCCCGCCATCGGCCTTTTGTTCACGTGAGCAGGCGCTCATTGCCAGGAGACAGGTATGTCGTACGAAAGCATTGCCCAGAACAGGGTCATGGAAATCGGCAAAGGAAGCCGATTGAAGGAGCGGAAAATCGGCATATGGACAGTAAGCAGCCCGTTTTCCGGTGCTGCGTCCGTCAAGGTGACGCTGGTTCTCCTGGACGAGTCGACTGGCAACAATTTTTACAACAAGCACGTCCAGCGCCGCGGGGAGAGCCCGGAATTTGTCAAGGATCTGCGCAACCCCAGAACGACCGGTGGTGACCTAGGCTATTCCATCTCGCAAGTGGGAATGGGTGTATTGACCGCCAACTTCAACAAGAGCACCACGATCAGGCTGGACCGAATCGACCTTTCGCACATGCTTTACAAAATGGCCGAGGCACTGCATGCGGTAAGCAGCAAGGTCCCGCTGAATGTCTACCAGGGACATCTGACGGATGTCGATTTCGTGATTGGTGATGCCGTTGCTTATGTAAACGGTGGAAAGAAGTCGTTCCACTCCGCCATCGCGATTGGTGGAACAAAGACGGCCGACACGGGTACCAGCATGACCTTCAATATCAGTCACGGTGTTACCGCGTGAGGCAATGGCCTGAACGGGAGGATCGATGCGAAGTGAGAGGGCCGCTTTTTTCACTTTTCCGCTTGCCGCGGAAAGAAACGGGAAAGACATGTCGGCCACTGCGTTCAGCGGCGGCTCGGTCTCGCCCGACTTGTTCCGGATCGGCAAGCGCAAGAAGAAGGATTCATTCGAACAACTGAGGGGGGCTGGTTATGGCAGGTTTTGCGGCTTTTAGAAACAAGCGCCTGTGCGACGTGGTGTTTCCCGGCACCCACGACGCGGGCATCTATGGTGCGGAGCTGGGTGGCACGGCTCGCACGCAGAATCTGACCCTCGGTCAGCAGGCGGCGGCAGGTGTGCGCTACTTCGATCTTCGCATCGCAACGATCAAGACGGCCAACGGTCTCGAGCAGAGGGCGTTCCACGCGCCGGCCCTGAAGCAGAAGACCAGTTCGGCAGGCAGCTACCAGGCGCCATCGTTAAGCAAGAAAGTGCAGATCGGCACATTCACCGGCTATGGCGGCGACCGGCTCTCCGAGATGCTCGACCAGGCTCGCGCCTTCGTCATGGCCAACACCGATGAATTCCTGATCCTGCGTTTCTCCAAGTGCGGAAATATGGAAGAGGTGGTGAACCAGTGCCTGCTCAAGCTGGGCAACGAGCGGTTCGCGCAGAACGTCAACCTCAATGTCGCGCTGATCAGTTCGTTGCAGGGCAAGGTCATCGTCATCATCGATCAAGGTGATTTCGACAAGTTGCCGACCCTGTTGAAGGCCTCGTCGCCCGGCATCCTGCCGGTGAAGGCAATGTTCAACTCCGACGGTGCGCACGCGTCGTACGACCCTCACAAGTGGGGCATGCAGTATTTCGGCAAGTACTCCAATACCCGCTCCAGCGCCAAGAACGCCCGCAAGCAGGCGGAGATTCTTTCGCAGGGGCCGGTGAGCAGCCCCGAGATGCTCGGCATGATGTACTGGACGCTCACCACCAAGATCGGCGAGAAGCTCCTGAAAACCTTCGAGAGCATCGAGGCCCGCGACCGCAAGATGTGGACCTCTGGCCAGCAGGCGCTGGTCGGCGCCTGGCGGGCCGGCGTGAAGGACCACATCATTGCCCGGGCCGGGCACCAGCACCGGCAGTGGCTCGCCAAAGGCTATCCGCCGACAGCGATGGGCCGCAGCGCCAAGTCCTTCATGCCCAACATCATCATGATGGACTTCGCCGACGCCAATCGCTGCGCGACGATCTGGAACCTCAACCTCACTACCGCAGACATGATGGCGCGCATGGGCGACGACCTGACTAACGTCGGCGCCATCATCTGAGGACAGTCCGCCGGGTGCGCGATCGTGAGCGTTATCGTCGCGCCCGCGGCTTCGGAGCTGGAGTTTGCGCCGGCGAGTTTTAGGCAGATTGCAGTAGGCGTCGTGTCCACCAAGGCGCCCGGCTGCCGATGATCCATTCCGCTGGACTTCTAAGCAGCTGACAAGATGGCCCGACGTCGTCCCGCCTGCCCGGACCGCTTCGGTTGCGTGAGATCAGGGGCGGCGCCGGATGTTCCAGCATCGTGGTTTGCATGCGCCAGCTCTTTACCCTGTCGCGTGCAAGGCCTTGCAGCGGGACATGGCCTGGCACGAGCAGCTTGCAGGCAGCGAGGACGGCAGTGACGAGGACATCGCCTATCACGGCCAGTACGTGCTGGACCTGTCCCGCGCCCTGAGCGAACTCGGCGGGCTCTATCAGGAGGCCCGCCAGGGCAATGCCGGGTTGCCGGAACTGGACCAGCTGATCGGCGTCTGAGCCGGCCCGGCAGATGTCGGGCGACGGCGGTGACCGCGGGATCCCTGCCGGGGCGTGATCAAATCCGCCCCGTTTTTGCGCACCTAAGTGGTGGAGCGAGTCGCAAGCCCTTTTCCGGGGCGGCGGCGGCGCGAAGCCGAGGGGGCGGGGCAGATGAAGCATGCGAATCGACCGGAAGCGGGCGTCGTCTGGCGCGGGGCGGGGCATTAGCCATGCCGCAACCGGCCGCGCGTCTTACCGACATGCACGTCTGCCCGATGGTCACCGGCGTGGTGCCCCACGTGGGTGGCCCGATTTCCGCCCCGGGCAAGCCGACGGTGCTGATCGGTGGGCTGCCGGCGGCGCGGCTGGGCGACATGGCCGTCTGCGTGGGGCCGCCGGACTCGATCGTGATGGGCGCACCCACCGTGCTGATCGGTGGCCAGCCGGCGGCCCGCCTGGGCGACAGCTGCGCACACGGCGGCACCATCGTGCTCGGTTGTTTCACGGTTCTGATTGGCTGAAGGATTACGCATGAACGCCGCTGCCCGCACATTCCGTCGCTCGCGCAAGGCTGCCAAGCCCGCGTCAAAGCCGCACGCGGCGCTGCTGGCGCGTGCGATCCAGGCCCATCAGGCGGGCGATCTGGACGGCGCCGAGCGGTTGTACAACGAGGTGCTGGAAATGCACGTCGCCCAGCCGGATGCGCTGCATTTCCTGGGCGTGCTGTGCCACCAGCGCGGTCGCAGCGACGAGGCGGTATCGCTGATCGGCTCGGCGCTGAAGATCACCCCGCGCCACCCCGATGCGCACAACAACCTCGGCAACATCCACAAGGAGTGCGGCCGGCTCGCGGAGGCCGAGGCCTGCTATCGGCGCGCTCTGGAGTGCGGCCCGGGCCATTACAACGCCCTGAGCAACCTGGCGGTGGTGCTGGAGGCACAGGAGCGGCTCGACGACGCCTTCGACGCCTATACGCGGCTGCTGCAGCAGGCGCCCGCTTATGCCCACGGGCATTACCGGCTGGGCCTGTTCCTGCGCAACCACGCGCAGAACGAAGAACACCTGGAACAGTCCGCCGAGTGCTTCCGTGAGGCGTTCCGCTGCGACGAGCGCAACGTGCGGGCGCTGGAAGGCGTCGGCATCGCGCTGTACATGCTCGGGCGCCACGACGCCGCCGCCGAGGTCTACCGCGACTGGCTGGTGCGCGAGCCGGACAACCCGGTGCCGCGGCACATGCTGGCCTCCTGCGGCGCGACCGAGGCGCCGCCGCGTGCCGCCGACGACTACGTGCGCGACGTGTTCGACGGTTTCGCCGACAGCTTCGACGAGCAGTTGCTCAACAACCTCGGCTACCGCGCGCCGGAAGTGCTGATGGCGTTCCTCGACGAAGTGGCGCCGACCGCGCCTGCCAGCGCGGACGTGCTCGATGCCGGCTGCGGCACCGGCCTGTGCGCGCCGCTGCTGCGCGAACGCGCACGCCACCTGGTCGGCGTGGACCTGTCCGGCGGCATGGTCGACAAGGCCCGCGCCCGCGGCGGCTACGACGCGCTGGAAGTGGCCGAACTCACGGCGTGGCTGGACGCGCACCACGGGGCATTCGACCTGGTGGTCTCGGCCGACACCCTGGTCTATTTCGGCGAGCTCGGCCCGGTGCTCGGCGCCGCCGCCGGGGCGCTGCGGCCGGACGGCTGGCTCGGCTTCACGCTGGAGGCGATCGAAGGCGATGAAGACCGCAGCGAGCTCAGCTCGAGCGGGCGCTATCGCCACTCGCGCGCCTACGTCGAGCGCGTGCTGACCGCCGCCGGCTTCGACGCCGTCACGATCCGCTCCGACACCCTGCGCCGCGAGGCGGGCAAGCCGGTGCTGGGCTGGGTGGTGCGGGCCCGCCGCGCATCGACGCCGGTGGCCGGCTGAGCCGGGCACCCAGGAGAAACCATCGATGGCCCATGCAATCACCGTACACAGCGACATCGACAGCAGCCTGCTGTTCGTCCGGATGCGCGCCAGCGAGCCGCTGGGCCGCCTTTTTTCCTGCGAACTGGAGCTGATCAGCGAAAGCGCCGAGGTGAAGCTGCGCAAGCTGCTGGGCACCCCGATGGCGGTCACGCTGAAGACCGACGAGGGCGACGAGCGCCATTTCCACGGCATCGTCGCGGAGGCCGCGCAGACCGGTTTCGAGACGATCAGCAAGGTGCGCTATGCCCGCTATCGCGTGCAGCTGGTGCCCAAGCCCTGGCTGCTCACGCACCGGGTCGACTGCCGCATCTACAACGCCAAGAGCGTGCCGACCATCGTCAAGGACCTGCTGGGCGAAATCGGCTATGCCGACGTCAAGCTGAGCCTGAGCGGCAACTACGCCGCCCGCGACTACTGCGTGCAGTACCGCGAGAGCAGCTTCGACTTCATCACCCGCCTGCTCGAGCAGGAGGGCATCTACTACTACTTCACCCACACGGCGAGCACGCACACCATGGTGCTGGCCGATGCGCTGGGCGCGCACGCGGCGCTCAGCGGCCTGGCGCAGATTCCCTACTGCCCGCCGCTGGATTACGGCAGCCGCGCGGCCGCATCGATCTCCGAGTGGCGCACCGCCGAGAGCGTGCACGCGCTGAAGTGCCAGCTCACCGATTACGACCCGCTCAACCCGAAGACGGCGCTGCTGGGTACCGAGAACATCGATGACGGCAGCAGTTTCCACGGCGTGTCGGGGCTGGACGTGTTCGATTACCCGGGCCTGCACGCATCCGCGGATGACGGCCGGCGCTACGCGCAGGTACGGGTGGAGGCGCTCAACGCGCGCCACCTGGCGTTCGAGGGTCGCACCGACGCCTGCGGCATGGCGACCGGCGGACTGTTCACGCTGAAGGACTTTCCGCTGGCCGAGCTCAACCAGGAATACCTGGTGACCGGCACCACCATCGAGCTGGCCGACCCGGGCTACCACGCGGGGGCGGAGCAGGGTGTCGAGCCGTTCCAGTGCCGCTTCGAGGCGGTCACCTCCAAGACCCCGTTCCGCAACCTGCCCAGCGTGGCCAAGACCCGCGTGGTCGGCCTGCAGACGGCAGTGGTGTGCGGCAGCGACACCGACGAAGAGATCGCGGTGGACAAGTACGGCCGCGTGCAGGTCACCTTCCACTGGAACAAGCCGGACAAGGACAAGGCGCAGAGCTCCTGCCCGGTGCGCGTGGCCTCGCCGTGGGCCGGCAAGAACTGGGGCGCGGTGAGTATTCCGCGGGTGGGGCAGGAGGTGGTGGTGAGCTTCCTCGAGGGCGACCCGGATCGTCCGCTGATCATCGGCAGCGTCTACAACGCCGACAACCTGCCGCCATACGCGTTGCCGGACAACAAGACCCAGTCGGGCATCAAGAGCCGCAGCCTGCTGGGCGGCGCCGACGATGCCAACGAGCTGCGCTTCGAGGACAAGAAGGGCTCCGAGCAGCTGTTCATCCACGCGCAGAAGGACATGGTCGAAGAGGTCGAGAACGACCACACCGTCACCATCGACCACGACGAAATCAGCACGGTCAAGAACGACCAGACGCTCACCGTGAAGCACGACCAGACCACCACGGTGGAGAACAACCAGACGCTCACGGTCAACAACGACCAGACCGAGACGATCAAGCACGACCGCAAGGTCACCGTGCAGAACGGCGACACGCTCGACGTCACGATGAACGGCACCACCAGCATCGGGCAGAAGTTCAAGCTCGACGCCGGCACCGAGATCGAGCTGGTCACCGGCGCCTCGAGCATCGTGATGAAGAGCTCGGGCGACATCGAGATCAAGGGCCTCAACATCAAGATCACCGCCAGCATGGGCGTGAAGATCGAGGGCCAGGTCGAGGTCGGCATCAAGGCCGGCGCCACGATGGATATCGGCGCAGGCGCCAGCCTCAAGGCGCACTCGGACGCGATGCTCGAAGTAGCCGGCGCCGCCATGACCACGGTCAAGGGCGCCATGACGACCATCAAGGGTGACGCGATGACCCAGGTCTCCGGCGCCATCATCATGATCGGCTGACGGGAGAAGCACGCATGTCGGCAGTCATCCACGCTTCGGTGCAGATGGAGCTCACCCCGGACGCCAGCGCCCGCCTGCGCGCGGACATGTCGCCGCAGACCGCGGTGCAGGACCTGCTCGCCGCGGGCCAGGCGCAGGACGCGCTGAAACTGCTCGCGCGACTGATGCCCAAGCGCTACGCGGTGGCGTGGCTGTGCCAGTGCGCCCGCGAGCAGCCGCTCACCCAGGAAGATCGCGCCGGCGCCTCGCTGGCCGAGCAATGGGTGCGCGACACCTCCGAGAGCAATCGTCGCGCCGCGTTCGAGTTCGCCCACGCGGGCGGCTACAAGTCGCTCGGCGCGTGGATTGCCGCCGCGGCGGGCTGGTCCGGCGGCAGCCTGGCGCCGGCCACGCAGCAGACGCCGGTGCCTCCGCCGGAGCATCTCACCGCCCGCGCCACGGTGGCCTCAATCAACCTGATGGCGGCCTTGGATGCACCGAACTTCGCGTCGCGTCGCGCCACCTTCATCGAGCGCGCGATGAGCCTGCTGCAGGCCAGCGGGAGCGAGCCGTGACATGCCGCCGCCACCATCGTCGCCATCCCGCGGGGGGGAACTGAGCGTGTCCACATCACCAACCCTGGTCCTGGCCGTGATGGGCCATCACGCCGCGCAGTTCGGCGCACGCAGCCAGAAGGCGTTCGAGGGCCGCGACGGCAGCATCGGGCGCTCGGAGGACTGCGACTGGGTGCTCAGCTCGTCCGGCGTCTCGCGCGTGCACGCGATGATCCGCTGCCTCAACGGCATCTATTTCATCGAGGACCGCTCCACCAACGGCATGCTGCTCAACGGCATGCCGCTGGTGAAGGGCGAGCCGTC
Organism: Dyella sp.; assembly: GCF_035685805.1. Classification (GTDB taxonomy): domain Bacteria; phylum Pseudomonadota; class Gammaproteobacteria; order Xanthomonadales; family Rhodanobacteraceae; genus Dyella_A. The sequence goes on from NZ_DASSAB010000051.1 coordinate 23,545, forward strand.
GGCGCTGAAGCAGGGCGACCGGCTGCAGATCGATACCTTCGAGGTGTCGGTGAACCTGCAGGCCGCCAACGCGCCGGCGCCGGCACCCGCTGCGGCCGCGCCGGCGCCGGTGGACATCTTCGCCACCTCGCCGCCGCCGCCGTTTGCGCCGCTGACGCCGTCGCCGGCACCGGCACGGGCGATCGATCCGCTGGATGATTTCCTCGATCTCGGGCTTGGCCCGTCGGTCGCCGGTGCCGGTGGGCGCGATGGCGGGCTGATTCCCGACGCCCTGCATGGCGGTGGCGATCCGCTCGATCCGCTGAGCTTTCTCGATGCGCCGCTGGCACCCCTGGCCGGCGTGCCCGTGGCGACCGGCGCCGGCTGGAACCACACGCCCGGCATGGAAGACCATTTCCGCCCGCCGGCCACCGAGGGCCAGCGTGCCGTGCAGCCGCTGCCGGAAAACTGGGACCTGACGATGGGCGATTTCGCCCCCCGCGGGGCCCCGGCACCCGCCCCGGCGTTTGCCCCCACACCGGCACCGCCGCCGGTCGCGCCGGTTGCCGCGCCGATGCCGCCGGCATCCGCCATACCGACGCCGGCCGGCGCGATGCCGGCCGACGTGCAGCAGATGCTCGGCATCGTGGTCGACGGCGTGATGGACGTGCTGCGCGCGCGGGCCGAGATCAAGAACACCTTCCGCCTGCCGGTGACGATCATCCAGCGCTCGGAGAACAACCCGCTGAAGTTCGCGCCGAATGCGGACGAGGCGCTGCAGAAGATCCTCTCGCCGCCGAACGCCGCGTTTTTGTCCGGCCCGGCCGCGTTCGACGACGCCTTCGACGACATCCGCTGCCACCAGATGGCGATGCTCGCCGGCGTGCGCGCGGCGTTCGAATCGCTGCTGGCGCACTTCGGCCCCGACCGGCTCGAGCAGGAGGTCGATGGCGGCAAGCGCTCGGCCTTCGGCGGCAAGGCGAAGTACTGGGAGAAGTACCGCGAGAACTTCGAGGGGCTGATCAAGAACCCCGACGACTGCTTCCGGCGCCTGTTCGGCGACGAGTTCGCGCGCGCCTACGAGGAACAGCTGGCCCGGCTCAAATCGGCCCGGCGCAGCGGCGCCCGGCACTCGTGACGGCCGCGCGTGACGTAATTCGGGGCCCGAGCACGCACTAACAAGAGACGCAGGGGATGAAGGGGAGGCTGGGCTGGCGAAGGCAGGCCATCGGGCGGCGTGATCCTGGCGGGTACGGGTGCGTGCCGGCGGCCGGCAACTTCGCGCGCGCCCGCGCCGACCTGCTGCACCCGCTCCAGGCGCGCCCTGAAGCGGCTCGCACGGGTCGCAGGCGGCGCGCCCCGACGGGCGTGCCAGCGACTTCGCATCTTCTCGCCCAGCAGCCGCAAAACCAGCACATAGGCCGGACATGACGCAGAACAACAAAGTGGTATGGAGCGAGGGGCTGTTCCTCAGGCCCCAGCACCTGCAGCAGCACGAGCGCTACCTGGAGCGCTTCGTCGAGCTGCGCGCCGGTGCGCTGCGTCCCTACACCTGGGGCTTCACCGAGCTGGAACTGGAGACCGACCTGCTGGCGGTGGGCAAGCTCGGCATCCGCCGCGCCCGCGGCGTGTTCCCCGACGGCACCCCGTTCGCGATGCCCGCGGACGATCCGCTGCCGCCGGCGCTGGACGTGGACGCCAACTGGCGCGACCAGACCGTCTATCTCACGCTGCCGCTGCGCTCACCCACGCAGCCCGACAGCGGCCGCCCGGAAGCGCCGGCGGAGAAGCTGTTCCGCTACCGCGTGCGCGAGGCCGAGGTGCGCGATGCCTCCGGCAGCACCGACGGCACCGCGCTGCTGGAAGTGGGCGGCATGACCAGCCGCCTGCTGCCCGAGTCGCAGCCGCTGGAGGGGCTCACCCGGATGCCGCTGGCGCGCATCGTGGAGTGCCGCTCCGACCGGCGGGTGATGCTGGATGAAGGTTTCATGCCGACCGGCTTCAGCGTCGGCGCGGTGCCGCGACTGGTGACCTTCCTGACCGAACTGCTCGGGCTGCTGCACCAGCGCGGCGAAGCGCTGGCCAGCCGGGTGGCGGTGACCGACCGCGGCGGCGCGGCGGAGATCGCCGATTTCCTGCTGCTGCAGGTGGTCAACCGCTGCCAGCCGCTGGTGGCGCACCTGGCCGAGGCGCCGCTGGTGCATCCGGAGGAGCTGTATCGCGCGATGGTGATGATGGCCGGCGAGCTGGCGACCTTCACCATGCCCGGCAAGCGACCCAGCGCATTCCCCGCCTACCGCCACGAGTCGCTGCGCGAGAGCTTCGAGCCGGTGATCCTGGCCCTGCGCAACAGCCTCAGCGCGGTGATGGAGCAGACCGCCACGCCGATCCCGCTGCAGGAGCGCAAGTACGGCGTATGGGTGGCGGTGGTGCCGGACCTCACCCTGCTCGATACCGCCGCCTTCGTGCTGGCGGCCAAGGCGGATCTCAAGTCCGAAGACCTGCGCCGGCAGCTGCCGGCGGTCTCCAAGATCGGCCCGGTGGAGAAGATCCGCGACCTGGTCAACCTGCAGCTGCCGGGCATCGGCGTGAGCCCGATGCCGGTGGCGCCGCGACAGATTCCGTACAACGCGGGCTACCTGTATTTCGAGTTCGACAAGCACGCGCCGATGTGGCGCGAGCTGAAGACCTCCGGCGGCATCGCGTTCCACTTCGGCAGCGAGTTCGCCGGGCTCGACCTGCAGCTGTGGGCGATCCGGGGAGGGTGAGGACGCGCATGGTCCCGATTCGCTCCGCCCCGCGACATCCGGCGCGATCGCGCACCGTGCGCGCGCCCGCCCGCGCGGAGGTCGCCACGGCTCCGCGTCCCGTTTCCGGCCTGCCCGACACGCGCTCCCGGCGCGGCACGCGGGATGGCCATCAGCAGGTCCAGCCATGAACACACCCTACGGTCCCGGCAACCCGCCCGGCGCTCTGCCTGTTCCCGATGACGCCACCGTGGTGCGCCCGCGCGCACCGGCCGGCGCCGCTCCGGCCGCGCTGGCACCGGCACCGGCTGTCGCCACCCCCGCGCGCACGGTGGAGGCCGCGCGCGCGGACATCAGCGAGTTCCTCGGCGGCGGCATGAATCCGCTGGTGCAGACGGCCAGCGCACTGCTGCTGCTGGGCGTGCAGTTGCGCCACAGCGTGTCGCCGCCGGACGCTACCCACCTGCGCGAGCAGGTGATCGCCCAGGTGCGCAAGTTCGAGAGCCATGCGCAGGCCGCGGGCCTGCCGGCGCAGACGATCACCGCCGCACGCTACGTGCTGTGCGCGATGCTCGACGAGTCGGTGCTCAACGCGCCGTGGGGCGAGCAGAGCGGCTGGGCGCAGCGCACCCTGCTGGTCACCTTCCACAGCGAGTCCTACGGCGGCGCCAAGTTCTTCCAGATCCTGGAGCGGCTGTGCGCGGATTTCTCCAAGCACATCGACCTGATCGAACTGATGTACCTGTGCCTGGCGCTGGGCTTTGGCGGGCGCTACCAGATCGAGGCGGGCGGGCGCGCCAAGCTGGCCGAAATCCAGGAAGACCTGTACCGCCGCATCAAGGCGCAGCGTGCGCCGGCAGCCGACGAGCTGGCGCCGCACTGGCGCGGCATCGAGGATCGCCGCAATCCACTGATCCGCTACGTGCCGCTGTGGGTAATCGCCGCGGCCGCCGCCTGCGTGCTGCTGGTGGCCTTCGTCATCTTCTACAGCCGACTCAATGCAGCGTCCGAGCCGGCCAGTGCGCAGATCGCGCAGATCGGGCTGGAAAGCGCCACGCCGCCGGACAACCGCGCGCTGCCGCCGGCGCCGCACAAGAGCCTCAAGCAGCTGCTGGCACCGCAGGAACAGGCCGGCCAGCTGAGCGTGGACGAGCAGCCCGACGGCAGCGCGCTGGTGCGCCTGGGTGCGGCGGACATGTTCGTCTCCGGCGGGGTGGACGTGAGCGACAGCCAGGTGCCGATGCTGCACGCGATCACGGCCGCGCTGAACCAGGTCAACGGCCGCGTGATCGTGGTCGGCCACACCGACGACCAGCCGATCCACTCGCTGCGCTTCAAGGACAACTTCGAGCTGTCCGCGGCGCGTGCGCAGTCGGTGGTGAAGATCCTCGTCCAGGGGCTGGACAACCCCGGGCGGGTCGAATCCAGCGGCGCTGGCGCATCGCAGCCGATCGCGCTGCCGCCGAGCCTTCCGGCCAACCGCACGCGCAACCGGCGTGTGGAAATCAAGTACATCCCGGAGGGCTGAGGCTCGTGAAAAAGTTGCTTTCCCTGCTCAGCTCCGGCTGGTTCATCGCCCTGGTCGGCCTGCTGCTGCTGTCGCTGCTGGTCTGGCTGGGCGGCCCCTACCTCGGCATAGGCGACAGCCAGCCGCTGGCCAGCCCGGTCACCCGGCTGGTGGTGATCATCGTGCTGCTGCTGGCGTGGGTGGTGGCGCTGCAGATCCAGCAGCTGCGCCTGCGCAGCAAGACCGCGAAGATGTCCGGCGACCTCGCCGGGCAGGAGGCGGGCGCGGCGCCGGCCGCCGGCGGCGACGACCGCAGCGCCAGCGAGCGCAGCCAGCTCGCCGTGCGCTTCCAGGAGGCGGTGGAGACGTTGCGCAAGAGCCGTCGTGGCGGCGGCAACCTGTACACGCTGCCGTGGTACGTGGTGATCGGGCCGCCGGGCTCGGGCAAGAGCACGCTGCTGCAGAACTCCGGGCTCAACTTCCCGCTGTCGGACCGCTTCGGCAAGGAAGCGCTGCGCGGCATCGGCGGCACCCGCAACTGCGACTGGTGGTTCACCGAGGAGGCGGTGTTCCTCGACACCGCCGGGCGTTACACCACGCAGGATTCGGACCGCAGCGCCGACGCCTCGGCGTGGGCGGAGTTCCTCAAGCTGCTGCGCCGCTACCGCAAGCGTCGGCCGATCAACGGCGTGCTCATCGCCATGAGCATGTCCGACCTGCTGGTGCTGGACGACAACGGCCGCTACGAGCACGTGCAGGCAGTGCGCCGCCGGCTCGACGAGCTGGCCGAGCACCTGCGCATCGGCGTGCCGGTGTACCTGGTGCTGACCAAGTGCGACCTGATCGCCGGCTTCAGCGAGTTCTTCGACGACTTGAATCCCGAGTTGCGCAGCCAGGTCTGGGGCATGTCGTTCCCGGTCAACAAGACCATGGACGGCAGCGCTGCCAAGGCCTTCGCCGACGAGTTCCAGATCCTGCTGGACCGGCTCAACACGCGCGTGCTCGATCGCCTGCACGCGGAAAACGACCGCAGCCGCCGCGCGGCGATCCTGTCGTTCCCGCAGCAGCTGGGCGCCATGCGCGACGTGGCGCGGCAGTTCGTCGAAGGCGTGTTCGCGCCCAACCCGTATGCCAGCCAGCCGCTGCTGCGCGGCGTGTACCTCACCTCCGGTACCCAGGAAGGCGCACCGATCGACCGCATGATGAGCGCGGTCGCGCGCACCTTCGGCGTGGACGCGGCCAGGGTGCAGGCCAAGGGCGCGCAGCAGCGCACGTTCTTCGTCGAGCGGCTGCTCAAGGACGTGCTGTTCAAGGAGTCCGGCTTCGCCGGCACCAACCCCAAGCTGGAGCGGCAGAAGATCCTGCTGCAGGCGGCGTCGTATGCGGCCGTGTTGCTGGCCACCGCGCTGCTGTTCGTTGGCATGGCCACCAGCTACGGCCGCAACCGCGCCTACCTGGGCAAGGTGCAGGCGGCGCTGGCCGGCTATCCGGTCAAGAGCGACCTGTCCGCCGCCACCACCCAGAAGGCCTACTTCGCGATGGCGCTGGAGCGGCTCGAGGCGCTTTCGGCCGTGCAGGACGTGGCGCGCCAGTACGCCGGTCACGTGCCGCTGCTGATGCGCTTGGGCCTGTACCAGGGCAAGGCGGTGGGCAACGAGGTGCACGACGCCTACCTGCGCGAGCTCAACGGCATCCTGCTGCCCGGCGTGGCGTCGCAGTTCCGCACCGGGCTCACCGGCAACGCGAGCGATCCGCAGGCGCTGTACTACTACCTCAAGGGCTACCTGATGCTGGGCCAGCCCAGCCACCAGGATCCGCAGCAGCTGGTGGCGCTGACCAACCTCGAATGGCGCAAGGTGTTCCCGGACGACGTCGTGCTGCAGGAGGCCGTGGCAAAGCACTTCGCCGCGCTGGTGGCCGACCCGGGCCGGCTGCGCGCGATCAGCCTGGACAACGACCTGGTGGAGCAGGCACGCGCCACGCTGCGCACCGCCGACCTGTCTTCGCTGGTCTACGGCAGCCTCAAGCTCACCGCCGATGCGGGCGACCAGCCGCCGCTGCAGCTGGACAAGGCGCTGGGCCTGCTCGGCAACGCGTTCCGCCGCAAGAGCGGCACGCCGCTGTCGGCGCCGTTGCCGGCGCTGTTCACCCAGCCGGTGTTCGCCCAGCAGGTGAACAAGGGCATCGAACAGGCGGTCACCCGGTTCACCCAGGACGACTGGGTATTCGGCACCGGCGCGATCGACGCGATCGCCAAGGCGCGCCTGCAGCAACAGGTGCTGGCGCTGTACCAGGCCGACTACATCGCCAGTTGGGACGCGCTGCTGGCCGATCTGGAACTGCAGCCGATCAACAACATCCAGGACGCCAGCGCGATCGCCGCGAAGCTCTCCGGCCCCGCCTCGCCGCTGAAGGCGCTGCTCGCGGTGGTACGCGACAACACCCACGACATGCTGCGCGCGCCGCCGGCCAGCGATGCCGACAAGGCGCTCGCTGCGGCGCAGGCCGCGGCCGAGAAGAAGGCGACCCAGAGCGCGCTCAGCCGCGCCCTGGCCAACGCTGCGGGTGCGGCGCCGGCGGAACCGACGCAGGCGCCGGGCCAGGCGATCAGCGACCACTTCGACCTGCTCAACAAGCTCAGCGAGGGCGCGCCGGGCGCCGCGCCGATCGACCAGACGCTGGGCGTGCTCGACCAGCTCAGCAAGACGCTGCTGACCATGAGCGACTTCAGCGGCGCGGCGGGCCAGCCCAATCCGCAACTGCTGCTGGCGCAGCAGGCCGCGGCGCAGCTGCCGCCGCCGGTGTCCGGCTGGGTCGCCGCGCTCACCGGCAAGAGCCAGGCGCTGGTGGCCAGCGGCACCAAGGGGGCGCTGGACGACCAGTTCCAGCAGGCGGTGGCCAAGGACTGCGCCGACTTCACCCGCGGCCGTTATCCGTTCGCGCCCAACGGCAAGTCGGAGATCCCGCTGCAGAACTTTGCCGAGCTGTTCGGCTACGGCGGCCAGTTCGACGGCTTCTACAAGCAGACGCTGGAGAAGCTGGTCGATGCCAGCGGCCGCAACTGGCAGTGGAAATCCGGCCCCGGCGCGGTCAGCGGATCGCCCGGCATGCTGGCGCAGATGCAGCTGGCCGACTCGATCAAGCAGATGTATTTCCGCAATGGCAGCGCCACCCCGGAAGTGGATTTCACCTGGCAGGCGCCGCAGCTGGATCCGGCGATCGGCAAGCTGGTGATCAGCGTCGACGGGCAGAAATACGAGTACAGCCCTGGCGGCGCGACGACCGCGGCGATGAAGTGGCCGGGGCCGCAGCCGGGGCAGGCGAGCGTGGCGGCGTACGACGCGGCCGGCAACCTGATCAGCAGCGTCGACTACCAGGGCGACTGGGCGTTCTTCCGCGCGCTGCAGGCGGCAGGCCTGGCCCGGCAATCGGACCTGCGCTACACCGCCACCTTCAACTTCGGCGGCCACGCGGCGAAGGTCACCCTGCAGGCGAACAACCTGAAGAACCCGTTCCTCTCCACCGACGTGCAGCGTTTCCGGTGCGGAGGCTGACCAATGCCGAATCCAACAGGGGGGATGTCGGCATTGGTGGGGTTCTTCGGCAAGCTGCCCGGCGCGGGTGACTTCGTGCAGCGCCGCCTGCCGGCGGAGTTCGTGGACCGGTGGGACCGGCACTTCGAGCACGCGGTGGCGGCCAGTCGCGAGCAACTGGGCGAGCGCTGGCACGACGCCTGGCATGCCAGCCCGGCGTGGCGTTTCGTGCTGTCGCCCGGGGTCTGCGGCGAGCCGGCCTGGGCCGGCGTGATGGCGCCCGCAGCCGACCGCGTCGGACGGTGCTTTCCGATGGTGATGGCGGCCCCGCTGGGCAGCGAGCCGGCCGCCTGCACGCACACGCTGCGCGAGGCGCAGCGATGGTTCGACGCACTGGAGCAGTCGCACGCCCAGGCGCGGTACCACGGCGCCGGCGCCGATGCGTTCGACGCCCGGCTGGCGAGTCTGCCCGGGCCGCTGGCAGTGACCCGCAGCGATCCGGCCACCGCGTTGCAGGGCGTGGACTGGCGCGCGGCCGGTCAATGGCGTCTGCCGCTGCGCGTGCACGGCCACGACGAGGCCTTCCTCGAGGCGCTGTGGCTGCAGGTAAGCGCCACCGGCACCGGCTGGTGCCTGTGGTGGACGCACGGCGCCGGTGCGGTGCCGGCCAGCGCGATGCTCACGCAGGGCCTGCCGGCACCGTCCGGCTTCGCGGCATTCCTCGATGCCGGCCAGGCCGAAACGCAGTGGCAGTCGCTGCGCGGTTTTGCCTCGTCGCCGGCCGCGCCGCCCACGCCAGCGCCCGCTCCGGCGCCGGTCGCTGCGCCTGCCGCGCCGGTGCAGGCCGCCGAGGCGGCGGCCGTCGCGCCAACGGCGCGCGTGGCCAGCCTGCCCGACGACCTCTCCGCGCTGCTGGACGGCATCGGCGAACCCCCGGCCAGCGCGCCGGTGCCAGATGACATCACCGTGCCCGGCTTCGCCAGGACGGCGGCCAGCCCGGCGCCGCCCCCGGCCGCGGTCACGCCCGCGACGCCCCCCGCGGCAGCCGCGGCGGTCGATCAGCCCACCTCGGCGCCTGCCGCAGCGACCGCCGGCAAGTCGACGGTCTTCGTCAGCGCCGACGGCGCACTCACCGTGCTTGCCGCCGACGACGGCGCCCACGACCCGCGCTGTCGTGCGGCGGCGACCGCGCAGGCAGTGGCCGCGGCGATGCAGCCGGGCGAATTCTCCGGCGGCATGCAGAAACTGCGCGAGCGCCTGCTGGCGCGCCATGGCGCACTGCAGGCCGCAGGCGAGGACCTGATCGACCCGGTAATGGAAGACGCCGCCGTGCTTGCCCTGCACACCACCGGCCGCTGGGCCGCGGTGCTGCGCATCGGCACCGGCGAGGTGTGGCAGTGGCGACGTGGCCAGATGCGCCCGGTGTTCGCCGAGGAGGCCGGGCCGGGTGCGGGCGTGGACACGCTGCTCTCCAGCCGCCGCGCCAGCGTCGCGGTGGGCCTGGGCGGCACCGGTGAGGCCGAATGCGCCGAGATGGTCTGCGCGGTGGAGCCGGGCGATCGCTTCCTGCTGCTGGCCACGCGCCGGCTGATGTCGCTGGACCTGGCGCTGCTGGCAGCGGCGCTGTCCGCGCCGGACTGCCACGGCGTACGGGCCCACATTGCCCAAGCGGCCGCGCTGGGTGCCGATCCTGCGCCGTGGCCGCTGGCCGTCATCGAGATTGCGCCATGACGCATCCCTACCTTTCCGCCGGGCTCACCGTGACCGGCAAAGTGCGCCGCCACAACGAGGACGCGATCCTGGTGCGCGACGACCTCGGCCTGTGGGTGGTCGCCGACGGCATGGGCGGCCATTCGGCCGGCGACTACGCCAGCGCGCTGATCGTCGACCGCCTCGGCGCGCTGGACCGCTCCGGCAGCGTGTTCGATTTCATCGAGGCGATCGAGGACGCCCTGGTGCAGGTCAACACCGACCTGATCCACACCGCCAACGTGCGCGGCGTGGACATCATCGGCTCCACCGTGGTGCTGCTGGTGCACCACAAAGACTTCATGCTGTGCGGCTGGGTCGGCGACAGCCGCGCCTACTGCATGGAGCGCGGCACGCTCGAACAGATCAGCGCCGATCACGTGCACGGCATGAAAGACGACGTGACCCAGTTCGGCGGCCAGCCCGCGCCGCCGCAGCCGGGAGCCGGGGTGCTGACGCGGGCGATCGGCGCCGAAGAACAGTTGTTCGTCGACTGGGTGATCGCCGGCTGCCGGCCCGGCATGCAGTTCGTGCTGTGCTCGGACGGGGTCAACAAGGAGATGAGCGACGCCGAGCTGGAGGCGCAGTGCCGCCGCGCCGAGCCGCCGCAGGCCGTGCTCGACAGCGTGCTGGGGGTGGCGCTGGGCCGTGCCGCACGCGACAACATTTCCGCCGTGGTCGTGCGGCTGCTCGATTGAACAACACCGGTTCTCCATGAATTTTCTCAACGAACTCATCGCCGCGTTCCAGGCCGACAAGCTGCAGCTGTCCACGCTGCTGGACATCATCGGCTCGCGCGGTCCGCAGGCCGATGACACGCACCGCGCGGAAGTCGCGCGGGTGGAGCAGCTGGGCGCCGACGGCGCGCTGGCGCCGGAGGTGGTGGAGGCCCTGCTGGCGCGGTTGCGCGCGCAGCAACAGCCGCTCGCTGCGCCACCCGGCGCGATCGGCGACGCCGACGCCACCGTGGTGCAGCCGGCCGGGCGTGCCCCGGCGGGGGCGGACGACGCCACCGTGATCCAGCCCGGCGCGCGCGCCGCCGCGCCGCCCGCGGACGCCGATGCCACCGTGGTGCAGGCCGCTCCCCTGCGCGGCCCGGCCGATGACGAGGCGACCGTGGTCAAGCCCGCGTCCCTGCCGGGCGCCGATGCCCAGGCCACCAGCGTCACCGGCAGCGCGACGGGCACCGGCACCAGCAGCAGCTTCAACATGGACAGCTGGCAGCGCGTGGCCGATGCCGAGGGTGGCGATTACGCCGCCGTGGGCAGCGTGCTGAAGGGGCGCTTCCACCTGGAGAAGGAAATCGGCCGCGGCGGCATGGGCGTGGTGTTCCTGGCCCGCGACGAGCGCAAGGTGGAAGCACGCGACCGCGACCCCTACGTCGCGGTGAAGGTGCTCAACGACGACTTCCGCCGGCATCCCGATTCGCTGATCGCGCTGCAGCGCGAGTCGCGCCGCTCGCAGTCGCTGGCGCACGACAACATCGTGCGCGTGTACGACTTCGACAAGGACCGCACCATCGTCTTCATGACGATGGAGTACGTCGACGGCTCCGACCTCAAGCAGCTGATCCGCGAGAAGGCCTACAACGGCATGCCGCTGGCCAAGGCGCGGCCGCTGATCGAAGGCATGGCCTGGGCGCTCAAGCGCGCGCACGCCGCCGGCGTGGTGCACTCGGACTTCAAGCCCGGCAACGTGATGGTGACGCGTGATGGCGTGCCGAAGGTGTTCGACTTCGGCATCGCGCGCGCCGGCAAGCACATGGGCGACCAGGTCGGCGAGCAGACCGTGTTCGACGCCGGCACGCTGGGCGCGCTCACGCCCGCCTATGCCAGCCTGGAGATGATCCAGGGCAAGGAGCCCACGCCCAGCGACGACATCTACGCGCTGGGCTGCGTGACCTTCGAGCTGCTCACAGGCAAGCACCCGTTCGACAAGGTCAGCGCCGAAGTGGCGATGAAGGAAGGGCGCAAGCCGCCGCCGGTGCCGGGACTGACCAAGCGCCAGTACCAGACGCTGTGCGACGCGGTCGCCTTCACCGGCGACAAGCGGCTCAAGAGCGCCACCGAGCTGGTCGAGGGCCTGCGCGACGTCAGCCTGCGCGAGCGGGCAGGCCCGTACGTGGTGTTCGGTTCGATCGGGCTGGTGATCGTGGCGGCCAGCGGCTGGGGCCTGCAGCACTACCTGCACCAGCGCAGCGTCGATCAGGTGGTGGCGCGATTTGCATTGGCCGACCCGCAGCACTACACCAACGAGGACCAGGCGCTCGGCGCGCTGGCCGCGCTCGGCGACGACGAGCGCACGCGGCTGGTGATCGACCAGGGCGAGCTGATCCAGTCGTTCCTGCTCGACCGGCTGGACCGCTACTGGAACCCGTCGCAGCAGCGCTACGACTACGCCAAGGCGCAGCACGTGTTCGCGCTGCGCGACCAGCTCAAGCTGTACTCGCCCAAGCTCGACCTGCGCCGCAGCGCGATCGAGCAGGAGCGCAACGAACTGCTCAACCAGCTCGACACGCGACTGGCGCAGCGCATCGAGGCCGGCGCGATCTTCGCCGACCAGCCCGACAGCGCGGTGGCGATCCTCGCCACCATCCGCGCGATCGACCCCACCAGCAGCCTGCTCAGGAACGCCGAGCTGGAGCTCAAGTACGATGTGGCCATCGGCCAGGCACTGGCCGCGCGCGACACCGCCCGCGCCCGCGAGGAGCTGAAGCAGGCGCGGGCGGTGTTCCCCGACTCGGCGCGGCTCAAGCAGCGCGCGGCGCAGCTGGCCGCCGTCACGCCCAGCGCCACGGCCGGCGCGGCCGCGGTGGCATCGGCACAGGGGCAGAGCGTGCCGCAGGCGCACCAGGCGCTGGCGGCAGCGATCGCGCGGCCCACGCTGGACGCCAACTGGCGGGCCAGCGTGACCGCGGCCATGGGCACCTTGGCCGCCGACCGCAGCACGCAGACCCAGCAACAGGTGGCGGCGCTGGCCGCCGCCATCGCGGCGCAGGTGGCCACGCAGAGCGATCCGCTGCAACTGCCGCAGGCGGAGCAGGCGGTGGCACTGGGCCTCACCTATGCGCCGGCCTCGGCGCCGCTGCTGGCCCAGCGCGACCGCCTCGACGCCCTGCAGAAGGCGGTGCAGGCAAGGCTCGACCAGGAGAGCGCGGCAGCGGAAGTCACCGCCCGCATCGAGTCGATGAAACGCGCTGCCGCCGCCAACGACGTGGCCAAGGCGCAGGAGGCGCTCGCCCGTATCCGCACGCTGCAACCGGAGAATGATTTTCTCGCCAAGGAGGGTCCGAAGCTGCTGGCCGACGCCTACCTCGGCCAGGCGACCGCCGCGGTGCAGCGGGGACGCTACGCATCCGCTTCGGATGCCCTGGCGCGGGCGACCAAGGTACTGGGCAACCGCGACGACCTGCGGCAGGCAAAGGCGCGTTACGACCTGCTCGCGGACATCATGAAGGCCCGCACGCAGAGCACGTCGGCGGCGGAGCTGGCGCGCATGCGCCAGCAGCTGGCCGGCACGCGCAAGGCCGACCCGGATGCGCTGGCACAGCTGGAGTCCATGCTCAAGCTGCGCGGGCAGCTGCCGCAGGGCAACCTGGGCGACCTGCTCGACAGCCTGCGCCCGGGCGAGCCGTCGCCGGCCGCGGGTGCTGCGGCGCCCGGCGCGGCGCCGGCGGCAGCGCCCGGCAGCACGCCGGCCTCCGGTGCGCCGAGCCCGTCCACCGGCACGCGGGTGCCGCCGATTGCCGGCAAGACGACCACGCCGGCCACCACGGCGGCCGGCAGCACGGCGAGTGCCGGTGCGGCGGCGGCCGATCCGTGTGGTGATCCGGCACTGGTCGGCAAGGGGCGCATCTGCGCCGACGAGATTGCCGGCAAGCGTGGCCCGCCGCTGGTGGTGGTGCCGGGCGTGGGCGGTGGCCGCGCGTACGCGCTGTCACGGGCCGAGGTCAGCGTGAACGACTTCAACCGCTACTGCGCCGCTACCCGCCAGTGCGCCCCGCGCCCGGTCGAAGACCGCCTTTCCGGCAGCCTGCCGGCGAGCAACATCGCCCTGTCGCAGGCCAAGGCGTATGCGGCGTGGCTGAGCCAGTCCAGTGGCTTCACCTACCGCCTGCCCAGCGACGCGGAGTGGCTGGCCGCCGCACGCGCCGGCGGCAGCTGGAAGCAGGCCGCCGACAGCAACTGCGTGCCGCCGAGTGCGGTTGCCGACGGCACCGGCGCGCCGATCTCCTCGCTCGGGCGCAGCCCCAACCCGTGGGGGCTGGTGAACCTCACCGGCAACGTTTGGGAGTGGGTGGTCAGCGGCGGTGCGGCCGCGGTGCGCGGCGCCAGCTTCACCAGCTACTGGTCCGACTGCACCGTGGAGGCCCACCGGGCCGACGACGGCTCGGCCCAGAACGACGTCGGCATTCGCCTGCTGAGGGAACTCAAATGAACGAACAGGAGCGCCGCGCCAACCAGGCACTGAGGGCGCTGGACGAAGCCCACCGCAGCGGCAGGATCACCCGCGAGGATTACCGCGCCCGCCGCCGCGCGCTGCTGGGCAGCCTGTGCGACAGCGACGGCATCACCGCCCGCAACGCGCTCACGCCGGCCGCCGCTGCCGCGCCCCCGCGTCGCGCCGACACCCGGCAGATGCTGCCGGCCGGCCCGGACATCGCCAGCGCGCTGTTCCCCGATCGCCGCCGGCTGGCCTGGCGCCTGTGGCTGGTGGCCTTCGGCGGGCTCGGGCTGTGCGCGCTGCTGCTGTACGCGTTCCTGCAGGCGGTGCGCCCGTGAGGACGTGCTTCCGGCACGGATGATCATTTCTGTGACGCAGATACGCATTACGTAGGGAGTGCTGCGATCGCAGCGCGTCGGTCCGGCAGCGGACACGCACGCGCGGTCCGGTGATGCCACGGGGGTGGCACGGACCCGGCGCCGCCGGTCGTCCGGCAGCTGGGTGAACATCAAAGGGGATACGCGTCGTGCGGATGGCTACTCTGGCAGCAGCCCTGACGTTGGCATTGGCCAGCGGCGGGGCGTGGGCGCAGGACGTTCCGGCGGCTGCGCCCGCCGACGGTGCGGCAGACGCGGCAACCGCCGCGCCGTCGCAGCAGATCCTGGTGAGCGGAATACCCACGGGGGCCGACGCGGCCGCGGTGCAGGGCATCGTGCAGGCCGGCTACGCCAGCGCGATGGCCGCGGCGGGCCATCCGGCCGCGCTCGATCCGGCACAACTGCAGGCCGCCGCGGACGCCATCACGGTGGCGCTGAAGGCGGCCGGCTACGGCGACGCGCGCGCTTATTTGCCTGGCCAGTTGATGGCCTTCACCGTGCGCGACAGCGCCGCACCTGCGGTGGCGCAGCAGGGCGCCGAGGCGGCTCCGGCCGCGGCGGCGCCGGCGCACGCGCCGCTGCCGGACAACGTGGTGCCGCCGGTACGCAACCGCGACGCCGCGGCGGCCAGGACCGTGCTGGTGCAGGGCTTCCGCGTGCAGGGCGTGGGCGAGCATCCGGATGCCGGCATCACCCCGGCCAGCATCGGCGCGTTGGCCGACGCGCAGCTGAAGAAGCTCGGCGGCGGCAGCGTGCCGGCCGCGCTCGATTTTGCGCAGCTGCAGCAGGTCGCCGACGCGCTGACCGACACCTACCGCAAGGCCGGCTTCATCTTCGGCACGGCCTTCCTGCCCGCGCAGACGGTGGGCGAGGATCACATGGTGGAGCTGCGCGTGCTCGAGGGCACGCTCGGCCGCGTGATCGTCAAGGGCAACAAGCGCTACCGCGCCCGCGCGATCGCCGCGCCGGTGCTGCCGCTGACCGGCAAGGTGCTGCGCAAGGGCGACGTGGACGAGGCGCTGCTGTACGCACGCGAGCTGCCGGGCGTGTCGGTGAGCTCGACCTTCCAGCCCGGCGAGAAAACCGGCCAGACCGACCTGCTGATGGTCGCCAACGAAGCGAAGCGGCCGTACACCATCACCACCGGCGCCAACAATTACGGCACCGAACTGACCGGCCGCTATCGCGCGCAGCTCGGCGTGGCCTGGAACAGCCCGCTGGGCATCGGCGACAGCTTCACCGCCAACGTCGACTACGCGATGGACCCGCGCAACAACGTCTACGGCGCGCTCGCCTACCGCGTGCCGGTGCTGTCGGTGACCGGCCTGAGCGGCGTGATCGCTGCCACCCGCAGCGAGCTGCAACTGTCCAACGGCACCTTCGCCGCGCTGGACGTGAAGGGCCCCGGCTCGTCGCAGTACGCCGGCGCGGACTGGAAGTTCATCAACACCGACGTGCTGCAGATGCAGGCCTCGCTGCACTACATCCGCGAGCGCTCCAAGCTCACCAGCCTGGGCATTCCGCTGTCGGACCAGCGCTTCGACGTGGCCGAGCTCGCCTGGGCGATGAACCGCACCGACCAGAAGCTGCACGGCATCGACCTGCTGCAGGTCAGCCTGCGCAAGTCGATCGCCGACCGCTCGCAGGAGCCGGACCTGGTCAGCCCCGACCACTCCCACAGCTTCCTCAGCACGCGCCTGTCCTACACGCGGCTGCAGTTCCTGACCAAGTCGCAGCGCGCCTACTTCAAGCTGGGCGGCCAGTGGAGCAACGACGCACTGGTGCCGCTGGAGCAGTTCGTGATCGGTGGCCCGGACAGCGTGCGTGCCTACCCGATTGCCGATGGCCTGGCCGACCGCGGCTACTACGCGTCGCTCGAGTACCACGTCGACGCCCCCGGCTTCGGCGACAAGGTGTCGCCGTTCTACGCGCGGCCGTGGCGCGAGCTGCTGGAGCTGGAGGCGTTCGTCGACTACGCGCGGGGGTTCCCCGCCGGGGCCGATCGCGCCGATCTCTCCGCGATCACCTACAAGGGCGTGGGCGCCGGGCTGATCTTCCGGCTGCCGCGTTTCCACCGGTTCGAATTCCACCTCGACGGCTCGGTGCCGATCGGCGGTCCCGATGCGTCCGACGAGAAGGGGTACCACATCTACACGCGCTTCGGATTCACGTTCTAGAGCCCGGCTGATGACCTCCACGCCACGCCCGCACGCCCCGTTCCGCCGACCCATCCGGCGGCGCCACGGCGTGATCGGCGCGGGGCGTGCACCGCTTTCTCCTTTCCTGGCCTGCGCGCACGCCGCTTCCCGCGCGGGGACCTGAAAACCACGAACAAGCTCCGACAGGCGACGACCATGCACACCCCACTCGACGCGACGCACCGCACGCAGGGCAGGACCTTCCGCCAGCCGGCACTGCCGCCGCGGCACAAGATGCTGCCGCTTTGCCTGTCGCTGGCGCTCGCCGCGGGCGGCATGCTGGTGGCCCCGGTGCACGCGGCAAGCATCGCGCCGGGGGTCAATACCGGCACCGTGTCGGTAAGCGCGCTGACGTCCCCCACCGGCGGCACGGTGGTTGGCGGCGTCGGCTCGATCAGCCAGAACGGCAGCACCACGGTCATCAACCAAGTGTCGAACAAGCTCGCGCTGGACTGGCTCACGTTCAACGTGGGCAAGGACGCCACGGTGCAGTTCAACCAGCCCTCGTTCACCGCGGTGGCGCTGAACCGGATCCTGGACCAGAGCCCCAGCCAGATCTTCGGCCGCATCAACTCCAACGGCCAGGTGTTCCTGATCAACACCCACGGCATCATCTTCGGCTCCACCGCGCAGGTGAACGTGGGCGGCCTGGTGGCGAGCACGCTGGACCTCACGCCGACCGACTTCCTGGCCAACCACTTCAACCTGGACGCGCACGGCGGCATGGCCGGGGTGGTCAACCACGGCACCATCGCCGCGGCCAGCGGCGGCTCGGTCAGCCTGGTCGGCGGCAGCGTCGCCAACGACGGCCTGATCCTGGCCAGCTACGGCAACATCAACCTGGACGGCGCCGATCGCGCGGTACTGGATTTCGACGGCAACGGCCTGATCAACATCCAGGTCACCGGCGAACTCAAGCAGCGCCTGGACGCCAACGCCGCGGTGAGCAACTCGGGCACGCTGCAGGCCGATGGCGGCACCGTGGTGCTGCAGGCTGCGGCGGCCAAGGACCTGTTCACCGAGGTGGTCAACAACTCCGGCGTGATCAGCGCCGGCGGCATCAGCACCGACGGCGGCACGGTGCGGCTGGTGGCGGCCGGCGGCAACGCCGCCAGCAGTGGCAGCATCAACGTGACCGGCGTGCACGGCGGCACCGCGCAAGTGCTTTCGGACGCCAACGTTGCCGTGACCGGCAGCATCGATGCGTCCGGCACGCAGGGCGGCGGCAGCATCCGCGTGGGTGGCGGCTGGCAGGGTGGGGAAGGGCTGGAGCGCGCGGCGGTGAGCTACGTGGGTCCGCAGGCGGTCCTGAAGGCCGATGCCACGCAGTCCGGCAACGGTGGCTCGGTGGTGGTGTGGTCCGACCGGGCGACCGGCTTCATGGGCAACATCTCCGCCCGCGGTGGCGCGAGCGGCGGCCGCGGCGGCGCGGCAGAGGTCTCCAGCCACGGCTTGCTGCAGTTCGACGGACAGGCGGACCTGCGCGCGCCGCATGGCGACTGGGGCCAGCTGCTGCTCGATCCCGGCAACGTCACCATCAGCAGCTCGGCCGACAGCGGCCAGGCCTTCGACGGCAGCGGCAACCTCGTCGAGGGTGCGGGCGACGCCGATTCCAACATCAAGGTTTCCACCCTGGTCACCCAGCTGGGCACCAGCAACGTCAGCGTCACCGCTTCCGGCAACATCGACGTGCAGAAGGCCATCGCCTACGCCGGAAGCAATAACCGCAGCCTCACCCTCACTGCCGGCGGCACGCTCTCGTTCGCCACCGGCGCGGTGGTGTCGGCCACCGGCACCGGCAAGTTGTCCGGCGTGCTCAGTGGCGCCGGCGGCGTGACGTTCGCCTCCGGATCCGGCTTCACCACCAACGGCGGCTCACTCTCGATCAGCTCCAGCGCCGGTGCCGTGCAGCTGGGCACGCTCGCGCTCGGCACCGGCGCGCTCAGCGTCAGCGGCACGGCCATCACGCAGGCGGCAAGCACCACCATCACCCAGACCGGCAGCGGCGGAGCGAGCACCTTCGATGCCGGCACCGGTGTGCTGACGCTGGTCAACACCGGCAACAATTTCACCGGCGCGGTGAGTCTCAGCGGCGGCGTCACCCAGATCCGGGACCTCAACGGCCTCACGCTGTCCAGCCTCAACACTGGCAACCTCACCGCGACCAGCGGCGGCGCGCTGGTGCTGGGCAGCGGCGCCGTGGGGGGCGTGCTGGACCTCACCGCCATCACGTCCGTCGCCGTCAATGGCGCCATCACCGGCGTCAGCAACGCGGTTTTCGCCACGCCGAGCCTGTCCGGCAGCGGGAGCATTGTCGGCACCGGCGACATCACCGGGCTGGGCAGCAGTACGTTCAACCTGACCGGCACTACCGCCGGCACGTATGGCGGCATCGCGTTCAGCGGTTTCACCACCGCCGACGCCACGCACGTCGGCGGCGCCACGGGCTTCGATGACGGCACCCGGATCAGCCGCGGCATGACCTTCGCCTCGGCGACCCAGGTGGCCGGCAGCGGCACCATCGCCAACGTCGCCGGCACCTTCGCCGACGATACGCGTACCTCTGTGGCGAGCGGGATCTCCTACACCGGTTTCACGGCAATTACCGGCACCGGAGGCGCCGTCACCCAGGTGAGTGGTGCATTCGATCTGGACACGCTGGTGTCCGCCACCTCCGGCCTTGATTACAGCGGGTTCAACCTCGCGACCTTGGCCGGCACCGGCACCGCCGCAACGATCACCGGCAGCGGCCGCTCCTACGCGCTGGACAATGCGGTCGCCGACAAGGGCAGCAGCGGCGGCATCAGCTGGAGCGGTTTCGGCAACCTCGACGACAGCAGCGGTACGGTGGCCTTCGGTACCGGCGGCAGCGTCACCGGCGACGTCACCGCGGGGACGCTCGACTATTCCAGCTACGCCACGGCGGCGACGTTCGACCTGGCCAACGCGGCCGGGGCGAGCACCGGCATCGGTGGCAGCTGGAGCGGCGTGACCAGCGTGCTCGGCAGCGGCAATGCCGACACCATTACCGGCAACAACCAGACCTACACGCTGACCGGCGCCAACGCGGGCAGCAGTGGTGGCGTGAGCTGGAGCGCGTTCGAGCAGATCGCCGACAGCGGTGTCGGCACGCTGCAGGGCACCGGTGCCACCTACGTGCTCACGGGTGCCGACGCAGGCACCGTCACCACGCTCCTGCCCGGCGGATTCAGCGGCATCGGCAATCTCGGCGATGGCACCGGCACCGTGAGCTTTGCCAGCGGCGGCAGCCTCAGTGGCGATGTAACGGCGCAGACGCTGGACTATGCCAGCTACGGCACCGGCGTCAGCCTCGACCTCTCCGCCGCGACCGCCAGCGGCATCGGCGGCAACTGGAGCGGCGTGACCACGGTGGTCGGCAGCGCCGCCAGCGACACCGTCAGCGGTAGCGGACGCACCTACACCCTGAGCGGCGCCGACGCCGGCCAGAGTGGCGTCGTCAGCTGGAGCGCGTTCGAGAACATCAGTGATGCGACCGGCACGCTCGCCTTCGGCGCCGGCAGCAGCCTCACCGGCAATGCCGCCGTGCAGGCGCTCAACTACGCCAGCTACGGCAGCGCGGTCACTTTCGACCTGTCCAACGGCGCCGGCGCCAGCAGCGGCATCGGCGGCAGCTGGAGCGGCGTCACCCAGCTCACCGGCAGCGCGGGCAGCGACAGCCTCATCGGCAGCAACCGCACCTACGTGCTGACCGGCGCCAACGCCGGCCACAGCGGCGGGGTGAGCTGGACGTCGTTCGAGCAGATCGCCGACAGCGGCACAGGCACGCTGCAGGGCACGGGTGCCACGTATGTGCTGAGCGGAGCCGATACGGGCACCGTCACCACGCTGCTGCCCGGTGGCTTCAGCGGCATCGGCAACGTCAGCGACGGCACCGGCACGGTGAACTTCGGCGTCGCAGGCGGCATCAGTGGCGACGTCATCGCCAGGACGCTGGACTACAGCGGGTATTTCGCGCCGGTCGACGTGGATCTCTCCGGCGCCACGGCCACCGGCATCGGCGGCACCTGGAGCGGGGTCAGCGCGATCCTCGGCAACGGCCTGGGCGGCACCATCCGTGGCAGTGGCCGCAGCTACACCCTGGCGAACGCCGTGCTGGACCAGGGCACCAGCAGCGGCATCGGCTGGAGCGGGTTCGGCAACATCGACGATGCCACCGGCACCGTGCATTTCGGCGCCGGCAGCGGCGGTGTCAGCGGCAACATCACCGCGCAGACGCTGGACTACGGCAGCTATGGCAGCGCCGTCACCTTCGACCTCTCCAACGGGGCCGGCGCGACCACCGGCATCGGCGGCCTCTGGAGCGGCGTCGACACCGTCACCGGCAGCGGCAACGGCGACACCGTGCGCGGCAGCAACCAGACCTACACTCTGAGCGGCAGCAATGCCGGCACCAACGGCGCGATCGCCTGGAGCGGGTTCGAGAACCTGCAGGACCTCGGTACCGGCACGCTGGTGGCGGCCAACCAGACCTGGCGCCTGAGCGGGCACGATCAGGGCAGCGTCGACGATCTGACCGGCGGGTTCACCGGCATCGGCAACCTGGTCGACACCGGCACCGGCCACTTCGTCATGCACCAGGGGGCGGACGGCGACATTTCCGGCAGCCTCGACGCCGGCAGCGCCGGCAGCATCGACTTCACCGGCTACGGCACGGCGGTGAACGTGAGCCTCTCCGGCGCCGGCACCACCGGTGTCGGTGGCAGCGTCTCGGGCATCGGCTCGATCACCGCGAGCACCGACCTCGGCGTCAGCGGCACCACCACCGGTGCACTGGCGATCACCACCGTTGGCGGTGGCAATATCAACCTCGGCGCGCTGACGGCGGGATCGACGCTGGGCATCGTCTCCAGCGGCAACGTGGGGCAGACCGGCGCGGTGTCGGTGACCGGCACCACCACGATCAATGCCGGCAGCCACACGATCACGCTCGGCGACGCCGGCAACGACTTCATGGACACGGTGGACCTCACCGGCACCACCACCCAGATCAACGACGCCAACGCGCTGGCGCTCGGCACGCTTTCCACCGGTGCACTGAGCGCGACCAGCCACGGCGCGCTCGGTCTCGGCCACGGCAGCGTGGGCGGCAACCTGATCGCGACCAGCAACAACGGCGCGATCACCGAAGCCAGCGGCGGCCTGCAGGTCAGCGGCACCAGCAACCTGCAGGCAGGCAGCGGCGCGATCACCCTCGACGACGGCGCCAACCATTTCGCCGGCAACGTCACCGCAGCCGGCCAGGGCGTGTCGCTGACCGATGCCGGCAACCTCTCCATTGCCTCGCTGAGCAGCGGCACCAACGGCACCGTGAAGCTGACCGCCGGTGGCACGCTCACGCTGCCGCTGTCGGGCATCGACACCGGCACCGCCGACCTGGTGCTGGCGGCCAACGGCGGCGCGCTGGTGATGCCCGGTGCGTTGAGCGGAGCCAACATCACGCTGAGCGGCCGCGACGGCATCACGCTGGGCAGCAACCTCACCAGCACCGGGACCACCACGCTCACCGCCAACGCCGGGGACATCCTGCAGACCGGCGGCGTGATCACGACCACCACGCTCACTGGCAGTTCCAGCGGCAGCACCACGCTGGGCCAGGCCAACCTCATCGGCACCTTGAGCAACTTCACGGCCGCGGGACTTGCCGTCACCAATGCGCAGGCGCTCACCCTCGCCGGCACCGTCAATGGGCAATCCAGCGCGTCGTTCACCACGCTCGCTGGCGGCCTGACCCTCAACGGCACGCTGACCGGTGGCACCACCACGCTGCAGTCCGCCGCCGGCATCAGCGAAGGGGCCAGCGGCGTGATCAACGCCACTACGCTGACCGGCAGTTCAGCGGGCAGCACGGTACTGGGCGGCGCCAACGCCGTCGCGGCGCTGGGCAACTTCCAGGCCGACGGTTTCACCTTCGTCGACGGCCAGGCGCTCACCGTCAGCGGCAACGTCGACGGCCATGCCAGCACCTCGCTGACCACCACTGCCGGCAACCTGCGCATCGATGGCTCGGTCAGCGGCACGGCGGTCATGCTGGCGTCGGCCGGATCGCTTGCCGAAGGCGCCGGTGGCGTGGTGACCGCTGGTACGCTCACGGGCAGTTCGGTCGGCAACACCACGCTTGGCGGGGCCAACCACCTGACCACGCTGGGCAGCTTCAGCGCCGCCAACCTCGCGCTGGTCAACGCGCAGGCGTTGACCGTGGCCGGCCCCGTCACCACCACCGGCAACACGGGCAATATCGCGCTGACCACCAGTACCGGCGCACTTGCGCTCAATGCGGTGCTGGCGGGCGGCAACGTGGCGCTGAGCTCCGCCGGTGCGCTGGCGCTTTCGCGCAACATCACCGCGAGCACCCTGTCGCTGACCTCCGGCGGCGCCATCACGCAGAGCGGCGGCGCCCTTGCGGTGGCCGGCGTCACCACCGTGCGAGCGGGCAACCAGGCGGTCACGCTGACCAACAGCGGCAACGACTTCGTCGGTGCGGTGAACCTCGCCGCCGGCAGCACGCAGATCGTCGATGCCAACGCACTGACCCTGGGGACCCTCGCCACCGGCAGCCTGACTGCCACCAGCGCCGGGCCGCTCACGCTCGGGCAGGGAACGGTCAGCGGCAACCTGCAGGCCACCAGCAGCGGCGGCGGCATCTCGCAGACCGGCGCGCTGACCGTAACCGGCACCAGCAAGCTGCAGGCGGCCGGCGCGGTCGCACTGGCATCGACCGGCAACGATTTCCAGGGCGCGGTAACCGCGTCCGGTGCGGGCATCACGCTGCGCGACACCAACAACCTTGCGCTCGCCGGACTCACCAGCAGCGGCAACGCGGCGGTGGACGTGCAGGCGGGCGGTACGCTGACGCTTCCCGCCGCGGCCATCACGGCGGGCAGCGGCGCCATCACCCTGGCCTCCAACGGCGGCAGCCTCAGCACCGTCGGCGCCGTGAGCGGCGGCCACGTCACGCTGCAGGCGTCGGGCGACCTGACTCTCGCCAGCAACGTTACCGGCAGCAGCGCCGTGACCCTGATCAGCGGCGGCGACATCAGCCAGAGCAGCGGCGTGATCGACACCGGCACGCTCACGGGAAGTTCCGTCGGCGACACCAGCCTGACCGGCGCCAACCTGGTCGACACGCTGGGCAGCTTCAGCGCGGCGAACTTCGCGCTGGTGAACGCGCAGGCGCTGGCGGTGACGGGGGCGATCACGACGGCGGGGGGTACCGGTGCGATCGCGCTCAGCACGACCAGCGGTGCGCTGGATGTCCAGCGTGCGCTGTCCGGCGGCACCATCGCGCTCACGTCCGCGGGCGACCTGGCCTTGTCCAACAGCATCGTCGGCGCGGATGTCTCGCTGACCTCCGGCGGCAACATCAGCCAGAGCGGCGGCATCATCCAGGCCACCGTGCTGGGGGGCAGTGCCGCGGGCAGCGTCACCCTGGGCGGCGCCAACAAGATCGGTTCGCTGGGCAACTTCTCCGCCAACAGCGGCCTGCAGATCGTCAACGCCCAGGCGCTGGACGTGACGGGTGCCGTGAGCGGCGGAAGCCTTGCGCAACTGGACACCAGTGCGGGCAAGCTGACCGTGTCGGGCAGCGTGCTGGCGGACAGCATCGCGCTCGCGGGCCAGGGCGGCCTGGCCATCGCGGGTGCGGTGGATGCCGGCGCCGGCGACATCAGCCTGAGCTCGGCTGGCGGTGCGATCAGCCAGGGCAGCACGGGCAGCCTCACCGCGGGCAGCCTGTCCGGCAGCTCGTTCGGCGACACCATCCTGACCGGCGTGAACCAGGTCGCCACGCTCGGCAACTTCACCACCGGGGGCAACTTCAGCCTGCGCGACCTGCGCACGTTGACGGTCAACAGCCCGCTCGATATCGGCGGCGGCAGCGCAGATCTCACGCTAACCACCACCGGCGCCAGCGCGGACCTGATCCTCGCCACGGATCTGCAGGCGCGCAAGGTCACGCTGGTGTCCGGCCGCGACATCAAGCAGGCCGGCTCCAGCATCAACGCAGCCACCCTCACCGGCAGCGCCGGCCGCGACGTGCTGCTGGCCGGCAGCAACCGCATCACCACGGTGGGCGATTTCTCCGTGGCCAGCTTCAGGCTGACCAACGCCGGCAACCTGGCGATCGGCGGCGCGGTGAACACGGGCAACGGCGCGCTGGAGTTGACCACCAGCAGCGGCAGGCTCGCCGTCGACGGTTCCCTCGCCGGTGGCGCCGTGGCGCTGGTCTCGGCCGGCGACATGGCACTGGGCGGACAGCTCTCCGCCGGCACGCTGGCACTAAAGGCCGGCGGCGCCATCACCCAGGGCGCCAACGGCGTGATCACCGCGAGCAGCCTCGGCAGCCAGTCCGCCGGCAGCACGACGCTCGAAGGCAATAACCACGTCGCGGCGCTGGGCAACGTGAGCGCCAGCGGTTGGCGCTTTGCCAATGCCGAGGGCTTCACCGTCACCGGTACCGTCGATGGCGGCAGCGCGACCAGCCTGACCACCCGCGCGGGCGATCTGCTGATCCAGGGCGAGGTCCGTGGCGCCACCACCACGCTCGACTCGGCCGGGGCGATCACCGAGAGCGGCGCCGGCCTGGTGGTCGCCGACCAGCTCAGCGGTCGTTCCGCCGGCGCCACCACGCTGGGCGGCGCCAACCGCATCGGCTCGCTCGGTGCATTCACTGCGGGCAGCCTGAACCTGCGCAACGCGGGGGCGCTGAGCGTGGTCGGGCCGGTCAATGGCGGCGGCAGCACCACGCTCGCCACGAGCACGGGCGACCTGCACATCGATGGTGCCATCACCAGCACCGCACTGCGGCTGGAGTCGGCCGGCGCCATCAGCGAGGGGGCTGGCGGGGTGATCACGGCCGGCACGCTCAGCGGTCGCTCGACGGGCGCCACCACCCTGGGCACGCGCGCGTCGCCGATCGCCAACCGCATCGACACGCTGGGCAATTTCTCGTCCCCGGCCGGGTTCAGCCTCACCAACGGGCAGACGCTCACGCTGGCCTCGGTGGACGGCAGCGCCTTCACCATCGATGCGGGGCACGCGGAGCTGTATCTCGGCGTGACGTCGGGCGACCTGCTGCAATCGGGCAAGACGCCGTTGTACGACGGCACCGGCACCTTCTTCGCCGCGGGCCGGATGGGCACCGCCTCGGCGCCGATCTACGTGATCGGCGACTCCGGTCAGGTGATCGCGGACGTCGGCGCGCCGCCGGCGTACTTCTACGCCGTGGACCGCCAGGGCAACATCCTGCCGCTGACCGGCGACCTGAGCTTCAACGTGCCCACCTCGCTGTTCTTCGGCAAGGCGCAAAACGGCAACGGTCGCGGCGACGCCTACATCGACCCCAGCGTGATCTCGGCCAACTACCGGTCGTTCGGCATCGTGCCCTCGGGCATCCTGCTGCCGGAAGACCAGCAGCAGTGCCAGCCGGAGCTGGAGGATTGCTCGGATGAGTGAGGCCTTGCCCGGGCGCGGGCGCGCACTCGCACGATGGGTCGCCGCAAGCGTGTGGACGGCGGCGGCGGCGCTTGCGCCCGCCACGGCGCAGATCGCCCCGCGTCTGACCGGCGCGGTGGCGCTGGAAGAACTGGCTACCGCGCGCACGGCGCTCGATGCCGCGTCGCCGCCGCTGAACGCGGTGCGCGCCGACCTCGACACGCTCGACGGCCAACTGCGGCAGGCGCTCGGTGGCGACACCGCCAAACCGGTGGAAATCATCGGCGACGGGGCACGAGCGGCGGTGCTGCGCGCGCACGCGGCCGCCCGCCGTGTGCAGGGTTTTCTCGCCGCCTCCGCCGGCTGCCAGGGCTCCGATACCGCCGCGATGCAGGCATCGCTGGCCGCCGGTGTGGCCGCTCTGGCGGCCGACCGCAGCGTGGCCAAGGTGATGCCGGTGGTCGATGGCATCGAGACCATGGCGCAGCAACCGCTGTTCGCGCTGCATCAGGGCGCTGCCGCGTCGGTGTTTGCGCTGACCGGGGTCAACCTCGCCGATCTGCAGTGCGCTAACCCGTTGGTGACCGCCACCGGCAGCGACGGTGCGCTGCTGCCGGCGCAGCCGGTCATCACCGGTGCCACGCCCACGCGCATCGAGCTGCGCTGGCCGGGCTTGGCCAGCGTGCCGGTAGGCACGGTGATGCTGCACGTGTCCAGCCAGCACAAGGTGTTCCTGCTCGGCTGCTCCGCGTTGCCGCAGGCGAGTGCGGCGCTGCAGGTGGCTGCGCCGCAGCGCTTGCAGGTGGAATACACGCTGTCGGCTCGCTGCGAGGCGGGCGGCGCGGCGGCGGAGCAGACGCTCGCCCACGGCACGCTGCCGGAGCTGGTGGGGCAGGGCGCGACGGTATCGCAGGCAGTGGACACGTCCCGTTGCGCCGAGCCACAGAGCTATAGCGTCAGCGCGGTGGTGCAGGGCAGTGACGGCAGCCGTACCAGCGCCGGCCCGTTCACCCAGAGCGCGCAGGCCGCGATTACCGCCGGTCTGCCCGGCGGACTGACGCTGAGCTGGAATCCGGCCGCGCAGATGCTGGTGGCCCGCAGCGGCAACCAGGCGTGCAAGGGCATCGAGTGATGCCCTTGCAGGGGCGGGTCACTCGTTCTCGTCGGGGCCGGCGATCACGCGCAGTTCGCTGATCCCGCCGGGCGCAAGGTCCTGCATCAGGTCGACGAAGGTCTTGCCGACCAGACGCTGCGCGCGGCGCAGCAGCAGCGGAATCGGGCTGGAGGGCTCGGTACGCGCGTAGTAGTCGCACAGGTCGTCCAGCCGGCGGCGCACGTCGTCGGCGTTCTGGATGCGCCCGCTCGCTGCCGCCACGCCCGCGCCGGGCGATGCCGGCACGGGGTCGTCGCCCTCGGCGGCGGCCTCGGTTGTATCGTCCTGGGGCGCGCGGCGCGCAACCTGCGCATCGAGAAATTTCTTCAGCTCGTAGCTGTCCGACAGCAGTGCCTTGAGGTCCGGCCCGGCGGTGCCGACCTGCTCGCTGTAGATGGCGTCGATGGCCTTGGCCTGCTCGAGCACCTGGCTGGCGGCGGCGGCGGAGGCGAGGAGCTGATCTTCGGCGCAGTCCAGGCAGCACGCTTCGATGTCGGTCAGCGAGGGCAGGCCCTCGCCGTTCTCGTTGCCGGCGATCTTCAGCGTGCCGTTGGCGATGCGCAGATCGCGCAGCGAGAACCGGCCGATCCGCGGCGACTGCACGAACGCCGTGGTGCGGAAGTAGCCCAGCACGCTCATCGCGTCGCCCAGCGGCACCACCGCATTGACGCGCGCGGTCGGGTCGTTGTCGTCCTCCGCGTCGAGCTGCGGATGCACGCCTTCCCAGTAGTTCTCGAGCAGGCCGCGAATCAATCCCAGGCCGCTGGCGTAGCCGGGCAGCCCCGCGGTACGCATCCAGGCCGTGGCCAGGTGGACCGACACGCGCAGATCCTTCGAGCGCGCGAGCAGGCTTTCGGCGAGGCTCCTGACCCGGTCCCAGTCGGGCTCCTCGGCGGCCTTCACCTCATCGCCGATGGCCCGCTCGGCCTTGGCGGTGGCGGCGCGCTCCAGCGCCATGAAATCGGCGTCGTATTCGAGATCCGGGCCGGTGGGCGACGCTTCACCGACAGGCAGGAGCAGGGACTCAATCGCGGCATCGTTCATGGCGTGGCTCGACAGGCGTGGCAAGGGCGCCCGGGCAGCGGACGCGCGACATCGGCGACGGGCGAGGCCCGGGCGCTCACTAGGTAGTGCGTTTTTTCCGCCGCAAGCCGGTCATCCGCGCTCGCGGCCGGGACGGGCGCCGCTCAGGCCTGCGGCAGGCGCTGCGCGTCGGCGGTGACGGCGGGCCCCGCCTGGCGGCTGCGCTCGACCACGTGGGCGAGCGTGTCGACGTTGTCGACCAGCCGATCGCTGAGCCGCGCCAGCAGGTCGACGGCGCCGGGGTGATCGGACAGCTGCAGCAGGGCCACCAGGCTGCGCTGCAGGTCGCGCAGCGGCGGCAGCGCGGGTGCGGGGCGCTGCTCGCGCAGGGCCTCGGCCAGTGCCTGCAGGGCCTGCGCCACCTGCGCCACGAAGGCACTGGTCTCGGCCTGTTCGGGCAGCTCCGGGTGATCGTCGATGAGCGCCTCCAGCGCCATCGCGGTGCGCGCCAGCCGGTTGCCGTTGGCGAACAGCCCGGTGGCCAGATCCAGCAGCGGGACCGGCGTGCCGGGTTCCCCGCGCATGCGATCGATCGAGGCCTGTGCATTGGTGCGCGCGGTACGCGCCGCCGTACGGGCCTCGCGGTGCGCATCGCGCTGCTCCGGCTGGGCCAGTGCGGTCAGGTAGCCGGCATACGCGGCGAGCATGTCGGCCAGCGCGGTGCGCGCACGGGCGCGCTCCCAGGTCGGCCACAGCACGTAGGCAACCAGTGCCATCGCGCTGCCCAGCGCCGTGTTGATCACGCGGTCGGTCACCGCCGCGCCCGACTCGACGCCCTCGAACGAGAGCAGGATCACCACGGTGCCCGTGAGCGCCGCTACGGCCGCCCCGTAATGTGCCGTGGCCAGGTAGCGGAAGCCCATGCACAGCACGGCCATCAGCGCCAGGTGGGCCCACGGCTCGTTCGGCGAGACGTGCAGCAACGCGGTGGTGAGCAGCAGGCCCAGCACCGTGCCGACCACGCGCAACAGCCCGAAATTGAAGGTGGCGGCAAAGTCCGGACGCAGCACGATGGCAGCCGTCATCGGCACCCAGTAGCCGTGTGGCAGCTGCAGCGCACGCGCGCTCGCCAGCGCCGCGGTGAGGCAGACGGCGCTGCGTATCGCGTGCCGGAACGCCACCGACTCCGGCGTGAGGTTGGCGCGCAGCGTGGCGCCCACCGAGTGGCTGCGCAGCGCCGCCGGCAGCGGCGTCTCCGCCGCCGCCGCGCGCAGTTCACCGCGGCTGCCGGCCCAGTTCGCGTTGCGCACGGCCGCGGCAAGCTGGCCGGTGAGCGCATGCACATGCACGGTCAGTCCGGGGTCGCTCCGGGCACCGTGCAAGGTGTTGCGCTCGCTCGCCTCCAGGGTGTGCAGCAGCCGGTTCGCACGCTCGGGCGCGTCGCCCGCCTCGAGCGCCTCGGCGATCGCCGTGAGCACCTGGGCCGCGTCCTGCCGGAACGCGGCGTGCGCCGTCGCGGGGGCACGCAGTTCGGTCAGCGCGGTCAGTTCCAGTCGGATGCGCTCGGCCAGTTCCAGCAGCACGCCGAACGCCTCCATGGCCCGGCCGCGGGCGTGGTGGCGGCCGAGCAGGGTGTTCTGCAGCGTGGTCATGGCCTCGCTCAGCGCCGGCGCGTCGGCCTCGTCCTGGCTTGCCTGCGCGGCCAGTTGCGACAGGCCGTGGAACACCGCCGCCAGCGCGTGGCGCTCGGGGCGGTAGCGCTGCAGCGGCCAGGCGGCGACGGAAAACAACGCCAGCAGCAGGCCGCCGGAAAAGATCAGCGCCGCACTGCCCAGCGCGGCCGCGGCGCTGGGCATCGGCGTGGCCGCCGTGACCACCAGCAGGATCATGCTGGTCATGCCGACGCGCGCGATGTCGACACCGAACACCACCAGCAGGCCGCCGACGAAGCCGGCTACCGCGGTGGCCGCCAGCATCGGCCACAGCTGGTCGCCGATCAGCATGCCCAGCAGCGAGGCGAGCGCGGCGGCGCCGGTGGCCAGCAGCAGGCGCCAGATCCGCTGCCGGTACGGCCCGGGCTGGTCGGAGAACATGGTGTTCAGCGCGCCGGCAGCAACCCCCAGGCCGATCGCGGTGTGCCCGGTCGCCAAGCCCACTGCCAGCGGTGCGATCACCGCGGCGGTGTTGCGCAGGACCACGCGCAGCGGAACGTCCGGCCGGCGGGTGCGGGTGAGGCTTTGCAGCAGGTTGGCGCTGAGCGAGTAGCTGCGGGCGGTCATGCCGCGGGCTTCCGTGGTGGATGGGCGGGAGCCATTCTGCGCCTGCGCCCGTCAAACCGGCGCAGGCGTGTCACCCCGCGCGATGCCATGGGCGTGGCGCGGCGAGCATGCTCAGGCGCGACCGGCGAACTCGCCCGTCACGGTGTTCACCCAGACCTTCTCGTCGTTGCTGATGTACTCGGGCACCTGGATCTCCACGCCGGTGTTGAGCTTGGCCGGCTTGGCCCGCTTGGTGGCGCTGGAGCCTTTCATTTCCGGCGCGGTATCCACCACCGTCAGCACCACGCTGGTGGGCACCTGCAGGCCGACCGGCGCGTCGTCGATCAGCTGCACGTAGTAGCCCTCGACCTCTTCGACGATGTAGCCGGCGTTGTCGCCGACCAGCTCGGGGCTGAGCACGTACTGGGTGTAGTCCTCGGCGTCCATGAACACGAATGCATCGCCGTCCATGTAGGAGAAGTTGGCCGCACGGCGCACCAGGTCCATCTCGCGCAGGTCGTCGTCCGCGCGCAGGCTGAGGTCGAACTTGCGCCCGCCGGGGATGGAATACAGGGTGAAGCGGAAGGTCACGTTGCCGCCGCGCGCGCTGGGCGAGCTGCGCTCGATGTCGCGCACCTGGTAGACGGTGCCGTCGTGTTCGACCACGTTGCCTTTCTTGACGTCGGAAGCTTTCATGAGTTCTGGCCGGGGTGTGAATTAGGGGGTCGGAAATTGCGGTTCATTCGACGTCATTCCCGCATGGGCGGGAATGACGTCCGTGGTGAGACGGGTTTACTTCGGTTGCAGCCGCACGCCGCCATCGAGGCGGATCGTCTCGCCGTTGATGTAGCGGTTGGTAAGGATGAACGCGGCCGTGGCGGCGAACTCCTCCGGCTTGCCCAGGCGCGAGGGGAACGGGATCGACGCGCCCAGCGATTCCTGCACCGCCGGCGGCATGGAATCCACCATCGGCGTCCAGAA
>NZ_DASSAB010000052.1:0-62637 GCF_035685805.1 Dyella sp.
GCGACGAATCCATCGGCTTGGTCGGATCCTGGTTGCGCATCTGCTGCGTCAGCAGGCTGAGGAAATCGGCCTGGCTCAGGGTCTTGTCCTTGCCCACGTTGGCTGCCTGCGCAGCGCTGGCACCCACGTTGGAAACATTCATGCCGCTCATGCCGTATGCCTCATAAATCGCCGCCTCACTTGCCTAGATCCAGCGTCTTCTGCATCAGCTGGCGCGTCGAATTCATCACCTCGACGTTGTTCTGGTACGAGCGCGAGGCGGAGATCATGTTGACCAGCTCGTCCACCGGGTTGACGTTGCTGGCGTAGACGTAGCCATTGGCGTCGGCCATCGGATTGCCCGGCTCGTAGTGGGCGGGGATCGCGGCCTGGCTTTCGGTGAGGCCGTTGACCTGCACGCCGGCCGTGCCGTTGTCCTGCAGCTGGCCCAGCACGCGCTGCTTGACCGCCGCGAACAGCGGCTCCTTGGCCCGATAGGCACCCTGCTCGGTGCCGGACACGCTGTCGGCGTTGGCCAGGTTGCTGGCGACGGTGTTGAGCCGCAGCGACTGCGCGGCCATGCCGGAGCCGGCGGTATCGAAAATGCCGAACATGGAGCTCATGGCGTTATCCCGTGATCGCGGTGCGCAGCATGCGGATCTGCGCGGTGATGAAGGCCAGGCTGGCCTGGTAGTGCACGCCGTTGGCGGCGAAGCTGGCCTGCTCGACCTGCTCGTCGACGGTGTTGCCGTCCATGCTCGGCTGGGTCGGGTTGCGGTAGGCAAGCTGGCCGGCCGACTGCGTCGACGGATTGATCTGGCCCGGTGCGGTGGTGGTCATTTCCAGCGCGCCCTGCCCGCCGGTGGCGTCGCTCAGGGCCTTGCGGAAGTCCACGTCGCGGGCGAGATAGCCGGGCGTGTCGGCGTTGGCCAGGTTTCCGGCCAGCACTTCGCTGCGACGCTGCCAAAGGGCCAGCGCCTGGGTATGCATGCCGAACAGATTGTCGGTGGGTACGCTCATCGCTCTCTCCGCGCCGCTGGGACCGCACGGGGCTAGAGGCAATTCGCGTGCCATGGGCTGGAAAGCCCCGCTCTACAAGGGTTTCCCGCGTGCGGCGGAATCACGCCGCGGGGGAAAAGTCGGAAAACCGACGCGGATGGTTGGGCGCGGCAGCGCAGCGATGGCGCCGGACCAGGCTGCAGGCCGCTACGCGGCGGGCAGCCCGGCTCGCGCGCGACGGCTCGCTTTCGCGGCAAGCCTCATGCCGCGGCGAGGATGAGGCGTTGCGTCAGTTGCCGGCTGCCGCGCCTCGCACCTCACTCGGTCATTCGCGCGCGGGAAATTCGGCCCACTTCGGACCACACATCAACGTGGAACCCCGCGTGCGCGGGAATGACGGCCTTGAACGGTATGGCCCCCCACCGGAATCGGCCCGAAAACGGGGACAAGCACCCCCAGCACGCTTCGTGCCGCAGGGTGTGGCGCGTCGTGTCAGCGCGTCAGTTCCAGGCTTCGCGCGTGGAGAACCAGGCGCCGGGCCGGACCCCGTACCTCCCGCCGTCATTCCCGCGCACGCGGCAATCCATCCTGCTTTGGAGGCCAGCATGAAGCGCCTTCAAGCGTGCGCGGCAGTGACAGGCTGGAACGAGCCGGGCGCGCGCCAGGATCAGCCGACGACGGGACAAGCGCCGCCAGCACCCTTCATGCCGCGGGGCGTGGAGCCTCGCGTCAAGGGTTCAGTTCCGGCCGTCGCGCGCCGCGGCGCAAGCCCGCCCGCGCATCCACGCCGTCATTCCCGCGGACGCGGGAATCCATTGGCTTTGAAGCAACGTCAACATGGACTCCCGCGTCCGCGGGAATGACGACCCCGAAGGACCTGCGCCACCGCGGCATGAAGTTCCGGGCGTGTGCCACCAAAAGCCTCAGGCCGGCAGCAGATCCAGTACCGCCTGCGCCAGCAGGTCCGGCTGGAACTTGGCAATGAAGCGGTCGGCGGCGACTTCCTTCACCATCGCCTCGTTGAAGATGCCGCTGATCGAGCTGTGCAGCACCACCTTGAGCCGGCGCAGCTGCGGCGTCTCGCGGATCGCCCGGGTCAGTGCGTAGCCGTCCAGCTGCGGCATCTCGATGTCCGACACCACCAGATTGATGCGCTCGGACGGGTC
This sequence comes from Dyella sp., assembly GCF_035685805.1. Classification (GTDB taxonomy): domain Bacteria; phylum Pseudomonadota; class Gammaproteobacteria; order Xanthomonadales; family Rhodanobacteraceae; genus Dyella_A. The sequence goes on from NZ_DASSAB010000052.1 coordinate 2,145, forward strand.
CACCTCGGCCAGTTCGACCAGCTTTTCCAGCGCCAGTGCGCCGTTCTCCACCAGCACGCACTCGATGTTCATCTGGCGGAACACGCCCTCGATCTGGCGGCGCGCCACCAGCGAGTCGTCGGCCACCAGCACCCGCCGTGGCTGCATCAGATGTGCATCCACCGCGCGCTGCATGTGCGCGGACAATTCGCCGGGCACGCCGTGGATACCGGCCAGCACCTGCTCCACGTCGACCACCGCCACCAGCGCGCCGTCGACGCGGGTGATCGCGTTGACCCGCGCGCCGAAGCCCAGCGCCACGTCCGGCGCCACCAGCGATTCGCCGGCGCAGTGCACCATGTGGCGCAGATCGGCGACCAGGAAACCCTGCACCGTGCGATTGAATTCGGTCACCAGCAGGTGTGCGCTGGCCACGTCCTTCAGCGGCGCGTAGCCGAGCGCGGCGGCCAGGTCGATCACCGCGATGGTCTGGCCGCGGTAGTCGCAGCTGCCGGCAATGAGGTCGTGCGCCCCGGGCATGCGTTCCAGCGGCGGACGGCGCAGCACCTCGCGCACCTTGAACACGTTGATGCCGAACAGCTGCGCGTCGCCGAGCCGGAACAGCAGCATGGCCACGCGGTTGTGCCCGGCCAGCCGGGTGTGTCGTTCGACGCTCTCAAGTAGCGCACCGCTCATGCCGTCTTTCCTCGAATGCGCACCGCCTGCGCGGTGGGTCAACGCCTATCGGCCGGGCATCGCGCGGCTTGAGGCCGGGGGCACCGTGCACGATGGCATGTGCCTTGCTTGCTCAAGTTCCGAGGCCGCCAGCCGATCCCGGGCTGGCCACCTGAAAAGGAAACACTTCTCCATGAGCTTCATCCGCAGTCAGCATCTGGCCGCCTTCGTCCAGGCAGCCGCCAGTGGCGACGAGGCCCAACTCGGCGCCCTGGGCCGCCGCCACCCGGCGCTGGCCCAGGCGTTGGCACCGCTGCTCAAGTTCGCTTCCGGCCGCCCACCCGCCGCGGTGGCGCTGCAGACGATCGAGCAGCAGAGCCTGCTGCTCGGCGCCGCCCAGCAGCTCGCCCGCGAGCAGGCGTCGATGGAGGAGTCCGCGCGCGAGTGCCGCGACAGCGTCGGTCGTTTGACGGACGGCAGCGCCGGTATCTCGACGGCCCTGCAACAAGTGGCCGCCGGGCTGGACAGCGCCGACCAGGCAGCACACGCCAGCGCCGGCAACGTCAGCGAGCTGGACGGCCAGCTGCGCCTGCTGCGCAGCGCGATGGCCGCCATGAGCCGCAACCAGAACAAGCTCGCCGAACAGGTCGCGCAGATCCGCAAGCTCACCGGCGTGGTGCAGGAGATCGCCCACCAGACCAACCTCGTCGCGCTCAACGCGGCGATCGAGGCGGCCCGTGCTGGCGAGGCAGGCCGCGGCTTCGCGGTGGTGGCCGACGAGGTCAAGCAGCTGGCGGAGAAGACCACCCAGACCACCACCGAAATCGAGACGGTCACCGGATCGATCGGCGAGTTCGCCCTGCAACTGGACGGCGATGTACGCCAGGGCGTGCAACGCCTGGAGCGCGCGCAGTCCGGCGTGGGCCAGGCCGACGGTTCGCTGCAGCAGGGCTCGGCCGCGCTGCAGCTGGCGCGCGAGCGCATCGGCACGCTGCGCCAGAACCACGACGCCCAGCACGTGCGCGCCACCGGTGCGCAGGCCACGCTCGGGGCGCTGCAGCGACGCAATACCGAAGCACGCCGGCAGGCCGAAGTGGTGGCGCGTTCCGCCCTGCTCTCGCAGCGGCTTGGGCTGGAGTGGCTCGAAGGGGTCAGCGGCAAGGATCCGGCCAGCCTCAGCCTGACCGTGCGCGAGTCGGCCCAGGGCATGCGCCAGGCGATGGAGCTGGCGCTGGCCGAGCCGGCCGCGCTCGATCGCCGCTGGTTCGACACCGCGGCGTTGCAGCGCGCACTGCAGCGCCTGCTCGCGCAGTACAAGGATCACCCGGCCGGCAACGAGCTGAGTGGCGCCTGCACCCGCCTGGGCGAGCGCGGCACTGCATTTGTCGGCCTGCTGTGCGAGGGCAAGAGCGCCGAGGCCGGCGAGCTCGCACCTGCGCTCGAGCGCGAGCGCGAAGCGCTGGTGAACCAGCTCGCCCTGCTGCTGGCCGAGAGCTGATGCGCCGGCACGCCGGCCCGCACTGCCTCGTGATGCTGGCGCTGTGCCTGGGCATGGCGCCGGCGTGGGCGCGGGCCGGCGGCGCCGACATCAGTGCGTTTGCCGAACAGTGGCTGATCGCGCAGTACAGCCAGCCCGGCAGCACCGTGAAGGCCCGCGCCAGCGCCGTGGACGACAGCCTCGCCCTGGCCGACTGCAGTGGCGCGATGAGCGCCAGCCTGCCGCCGAACATCCGTCCGCGCCCGCGCATGAGCGTGCAGGTGCGCTGCACCGGCACGGCCGGCTGGAGCGTGCGCGTACCGGTCAGCCTGGAGATCTTCCGCCAAGTGCTGGTCACTACCCGGCCGCTGCTGCGCGGCGACGGCCTGCAGGCCGGCGACCTGCGCAGCGAGTCGCACGACATCACCCGGCTCGGCTACGGCTATGTGGAGACCTTGCAGCAGGTGGCCGGCCGCACGCTGGCCCGCCCATTGGCCGCCGGCAGCGTGCTTACGCCCGCGGCGCTGGGCGGACGCGAGATGGTCCGGGCCGGTGACCACGTGCAGGTCGTGGCGGCGCTGGACGGAATCGAGGTGCGCGCCGAAGGTGTTGCACTGGGCAGCGGCGACAACGGCGCCCGCCTGCGGGTGCGCAACGAAGTCTCCGGGCGGGTAGTGGACGCCATGGTGGACGCGCCGGGCGTGGTGAGGGCGCTACCCTGAACAGACGACAAAACTGGGCGGATCGGCCCTAAAGTTCCCGCAGCCACTGCCGATGCAGTGGACACAGGGCCAAAACCGAATCGAGAACGGACCCATGAATACGACCATTTCCAACAACAACCTGCCCAAGCTCGCGCAGGCCAACTCCGCCCAGGGCAACGCCTCGTCGCAGGCGCCGTCCAGCGCCGGCAGCGCCGACGCCAGCGGCAGTGCCGCCGCCTCGGCCGACCGGGTCAACCTGACCGACTCGGCGCGTGCGCTGCAGGAAGCCTCCCGCGCCGGCGACTCGTCGCCGATCGACACCGCCAAGGTGGAGCGCGTGCGCCAGGCGCTGGCATCGGGCAGCTACCAGGTCAATCCCGAGCGCATCGCCGACAGCCTGCTTTCGCTGGAAGGCCAGATGGGCGGCACCAAGCCGACCCCGGGCGCTGCGTGAACGCCATGCTGCAGGTCGAACTGGACAGTGCGCTGAGCACCGTGCTGGACGACATGCAGCGCGCGGTGGACAGCTTGTCCGCCGTGCTCGCGGATGAGCGCGAGGCCCTGCTCTCGGCCGATGTGACCGCGCTGGACGCGGCCGGCTCGCGCAAGCAGGCGCTGATGCAGTTGCTCGAACAGCTCGATGCCGAGCGGCTGCAGCTCAGCCGCAGCGCGCCGCAGACGGCCAGAGAGCTCGAGCCGCGCTGGCAGGCGCTGCTGCAGGTCTTGCGCGGCTGCCGCGAAATGAACCAGCACAACGGCAGCGTGGCGAGCCAGCGACTGGGCTCGGTGCGCCGCGCACTGGCAGTGCTCACCGGCCAGGACGCCGACGGCGGCGTCTACGGCCGCAGCGGAGCGCTGCAGACCAGACCCCGGCTGCAGACGCTGGCCGAGGCCTGATTTTCGAAATCCCGCGGGGCGCGCCGCGCCCTGCACCCGCGCGAAGAACTCTCATGAACGAAGCTGCCGTTTCCGCCCCCTCCCAAGCCAAAGCGGCCAGTGCCCCGGGCAGCGAGATGCCGCTGCCGGTCGTGCGCCTGCCCATGCTCGACGCCAAGCGCCAGCTGTTCGCCTACGAGATCCTGTTTCACCGCGAAGGCATCGACGAAGCCGTGCTGATGCAGCGCGTGCTGTCGACCATTCTGGACGGCGCCCTGACCCGCCTGGTGCGCGGCAACCGCACCTTCCTGCGGCTGTCGCGCGAACTGCTGCTGGAGCAGACCGACGTGCTGCTGCACCAGCCGCGCTTCGGCGTGCTGCTGCGTCAGGAGGTCGCGCAGGACGCGCCGCTGATGGAGCGCCTGCAGCAGATGGCGCAGCGCGGCTGCCTGCTGATGCTCGACGTCACCGACACCACGCTGCAGCCGTCCGCGGCGCTGGAGTCCCTGCTGCAGATCGTGCAGTTCGTGCGCCTGGACGCCAGCGTGATGTCGCCCGAAACGTTGCGCGAGACCACCCAGACGCTGCACGACCGCGGCATCTGGGTCGTGGCCGGCCAGGTCGACGACCACGCCACCTACCAGCGCTGCCTCGAGCTGCCGCTGCAGGCGATCCAGGGCAGGTATCTGCTGATTCCGGAAACGGTGGAGGTGCCGGTGCTCACCGCCAACCGCCTGAGCATGCTGCGCCTGATGCGCGAGCTGCAGGAATCCAACCCGGGCCCGATCGAGCTGGGCGACATCATTCGCGACGACGCCATCCTCAGCTACAAGCTGCTCAGCTGCGTCAACTCGGCCTACTTCTCGCTGCCGCGGCAGTTGAAGTCGGTGCAGCAGGCGGCGATCTTCTTCGGCGTCACCCGCATGCGCAACTGGATCTACACCATGTCGCTCAGCGGCATGGACGATCGCCCGCCGGAGCTGCTGCGCGCGGCACTGATCCGCGCGCACATGTGCGAGAAGCTCGCCTCCGGTGCCGGCATGCCGCGCGACAAGCAGGAGATGGCATTCACCGCCGGCCTGTTTTCGCTGCTGGACACGCTGATGTGCGCACCGATGGAGTTCGTGCTCAGCCATCTGCCGCTGGTGCCGGAGATCGCGGAGGCGCTGGTCGGTGGCCGGGGGCCGTTCGGGCCGCTGCTGGAACAGATCTACGCGTGGGAAGCGGGCGAGCTCAGCGGCCAGCAGGCCCAGCCGCAGCGCATCCAGCGGATGGCCTCGATCTACCTCGAGGCAACGCAGTTCGCCGACCAGGTGTTTTCGCACGCCGAACCCAAGCCGAACTGACCGGATCTCCCGCGAGCCGCGCCGGCATACCTGCCCGGCCCGCCGCAGATCGGCGGCGCGCCGGCGACGCGCGTCAGCCGCCGATGCTGTCCAGCACCAGGTGCCGCCACAGCACCAGCGCGGCCATTGCCAGCATCACCAGCCAGCTCAGCACGATGCCGACGGCGCGCCCGAATGAGCGCCCGCTGTGGCGCGACAGGCCCCACGCGTGCAGCGCCCGCGCCAGCAGCAGCACGATGCCGAAACCGTGCACGAGATCCGCGCGCACCTGGTCCAGCTCGATCACCAGCAGCAACAGCAGCGCGAGCGGCAGGTACTCCACGGCATTGGCGTGCGCGCGGATGGCGCGCGCCAGCTCCGGCAGTCCGCCGTCACCCAGCGCCACCTTGCGCGCGTTGCGCAGCCAGATCACCCGGCCGGCAAGCAACAGCACCAGCAGCACGGCCAGCGCGACGTAGATTCCGGTGATATGCATGCGGTAACTCCCTTGAGAATGTGCTGAGCAAATGGGCCCTGCCCCACCGGCGGTGCCTGCCGGCAAGGCACGAGCAGCGGTGAAGACGTAGGCCGTGGGTCGAGCCAACGCTGCAGGCGCCTGGAAGAACGAAGAACCGAGCGGCCCGAAGGACGCCGTCGCATGGCGAGCCATCGCGCTTGGACCCGTCGCAGGGCAGCTTGCACGAATACCGGAGCGACGATTCGTCCCGCGCCGCGCGTTACGTGGTGCGCGGGCAGGACTGTCGATGCGCCGCCGATACGCGACTGATCGGACCGTCGCTAGTGCTTGTCGGCGTTCAAGCCGAATCCATGACGACGCCAGAGCGGCCAGGCGGCGAGCGCCAGTCCCAGCAAGGCCACGCCGAACCAGCGCAGGCTGACACCGCTGCTGCCGCCGAGCCACATGGCCCCGGCGACCGAGCCGATCACCAGCGCCGAGATGCCCAGCGGGAGCAGCACGTCGCTCACGTGCTGGCGCCGCGTCCACAGCAGTGCGAGCACGCCCAGCGCACCCAGCAACAGCGCCGCGCCGCGACGTGGCATCACCGCTTCGGGCGGCACCGGCAGGTCGGGAAACAGGTCCAGCACCGGACGATCGCCCACCTGCACCTCATAGCCCTTGCCATCGGTGGCGTCGGTGGCCGGCACCAGCGTGTCGCCATCGAGCCGCCCGACGATGGTTACCTCCTGCAGCGGCACCGTGTCCCAGCTCACCCGCAGGTCGCCCAGCCGGGGCGAGTCTGGATGTTCGCTGGTGGTGAGGTAATTGCCATTCACGCTGAAGCTGGCAGCGAGATTGGGCGGCAAGGCCGCCCCGTCGGGCACCAGCTGCCCCGCGCCCGGCAGCGCGTGCATCAGCGCGGGCGACAGCTTGAAGCCGCTGACCTGCACGTCGCTGGCATCGAAGCGGTGCCCTTCGAGCGGAAGCTTCAGCGGATTGGCATGCCCGGCCGGGTGCATGAACTGCTGCGTGTCGACCGCATGGTCGACCCAGTCCAGCTCGTAGGTGGGCTGTCCGCCGACGATGATCTCCCGCCACTGGAACATCTCCACGCGACGGGTCAACACGGGCGTGGCGCCGCTCTGGTTGAACTCGTCGTCGCGCGGTGGCGCCACCACCTGCAGCGGCCCCGCGACCCGCACCATGAAACCGTGCTGGCCGGCTTCCGGACCACTCTGGCGGCCCAGATCGAGCACGTCGCCGCCGTGCCGCTGGGCAGCCTGGCGATAGGCGAGCAGGCCGTTCTCCGTCAACGCCACGAGCCCAACGGCCGCGAGCAGAAGCAACGCGCCCAGCACCTTGAGCACGGCGTTGCCACTGGCAAGCTCACGTGGCAACCGCAACGGGCTCATGCTGCCGCTCCCGACACAGGCAACGCTCCGGCCAGCGCCGGCTGCTCGTGCGCCGTGCCGAAGCGACCGCGGGCGTCGCAGGTGACCTGGGCCAGGGCACAGTCATGGTCATGGGTGAAAAACAGGCGGACGTCGCGCTCGAGCTTGTCCTGCAGGAACTCGCGCTTTTCGTCGATCAACTTTTCCGGCCACCGGTCGTAGCCCATGGTGATCGGCAGGTGCACCCAGTGGCGGCCCGGAATCAGGTCGGCGCAGAACACCACGCCGCCCGCTTCTGCCAGCATCAGCCCCGGCGTGTGGCCGTTCGAATAGTGAAAGCGCACAGCCTCGCCGAACGTCTGCGAGTACTCGCCTTCGACCAGTTCGAGCCGCCCGCTCGCCTGCAGCAGCGCCGGCAGCTCGGGAATGAACGAGGCGCGGTCGCGCGGATGCGGCTCCTGCGCACGACGCCAGTGCTCGGCCCCAACCAGGAATCGCGCGCGGGGAAAGAGCAGGCGCGGCGCTTCGCCGTCCGACCAGGGCGCGAGCAGGCCACCGGCATGATCGAAGTGCAGGTGCGAGAGCACGACCACATCGATGTCTTCGTGGCGTACCCCGACTGCCGCCAGCGAGTCCAGCAGGACATGGCGGTCCTCCACCACCCCATAGCGTTCGCGCAGGGCGGGCTCGAAGAACGCGCCGATGCCGGTCTCGAACAGCACGGTGCGGCCGTCCAGATCCTTCACCAGCAGGCAGCGGCAGGCCAGCGGGATGCGGTTCTGCTCGTCCGGAGTGATCCAGCGCGACCACAGCGCCCTGGGTGCATTGCCGAACATGGCGCCGCCGTCGAGCCGTTGCGAATTGCCGATGATCGAGAAAAATTGCATGCGTCGGCCCTGCAGAATGAAGCGCGCCGACTCAACCGCCGTCGGCGGCGGCGGTCAGCTGGCGGTACTTGAGATCGAGCTGCACGTCGGTCTCGACGTGATCCGGGTCGGTGATGATGCATTCGACCGGGCACACCACCACGCACTGCGGCTCGTCGAAGTGCCCGTGGCACTCGGTGCACAGCGCCGGATCGATCACGTAGAACTCTTCGCCCAGCGAGATTGCCTTGTTCGGACAGGCCGGTTCGCACACGTCGCAGTTGACGCAGGTATCGAGGATCTTCAGGGACATGCGCTTCTTGCTCTGCCGTGCGGCGACCGGTGCGGCGGCGGCCAGAGCCAGCCGCCGCCCGGCCAGGGTATCCGCCGGTTCCGAGAGGCACCGGCGGATACCTGGATGGTGCCGATTACATGGCGACGAAACGAATCGTTGCGCCGGTCGGGGTCAGCACCTCGTTCACGCGCTGCTTCTCGGCCTCGTCGCCGATGAACAACACGATCACGTCCTTGAACGCGCCAGGCTTGGCACCGGCAAAGGCGGCGGTGATGAAGTCGGCGGTCTTGGCCGAGCTGGGGCCGGCGAACACCAGCATGTTGCCCGGCAGCACGCCGCGCGCCACCACGCCCTGCACCGCCTCGAGCTGGCGGGCGTACTTGGCCTGGGCGTCCTCGTCGTCGCCGGCCGGCACCAGGTAGGCGTACGGACGGTCGGCCGTCATGCCCTGCATGTTGGCGGTGACGATCTGGCCGAGGTAGGCGTTCCAGGCCTTGGTGTCGTTGGGATCGGTCGGCTTGGTGACCTTCTGGACCTGCTGGGCCGCCTGCTGGCTGTCATCCTGCTTGTTGCAGGCGGACAGCATCACGGTGCCGGCCAGGGCGAGCGTAACGGCGAGGACGAACTTACGCATGATGATCACCTTCGGTTTCGGGTTGCTTTTTATGCCAGCGCTGACGCATGGCCTGTTGCACTGCCGGATGCACGAAACCGGAGATATCGCCGCCGAGGCGGCCGATCTCGCGCACCAGCGAGGAGGAAATGAAGCTGTACTGCTCGGCCGGGGTCAGGAACAGCGTCTCGACCCGGGGGATGAGGTGCCGGTTCATGCTGGCCAGCTGGAACTCGTATTCGAAGTCCGACACCGCGCGCAGGCCGCGAATGATCACCCCGGCGCCGATCTGGTCCACGAACGACGCAAGCAGGCAATCGAAGCCGCGCACTTCCACGTTGCGCAGGTCCGCCAGTGCCAGCCGCGCAAGCGCGATGCGCTCATGCAGGCTGAAGCCCGGCCCCTTGCCCTTGTTCGGGCTTTCGGCCACGGCCACCACCACCCGGTCGAACAGCGGAGCGGCGCGCGCGACCAGGTCGGCATGACCGTTGGTGATCGGGTCGAAGGTGCCCGGATAGACCGCAAGACGCGTGTTGACCGACGGCGAAGTCACGGATGCTCGAGGCCCCATACAGTGAAGCGTTTAGCTTAACGGATGCGTCCGGGCGCGGCGATAGAGCGCGTGGCGCACTTCGCCGGCCTGTCCCTCGCGGTGCAGCAGCCATTGCGGTGGCAGCTCGGGCACCTGCCCGCGCGGCGATTCCACGTAAAGCCACGCCGACGGGCTGAGCCAGCCGCCCTCCAGCTGCCGCGCCAGCGCGCCCCACAGGTCGGCGTCAAACGGCGGGTCGAGCCAGACCACATCGAACGGCCGCGGCGGCCCGGAAAGAAAGCTGGCCGCATCGGCACCACTGAGCTGCGCATGCGGCACGTTCAGTCGCGCCAGGTTGTCCCGCAGCGCCTGCAGGGCCCGCGGCTGCGGCTCCACGAACTGCACGCTGGCGGCCCCGCGCGACAGCGCCTCGATGCCGAGCGCACCGCTGCCGGCACACAGATCGAGCCCTGAAGCCCCACCGATGACCGGAGCAAGCCAGTTGAACAGCGTTTCCCGGACCCGCTCGGGGGTCGGGCGCAAGCCCGGCAGATCCGGCACGTCCAGCCGCGAATTTCGCAAGCTGCCACCGATGACGCGCAACCGTCCGGGAGCGCCTCTCATGCCGCTGCGCCCTCAGCGGGCAGTTCGGATCGGAGTGATAGCATGCCGCCCATTGTCTTTGAATCCCCCACGCAATGCTCAAGTTCTGGAAGAAAAAGCCCGCCGATACTGCGCCGGAACATGCCCAGCAGGAGCAGGCCAAGCAGGAGCAGGCCGAGCCGGCATCGGCGGCACCGCCCCCCGAAACCGCGGCCGCCGCCGCGGCGGTCGATGCGCCGCACAGTACGACCGGCCATGTCGCGCCGGCTGCATCACCGACAGCAACGCTGGCCGAAACACCGGCCACTGAAGCTGCCGCGGGCGATCCTCCGCCCGCCAGGCGCAGCTGGCGCGAGCGCCTCAGCGGCAGCGGCTTTGCCAAAAGCCTGGGCAGCCTGTTTGTGCGCCACCCCCGGCTGGACGACGACCTCCTGGACGAGCTCGAGACTGCGCTGATCACCGCGGACGTGGGCGTCGAAGCAAGCACGCAACTGGTTGAAGCATTGCGCAAGCGCATGCACGCGCGTGAGTTCGCCAACGCCGACGGCCTGCTGGCCGCGCTTCGCCAGGCGCTGGTCGCCCAGCTGCAGCCGGTGCAGCAGCCGCTGGATGTCACCGGTCACAAGCCGTTCGTGGTGCTGACCGTTGGCATCAACGGCGTAGGCAAGACCACCACCATCGGCAAGCTCGCGCGGCGCTACCGCGACGAAGGCCGCAGCGTCTTGCTGGCTGCCGGCGATACTTTTCGCGCGGCAGCAGTGAATCAGCTCAAGACCTGGGGCGAGCGCAACCAGGTGCCGGTGATCGCCCAAGGCCAGGACGCCGATTCGGCGAGCGTGATCTTCGACGCCCTGCAGGCCGGCCGCTCGCGCGGCAGCGATGTGCTGATCGCCGACACGGCCGGGCGTCTGCACACCCAGGGCGGCCTGATGGACGAGCTGGGCAAGATCGCGCGGGTGCTGAAGAAACTCGATCCGGCAGCCCCGCACGAAGTCTTGATGGTGATCGACGGCACTACCGGGCAGAACGCGGTCAACCAGGTCAGGCAGTTCCGTCAGATCGTGGGAGTCACCGGGCTGGTGGTGACAAAGCTCGATGGCACCGCAAAAGGTGGCGTGGTGTTCGCGCTGGCGCGGGAGTTCGGGTTGCCGATTCGATTTGTCGGCCTGGGCGAGACAGCCACCGACCTGCGCACGTTCGATGCCGAAGCGTTCGTGGATGGCCTGCTGCCGGCCACCCTGGCGCAGGGCTGACGTGGCATCGCGCGACGCCGGCCCGATGAGCCGCAGATGGCGCAACGTGCTGCTTGTCGTCGCGGGGCTGGCCGCAGCCGCGCTGCTGGCCGCGGTGATCGGGGTCTACTGGCTGCTGCAACCGGATCGTTTCACCACGGCGATGCAGGCTCAGGCCAGTGCGCTGGGGCTTGAACTCAACCTCGCCAGCCCCGCCAGCCCCACGTTGTTCCCCCGCCCCGCGCTGGAGCTCCAGGGCATCACGCTGAACGAGCGCGGCGCGAGCATGCCGATCCTGCTGGCCGCGCGCGGCCGGCTCGCGCTGCCCTGGCGCACCCTGCTGGGTGGACCCACGGTGATTACCCGACTGGAAATCGATGCGCCGCGGGTCGATCTGGACGCGCTGCAGGGCTGGCTGTCCCGGCTTCCGGCCAGCGACAGCAGCCGGCCGCCGCAGATTCCCCGCATCGACACCGGCATCCTGATCAGCCGTGCCAGCCTGGTCCGCGGCAATGACATCCTGCTGGAGAATCTCGCGCTGGAAACCGGGCAGCTGATGCCCGGCGAGCCGTTCTCGCTGGACGTGACGGCGCGCGACGGCAGCGGCGACCCGGTGCTGATGCGGCTGCTCACCACGCCTCGCATGAGTGGCGCGAGCATGCAGTTCCAGAACATCGCACTGCACTTGTCGCACGGCGCCAGTGCCACCATCGATCTGCGCGGCAGCGCGCGCTGGCATGGCGCGGCGGACGCCGCCGCCGACCTCACCGGCACTCTCGACAGCGCCAACGCAGGCCGCTATGAACTGGCCATGCAGCTGACGCCAGCGACCACCCGCGATCCGTTACTGCTCCGGCTCAAGCTGGACGGCCCGGGCAACCACGCAAATCTGGAACTGCCACCGCTGGCGCTCGCCGGGTGGTGGTCGCAGCTGAGCAGCGAGAAGGGGCCGCAGCTGACGATCCCGCCCGGTCGCGGCCATGTCGAGGTAGACAAGGCCTCTTTCGGTAATGTCGCCGTGGAAGGCCTGCGCCTCGACATCGGTGATGACGTGCCTGCCGGCGCCGGCAGTAGCGCCGGCGCGCAGCAGGGTCCATGAACGAGCCATTTGCCGAACGCCTGCTGCACTGGTTCGACCAGCACGGCCGCCGGAATCTGCCCTGGCAGCTGCACGGTGCCGACGGCCGACGCGACGCCTACCGGGTGTGGCTTTCCGAGGTGATGCTGCAACAGACCCAGGTCGCGACGGTGATCCCGTACTTCCAGCGCTTCACCACCACATTGCCCACGCTCGCCGATCTTGCCCGTGCCGATGAGGACAGCGTGCTCGCGCTGTGGTCGGGCTTGGGCTACTACCGGCGCGCGCGCTTTCTGCATCAGGCGGCCAAGCGCTGCCTGGCCGAGCATGACGGTGCGCTGCCGCGCGATATCGATGCGCTGCGCAGCCTGCCCGGCATTGGCCGCTCCACCGCCGGGGCGATCTTGGCGCAAGCCCACGGGGAGCGCTTCGCGATACTCGACGGCAACGTCAAGCGCGTGCTGACCCGATATCACGGCATCCACGGTGACCCCGCGCAGGCCGCGGTGGAAAAGCAGCTGTGGCAGCTGGCCGAATCGCAGCTACCGTCGGCGCGCCTTGCCGACTACACCCAGGCGATCATGGATCTGGGCGCCACCGTATGCACCCGCGCGCAACCTGCCTGCAGCGATTGCCCCGTACGCCGTGGATGTGTAGCGCACCGGGACGGCCTCACCGACCAGTTGCCGGCCACCCGCCCGGGCAAGCGCATTCCAACTCGTCAGACGGTCATGCTGGTGCTGCGCGACAGCCAAGGGCGGGTGCTGCTTGAGCGCCGTGGGCCGCAAGGGGTCTGGTCGGGTCTGTGGAGCCTTCCCGAGGCGTCGGACCGGGACGCCGGCTGGCGACGCGCGGCGGAGTTCGCGCGGCTGGAGGATGTCCACGCGCTGCCTCCGTTCACGCACGTGTTCAGTCACTACAAGCTCGCGGTGGAGCCGTTGCTGTACGACGATGTGGCGCCACTGAGTGCAATCGCGGATCGACCGGACCTGCGCTGGAGCGATGCCTCGCAGCGCGAGGCGATGGGGCTGCCGGCCCCGGTGCGCGTGCTGCTGAACCAACTTTGATCTGTTCAGGAAATTCCATGACTCGCACCATTCACTGCAGCAAGCTGGACATCGACGCCGAGGGCCTGGAGTTCGCACCTTGGCCCGGCCCCCTGGGTCAACGCATCTATGCGGAAATTTCTAGGCCCGCCTGGCAGCAGTGGCTGGCGCACCAGACCATGCTGATCAACGAAAACCGGCTCAATCCGCTGGACCCCGCCGCCCGCGCCTTCCTCGCCGGCGAGATGGAAAAGTTCCTGTTCGGTGGCGGAGCGGCGCAGCCGCCGGGTTACGTGCCACCGGACGCGTCTTGACGCGCGCGGGTGCTTCCAGTTTAATGCGCGGCTCCACGACGCACCGGGAGCACAGCGAGGTCGCGTTGGCAGGACCCATACCCTGGCCGGGTAGCTCAGTTGGTAGAGCAGGGGATTGAAAATCCCCGTGTCGGCGGTTCGATTCCGTCCCCGGCCACCATGATGTCGAAAAGCCCGCCTGCCAAGGCGGGCTTTTTCGTTCCTGGCCCGGGGTGGCGGTTCGGGCATGTGGCGAATCACCGCTGGCCCCCTTGAGGGCGACTCCGTGATCAACGTGATGCAAATCGCGAAGCGGCTGTGAACGCTGGTGCTATGTTGGGCGCGATCTCACGATCAACGGCTGTCATCACTCACGCAAAGGGGATTCGCAATGTTCAAGAGCTCGCGGCTTCACATGCTTACGGCGGCTTTACTGACGATCGGAATGTCGACCGCAGCGATTGCCACCGATGCACCCTCCTCAGGACTCGGCCAGTCCTGGCCCAACGCCACCGACGTCAGCGCCAACCCGCACTGGCACGTGTATGTATTCGAGAAGGACGGCGTACGCTACGTGCAGGTGAACGACACCAACGGCGGCGTCCATGGCGCCATCGCCACCGCCGGCGGACAGGTGCTGGTACTGCCGATCGGCAAGGACGCGCAGAACGTCACCACGGCGACCGACCCTACCACCACCGCAACGACGTCGCCGGACACGGTCTACGCCGACGGCACGGTCACCATCAATGCGGCGGTGCAGCCCACGGGCGCCGTGCAGATGCTGGTGACGACCCCGTGCAACGACCCGGTGGAGTGCAGCACCCGGGTGCATTGACGCCACCGTGCAACCGTAGCCCTCAGTCCTGTGATCAGGGCTGGGGGTCGCGGATGATCATGCTGATGCGCCGGCGTTCCACACCTTCGCGGAATTTCACCCGGCCAGAGAATGTCGACACGCGATCCATCACCGCATCGATGCCCAGGCCGCTGGAGGGAAGCCACAGGGCCAGCTCCGATCGCGGCAGAGGTACCGCCTTGCCACCGAACGATGCGGTGACCGCAATCGCGACCCAGCGCTGCCCGGCACGCGAGACGCCGGCGCGCAGTGCCACGGAAACCGCGCTCACCGGGCGCTCGCAGCACAGCTCGAACATCACGTCGCAGACCAGGCGATAGGCCGAGATCGACAGCGCGTCGGAGACATCCTCCAGCGAGCGTTCGCGGATGTCGCACCAGTAGGCCACGCCGCTTTCCGACATCGCCCGGGCAATGGCTCCTTGACGCAAGGCCGCGGCCAGCCCCGAGGCGCGCCGGACCACCGGATTCAGGCTGTCGGCCAGGCGAAACAGCTGCTGCTGGGTCACCGCGACCTTCTTGCGGCAGTCGCGGTCATCCTGGTCGGGCAGCAGGTACTGCAGGCGCGCCAGCAGCTGGCCGTAAGTGCCCTGCACCGCCTCGCGCACGTGCTCCAGCGCCTCCGATGTCTGACGCAGGTGCAGCTCGCCCATGAACATGTTTTTCTGCGCCAGCACCATCGCGCTGTGCAGCTCTTCCTTTTCCCTGCGACCGATGGAATCGAGCGAAGCGATCCGCTCACCGAGCAGCAGCATGGTGGTGATCGCGAACGCGATGAACACCTGGGCCTGCATCGTGTCGGGGTCGGCGATTGCGGGCATGGTCGCAACCACACCGATGCTGGCGAGCGTTCCGCCAATGGCTGCCCCGTGCCAACCATGCTTCATGGCCAGCCACACCACCGGCAGGAACATCGCCATCCGGGCGCTCTGGCGCAGGCTTTCGCTCGAGGCGAACCGCCCCACCAGCACCAGGGCCACCAGGGAGCCGAGCACCATCGCGCAGGCGCCGAGCGACCCTCCCTGCAGGAACGAACGGACCGCCGCACGCCCCGGCTTGCGCTGCACCAGTTCGCGCACGCTCAGCACCAGCGGGGCGACGGTAAGTACGCCCAGAAAGTTGCCGACGAACCAGCGGCCCAAGATGGCGGGGTAAACCAACGGCGCGGCATCGGCGGGCAGCCGGGCCAGCGACAGCACGGCGAGATTGAAGAAGCTCCACAGCACCGCCGCAAACAACGTGCACAACAACAACGGCCGGATACTGACCGACCCGGTCCGGGGCAGGATCACCAACCGCTCGCGCCCCCATCGCACGACCGGTGCGGCAAGGATGATCGGAGGAAATGCGGCCAGCATCGACCAGGCCAGGCCGTACGTGTCCAGGCAGCTGAAGCTGGTCAGCGCAGCCGGACCAAGTTCACCGATGAACAACGCCGGCCAGTACTTGTACGGAGCCAGCAAAAGCACACAGAAACGCAGGCCGGCGAAAAGCACCCAGTGGGAGAAGGACACCTCGCGCAGCGCCAGAAAAACGAGCGCATAGGCCAGCGCGACGGCCACATGCGGCGACCGCTCACGCCACCAACTTCCCTGCTTTTGCATCGTGCCACTCCCCCTGCGCTGGATACTTCCGCTGTACGTCCCCGGCAGACTGACGGCGAGCGACTCGCCGCGAATTAACTGCCAGATCATGGTACGCGCCGCGGTCAAACACAAGCAGCCGCAGCACGTCAAGGTACACGCTTGAGTCCGCTGCATACGCACCGCAAGAAGCCCCTCCCGGACGCTCCCGCGGCACCGCCGATCGCTGGCGCATTCTTGCGCGGGCCGCCCGCTGGCACTGCGACCGCCCGCACGTTCCCGATCACCGCCGCGATACCGTCTCCGGGCCCGCTCCCGCGCCTCTTCCGTAGGGCAGCTGAACCGTTATCGGCCGGAAGATCGTGCGACTTGAGCGCGCCCTGCCCAACGGCGCGGCGCGGCCCCAGAATCACGCTTTCGCCGAGCAACGCCGAACATGCAAAAGAATCCCGTCTTCTACGATCCGAGCGGCAGGCGTGCCAGCCGGCTGTCGCGCGCGGGCCTGGCGGTCGCGGTGATCAGCACCCTGTTCGTGATTGCCTTCGTGCTGAGCCTGTTCATCGGCCCGAACATGCAGGGCCTGCGGCTGGGCCACCACGGACGGAGCCTGCACGCCCTGAGCGGCGTCAAAATGGTGGCTCCCGCGCTCGCCCGTCCGGCGGCGCAACTGGCGGCACAGGTGCGCTCACATCACCGGCGGGCGCGGCTCGCCGGCTCGCACGGCATGGCGCATCCGGCACCGGTTTCGCTGGCCAAGCCGGCCGGCCGCGCGTTGGCGCTCGGCTTCTACGTGAACTGGGACGACAGCAGCTATCCGTCCCTGAAGCGGGCCCTGCCGACGCTGGACTGGGTCATTCCTAGTTGGATGAGCGTCAGTGGCCCTGACATGGCGCTCAAGACCAGCGTTGATGCCAAGGCGCTGGACCTGATCCGCCGCGAGAAGCCTTCCACACCGATCCTGCCGCTGCTGCAGAACGCGGCAAATACGCAGTGGGACGGCCCGGGGCTGGCGAAGATGCTCGCCGATCCCGACCTGCGCCACGAGCGCATCGCGCAGATCGTGGCCTTCCTCGACGCCAACCGGTTCCAGGGCGTCACCGTGGATTTCGAGGAGGTGCCCGACAGCGCGCAGGGCGACCTGAAACTGTTCCTGGGCGAGCTAACCGACGCGTTCGCTCCGCACGGCTGGGGCATCGTGCTGTCGGTGCCGTTCGATGACGAGGCGTGGGATTACGCTGGCTTCGCCAAGATCGTCGATTTCGAGCTGCTGATGGCCTACGACCAGCACTGGGCCGGCAAGGACGCGGGCAGCGTTGCGGCGCAGGACTGGTTCGAGAGCACGCTCGACAAGCGCATGAAGGAGCTCGATCCCGATCAGACCATCGTGGCGCTGGGCAGCTACGGCTACGACTGGGCGCATGGGCAGAATGCCGAAGCGGTGACGTTCCAGGACGCGATGGATCGCGCCGCCGATGCGCAAGCCACCATCGACTTCGACGACGACACGCAGAACCCGCACTTTTCCTACAGCGAGGACAACGGCACCGTCCACGACCTGTGGTTCCTCGACGCCGCCACCGCCTACAACCAGATTCACGACGCCGACGGCTACCAGCCGTACGGTTACGCCGTGTGGCGACTCGGCTCGGAGGATCCGTCGATCTGGTCGGTGATCGGCCGGCCCTATGGCGCGCCCGCACCTGATGATTTGCGCACCATCGGCCAGGGCCAAGACATCGACATCGAGGGCCAGGGCGAAATCCTGCAGATCGCCTCCAAGCCCCAGCCCGGCGCGCGCACGTTCAGCGTCGACAAGGACAGCGGCGAGATCGATGGCGAGCAGTACACCGCGCTGCCCACCTCGTACGTGATCCAGCGCGTGGGCATCCAGCCGGGCAAGATCGCGCTCACCTTCGACGACGGTCCGGACCCGGACTGGACGCCGAAGATCCTCGACATCCTCAAGGCCAAGCACGCGCCGGCCACGTTCTTCATCATCGGCGAGAACGCCGAGGCGTCGCCGCGGCTCGTCCAGCGCATGGTGAACGAAGGTCACGACGTGGGTAACCACACCTTCACCCACCCCAACCTGGGCGAGACCTCGCCGGGCATCACCGCATTGGAACTCAACGCCACGCAGCGCCTGTTCGAAGCGCTCACCGGGCGCTCGATGCGGCTGTTCCGTGCGCCCTACTTCGGCGACGCCGAACCCACCACGTCCGACGAACTGGTGCCGATCGAGCAGGCGCAGGCGATGGGCTACATCGCCGTGGGCCTGCACATCGATCCGGACGACTGGCAGCGCCCGCCGCCCGACAAGATCGTGCAGAGCGTGCTCGACCAGGTGCATCACCAGAGCCCGGATCGCCAGAGTCGCGTGGTGCTGCTGCACGACGGCGGCGGCAACCGCGCCAACACGATCGTCGCGCTACCGCAGATCATCGACGCGCTGCGCGCCGAGGGCTACGAGTTTGTCACCGTCTCCGAGCTGGCCGGCCTCACCCGCGACCAGGGCATGCCACCGCTCACCATCGGCTCGCTGTCGCAGTGGGCGGATCGTTCGGTATTCCTCACCCTCGGCTGGTTCGGCCACTTCCTCAACGCGCTGTTTCTGACCGCCATCTGGCTGGGCGTGGCGCGGCTGCTCCTGCTGGGCGGGCTGGGCCTGCTTAACTGGTATCGCGACCGCCGCCGCGTGGCGCCGACGCTGGACCATCCGCCGCCGCTGGTCTCCGTGCTGATCCCGGCGTTCAACGAGGAAAAGGTGATCGCCAGCGCGATCGGCCGCATCCTCAAGAGCCGCTACGAGTCGCTGGAGGTGATCGTGGTGGACGACGGCTCCACCGACGCCACCGCCGAGGTGGTGCGCGCGCAGTACGCCGATGATCCCCGCGTGCAGCTGATCAGCATCCCCAACGGCGGCAAGGCGAACGCGGTGAACACGGCGCTGCGCGCCTCCCACGGAAAGGTGATCGTGGCGCTCGACGCCGACACCCAGTTCGAGCCGCACACCATCGCGCGTCTGGTGCGCTGGTTCGCCGACCCGGCCATCGGCGCCGTCGCCGGTAATGCCAAGGTCGGCAATCGCATCAACCTCATCACCACCTGGCAGGCACTGGAGTACATCACGGCGCAGAACCTCGAACGCCGCGCGCTGGCCGCGCTGGGCGCAATTACCGTGGTGCCCGGCGCCGTCGGCGCCTGGCGGCGCGAGGCGCTGGAGCAGCTCGGCGGCTTCCCCGGCGACACGCTGGCCGAAGACCAGGACCTCACCATCGCGATCCAGAAGGCTGGCTACAAGACCCTGTTCGATGCCGAGGCGATTGCGTGGACCGAGGCGCCCGACACCGCGCGCGGCCTGGCACGACAGCGTTTCCGCTGGGCCTACGGCACGCTGCAATGCCTGTGGAAGCACCGCGACGCCACCTTCCGCGCCCGCTACGGCGCACTGGGCACCATCGCGCTGCCGCAAGTGTGGCTGTTCCAGATCGTGTTCTCGGTGGTCTCGCCGCTGGTCGATCTGCTGCTGCTGTGGCAGGTGATCGCCACCGGGCTGGACTACCTGCAGCACCGCGGCCAGTTCAACTCGACCAACCTGATCACGATGGCGGCGTTCTACGCGCTGTTCATGGCGGTGGACCTGGGCGCCGGCGTGCTGGCCTTCGCAATAGAAAAGCGCGAGCGCTGGAGCCTGCTGTGGTGGCTGGTGCTGCAACGCTTCGGCTACCGGCAGCTGATGTACTACGTGGTGGTGCGCTCGGTGTCCACCGCCCTGCGCGGACCGTCTGTCGGCTGGGGCCGGCAGGAGCGCAAGGCCACGGTGAACAGGAGCGACGAGGAGGAACCTACCGCGCCCGCGCCGTGAGGCCGTATGGCGGGAAGCAGCCACAGGCTGCCCCGCCCGCCTGCCCCGGCCGCCGCGCCGCAGCCATCACACGCCTTGCAGCGTGTCCGCGGCATCATGCAGCGACACGGTGCGCAGCCTCTGCGCCCGACACCCGAAGGAGGATGCATGGATATCGGCATGATCGGCCTCGGCCGGATGGGCGGCAACATGGCGCAGCGCTTGCTGCAACAAGGCCATCGCGTCATCGGCTTCGACCCGAACGAGAGCGCCCGCCGTGCGCTCGCCGACCACGGCGCCGGCACCGCAACCTCGCTGGAGGAACTGGTCAGCCAGCTGCCCGCCCCGCGGGCGCTCTGGCTGATGGTGCCGGCCGGCGACATCACCGAGCAGACGGTGGCGCGACTGCAACCGCTGCTCGCCGCCGGCGATACCGTCATCGACGGCGGCAACGCGTTCTACAAGGACACCGTGCGCCGGGCCGAAGCGCTCGCGGCGCAGGGGGTGCACATGGTCGACTGCGGCACCAGCGGCGGCGTCTGGGGCCTGACCGAGGGCTACAGCATGATGGTCGGCGGCGACGCGGACGTCGTGGAGCGTCTGCGCCCGGTCTTCGAGGCACTGGCACCCGCAGCAGGCAAGGGCTGGGGCCGCGTGGGCCCGGCCGGCGCCGGCCATTTCACCAAGATGGTCCACAACGGCATCGAGTACGGGCTGATGCAGGCCTACGCCGAGGGCTTCTCGATCCTCCAGCACAAGCGCGAGTTCGCGCTGGATCTGCACCAGGTGGCCGAGATCTGGCGCACCGGCAGCGTGGTGCGGTCCTGGCTGCTCGATCTGACCGCCGATGCACTGGGCAAGAATCCGTCGATGGAGGGCATCGCACCGTTCGTGGCGGACTCCGGCGAAGGCCGCTGGACCGTCGCCGAGGCGATCGACCTGAACGTCGCTGCGCCGGTGATCTCGATGTCGCTGCTGGAGCGGCTGCGCTCGCGCGACGCCGACTCGTTCTC
The DNA here is from genome assembly GCF_035685805.1 of Dyella sp. Classification (GTDB taxonomy): domain Bacteria; phylum Pseudomonadota; class Gammaproteobacteria; order Xanthomonadales; family Rhodanobacteraceae; genus Dyella_A. The sequence goes on from NZ_DASSAB010000052.1 coordinate 22,888, forward strand.
CGACAAGCTGCTGGCCGCCATGCGCAACCAGTTCGGCGGCCACGCGATCAAGCCGGAATGACCGCCGCGTTCCATCCCCGCTCCACCAGGAGAACGCCATGACGCGCAGCAAACGCTCATCCGCCCGCTCAGCCGGCAGCCCGCGCCAGGCGGGCCTCGCCACGCTGGCCATCGACGTGGGTGGCAGCGGGCTGAAGGCGGCGATACTCGACGAAGACGGCGTGATGCTGACGGAGCGCGTGCGCGTGGCCACGCCCGAGGGCGTCGCGCCCGAAACAATGGTCGATGCGCTGGCCGCCCTGGTGGCGCCGCTGCCGGCATTCGACCGCGTCTCGATCGGCTTTCCCGGGGTGGTGCGCGGCGACCGGGTGATCACCGCGCCGCACTTCGGCAACGAGCCGTGGCACGACTTTCCGCTCGCCGAGGCGCTCGGCCGGCGCCTCGGTGACAAGCCGGTGCGCCTGCTCAACGATGCCGACGTGCAGGGCTACGGCGTCATCGAGGGCACGGGGCTGGAGCTGGTGCTCACGCTCGGCACCGGCATGGGTTCGTCGCTGTTCTGCGATGGCCGCCGGCTGCCGCACATGGAATTTGCCCAGTTTCCCTTCCACAAGAAGAAAACCTTCAACCGCTACGTGGGCAACGCTGCGCGGCACAAGGTCGGCAACGCCAAGTGGAACCGGAGGGTGGAGAAGTGCATCGAGGCCTTCCGCACCCTGCTGCAGTTCGACCGGCTCTACCTGGGCGGCGGCAACGCCAGCAAGCTCACGCTCAGCCTGCCGCCGGATGTGCGCATCGTGGCGAACGAGGCCGGCTTGACCGGCGGCATCAAGCTCTGGCAGGACGCAGCGCCCTGAGCGCGCGCGCCTACGCTTCGGCGGGCGCGTAGCTCAATCGACCGTCGATCACCCGTGCCGGCGCGGTCATCGGGTGCGGCCTGGCCTGGCGCGCGTCGACGACGTGCCGCACGGTCCAGCCGCGCACGCAGAGCAGGTCGGCGATCATCGAGCGGTGGCAGCGCCACCACACGGCTTCGGCGCACATCATCGCGGTCGGCTGCGCCGCGGCGATCGCCACCAGCTCGGCCAGGCCCTCGGCGAATTCGGCGCTGGCCATGTGGTCGGCGTAACCCTGGAACGAGGCGTTGCGCCAGCTGGTGTTGGGCGAGTCCGGCTGCACCTTGCGTCGCCCGCCCAGCTGCGGCAGCCAGCGATAGGCAACCCCGTGCGCCGGCAGGCTGCGCTCCAGTGCCTCGCTCATGTAATGCGGATAGCGGCGCGAGCCGGGAAAACGCCGCACATCCACCACCGCGGTGACGCCCCAGTGCGCCAGCAGTGCCAGCAACTCCTCCCACGTGCGGGTGGAGTGGCCGATGGTCCAGAAGGTGCGGGCATCACCGGCATACTGCGCCGCGGCCGCCACCGCTCAGCCGACCTTATGCAGTGCGCTGCCCTTGTGCAGGGCGACGTGGTCGGTACGATCGCTGGCGATCTCGTACTGCGGATCGTCCGGCGTGCAGCGATGGGTGTGGCCCTTGTAGTCCACGTCGTGGGTGTGCACCTTGGTGATGCGGCCGCTGACGTGGCCGGCCTCGGAGTTCCAGCGAACGTGGTCGCCCACGTGGAAGGCGTGGCTCATGCATGCGCTCCGGCTCAGTGGATGGCGATGCATTGAAGCGCGCCGCCCCTCATGCGGCCGTGAAGCGCGGGTGCTGCCCGCCCGGCTCAGCCGGCGACGCCGAAAAGCATGCCGACGCCCGTGGTCAGCGCCATCGCCAATGCCCCCCAGAAGGTGATCCGCATGACGCCCACACGCACCGGCGAGCCGCCGGTGCGTGCGGCCAGGCCGCCGAGCACCGCAAGAAACACCAGCGAGGTGAGAAACACCGACCACAGCAGGATGCCGGCCGGAAACAGCGCCACTACCAGCAGCGGAAGCACGGCGCCGAGAGCGAAGCTCAGCGCCGACGCGCCGGCCGCCTGCAGCGGACGTGCCTTGAGCGTATCGGTGATGCCGAGCTCGTCGCGCATGTGCGCACCCAGCGCATCGTGCTTCATCAGCTGCTCGGCCACCTGACGCGCCAGCGACGGATCCAGTCCGCGGCCGACATAGATCGCGGCCAGCTCCTTGTGCTCGCCGTCGACGTCGGTCTCGAGCTCCTTGCGCTCGCGTTCCAGCTCGGCCGACTCGCTGTCCGCCTGCGAGTGCACGGAAACATATTCGCCAGCCGCCATCGACATGGCGCCAGCCACCAGGCCGGCCGTGCCGGCCACCAGGATGCTCTGCGTGCCCGCATGCGCGGCCGCCACGCCCAGCACCAGGCTGGAGGTGGAAACGATGCCGTCGTTGGCACCCAGCACGGCGGCGCGCAGCCAGCCCATGCGCCCGGTCAGATGGCGCTCGTTGTCCCGATAATGCATTTGCCTTTTCCCCTGCCTGTCGGCCGAACGCGATGCATCCGGCGTTGCGTGTCGCGATGGACTCAGAGCATGCGGCGCAGCGTGTTGTCGCGACGCCCGAAGTGGTGCCACAGCGCAGCGGCGATGTGCAGGCCGATCACGTAGTAGAACACCTCGCCGATGGTGCCGTGGATGTCTTCCCATTGATGGGAAAGCGCGCGATCCCCTGCGCCGAACCGCGGCGGCAACACGGTGAACCCGAACAGCGAGATGGCCTTGCCGCCCACCTGCAGCGTGATCAGCCCCAGGACCGGCTGCACCAGCAGGAACAGGTACAGCGCCACGTGGGTGACCTTCGACAGCACGGCCATCCAGCGATCCAGCGGCGGGCGCACCGGCGGGTCGACGTGCCCCAGCCGCACCGCCAGCCGGGGCAGCACCAGCAACAGCACCGCGAGGCCGGCCAGGAAGTGGGCCGCGAGCACATTGCCGCGCGTGGCGCTGCCGCGCGGGAACAGCTCGAACAGGTTGATGAACACGTACGCCAGCAGCACCAGCGCGAAGATGCTCCAGTGCAGCCAGCGCAGCGAGGCCGCGTAGCGATCGGGCGGCGTGGTCGAGGTCATGCATGGCTCCCTTGTGGCCGGAAGGCGTCGATGCGGCATCTCCGGCGGAGCATGGGATCAGCCGTCGGCGAGCGCCTGGTCCACTATCTTATTCGCCTCGGCCAGCAGGCTCTGCAAATGCTTCTCGTCCTTGAAGCTCTCGGCGTAGATCTTGTAGATCGCCTCGGTACCGGACGGCCGTGCGGCAAACCATCCGTGTTCGGTAGCGACCTTGATGCCGCCGATCGGCGCGTCGTTGGCCGGTGCACGGTCGAGCACGCGGGTGATCGGATCCCCGGCCAGCGTGGTGCCGCGGATCTGCTGCGGTGACAGCCTGGCCAGCTTCGCCCGCTGCGCGTCATCGGCCGGCGCGTCGACCCGATCGGAATGCGGCGCGCCCAGGTCGGCCGTGATGTCGGCATACAGTTCGGCTGGGTCGCGGCCGTGCCGCGCGGTCATCTCCGCCGACAGCAACCCCGGCACGATGCCGTCCTTGTCGGTGGACCACACGGTGCCATCCATGCGCAGCAGCGACGCGCCGGCACTTTCCTCGCCGCCGAAACCCAGCGAGCCGTCGAACAGGCCCGGCGCAAACCACTTGAACCCCACCGGCACCTCGTACAGGCGCCGCTGCAGCCGCGCAGCCACGCGATCAATCAACGAGGTACTGACCACGGTCTTGCCCACCGCGGCATCGGCGCGCCAGTGCGGACGATGGCGGAACAGATAGTCGATCAACGTGGCCAGGTAATGGTTGGGCAGCATCAGCCCGGCGCTGCGGGTCACGATGCCGTGGCGATCGTGGTCGGTGTCGCAGGCGAAGGAGACGTCGAAGCGGTCCTTCATCGCGATCAGGCTGGCCATGGCGTGCTTCGAGGACGGGTCCATGCGGATCTTGCCGTCCCAGTCCACGCTCATGAAGCCGAACTGCGGATCGACCACCTCGCGCACTACCGTGAGGTCGACCCGATAGCGCTCGGCGATCGGGCCCCAGTAGTGCACTCCCGCGCCACCGAGCGGGTCCACGCCCATGCGCACGCCCGCGGCCCGGATCAGGTCGAAATCGATGATGGCCCCGAGATCGCCCACGTAGCTGCTCACGTAGTCGTGTTCGTGCACGCACGAGGCGCGTCGCGCCTGCGCATAGGGCATGCGCCGCACCTCGCGCAGGCCGCCTTCCAGCAGCGCATTGGCACGGTTCTGGATCCAGCCGGTGACATCGCTGTCGGCCGGGCCGCCGTTGGGCGGGTTGTACTTGTAGCCGCCGTCGGCGGGCGGATTGTGCGACGGCGTGATCACCACGCCGTCGGCCAGGTGGTCCGTGCGGCCGCGGTTGTAGGAGAGGATCGCGTGCGACAGCGCCGGCGTGGGCGTGAACTCGCTGCCGGCGGAGATCATCGTGGTGACGCCGTGGGCGGCGAACACCTCCAGCGCATCCTCGAAGGCCGGGCGCGACAGCGCGTGGCTGTCCATCGCCACGAACAGCGGCCCGTCGATGCCTTTCATTGCGCGGTATTCGCAGATCGCCTGGCTGACCGCCAGTACATGGGCCCGGTTGAAGCTGCGGCTGGTCGAGGACCCGCGGTGGCCGGAGGTCCCGAACGCCACCCGCTGCGCGGGCACCGCCGGATCGGGTGCAAGGTCGGCATATGCGGCCAGCAGCTGCGGTACGTCAACGAGGATCGAGGCGGGTGCGGGCTTGCCGGCAAGCGGGCTGAGGTTGGGGCTCATGGTGTCTCGGCTGAGGTCATAAAACATGTATTGGCGCACGCGGAACGTGTACGCGCCGCCTCGGTGGCACGCCAAGGTGCCGCACGCGAATGCGCTACCGCGCTGGCGACTTCGCGCGGTCGCGCAACGTCCGGTAGCGCCGGATCAGTGCGTTGGTGGAACTGTCGTGGCGCAGTTCGGGCTCGTCCGCGCTGGTGATTTCCGCCGCCGTGCGCTTGGCCAGCGCCTTGCCCAGCTCCACGCCCCACTGGTCGAACGAGTCGATATTCCAGATCACGCCCTGCACGAAGGTGCTGTGCTCGTACAGCGCCACCAGTGCGCCGAGCGTGCGCGGCGTCAGGCGCTCGGCCAGCAGCGTGGTGCTGGGCCGGTTGCCCTGGAAGGTCTTGTGCGGCACCAGCGCCTCGGGAGCGCCCTCGGCGCGCACTTCTTCGCCGGTCTTGCCGAACGCCAGCGCCTCGCTCTGCGCCAGCATGTTGGCGATCAGCAGGTCGTGCTGGTCGCCGCCCTGCGCATGGGCCAGCGGCACCAGCGGCTGGCCGAAGCCGATGAAGTCGCACGGGATCAGGCGCGTGCCCTGGTGGATCAACTGGTAGAAAGAGTGCTGGCCGTTGGTGCCCGGCTCGCCCCAGTAGATCGCGCTGGTGGCGTAGTCGACGGTGTCGCCCTCCAGCGTCACATGCTTGCCGTTGCTCTCCATGGTGAGCTGCTGCAGGTACGCCGGGAAGCGCTTCAGGTACTGCTCGTAGGGGAGCACCGCAACGGTTTCCGCGCCCAGGAAATTGGTGTTCCAGATGCCGATCAACCCCATCAGCGTCGGCAGGTTCCGCTCCAGCGGCGCGCTGCGGAAATGCTCGTCCATGGCGTGGAAGCCGGCGAGCATGTCGCCGAAGCCGTCCGGCCCGATCGCCAGCATGGTGGACAGGCCGATCGCCGAATCCATCGAATAGCGCCCGCCCACCCAGTCCCAGAAGCCGAACATGTTGGCAGTGTCGATGCCAAACCTGGCCACCTCCTTCTCGTTGGTGGAAACGGCCACAAAGTGCCGCGCGATCGCCGCCTCGTCCTGCAACGCCGCCAGGCTCCAGGCACGCGCTGCCTGCGCGTTGGCCAGCGTTTCCAGCGTGGTGAAGGTCTTGGAGCAGACGATGAACAGCGTCTCGGCCGGATCGAGGTCGTGTGTGGCCTCTACGAAGTCGATGCCGTCCACGTTGGACACGAAGCGGAAGGTGAGCTCGCGGCGGCTGTAGTGGCGCAGCGCTTCATACGCCATCACCGGGCCGAGGTCGGAGCCACCGATGCCGATGTTCACCACGTTGCGGATCGGCTTGCCCGTGTGGCCGAGCCACGTGCCGCCACGCACCTGCTCGGCAAACGCGGACATCCGCTTGAGCACCGCGTGCACCTCGGGCACCACGTTCTCGCCATCGGTGCTGATCCGGGCGTGCGCCGGCGCGCGCAGTGCTGTGTGCAGCACCGCCCGGCCTTCGGTGCGGTTGATCTTCTCGCCGTCGAACATCGCGGCCGTGCGGGCTTTCAGGTCGCACGCCTCGGCGAGCTTGCGCAGCAGATGCAGGGTTTCGTCATCCAGCCGCTGCTTGGAGTAGTCCATGTACAACCCGGCCGCCTCGGCGGTGAGCCGCTCGCCACGCTCGCGATCGGCCGCGAACAGCTCGCGCAGATGGCGCCCCTTGAAGCGCTCGGCGTGTGCGTGCAGTGCCTGCCACTCGGGCCGCTGGGTCAGGTCGGATATGCGGGATGGGGTCACGGGAAAGATCCGTCATGGAAGAAAAAGGAAAGAGCGCCAGGCCCGGTGTTCGATCGGCGGCGCCGTGCCACGCGTGCAGCGGCACGGTCGCCAAGAGTAACGGCGTTCAGCCGACGCCGGGCGGGGTCGTGGCGTTCTCCGGAATGGGCTCGGGTGCGGGGTCGTGCCAGCCCTCGAGCTCGGTGACCACGCCCGCGGCCGCGGCCGGCCCCCAGCTGCCGGGGGCATAGGGGAGCACCGGCATATCCAGGTCCAGCACCGGATCGACCACCGCCCAGGCAGCCTCCACGCTCTCGTCCGAGGTGAACAGCGAGGCATCGCCGCGCAGCGCGTCGCCAAGCAGGCGCTCGTAAGGTGTCTGCTGATCGGTGATGTCGCGCCGCGCGACCAGTTCCACCGACTGCCCGCGCATGTCCTCGCCCGGGCGCTTCACCCTGGCACCGGTCGAAAGCACCACCTCCGGGCTGAGCCGGAAGCGAAAGTAATTCGACTGTGGCGGCTCGATGGTGTCGAAGATCGCCAGCGGCGGCACCTTCAGGTCGACCAGGATTTCCGTGGCCGTGACCGGCAGCGATTTGCCCGCGCGGATGTAGAACGGCACGCCCGCCCAGCGCCAGGTATCGATATGCAGGCGCAGTGCGGCGAACGTTTCCACGTTGGAATCCTTCGCCACGCCCGGCTCGTCGCGGTAACCGTCGAACTGGCCACGCACCACGTCGTCCGGGCGCAGCGGGCGCATGCCGCGGAACAGGCGCAGTTTTTCCGCCCGCAGCGAGGCGGCGTCGTGGCCGACCGGCGCGTCCATCGCCAGCAGCGCGGTCACCTGCAGCAGATGGTTTTGCACCACGTCGCGAAGCGCGCCGGTTTCCTCGTAGAAACCGCCCCGTCCCTGCACGCCGAAGTCCTCCGCCATGGTGATCTGCACGCTCTGCACGTAGTCGCGGTTCCACACCGGCTCCAGGAACGTGTTGGCGAAGCGGAAGTACAAGAGGTTCTGCACCGCCTCCTTGCCCAGGTAGTGGTCGATGCGGAAGATCGACGACTCCTCGAACGCCCCGTGCAGCACGCGGTTAAGTGCCCGCGCCGAGGCCAAGTCGCGCCCGAACGGTTTCTCCACCACCACCCGCGCGTCGCGGGCGCAGCCGGATTCGGCCAGCTGCTTGATCACGCTCGGAAACAGGCTCGGCGGGATCGCAAGGTAGTGCAGCGGGTGCATCGCGCCGGCGAGTGCCTTGCCCAGCTTGCGAAAGGTATCCGGGTCGGCGTAGTCGCCGTCGATGTAATGCAGCCGGCGACACAACTGCGCGTAGGCCTGCTCGTCCACCTCGCCGGCATGTTCGAGCGATTCACGCGCACGCTGGCGCAGCTGCTCCAGCGTCCAGCCGGCCTTGGCAATGCCGATGACCGGCATGTCCAGCTCGCCGCGGCGGATCAGCGCCTGCAGCGCGGGAAAGATCTTCTTGTAGGCAAGGTCGCCGGTGGCGCCAAAGAACACGAAAGCGTCGGAGCTGTGCGAAGCGGGTGTCATCCGTGGCCTCGTGGCAGGGAAACGGGAGCGGATGTGAGCATCCGTCCGCGCACTATCCACGGCACGCGCATAGATCGCGTTAACACGGGCCGTTGTCGGGACGTCGTTCCGCGTCAGCGCGGCACGGGCAACCGCGGCGCCACGTCGCCCCCTACCGTCCACGCGCGCCCGCCTCGTCAAGGCGATGTAACCGGAGCGGCTGATGCGGCGAATGGTCGCCGGGCCCGCACCCCGCACGCGCGGGGGCGTGCATCGCGTCCGGCGTGGCGACAGGATCGCCGGGCACTTCGACACCAGAGGGTTGCACCATGGTCGCCATCACGCGGCGCTACACTGCCGCTTCCGCTTGTCCTTTCAGCCTGCTCGTGGGGAACGCATGACTGTCGACCAGCAAGACGTGGCCGTTCCGGCCGCTGACGCCGGCGGGGCACCGCCAGCCGCCGCAACGGCATCCACTCGCCTGGTGTACCGGCACACGTGGCCGATCCGGCTGATGCACTGGATCAACGTGATCGCGCTGTCGATCATGTTCTTCAGCGGCCTGCAGATCTTCAACGCGCATCCCAGCCTTTCGTGGGGCATCCGCACCGACCCCGGCAAGGAGATTCTTTCCATGGGCGCGCGGATGGATCCGAACGGACAGCTCGTCGGCGTCACCCGGGTCGGCCAGCACGAGTTCATCACCACCGGGCTGTTCGGCGTGTCCGACGGACCGAACGGCGAGCCGCAGGTGCGCGGCTTCCCCTCCTGGCTCACCGTACCCAGCGCGCGCTGGCTGGCGATGGGGCGGCAGTGGCACTTCTTCTTTGCCTGGGTGTTCGTGCTGAACGGCCTGTGTTACCTGGCTTACTCGGTCGCGAAGAAGCACCTGCAGCGCGACCTCATTCCCACCCGGGCCGACTGGCGCGGCATCGGTCGCTCGATCGTCGACCACGTGAAGTTCAAGCACCCGCATGGCGAGGAAGCGCTGCGCTACAACATCCTGCAGCGGCTGGCCTACCTCACGGTGATCTTCGTGTTCGGCATCGGCGTAGTGCTGATGGGGCTGGCGATGTCGCCGCGACTGGATGCGGTGCTGTCGCCGCTGGTCGAGGTGGTGGGCGGCCGGCAGTCGGCCCGCACGATCCACTTCATCATCGCGTGGGGCTTCGTCGCCTTCGTGCTGATCCACGTGTTCGAGGTGCTGATCAGCGGCGCGTTCAACCAGCTGCGCGGCATGATCACCGGCTGGTACAAGATCGATCTGGCGCCGCCCGCTGCCAAGCGTGCCGCCGAGGCGGAGAAGAACCATGACTGATCGGCGCTCGTTCATCCGCATGGCGATCATGGGTACCGCCGGCGTCATCGTCGCCGGCTGCGACAAGATCTCGCAAAGCGACTGGGGCCCGAAGGTGCTGAACAAGGCACAGGGTCTCAACCGCCGGGTGCAGGCACTGCTGGCGCCGTCCAGCGCGATGGCCAAGGAGTACACCGAGGCGGACCTCTCGCCCGTATTCCGCTCCAACGGCACCGCCATGCCCACCACCGACGCCTACCAGACGCTGCTGGCCAACGGTTTCCGCGATTACCGGTTGCAGGTGGGCGGACTGGTCGATCGACCGCTGTCGTTCTCCATCGACGACCTCAAGCAGATCGAGCAGGTGGCGCAGATCACCCGCCACGACTGCGTGGAGGGCTGGAGCGCGATCGGCAAGTGGCACGGCGTGCGGCTGTCGCACGTGCTGGACAAGGTGGGAGTGAAGTCGAATGCGCGCTACGTGGTGTTCCACTGCTACGACGAGATGGACCCCGGCGAGCCTTATTACGAGAGCGTCGACATACCCGAGGCACGCCACCCGCAGACGCTGCTGGCATGGGGCCTCAACAACCAGCCGCTGCCGATCAAGAACGGCGCCCCGCTGCGCCTGCGCGTGAGCCGCCAGCTCGGCTACAAGCAGGCCAAGTACATCGCCCGCATCGAACTGGTCGACTCGTTCGCCCACATCGCCGGCGGCAAGGGCGGCTACTGGGAAGACTACGGCTACGAGTGGTACGCAGGGATCTGAACGGTCTGCGGGCCTGCGCAAGCGCGGCCCCGTGTCCTCGCTAGCTTCATGACACGGCCGCTAGAGCAGCCGCGTCATGAAGCAGCTGTACGGGTCGTCCACGTAGCCGGCAAACGGCGCGCAGGGGACGAACCCGGCCGCGGCGTACAACCGCCGCGCCGGCGCGAATGCCTCTGCGGTACCCGTCTCCAGGCTCAGCCGGCGATAGCCGCGGCGGCGCGCCTCATCCACGATGTGCGCCAGCATGGCGCGCCCGGCGCCCCTGCGCAGGTGCGCCGAGGCGGTGCGCATGGATTTCAGTTCACCGTGCTCGCGATCGAGTTCCTTCAGTGCGCCGCAAGCGAGCAGCGCGTGGCCCTCCCACAGCGTCCAGAAGCGGATGCCGGGCGCGCGCAGGGCGTCAAGGTCCAGCGCATGAATGCTTTCGGGCGGCGAGTGCAGCGCGACCGCGGCCAGATGCTCGCGCAGCAGCTCCCGCACCGCATCGCCGCGCAGGTCGTCGCGGCGGATCGCGAAGCCCATCAACCGATCCGCGCGTACATCACCGCATGTGCCGGCAACTGCAGCGTGCCGCCGGCAAGCGTGCCCGAGGCAAGCCCGTGGCCATCCACGGTCGCGAGTTTGCCCAGCGCCGAAACGTCTACCGACACCGACTGCGCACCCAGGTTGAATGCGGCAAATACGGTCTCGCCATGCAGCGTGCGGGTGAATGCCAGCACCGGCTCGGGCGCCTCGACAAAGCGGATGTTGCCCCAGCACAGCGCCGGCTGCGTCCGCCGCCAGTGCATGAAGGCGCGAAAACCCTTGAGCGCGGACGACGGATCGCCCTCCTGGTGCTGCACCGAGCGCGCGGCATGGTCGGCTGGCACCGGCAGCCACGGCGCGACGCTGCTGAATCCGGCGTGGGGGCGATCGTTCCACGGCATCGGCGTGCGGCAGCCGTCGCGGCCTTTGAAGGTGGGCCAGAAGGCGATGCCGTAGGGATCGCGCAGCGCCTCGTAGGGCACCTCGGCCTCGGTCAGTGCGAGCTCCTCACCCTGGTAGACGCACACCGAGCCGCGCAGCGAACAGACCATCGCCGTGAGTAGATTGGCCAGCCGCGGCGAGGCATCGCCGTTGCCCCAGCGCGACAGCACGCGCTGCACGTCGTGGTTGGAGATGGCCCAGCACGGCCAGCCCTCGGTCATCTGCGCTTCCAGCCGCTCGACCGTGCCGCGGATGTAGGCGGCGCTGAAATCGTCGGTCAGCAACTCGAAGCTGTAGCCCATGTGCAGGCGCTTGCCGGCCGTGTACTCGGCCATGGTGGCGAGCGAATCTTCCGAGGAGATCTCGCCCAGCGCCGCGGCGTCGGGGTACTCATCCAGCAATGCACGCAGCTGTTCCAGGAACGGCAGGTTTTCCGGCTGCGTGTTGTTGTACCAGTGCCGCTGGAACGCGTACGGGTTGTCCGGGCTGAAGCCACGGCCCACCCGCTCGTGTGGCGGCTTGGGCGGGTTGTCGCGCAGCTGCGCGTCGTGGAAACAGAAGTTGATCGCGTCCAGCCGCAGCCCGTCGACGCCGCGGTCCAGCCAGAACTTCACGCTGTCCAGGATCGCCTGACGCACGGCCGCGTTGTGGAAGTTGAGATCCGGCTGCGAGGTCAGGAAATTGTGCAGGTAGTACTGCTGGCGACGCGACTCCCACTGCCAGGCGCACCCGCCGAACAGCGACAGCCAGTTGTTCGGCGGCGTGCCGTCCTCTTTCGCGTCGGCCCAGACATACCAGTCGGCCTTCGGGTTGTCCCGGCTCTGCCGGCTCTCATGGAACCAGGCATGGTCGATCGAGGTGTGGCTGAGCACCTGATCGATCATCACCTTCAGCCCCAGGCCGTGGGCCTTGGCCAGCAGACGGTCGAAATCATCCAGCGTGCCGAACAGCGGATCGACATCACGGTAGTCGGCGATGTCGTAGCCGAAGTCGGCCATCGGCGACTTGAAGAACGGCGCGATCCAGATCGCCTCCACGCCAAGCCCCGCAATGTAATCGAGCCGCTCGATGATGCCCGGCAGGTCGCCCACGCCGTCTGCATTAGTGTCCAGAAAACTGCGCGGATAAATCTGGTAGATGACGGCGCCGCGCCACCACGGTTGGTTCTGCATGCATAGATCCCGACGTGCGCGCCGACGCCCCCTGTTGGGCCGCGCGTGCTGCCCGAAGGCGGCGATGGCGGGCAGCTTAATCGCCCATCCGGTTGCTTCCGACGGCTCTGCATACGTATTCATCCGCGGCACCGATCCCGCGCAGGCGTTGCGGCACTTGGTGCGGCGCCGCATGTACCGCGCTGCTCGGACTGCACGCCGACGCCATGCGTCTCGACACCGGCGTCTCATGCAGCACTGTTACGACTGGCACCGAGATGGCTTCCGCACGAGCAGGCAAGCCGGCGCCAGGCAAGTGCGCGCGACAACGATCCGAACGTTTGGACGTCCATACGTTTGGACCTTCCGACGCGTGGCGCAACGATGCGGGGGTGCACCATCTCGTGATCGACGGAACCGCCGCCCGGTGCGCTCGATGCCGCATCCGCCGGCGGCGCAGCATGAGGCCGCCGGCGGATGCGCAATGCAAATGCGGCAACGCACCAAGTCTTCCAGGCCCGTGGCCGCATCGCTGGAAACGTTTTCGCGCGCACATCCATATTGCGATGCGTCAGAAAAATTTCCAGCGCCGACAAGGCGATAGCCGCGCTGGCCGCCGTTATGAATACGTATGCAGGTTTGCGCTGCATGCCTAAACGCAGGACTAACATCCCGGCCCGACGACACACCAACTTACGTCGTTCGCAACGGGCAGGTCGACGGGCATCCAACGACACTCCCGGCGAAATCAAAATCGATTTTCCAAGGGGAGGCGTACATGTTGAATCTCAAGCGCAATCTGCTCAGTGCAGCGCTGGCATCGGCCATGTTCATGGTGGCGAACCAGGCGGCAGCCCAGGCGAGCGGCCAGGATCAGTCGCAGCAGGACACCAGCCAGGACACCTCGGCCGCGCCGGCCAACAAGAACGACAAGACCAAGAAGCCGACCGAGCTGGGCGTGGTCACCGTCAGCGGCTTTGCACAGAGCCTGCAGAGCGCGGTCGACGCCAAGCAGTCCTCCAACGAGATCATCGAGGCGATTTCCGCCGAAGACATCGGCAAGCTGCCCGACGTGAGCATCGCCGAATCGATCGCGCGCCTGCCGGGCGTATCCGCCCAGCGTGTGGCCGGACGTGCGCAGGTCATCAGCGTGCGCGGCCTCTCGCCCGACTTCGCCACCACGTTGCTCAATGGCCGTGAAATGGTCAGCACCGGCGACAACCGCAGCGTCGAGTTCGATCAGTATCCGTCCGAGCTGGTCAGCGGCGTGACCGTCTACAAGACGCCCAAGGCGAGCCTGATCGGCCAGGGCCTGTCCGGCACGCTCGACATGCACACCGTGCGTCCGCTGGACTACAAGAAGGACGTGTTCGTGGTGGGCATCCGCGGTCAGCACAACTCGCTGGGCCGCGCCGCCGACAAGAGCGCCTTCGGCAATCGCTTCAATGCCAGCTACATCGGCCAGTTCATGGACAACACGCTGGGCGTGGTGATCGGCTACGCGCACCAGCAGACCCCGATCCAGGAAAACCAGGTGGGCCTGTACGAGCCGTGGCAGCAGGTGGGCGACGGCTGGCGTCCGGGCGTACCGGCCGGCACGTACTTCTCCGACGGCATCAAGGCGCTGCGCCGCACCGGCTACACCAAGCGTGACGGCGTGATGGCCACGGTGGAATGGCGTCCCACCGACACCTGGACCAGCACGCTGGACCTGTTCCACACCAAGGCCGTGCAAAAGGACACCGCCAACCAGTTCGAGGTGAACCTGGGCGACTACAACGGTGGCTACGGCCGCCTGGATGTCACCAATCCCACCATCAACAGCAATGGCACCTTCACCGGCGGCACCGCCGGCAATGTCTACCCGCTGGTGCGCGGCATGTACAACAGCCGCCACGACACCATCAACGCCTACGGCTGGAAGAACGAGTTCAGTGTGGGTGAGGTCTCGCTGGTGGCCGACCTCAGCTACTCCAAGGCCAGGCGTCGCGAGCTGAACCTTGAGAACAACACCCAGCTGTTGCCCGCGCCGCAGCTCGACTCGCTGAACCTGCAGTATTCCGGCAGCGACTTCTCGCAGCTCAACCCGGGCCTGGACTACTCCGACTCGAGCAAGCTGTTCCTCACCAACACCATCTACGGCTCCGGCTACGGCAAGGTGCCGCGGATCAGCGATGAGCTCAAGAGCGCCAAGCTTGGCGCGATCATCCCGAGCCCGGACGCGCTCAGCAGCGTCATCACCGACTTCGAAGTGGGCGTCAACTACGCCGATCGCTTCAAGGAAAAGCACCAGCCCGAGGGCAACATCAACGTGGGCGCCCAGGGCGACACGGCGATCGGCTCGGACCTGCAGTACGGCCTGGTGGACCTCGGCTTTGCCGGCGTCGGCAAGATCCCGTCCTGGTACGTGCCCGGCGCGGTGGCGCGCTACATGACCTTTGCCCCGAACGAGGACGCCTCCTACCTGGTGTCCAAGGCGTGGGAGCTGTCGGAGAAGATCACCACCGCCTACGCGATGGCCGACATCGACACGGTGTGGGGCGTGCCAGTGCGCGGCAACGTGGGCGTGCAGGTGCAGCGCGCCGACCAGTCCTCCTCGGCCAACGTGTTCGAGGCGGCGCAGCCGGTGGGAAGCCAGATCCAGCGCTTCACCAACGGCAAGAAGTACACCGACGTCCTGCCCAGCCTGAACCTGGCCTTCTCGCTCACCGACAGCCAGACCCTGCGCGTGGCACTGGCCAAGCAGGTGGCGCGTCCGCGCATGGACGACCTGCGCGCCTCGCTGGAGTTCGGGGTGGACAACGCCACCGGCAAGCCGGGCGCCAGCGGCGGCAACCCGCAGCTCGATCCGTGGCGCGCCAATGCGTTCGACCTGTCGTGGGAGAAGTACTTCGGCGGCACCGGTTATGTGGCTGCGGCGTTCTTCTACAAGGACCTCACCAGCTACATCTACAACCAGACCCGCGACAACTACGACTACTCCGACCTGGTCGCCAACTACCCGCCGCTGGACAGCGGTCGCCCGATCCTCACCCAGGGCACCTTGAGCGGCCCGTTCAACGGCAAGGGCGGCAACCTGAAGGGTCTGGAGCTGTCCGCCTCGCTGCCGCTGAACATGCTGACCCCGGCACTGGACGGCTTCGGCATCCTCGGCAGCGCCAGCTTCACCGACAGCAGCGTCACCATCCGCTCGCCGGAGAACGCCTCCAGCGTCGGTAACGGTCCGATCAACCTGCCGGGCCTGTCCAAGCGGGTCTACAACGTCACCGCGTACTACGAGAAGAACGGTTTCGGCGCCCGCATCAGCGAGCGCAAGCGGTCGGACTTCATCGGCGAGATCGGCAACTTCAACGGCGCACGCACCCTGCGCTACGTGGTGGGCGAGAAGATCATCGACGCGCAGCTGGACTACACCTTCGGCGAGAACACCAGCCTGCATGGCCTGAGCGTGCAGCTGCAGGCCAGCAACCTGACCAATGCGCCGTACCGCACCTACGCCGGCACCAAGGATCGCCCGCTCGAGCACATCGAGTGGGGCCGCACCTACCTGCTGGGCGCCACCTACAAGTTCTAACATCGATTCGCTGCAACCTCCCCACCCCGCCGGCATGCGCCGGCGGGGTTTTTTTTGCCCCACTCGCACCGCCGGTGGCGCAGCACGCGTGCCGCAACGCACCACGGAAAACCGCGCAGCCGTGCGGATGAATACGTATGCAGCATGCGGCCCGGGTGGCGCTCGCGGCCTACCATCGACCGGGTCGTCCGGTGCCTTGGCGGTACCGGTCGGGGACGCCGTTCCAGCCCTCTCGCCATCGCGATAGCTAGCGATGCCGGGGTCCCATCCGTCGATCCGGAGCCTCCCGTGACACGCCGCATCCTCCTCGCTGTGCTTGCTACCTCGACCCTGCTGGCCAGTGCCTGCAGCCATGCGCCGCCACGCGCCACGCCGGTCGCCGCACCCACCGCGGCGGTGCCAGCCGGCGGACGCGATACGCCGGCCAGCGGCGTGTACTACGAGATCTTCGTGCGCAGCTGGTACGACACCGATGGCGACGGCGTCGGTGACCTCAACGGTGTCACCGCGAAGCTCGACTACCTCAAGTCGCTCGGTGTCAGCGGTATCTGGCTGATGCCGATCAACCCCTCGCCGAGCTACCACGGCTACGACGTCACCGACTACGAGGCGATCAACCCGCAGTACGGCTCCATGGCCGACTTCGAGCGCCTGCTGGCCGAGGCGCACAAGCGCGGCATCAAGGTGATCATCGACCTGGTGATCAACCACACCAGCAGCCGGCATCCCTGGTTCGTCGCCGCGCAGGACCCGCGCGACCCGCATCACGCGTGGTACCGCTGGGCCGGCCCCGACACCGACCTGAGCGCCCGCAGCGCCGCGGGCGACACCGCCTGGCAGACGCTGCCGGACGGCCGCCATTACCTGGGGATCTTTTCGCGCGGCATGCCAGACCTCGATTACGACCATCCGGCGGTGCGCCAGGCGATGGTCGGCATCGGCCAGTTCTGGCTGCGCAAGGGCGTGGACGGCTTTCGGCTGGATGCGGCCCGCCACATCTACCTCGACTTCAAGTCGCAGGAGGGCGATCGAACGATCCTGGCCAGGAATCTGGCGTGGTGGGGGCAGTTCATGCGCGGCGTCCACGCGGTGAAGCCCGAGGCCTACGTGATCGGCGAAGTCACCGACGACCGTTGGCAGCAGCTCGCTCCGTGGTACGGCGCGCTCAGCGCGGTGTTCGACTTTCCGCTCGCCACCCGGCTGATCGATGCGGCACGGGACGAACGCGCGGGAGACCTCGGGGACCTGCTGCAGCAGCGCTACGCGGGGTTTGCGGCCGCGGCCGGCAAGCCGGGCAGCAATGCGCCGTTCCTGTCCAACCACGACCAGAACCGCGTGATGAGCCAGCTCGGCGCAGACGCCGCGCACATGCGCACCGCGGCGGCGATGCTGCTCACCCTGCCCGGCCACCCGTTCGTCTACTACGGCGAGGAGCTGGGCATGCGCGCGGTGAAGCCGGACCCGGACCTGCGCGAACCGATGCGCTGGGAGCGCAGCCCGCGCGCCGCGGGCGAGACGCGCTGGAAACAGCCCACGGCCCGCGACGGCGCCGAGGTGTCGGTGCAGGCCGAGCTGGCCGATCCCGGTTCGCTGCTCGCCCGTTATCTGATGCTGATCCACTGGCGCGAGCAGATCCCCGCCCTGCGCGACGGCACGCTCAGCGCATTCGCCAGCGGCAACCCGCACGTCGCCGGCTGGCGGTTGCGCGACGACCGCTCGCGCGTGCTGGTGCTGCACAACCTCTCCGGGCAGGCGCAGACCCTGGCGCTCGGCGAGCACGCGCCGGCGTTCTCGACCATCGCCCGGCAGACCGGGCCCGGTGCCACGCTGGCCGGATCACGCCTCGTGCTGCCGCCCTACACCTCGGTGATCCTGCAGTGATGCAGGCACACCGGATCTCCCGTTCCCGATGCAAGGTCTTCGCATGCCCCACATCACACCACGTCACCTGCTGCTTGCCTTCGGCCTCTGCCTGGGCACGGCCCTGACTCCGGCCTCCGCTGCCACGGTCGACGCTGCGTTCACCGCCCGGGTGGCGCACGGCGGCCTCACCCTTGTGCGCGGCGACGACCGTATCGCGATCGGCTTCGTCACGCCGAACGCGGTGCGCGTGCACGCCCTGCCGAACGGCGAGAGCAGCCCGGCCTCGATCGTGATCGATCCGACCGCGATGCATGCCGCGCCCACCGACGTGAAGACCCAAATCGCCGGCGGCATCACCACCGTGTCCACCGCCGCGGCCACGCTGCGCTGGAATGCGCGCGACGGCAGCCTGCAGTTTTCCGACGCCGCCGGGCACGTGCTGCTGACCCAGCGCGATGTGCCCGCGCTCATCAAGCGCGCGCTGGCGCTGGATCACGCTCCCGCTGATCCGCTCTACGGCATCGGCGGTTACGACGCCACCGAAGATGCCGGCGCCGGGCTGCTGCGCACGGGCACGCAGCCGATCACCGCCGGCGAACAGGGCCACGCCGGCGCGCCGCTGGTGTGGAGCACGGCCGGCTACGGCGTCCTGGTCGACACCGTCGGCGGCACGTTCACCCTCGCCGACGGCCGCATCGCCGCCAGCGGCACCTCGCGCAAGGATCTGGATGTCTATCTGATCGCCGGCAGCCCGGCGCAGATCTTCGGCGCCGTGGCCGCGATCAGCGGCCGCACGCCCCTGTTCCCGAAGTGGGCGATGGGCTTCACCAACAGCCAGTGGAACATCGACGAGAAGGAGCTGCTGCAAATCATCGACACCTACCGCGCCAGGCACATCCCGATCGACAACTTCACGCTCGACTTCGACTGGAAGGACTGGGGCAACGACTGGGGCGAGTTCACCTGGAACACCAGCAAGTTCCCCGACGGCCCCGGCGGCAAGCTCAAGCAGATGCTGGATGCGCGCGGCATCAAGCTCACCGGCATCATGAAGCCGCGCGTGCACATCAACACCGTGGAGGGCCGCGAGGCCGCCGAGAAGGGTTACTTCCTCAAGGGCAACAAGCCGGCCAAGGATTACTTCTCCGGCAAGCTGGTGCGCGAGATCGACTTCGCCAACCCGCAGGCACGCACGTGGTTCTTCGACCACATGAAGACTGCCTTCGAGTCCGGCATCGTCGGCTGGTGGAACGACGAGGCCGACAACGTCGACATCGACACCCAGCACCTGGACATGCAGCGCGCGATCTACGACGGCCAGCGCGCCATCACCAACCAGCGCGTGTGGTCGATCAGCCGCAACTTCTATCTCGGCGCGCAGCGCTATGCCTACGGCATGTGGTCGGGCGACATCCACACCGGCTTTGCCAGCATGGCCGGCCAGCGCGCGCGCATGCTGAGCGCGATCGACGTGGGCGCGATGCAGTGGGGGATGGACACCGGCGGCTTCACCAAGGGCACGCCGAGCCCGGAGAACTATGCCCGCTGGATCCAGTTCGGCGCGTTCGTGCCGGTGTTCCGCGTGCACGGCGACTCCACCCAGAAGCGCCAGCCATGGCTGTTCGGGCCGGTTGCGGAACAGGCCGCCACGGACGCGATCCGCCTGCGCTACCACTTGCTGCCGTACATCTACAGCTACGAGGATGTCCGCCGCCGCACCGGCGTGGGCCTGGTGCGACCGCTCACCTTCGGCTGGCCGGACGACCCGACCGTGCGCAACACCGTGGCCAGCTGGATGTTCGGCGACAGCCTGCTGGTCTCGCCGGTGGTCGAGCAGGGCCAGAAAGCCAAGTCGATCTATCTCCCCGCCGGCCAGTGGACCGATTGGTTCAGCGGCAAGCGCCACGACGGCGGCCGCGCGGTGACGCTGGCGATCGATGCAACGCACTGGAGCGACATCCCGCTGTTCGTGCGCGACGGCGCCATCATCCCGACCCAGCCGGTGATGGACTACGTGGGCCAGCATCCGGTGACGCAGGTGGACGTGGAAATGTTCCCCGCTGCCCGGCCGACGTCGTTCAACTACTACGACGATGACGGCACCACCTACGACTACGAGCACGGCGCGTACTTTCGCCAGCCGCTGTCGATGCAACGCACCGTCGACGGCGTGCGGCTGCAGACCGGCGCGGTCGAGGGCACCTACAAGCCGGCGCTCTCGTTCTACCTCTTCAAGGTGCACGGTAGCGCCGCCCGCACTGTCAGCACCGATGGCCATGCCCTGGCGCGCGCCACGAACCTCGATGCGCTCGCGCGAGGCAACGCCGAAGGCTGGGCCACCGGCAGCGATCGATTCGGGCCGGTCACGTACGTCCGGGTGAGCGCCGCGCAGGCGCGCTCGCTCGCGCTGGTCTGGGGGCACGCGCCCATGTAAGGCGCGCACGCCCCCTCGGAGGGAGCTGTCGACATGCCACGCGCGGCCAGGGGGGCCGCGCGGCGGGCTCGCTTGCTCCCGATTTGCCCGCGCCATGCCGGCACGGGCCATCACTGCAGGAGAAAGTCGATGTTCGCCAGCAAGGAGTTTTCACCCAAAGGGCTTCAGCACCGCACCAGCGCGCGCCGCGCACTCTGTCTCGCCTTGGCCGCCACCCTGGCGGCCGGCGCCCTGCCGCTCACGGCACGCGCCGCCAGCAACGACAACAACGTGGAGTGGAACGGCCTGTTCCACGACCAGGGACCGCTGTTCGACAACCACATCGAGCCGACGTCGAGCCAGGCGATTACGCTGACCTTCCGCACCTTCAAGGGCGACATCACCAGCGCCACGATCAAGTACTACGACAGCGGCGACAGCGCCTTCCACAGCGTGCCGATGAGCTGGTCGTCGAACGACGCCACCGGCACCTTCGACTACTGGCGGGGCACCATCCCCGCCAGCGCCTCGGAGAAGTACTACCGCTTCCGGATCACCGACGGCAGCGCCAGCGCCTGGTACAACGCCGCCGGCATCAGTTCGTCCGAACCGAGCTCGGGCGATTTCTTCGTCATCCCCGGCTTCAGCACACCTGCGTGGATGAAGAACGGCGTGATGTACCAGATCTTCCCGGACCGCTTCTACAACGGCGACACCGCCAACGACGTGCAGACCGGGCAGTACTGCTACAAGGGCCACTGCACCGAGAAGCACGCATGGGGCAGCACCGTCTATGCCTCCGGCGGCGACAACAACCTGGTGTTCTTCGGCGGCGACCTGGCCGGCGTCGACCAGAAGCTCGGCTACATCAAGAACACTGTCGGCGCGAACATCGTCTACCTCAATCCGATCTTCAGCGCGCCCAGCGTGCACAAGTACGACACCGCCGACTACAGCACGGTAGACCCGGCGTTCGGCAGCAATGCCACGCTGCAGACGCTGCTCGGCGACCTGCATTCCACCGGCAACGGCCCGCACGGTTACCTGATGCTCGACGGCGTGTTCAACCACACCGGCGACGCGCACAAGTGGTTCGACAAGTACAACAACTTCAGCAGCGCCGGTGCCTACGAGTCGCAGCAGAGCGTCTGGTACGGCTATTACGACTTCCAGCAGTGGCCGGGCACCTACGCGTCCTTCCTGGGCTTCGACACCCTGCCCAAGCTCGACTACGGCGCCAGCGGCTCGGCGGTGCGCAGCGCCATCTACGGCTCATCCAGTTCGGTGGTGAAGACATATCTCAAGGCGCCCTACGGCATCGACGGCTGGCGACTGGACGCGGCGCAGTACATCGATGCCGGCGGCAACAACGGCAGCGACGCCACCAACCACCAGATCCTCGCCGAGCTGCGCACGGCGGTGAAGTCGGTCAATCCGAACGCCGACATCCTCGGCGAATACTTCGGCAACGCCGGCCCGTGGACTACCAGCGGCAACCAGTGGGACGGCGCCATGAACTACGACGGCTTCACCCAGCCGGTGTCGGAGTGGATCACCGGGCGTGACTACGGCAACGGCGCGGCCAGCATCAGCGCGTCGCAGTTCGACGCATGGCTGCACGGCACCCGGGCGAATTACCCCGGGCCAGTGCAGCAGGTGATGGCGAACTTCCTCTCCAGCCACGACATCACCCGCTTCGGCACCCGCGCCGCCGGCGACATCTGGAAGACCTATCTCGCGCTGATCTTCCAGATGACCTACGTCGGCACGCCCACGATCTACTACGGCGACGAGTACGGCATGCAGGGCGGCGCCGACCCGGACAACCGCCGCACGTTCGACTGGAACACCGGCACCAGCACCAACAGTGCGGTGGCGCTCACCGGCAAGCTCACCGCCATCCGCAACGCCTATCCGGCACTGCGCACCGGCTCGTTCATCAGCCTGCTCACCGACGACAGCAACAAGCTCTATGCCTACGGCCGCTTCGACGCCAGCAACCGCATCGCGGTGGCACTCAACAACGACAGCACCAGCCACACGGTCACCGTGCCGGTGTGGCAGCTGAGCATGACCAACGGCAGCACCGTCACCGACCTGCTCTCGGGCGCGCACTACACCGTGCAGAACGGCAGCGTGAGCGTGAGCGTCAACGGTCACTACGGCGCGATCCTGGCGCAGTAAAGGGGCTGTCGATCACGAGAAGGGCCGCCTGGCCGGCCCTTCTCGTCAGCCGTGTACGGATGGGTGCTGCGCTGTATCCGGCGTTTCGCACCCGGCCCAGATGCTGTTGGGGTCGCCCTCGCGCGCACGGCGCGCGCTTGCGCGGGCCAGCCACAGGAAAACCAGCGCCAGCAGCAACCCGGTCAGATCCACGCCCAGCACCGCGCCATGCGCCCCCGTCCAGGGATTGCGCACCCACGGACCCGCGTTGCGCGCCAGGTCCAGTAGCGCGGGCAGTGCCGTCATGGCGCTGCAGGCGAGCAGCAGATGGCGCACGGCTGTGGCCAGCGGCCGGATCGACACGTACGTACACGACACGGCGAACATGCCGTAGGCAGCCGCGCGCTGAAGCGTGTCCAGCGGCCACGCCCGTCCCTCGCCCAGCAGCGTGGCGAGGAACGCCGCCGAAATTCCCAGGCAACTGCCCAGACACACGCCGACCGTGGCGCGGCCCATCCAGAGCGTGCGGCGCGGCTGATCGCGGTGGCGTCGCTTGCGGCGCGACTCCACCCACAACAGGTTGCCCGAATAGAACAAGAACGCTCCCGCCAGGCCGAGCCCGAAATACATCCACTGCACCGCACGCCCCCCGAAACTGCCGAAGTGCAGCGCATACATCGACGAGTTGATGCTGCCATTGGCGCTGTAGGCGGGACCCACATGCACCTGGAGCACGCGACCGCTCTGTCCGTCCAGTGCCACCGTGCCGTAGGTGGCCAAGGTGCGCTGGGAGAGCCCACGCACCTCGACCACCGCGTGGCGATCGCCATAGTTGGAGAAGTGCACGTAGTCCGGCTCGAACTCGTCGACACCGGTTGCCAGCGCATGCGCGCGCGCGCGCGTCAGCAGCGCATCGACCGGCAGCATCGGCGCCGCCTCGCCGGCAGCTTCCCGTGGCGGCGCAGTCGCGATCGCCTGGGCGAACATCGTCGGCAGCGCGCCTTCGAATGCCACCGTGTTGAGCAATGCCAGCACCAGCGTGAACAGGCACATCAGCGCGCCGGTGACGGCAAAGATCATATGGAACGGCAGGCTCAGCACGCCGATGACATTGTGTGCATCCAGCCACAATCGCTTGAGGTTGTGACCCGGCCGCAACGCGAACAGGCCCTTCACCAGTCCCGGCAGGTGGATGACGATGCCCGAGACCAGGGCCAGCCCGTAAAGCATGCTGACCAGGCCCATCAGGTAAAGGCCCACCACCGGGATGCCGAGCGAGTCGTGCAGGGCGTAAATGAAATCGGCCAGGCTGCCGGCCGTGGGAGCGTCGGTGTCGCGCTCGAGCGCGTCGGCGGTCGCGAAGTGTTCCTCGCCATCGGCGGGCCAGTACATGTACGGCGGCTGCGCCGTGCCCGGTGGCGGCAGCACCAACCCGAAGTCGGCGCGCGCCTCCGGATGCACGGCAAGGAAGCGGTCGATCAGCGACTGCCGGCTCTCCACCGGCGACGCCGCACTGCGCCACGGCGGGTGCTGCCATGTCGCGATGTCGCCATGAAACACGGTGAGCGCGCCGGCGTAGAACGCCACGAACAGGAAGAACCCGGCCATCACGCCGGTCCACGTATGCACGAGCTGGAACGTGCGCAGCGTCGCTGCCTTCATGGGCCGCTCCAGCTCAGGCGTACGCCTTGCAGCAGCGCAAACGCGGCCGCATTCGCCAGGCCGAGCACCAGCCATGCACGCGCGCCCGACCGGAACAGATAACTCGCCGCCATCACGCCGGTCCACAGCGGAAAGAACGCGATCAGCGCCGCGATCACCCAGCCGGCACCCCGCGCCGGCGACAACGCCATGGCCAGCGCCAGCGTCATCGCGCTGAGCGGGAAGCCGAGCAGCACACCGGCGAGGCAGCGGCCGATCATCGTGCGCTCCGCGCCGCATCGCGCCGTCCGAGCCACCAGCCCAGATAGGGCGCCAGCACCCAGGCCAGCATCACCAGCGTGATGAATGCGGCGATTCCGGCGCCGACGCCCAGGATGCGACACCAGAGCATCACCGACAGCGCCAGCAGGAGTGCGCCGCTCCGCCGCGGCAACCGGGCAAGCGGCGCCCGGAGCCAGTTCTGCGCCGGGCTCCCCAGGTAGATCAGCCACGCGCCGGCTAGCACCAGCGCGGTTGCGCCGAGCAGGCTCATGGCGCGCCCCGTCGGCCGCGCCCGAGCGGGCAGTGGAACGTGCGCTTCGAAGATGACCGGCGGCGCACGGCTCAGAACCGCCAGTCGACGCGAAGCATGGCGCTGGCTGGGGCGCCGTAGTAGCCCTGCGCCCAGTACAGGCTGTTGATGTATTTCCGGCCGGTGACGTTGTCCAGGTTCAGCGTGGCGCTCCACGCCTGGTTGAAGTCGTAACGCGCCATCAGCCCCACCAGCGCGTAGCTGCCCTGGCGCGTGTAGATCTCGTTGCCGGCGGGGTCGAGCGCGGCCTGGTCGCGCGAGATCGCGCTCTGCCAACGCAACGAACCGCCGACCTTGAGTCCGTCGACCGCCGCGACCCGCACGCTGCTCGAAACGCGCAGCGTGCGCCGCGGCACGTAGGTGCGGGCGTCGGCACCCTCGGGGGTGTCGATCTGCAGTTGGGTGTAGCCGGCGCTGAGTTCCCAGTTGCGCGTCAGGCTGCCGGCGACGTCCAGCTCCCAGCCCTTGGCGATGGCGTCGGTGCCGCGGTAGTACGACTGGCCGGTGTCCGCGTGGAAGCCCGCGTATTCGGCGAAATTGTTCTGTCGCGTCCGGAACACCGCAGCGGTCGCGTTGAGGCGCTGGTCGAACCACGCGCCCTTGATGCCCGCTTCGACGTTGGAGCCGGTAATCGGATCGAGCACGCGGTGACCGGCATCGGTTTCGGTCTGTGGATTGAAGATGGCCGCGTAGCTCGCATAGGCGGAATAGTGCGCGCCCAGGTCGTAGACCAGCCCCGCGTAGGGCGTCGAGCGCGTCTGCTGGTAGGCGTGTGCCACGCCGTAGCTCAACCCGTCGCTGTGGATGCGGGTGATGCTGTCCCCGGTGATCAGGGTGAGCGGCTCGCCCAGGCTCCAGCGCGCCGTGACATAGGCGGACTGGCGGCGCGTGCGGAAGTGCGAGCCGTCGCTGTAGGCGTCGAACGCCGGCCGTGGATAGTTGCCGGTCCAGCGATCGATGTCCGGCAGCGGTGTGCCGATGTCGGCGCTGTAGTCGGAGCGTTCCTGATTGGTGTCGCGGGCCCAGTTGGCGCCGATCACCAGCTGGTGGGTGCGGCCGCCAAGCGAAAACGGGCCGCTGGCAAAGAGGTCGGCGTAGTCCTGGCGTTCGACACCGGTGTAGCGCGAGGGGTAGCTGAACAGGCCCAGCCCGGTCCCGGCGTCTGGAGTGCCGTAGATGTAGAACAGCTCGCTGGCGTTGCTCAGGCGGCGATGGTTGAGAGCTGCTTTCAGGTGCCAGTCGTTGCCCAGGCCCTGATCCAGCTGTACGAAGCTGCGGGTGTCGTCGATGTTCCAGTAGGACCAGTCGGCGGCAGGATTGGTTGCGCGATCGTAGTGGGTCGGCGAGCCGTCGGTGTTGTACAGCGCCAGCGCCCCCCACATCGGGTCTTTCGACTTGTCACGCTGCCAGGTGATGCCGGCGGTGAGCATGGTGTCGTCGGCGAGGTCGGCCTCCGCGATGCCCGAAAGCACGTGCTTGTGCGTGGTGTAGCGGTCCAGATAGCTGTCGCTGTCCTGATCGACCGCAACGAAGCGCCCGCGCACGCTGGCCGAGCGGTTCATTGCGCCGGACAGGTCCAGGTCGACCCGCCGGTGGTTCCAGCTGCCCACGGTCACGCCGACATTGCCCTGCAGCTCCGCCGTCGGCCGCTTGCGCACGAAGTTGACCGTGGCCGAAGGATTGCCCGTGAACGACAGCAACCCGTTGGCCCCCCGCAGCACTTCGATGTGGTCGTAGACGGCGGTGTCGATGTCACCCTGCTGGCCGCCACTGGTGAACGGCAGGCCCAGTCCGTCGACCAGGAAGTTGGTGATGTCGAAGCCGCGTGCGCTGTAGTAGGTCCGGTCGGTCTCGATCTTTTCCACGTTGATGCCGGTGGTCCGGGCGAGCACGTCATTGGCGCTGTCGAGGCCGAAATCGTCCATCTGCGCACGGGTGATCACGCTCACCGACTGAGGCGTTTCGCGGATCGACAGCGGCAGGCGCGTGGCGCTGGTCTGCGCCGCGGTGGTGTAGGAGCCGGTGCCTTCGGTGGAGAGGCTGTCGATGGTGGCGGTGGTCAGCACGCCCGGCAGTTCCTTGGCGTCGGCCACACGGGCCCCGCCCGGCACCAGCCGATAGTGTGCAGCGCCCAGCCGTACCGCCTGCCAGCCGGTTCCCGCGAGCAACCGGTAGAGCGCTTCGGCGGTGCGGAACTCACCGCGCAGGCCAGACGAGGACAGATCCGCCGGTACGCGATCCAGCCCGTCCAGTTGCACCCGGCTTTGCCGCGCAAAGGCATCCAGTGCGCCGCGCAGCGAATCGGCCTGCAGCCGGAAACCCTGCACCCGCACAGCGCCGTCGCCCGTCGCCGGTGTCCGGTCGGCTGCCATCGCCGCGCTGGTCGACAGCGACAGACACAGCACCACCGCCAGGGTCACAGCGCGGCGGCGCGAGCTTGCCGGCAAGCGGGATGGGCCGGACAGGTGCGCGGCGAACGGGTCGGACATGGACATGCAAGGGTTCCCTGTAACTGGCGAGAAGGTGACAAATGCGTTGGGCGCGAGTGCGGCGGCGACTGCGCGGCAGAGGCGCAACGGCCAAGGCTTGCTGCGCACGCAAATGATAATTACTCGCATTCAAACATGCAAAGGCGGGCCGCCCTTTCGACCGGCACCGCGGTCCTTACAACGAGGATCCGACTTCGGATCGCCGCATCAGCGAATCACGCCCTGCCGCGCAACCGGTACATCCACAGTCCGATGTACTCGTGCAGGCAGCGCGAGGTCAGCCATAGCGCGCTGCGGCGCGGGTGCCACTCCGGCTGCACGCGGTGGTAGCCCGTCTCGTGGCCGATCGACGGCGCCTCGATGACCTCCAGCCCCTGCCGCCGGAAGCTCGCCGCGGCGCGGGTCATGTGCATCGGCGAGGTCACCAGCAGCACGCGCTGCCAACCTTCGCGGCGTGCAATGGCCGCGGAGTAGCGGGCGTTCTGGTACGTGGTGGCGCTATCCGGCTCGAGCACCAGCGCCGCCGGCGGCACGCCCTGCTCTGCCAGTTCGCGGGCCATGTGCCGCGCCGCGCCATGGCCGCCGGAAAGAAGCACGTGGGGCGCCCTGCCCGTGCGGTACAACTGCAGGCCGAAGCCGACACGCGTGCCCTCTGTGTCGGCCGGGTCTTCGACCCAGTCGCGGTCGTTGGGCATGGCGCCGCCGCCGAGCACCACGATGGCATCAGCCTTGGGATACTCGCCTGCCGCTTTATCCGGGTAGCTGGCCGTCAGGCCTCGCTGCAGCATCAGGGCGAAGTTCGGCGACGCGCACAACACGAACCAGAACGCGCCGGCCGCCAGCAGCACGGCACCGGTGCGATAGCGTCGAATGAGTACGAAGAGCAGGCCGCCTGCCGCCACGAATGCGGCCTGATTCCATGGCCTGCTGAGGCGTTCGAGAACTTCGATGAGGATCATCGCCCTGAGGATCGGGCACGCCTTGCTGTCGCGCAAGACGTGCCGCGTCCGCCGTCACCGGACCGTTCATCCACAGCCATCCATCGCGATCGAGCAGCAGCCGGCATGCAATGGGTCAGCAAGCCGCGTGGATCGGTGCACTCGTGCCCCACGGCTGCGCAGGGTCGCGGACGCCTGCTTCTGCTGAACAAGACTTCAGGGCATCCGGCGGAGGCAGCGGGGCGATCGAGTGCAACAGGTGCTCGCTAGCCTTTCCGCCCTGTGCCACGATCCGTTGGGTCAAAGGGGAAATGCGATATGCCACGCGCCCGCATGCTCGATGTGTGCCGTCCGCCAGGAGTACTGGCGGTCACGCCGACGGGTTGCCATCGCCATGAATGATGCGCCAAGGATCGACCGGTTCATGTCCTTCATCCGCGAGCATCACTGGCGCCGCGGGATCAGCTGGTTCCTCGCCGAATTCGTGGTGGTGGTAGCCGGCGTGCTGGTGGCGCTGGCAGTCAGCGCGTGGTGGCAGGGTCGTCTGGATCGAGAGAACGAGAACGAGTACCTGCAACAGCTGGACGCCGATCTGCTGGCCACCGAAAACGACATGGAGCACGCCCAGGCGGTCCTTAACAAGAGGGCGCTTGCCGCCCATGTGATCACTCATGCGTTCTGGGGAGAGCGTCCTGCCAATGAGGCCGAACTGCTGCGGGATCTCGGCGCGCCATGGAGGTCGGCCCGGTACCGCCCCGTGCTGGGCAATATCGAGGCGCTGATCGCCACGGGCGACATCCATGTGATCCGCGCCGCCGCCCTGCGCACCGAACTGGTGGCCTATGACGAGTGGGCCAAGGCCAGGCTGGAAGACATCAGCCGCTACGACGAGACCTACTATCGCCCCGGCATCAACGCGCTGCTGACGCGGGCGGACCCGGCCAGCGCAAACGTGGACGCGTACCGCAAGAGGCTTGCAGGCAGACCGCACGCGTTCGACCTCACGCCAGCGGCCGCCACGGGAAGCGCGCCGTTTCCGATGGACCTGACGGCGCTGTTCAAGGACCGGGTCGTCTACAACGCCTACATGCAGATCGGGCTCGCCCATCGCAACCAGGCGGCCGAGTACGGCTTGATCCTGGAGCGCGCGCGACACCTGCATGCCGAGGTCTACCAGGCATTGCACGGAGTGGCCGAGCCGGGCAATTGCCAGCTGGTGCGCCGCGGCAACAGCGATGATTTCGTCGGTAGTTGCGGCAGCGCCTTCGCGGCGGCGTCCGGCGCCGACGGCGAGCTGACTCTTACGCTTCATCCGGTAGCAGCGATTGGCAGCGGCCGCTGGAAGCGCGACGACTTGCCGGCTGACGTCTGGGCCGGCGGCATGACAACCCGTTCTCCGGGCGAGGCCGCCATCGAGCTGGAAAGCTCGATTCTGAAGGAAGGCGTCCTGCGCACCCAGCTCGGGTGGTTTCGCGTACACGGCGTGGAGCAGGATCAGGACTACACGCGAGACCAGGGCAGCAGCCGCTTGAGCTTCCGCCTGGATACCCGCAGCGAGGTTCCGCCGAACGCCATGGATGTCGCCATCCTGCGCAAGGCCAAAGCGTTGCTTGCCGATGCGAGCCGCTGGGACCGCGAGGACGATCGTCAATGCACCCCCGCCAAGACGATGCTCAGCCTTTACTGCGCGATGCAGCAGGCCAGCATCAGCGAGAGCGGCGGGTTCCAGCACCGTCGCCCCGCGCTGCAAATCGTGAGGCGGCTGGTGGACGAACGCAGCGTCGGACGTGACTACAGCCACCGCATGCGCGACTACAACAACGACCCGCGCACCAGCCTCACGGATCTACAGACCCTGTTCGACGAAGCGATTGCCCGCGCGCAACGCCCAAGGGCGGAGCAAGGCGCGTCGGATGTGGAGCCATGATGCCGCGACCCTCTGCGCGCAGAGCGTCCGGCAAGCAAGGCCACTTCATCTGCTGCCCGTGAGGACACCCGCCACGGCCCGGTTTGCACCGGCCCGGGAGCTTTCGCCCGAGCCGATGAGGGGCTGGAGCCGTTGATCGGGCCGCCTGCGCACGATGCTCTCGTTGGATGAAGAACGCATCTGGCCGTTGTTGATTTACACGGGGGTGTCCGCCGCGGCCACGCGCTGCTTCCGGCTGGCCAACCGGGCAGGCGCGATCTAAACCAAGCAGATATTGCCGATGCAGGGGACCGCTGCAGGGTGAAACCGTCAGCGGCCTGCTGGCCGGCCGAAAGCTACTCGGCGCGAGCAGGTGGCGGATAAAGCGGCCGGCGAAACCGGGCAAGGCATCGAGCGGCGGCAGCGCCACCTGCCGGCCCTGCGTGATCTTGCCGCGATAACCGCCAGGTGCACGAGTTGCTGCACTGTCTCCAGCAAACTCGACGGCGCACCGTCGCGCAGCAGCGCTACCGTGCGCGAGCTTGCCGGCCGCATCGAGACCTTGGCGATGTTCGTCGAACCGCGCAAGCGCGTTCATCAGGCCGGCCTGCGGTGGCTGCCGCCATGGCGGCAAGAAAGGCACCTCGGCTCTGCGTCACGTCCACAACCACCATGGATGATCATCAGTCGACATGGCCGACTCTTCGTCGACCATCTGGTCGAGCGGCAGGTGTCCCGGCCCGGCATCGTCATGGCCGCGCCTGCACGGATGCAGGCAGGTCTGGACTGCTGGCAGGCGCGGCTACTTCTGCAACATCTGGCGGAATGCCGCCGTACTCATCGGCCGGCCGAGAAAATGCTCGATGAGTGCATCGGCGGGCTGCGAGCCGCCGGGGTCGAGCACGGCCTTGCGATAGGCCAGCGCCACCTGCGGGCTGCGCATGCCTTCGGCCCGGAAGCGGGTGAACAGATCCAGCGCGATCGCCTTGGACCAGACGTAGGTGTAATAAAACGAGCCGTAGTCCTCCAGGGCACCGAATGCCGCATAGGCATGCGCGCCTTCTGGCGTGGGCACCGGTCCGTAAGGGTCGTACAGCTGGAGCCACATCGGCGCCAGGGCGAAGCCGGCTGGCCGGTCGTGGAAGCCCAGCGAGACGTTGGCCAGCCCCAGCTGCCGGCGCCAGAAACTGGCTTCGCCAAAGTGGCGCGCGGCATTCATCCTGGCCACCAGCGCCACCGGAATCGGTTCGCCCTTCGCGTTGGTCGCAAAGCGCCGCAGGGTGTCGGCGTCCCAGATCCATTCCTCCAGCAGCTGCGACGGCGCCTCGATGAAGTCCCACTGCAGGGTCATCATGCTTTGGGAAACGTACTGCTGGTGGCCCGAATACAGCACGTGCAGCAGATGGCCAAACTCGTGCAGGAAGGTCCTCACGCCGGCGTGGTCGATCGGACCGGTCGCCGCCAGATTGCAGACCAGCCCGGCCAGCGGGATCTGCCCGCTGGAAAGGCCCATTCGCACGGCCGCGGTTTTCGCGTGCTGGAATTTCCCCGCGCGCGAATGCATGTCCAGGAAGAACCGGCCCACGAGCTTGCCGTGGTCGTACAGCTCGTAGCCCTCCACGTCGCTCGACCAGAAGTGCGCCCCCTTCCACGGCCGGATGTCGGCGCCGAAGAGGTCGTGCACCAGCGCGAACACGCCATCGCGCGTCTTGGTGTAGCTGAAGTACTGCCGTACCTGTGTTTCATCCAGGCCGTATTCGCGCCGGGTCACGATGTCGGTGAGGTAGCTGGTGTTCCATGGCTGCAGGGTGGTCTCACCTGGCATCAGCCGCTTCTGTTCGGCCAGCAGCACCGCGTTGTCGCGTTCCGATCCGGCGATTGCCGCGGCGGCAATGCTGTCGAGGAATGCCTTCACGTGCTGCGGCGTGCCGACCATCTTGTCGGCGGTATCCAGCGCGGCGAAGCTCGGATAGCCCAGCAGGCGGGCCAGTTCGGCGCGTCTGGCCAGCAGCGTCTCGAGGGTTGCCTCGTTGGCGGGCCAGGCGCGGTTGGCGAAACGCAGGTACATCTGCTTGCGCACCGCCTCGTGGTCGGCGAACTCGATCAGCGGATTGGCATCCAGCGCCACGGTGCGAATGTGGATCAGGCCATCGGCCGATGGCTTGTGCGCGTCGATGTAGTCCTGCGGCATGCCGGCCAGGTCGTCCACCGACGCGAGGGTGATCTCGCTCTTGTCCTCGGCGAGGTTGCGCTGGAACGCGAGGCCGGCCTCGGCGATCTGCTTTTTCAGCACAGCGACCCGGGTGCGCGTCGCTGCGTCCTTGTCGACGCCGGCCAGTCGGTAGTTGCGCAGGATCTTCTGCAGCGCGTACGCCGCCGCTGGCGCCAGCCCCGCCGTGGGAATGGCCGCAAGGCGGTCATAGATCGGCCGGGACAACGACACGCCGGCCGCCTTCTCCGCCAGCTTGCCGGCACAGGCCCGGGCGGCATCCCGGACCGCGTGGTCCGGATGCGTCGCGCCCACCAGATCCATCTCCAGCGCGCCCACCATCATCACGTTGGCCAGCTCGTCGTAGGCCTGGAAGTCCTGCGCCATTCCGGCCGGGCCGGTACGCGCCTCCAGCGACGCGCGCAGAGCATCTTCCAGCTGCAACGACCGGCTGCAGCGCCGCTGCACGGCATCGGCCGAGGCCGGAGCCAGCAAAGGCGTCGCCACGAAAGATGCGGCCTCAGACGGCGCCGCGGCCGCCTGCGCGGATGGCGCAAGCCCAGCCAGGCCCACGGTGAAAAACACCGAAACCATCCACTTCATCTGCGCTTCCCCGTCGTGTGATGGAAAGCACCGACGCGTCGTTCGGCGTGATCGGGATCTCCTGGCCGCACCTTAACAACAAACCCGGCCGACACCGACATGCGCCGCGTCGCGTGGGCGAGGCGGCGCAAGCGCCCGCACCATGCCGGGCGCGCGCCGGGCGCAACGCATCCCGAGGGGCGTGCAGCGGGTGGATTGCACGCGATGGCCCGGGCGCGGCCCGACACGCGCCCCCAAAGGTGACGGCCGGCGCGGCGGCTCGCGGGCACCCGGAGCCGATGAATACGTATGCAGACGCTGGTTGCTGCACTGCGATGCTGCCTAGCATCGGTGGGCTCGCGCCGCGGCGGCGCGGGTGCGTGTTGCGCTCGCAGCATGCGGGGGTTGGCGCGGCGTGACATAACGGGCGCCGGTATCGCTTGAGGAGACACACCATGACCATCGCCGCTTCCACCGCCGTCGACGCGGTGCGCCCATGCTGAGCGCGCTGCTGGCCGCCGCCATGGTGACCACGCCACCCGCGGCACCACCGGTCTGGCGTGACGGACTGGACTGGCACGGCGTGCACGTCAGCGTGAGTACCGACGCCTCCGGCGCGACCACCGTGGCCTGGCCCTACGGCCAGCGCGTGATCGACAAGCAGCCGCTGGCCACCGACACCGCGAGCGCGCTCTTCAACGGCCTGTTCGCCATGGCGCAGGACGATCTGACGCAGGATTCGGTCACCGCCATTCGCGACGGCGCCTTCGACCACGGCCAGCCGATTCCCTGCCACTGCTTCGAGACCGGCCTGAAGTGGCCGTATGTGTGGACCCGCGATCTCGCCTACGCCATCGACCTGGGGCTGTGGCGGTTCGATGCCGCGCGCGCCCGCAACGGCCTGAAGTTCAAGCTGTCGGAGGTGCGCGGCCCCACGGCGGGGCAGGAGCCCGTTTCGGACCAGCGCATCGTGATGCAGGACACCGGCTCGGGCGGCAGCTGGCCAATCAGCACCGACCGCGTAGTGTGGTTCCTGGGCGCGAAGCATCTGCTCGACGAGCCCGCGTTTGCCGCGGACGTGACCCGCGCGCTGGGCGATACGCTGGCGCAGGATCGCCGTTATGCGTTCGACGACACCTTTGGCCTGTACCGCGGCGAGACCTCGTTCCTGGACTGGCGCGAGCAGACCTATCCGGACTGGACCGCCGACTCGGTCGGCTTCATCGCCCAGTCGTTCTCGCTCTCCACCAACGTGCTGCACTACCAGGCGCTGGCGATGGCGGCCAAGCTTGCAGACAAGCGCGGTGACTCCGCCGCAGCACGCGGTTACCGCGACCAGGCCGACGCGCTGAAGCGCTCGATCAACACCCATTTCTGGCGCGCGGACCGCGGCCTGTACATGAGCTACCTGGGCGGCGACGGCCTGCCCGTGGAAAGCTACGACCTGCTCGGCATCGCGCTGGCGATCACCAGCGGCGTGGCCGAGGGCAAGCGTGCGGCGCAGGCCTTGGCCAACTACCCGACCTGGCCCGCCGGCAGCCCGGTGATCTGGCCGGAACGGCCCGACCAGCCGATCTACCACAACCGTGCCATCTGGCCGTTCGTCAGCGCCTACGCGCTGCGCGCGGCGCGGGCGGTGGACCAGCCCACTCGGATTGCCCACGAGATCACCTCGGTGATGCGCGGCGCAGCGCTGTACGGCTCCAACATGGAGAACTACGAGCTGCTCACCCAGGGCCAGCACGTGGATGAAGGCAAGCTCAGCGGGCCGGTGGTCAACTCGCCACGCCAGCTGTGGTCGGTGGGCGCGTACCTCGCCATCGTCACCGAGGGCGTGTTCGGCCTGAACCCGGACGGCTCGGTGCAGCCGAAGCTGCCCGTTTCGCTGGTGCCGATGCTGTTCGGCGATCGCGACAGCATCTCGATCACCCTGCCCGACCGCACCATCACGCTGCAGCTCCCCGCGCAGCGCAGCGGCAACCTGCTGGTGGCCGACCGCGTGTCCACCCGCGGCAACGCCACCACGGTATTGCTCAAGGCGATCAACGTGAAGGACGTGCCGCTGCGCACCGATGCGCCGCTGTACGCGCCCGCGGCGCCGTCGGCGCCTTCCGTCACCCACGGCAAGAACGGCTGGGCGGTTACCACCGACGGCCCCGTGCAGCTTTACGTCAACGGGCACCGCGCGCAGACGGTGGACGGCAGCGGTTCGCTCGCCGCCACAGGCGCACTGACCTGCGTGCGCGCCACGCGCATCGACCCGCACGGCATGGAATCCCTGCCCAGCCCCGCCACCTGCGTTGGCGAACTGCCGCCGGTCACCGGTGACTGGCCCCGTCGCTGGACGGCACCGGCCAGCGGCACGTACCGGGTGTCGCTCAACTACGTCAACGATCACGGCCCGATCAACACGGGCATCACCGCCGCGGTCAAGATGCTTTCCATCCGCTGCGACGACAGCAAGGTGCAGCGCGTGCCGATCTTGATGCCACACAGCGTGCGC
Source organism: Dyella sp. (assembly GCF_035685805.1). Classification (GTDB taxonomy): domain Bacteria; phylum Pseudomonadota; class Gammaproteobacteria; order Xanthomonadales; family Rhodanobacteraceae; genus Dyella_A. Next base: position 57,954 of record NZ_DASSAB010000052.1, read on the forward strand.
GAGGAGCGCTCGACCTGGGGCCAGTTCACGGCCGAGAAGGGCGCCGTGTGCCAGTTCGCGCTCGAGGACGGCTTCAACATGAGCTACCTCAGCCACTTCGCCCACTACACCGGCGGCGTCGGCGGCGCCGACGGCCCGCTCAACCAGGCCGATGTGCGCGGCCTGGTCATTGCACCACTCGACGACGCATCACCCAGCAAGGGCAGCACCCCATGAGCAAGGCCAAACCGGAACTCTCGTTCTGGCAGATATGGAACATGTGTTTCGGCTTCCTGGGCATCCAGTTCGGCTTTGCGTTGCAGAACGCCAACGTCAGCCGGATCTTCCAGACGCTGGGGGCGAACGTCGACCAGATCCCCGCGCTGTGGATCGCCGCGCCGCTCACCGGGCTGATCGTGCAGCCGATCATCGGCTACTTCTCCGACCGCACCTGGAACCGCTTCGGCCGCCGCCGGCCGTACTTCTTCGCCGGTGCGGTGCTGGCCACGCTCGCCCTGCTGGCGATGCCCAACTCACCCACGCTGTGGATCGCCGCGGGGCTGCTGTGGATCATGGACGCCTCGTTCAACGTGTCGATGGAGCCGTTCCGCGCGTTCGTGGGCGACCAGCTGCCACCGCAGCAGCGGCCGCTCGGCTACTCGATGCAAAGCGTGTTCATCGGCGTCGGCGCGGTGGTCGCCTCGTTCCTGCCCTACGTGCTCACCCATTTCGGCGTCGCCAACACGGCGCCGGCCGGCCAGGTGCCGAACTCGGTGAAGTACGCCTTCTACTTCGGCGGCGCGGTGCTGCTGGGCGCCATGGCGTGGACCATCCTGACCACCCGCGAATACCCGCCGGACCAGCTGGAGTCTTTCAGCGACAACCGCACCGAAGACGCGCCCGTGGCGGTGGCCGGCGCGTGGAAGATCGGCGCGCTGTTCCTCGCGCTGGGCGCGATCGGCCTGGCGCTGATCGGCACGCTGGGGCTGGAGAAGGAGCTCTACCTGCTGGCCGGCGGACTGGTGGTGTTCGGCGCGCTGTTCGTGTGGCTCTCGGCCACCCGCAGCGGCGGCGCGGCGCGGCAGATCATGGGCGACCTCTACGGCATGCCCGCGCCGATGCGCCGGCTCAACTGGGTGCAGTTCTTCTCCTGGTTCGCCATGTTCGCCATGTGGATCAACACCACGCCCGCGGTGGCCGAACACTTCTACGGCAGCAGCGACACCACCTCGGCCGCCTACAACGAGGGCGCAAACTGGGTCGGCGTGCTGATGGGTACCTACAACGGCGTGGGCGTGATCGCCGCCATCGTCATCCCGATCATGGTGCGCGCGATGGGCCTGCGCATGAGCCACCTGGTGAACCTGTGGCTGGGCGGCCTGGGGCTGATGTCGTTCCTGGTGATCCGCGACCCGCAGTGGCTGATCGCCTCGATGGTCGGCGTCGGTTTTGCCTGGGCGTCGATCCTCTCGCTGCCCTACGCGATGCTCTCGGACAACCTGCCCGCCGCGAAGATGGGCGTCTACATGGGCATCTTCAATTTCTTCATCGTGATCCCGCAGCTGCTCGCCGCCAGCGTGCTCGGCGTGCTGCTGAAACTGTTTTTCCACAACCAGCCGATCTGGGCGCTGGGCATGGGCGGCGCGAGCCTGATCATCGCTGGCCTATGCACGCTGCGCGTGCCGCGGATGGAAGCCGCCTGATATTGCCGCACCCCATGTAGGAGCCCGCTCGCGGGCGATGCTGTTGGCTCTTTGCTTCGATGTGGATCAGGAGCAAGGGCATCGCACCCGAGCGGGCTCCTGCAAAAAAACGCACCACGGAAACCAAACCATGATCGCCAAGCGCCTGCTCCCCGCCCTCGTCGCCACGCTCGCCTGCGGCCTCGCCTACGCCGCCACGCCGGCCAGCGAGCCTGTCTTCGTCGGTACCGACGCGCCGATGGCGTCGAACGCGATCTACTTCGTGCTCACCGACCGCTTCGTCAACGGCGACAAGGCTAACGACCACCGCGACCAGGGCGGCGCCCACCCCACCTGGGACATCCCCGTGCCCGGCGCACCTAAGGGCGAGAGCGCCAACATCGGCTACCTCGGCGGCGACTTCCAGGGCGTGCTGGACAACGCCGGCTACATCAAGGGCATGGGTTTCGGCGCGGTGTGGATCACGCCCATCGTCGACAACCCGGACCAGGCGTTCACCGGTGGCGATCCGGTGAGCTGGGGCTCCAAGTTCACCGACCGCGGCAAAACCGGCTTCCACGGCTACTGGGGCGTCAACTTCTACAAGGTGGACGAACACCTGCCGAGCAAGGGTCTGGATTACCGCCAGTTCACCACGCAGATGCACGCCGCCGACCTCAAGGTGGTGCAGGACATCGTGGTCAACCACGGCTCGCCCGCCTTCACCATGCCGCAGAAGCAGCCGCAGTTCGGGCAGATCTTCGACCAGAACGGCACGCTGATCGCCGACGAGCAGAACCTCGCGCCGTACCAGCTCGATCCGCTACGCAATCCGCTGCACCGCTTCTATCACGCGTACGACGACCTGGCGCAGCTGTCCAACAACGACGACCAGAACCCCGCGGTGCTCGACTACATGGTCGGTGCCTACGAGCAGTGGATCGACCAGGGCGCCGACGCCTTCCGCATCGACACCATCAGCCACATGTCCACCGCGTTCTGGAAGCAGTTCAGCGACCGCATCCGCGCCAAGTACCCCGGCTTCTTCATGTACGGCGAGGCGTTCGACTACAGCCCGGACAACATCGGCCAGTACACCTGGCCACAGAACGGCGCCATCAGCCTGCTCGACTTCCCGCTGCGCGGGCGCATCGGCGAGGTGTTCGAGCACGCCGACAGCGACTACGCCAGGATCCTCGACCGCCTCTACCTCACCAACGGCCCGTACCAGAACCCGTACGAGCTGGTCACCTTCTACGACAACCACGACATGGCGCGCTTGAACGCCAGCGACCACGGCTTCATCGACGCCAACAACTTTCTGTTCACCGCGCGCGGCATTCCGGCCATCTACTACGGCTCGGAAACCGGCTTCGAGCGCGGCAAGGCCGAGCACGAAGGCAACCGCAACTACTTCGGGCAGGCGCGCATCGACGCGGCACCGAAGAGCCCGATCTACCAGCACCTCAAGCGCATCGCCACACTGCGCGAAAAAACACCTGCCCTGCAGCGCGGCCTGATGCTGCCCATCCGCTTCGCCGGCCAGCAGGCGGCGTTCTATCGCGTCTGCCAGCAGGGCGACGTGCACCAGATCGCCCTCGTGCTGCTCAACAAGGGCGACCAGCCGGCCACATTCGACGTGAGCGACAAGCTGCAGGCCGGCGAGTGGAAGCCGGCGTTCGGTGGCAAGGCGATCAACGTGGCAGACGGCGGCACGCTAAAAGCCAGTGTTGCCGCGCACGATGTGCAGGTCTACCTGCTCGATGCGCAGGCGACGCGGACGGATCTGGTGGCGGAACTGACGCGATTGATGGAGGAGCGGGGGCATCCGGAGAAGTGAGGCTGCGGGCCGGAACACTCGCGACCAAGACGCCTTCATCTCACGCACAGACACTCGAATGGGGCGAGTCTTCGCCGCCTCTGCCCCCCTCCATACGGTTTATTTCGCCAGATGTGGACGAATAAGACATAGCGTGCAGCTTCGCGACATATGCGAAGTCGATCATCAGCAGCGAGGCCAGCGCCACAGGTGCGCCAAGCGCCTGATCGAGCGTGAGAATATCCCGCTTGACGAGAGCCGCTGGAACGCCGCAGGCTCCCTGCATATGCCCCGATGTGGGGCCTACTAAGCGTTAGGCCCGATGAACCGCGAAGCGATACTTCTCGTCATTGATGTTCTAATTCGAGCCAGCTTTGGCCTGTCGGCACTTTTATGTCTTCGCTACCTCTGGCGAAGCTTCAGGCGAGACTTCGTCTACATCAACGGTCAGGTTGCTAATCGTAAAGCTGAGCCCCTTGGATTTTGGCTTGCCGTAATTTCGCTCGTAGGAGTGGTAGGCTTGAGTAGTTACGTTGTGTTAAATGGCCTCTAAGCTGCGCGTCCGACCGAAGCCTAACTGAACAATCAAGCCGACCGCTGACGCGGCGGCTTATTTTTAGCGTTCGATTGCACATATGGTTCGTCTCAATTGTTCAGGCATCACCTTCGGCTCGCAGCTTGACGAAGATCACCTGTTCTCTTGGGCTTCGGAGATTTCATGCGTGGTCCGCTGGGAGCAGGACACTCTCATAGTGAGGTCGCTCCGTATCTCTGAGGCAAACTTGCGCGATCTTCTTGCTCTCTTTTGGCGTTACGGCAAACCAATGGGGCAATTGGCTCAGTTCCAGAGCAACAAGAATGTGGGTTGGTTTGCGGCACCAAAGGCCTACTGGCACAAAAAAGTGTTCGGCAGGCAATCTAACAATTCGTTCAAGGCGGACGGCTTCGCCGCCGCTTAACTCAAGCGTTAGACAACAGGAGAGACAATATGGAAGTTGCAGCGAAGAGCTATCTGCCTGGCGTGCTTAGCGGCATTCTGGTCAGCTATGTCTCGGTCTACTCGATCGCAGTGTGTGCCGCAATTGCCATGCCTCGTTGGTTTCCCATTGCGCTATGGCAGGTGGTCGTCGTATTCGGGCTTGGCGCCTTTATGCCTACGCTCGTAATCTACCTCTTCACTTTGCTCGTCATGCGACCGGACCAT
>NZ_DASSAB010000053.1:0-53723 GCF_035685805.1 Dyella sp.
CAACTACGAGAACGCCTTCTGGAACGGCTCGTCGATGAACTTCGGTGACGGCGCCAGCACGTTCTATCCGCTGGTGTCGCTGGACGTGACCAGCCACGAGATCAGCCACGGCTTCACCGAGCAGCACTCCAACCTCGCCTACTCCGGCCAGTCCGGCGGCATGAACGAGGCCTTCTCGGACATGGCCGGCGAAGCGGCCGAGTACTACGACCGCGGCAGCAACGACTGGCTGGTGGGAGCGGAGATCTACAAGAGGGGCACCGCGCTGCGCTACATGTGCACCCCGACGGCCGACGGCTATTCGATCGACAACGCGGCGAACTACACCAGCTCGCTCAACGTGCATTACTCCAGCGGCGTCTACAACAAGGCGTTCTGCACGCTGGCCAAGAAGAGCACATGGACCACGCGTAAAGCGTTCGAAGTGTTCGAACGGGCCAATGCGCTGTACTGGACGTCCACCTCGACCTTCAACTCCGGCGCCTGCGGCGTCGAGAGCGCGGCGGGCGACCTGGGCTATTCCGCCAGTGATGTCGCGTCGGCATTCAGCGCCGTCGGGGTGACCTGCCAATAAGCGACAGCTTCGTCGCAACAGTAAGGAAACCGGCCCGAGAGGGCCGGTTTTTTTTGAGGCAGGCCCACCGGGCTCGAACCTCCAATGCCGAACCCGGCAGCTGGCTATTCGAGGTGACGACCGGTGGCGCGCTCCTCACGAGACCAGGCAGCGCCGCCCGCCGCCGCTGGCGTCCGCTGCCTCGCCTCACGGCACGATCCGACCGGTTCTTGCTGCAGCGCAAGCAAGCCGCGTCCGGATCAGCTACACTACGCCGGCTCGTAGACGCCCCCGACTCCCTTGCGGACTTCGTGGCGATGGCCAGGCCCTCGCCCTATCCCCCACCCCGGTTGCGCGCACGACACCCGACCAGCCATCGCTCGATGCGCGGTCGTCGAATTCATCGTCCACCGCGCGGTATCAGGGAGCGCAGCGGACAACTCCAGGAGTTTCCATGTCTTTTGAATCGCTGGGCCTTGCGCCCGCGTTGCTGCGTGCGCTTGCCGACCAGGGCTATACCGAGCCCACGCCGATCCAGGCCGCCGCCATCCCGCTGGTGCTGGAAGGCCACGATCTGCTCGCCGCCGCGCAGACGGGTACCGGCAAGACCGCCGCCTTCGCCCTGCCCGTGCTGCACAAGCTGCTGAACGGGCGCGACACGCAGACGCGCCGCCCGCGCGTGCTGGTGCTTACCCCGACGCGCGAACTCGCCGCGCAGGTCAACGACAATTTCCGCGACTACAGCAAGCACATGCGCGTGGCCACCACCACCATCTTCGGTGGCGTGGGCATGGGCCCGCAGATCAACGCGCTGCGCCGCGGCGTGGACGTGATCATCGCCACCCCGGGTCGCCTGATCGACCACATGCAGCAGCGCACCATCGACGTCACCGGCATCGACACGCTGGTGCTGGACGAAGCCGACCGCATGCTCGACATGGGCTTCATGCCGGCGCTCAAGCGCATCGTCAACGCGCTGCCCAAGCAGAAGCGCCAGACGCTGCTGTTTTCGGCCACGTTCGCCGCGCCGATCAAGGCGCTGGCGATGCAGTTCATGACCGATCCACGCGAAGTCTCGGCGACCCCGCCGAACACCGTGGCGCCGCTGGTCAGCCACCACGTGCATCCGGTCGACGCGGTCCGCAAGCGCGACCTGCTGCTGCACGTGCTGTCGCAGGACAGCCGTCGCCAGAGCCTGGTGTTCAGTCGCACCAAGCACGGCGCCGACAAGCTGGTGACCTACCTCAACGTGTCCGGCATCCGCGCCGCGGCGATCCACGGCAACAAGAGCCAGAACGCCCGCACCCGCGCGCTGAGCGACTTCAAGACCCACCGCGTCACCGTGCTGGTGGCCACCGATATCGCTGCGCGAGGCATCGATATCGACCAGCTGCCGATGGTCATCAACTACGACCTGCCGATGGTCGCCGAGGACTACGTGCACCGCATCGGCCGCACTGGCCGTGCCGGCTCCGAAGGCATGGCGGTGTCGCTGGTGAGCCACGACGAGTCCGGCCTGCTGCGCGATATCCGCATGCTGGTGAAGCAGGACATCGCGATCACCCCGGTCGAGGGCTTTGAACCGTCGACGCCGCTGCGCCTCGATGCCGGCGCGCCGCGCCCGGTGCAGGGCGGCGGCAAGCAGCGCCAGGGGCGACAGCCTGCGCGCCCGCAGGGGCGCTCGTCGAACGGCGGCAAGACTTCGCCGTCGCACCGTCCGCACGGCCACGTGCAGCAGGGCAGCAACGAGCACGCTGCGGGCAACCGGTCGCGGCGCGGTTCGCGCCGACCTGCCGCCAAGGCGTGACCGTACGCGCATGACCAGGGGCGGCGCCTCGCGGCGCCGCCCTTTTTTGTTGCGCAACCACGGGCGCTATCGCCATCGCGGCCAGGCCTGGTGTTACTCCGATGCCGACCGAAAGAAGCGCAGCCGCTGCGGAACGCAGCGCGGAACGCAGCGCGGGCCGCGGTGCAGGCTCCTATCGAAGACCGAGCGCACCGGCATGGTGGCGCAGGTGGTCTTCCATGAACGTGCTGATGAACCAGTAGCTGTGGTCGTAGCCGGGGTGCCGGCGCAGCAGCAGTGCCTGGCCCGCCTCGGCGCAGGCCTGATCGAACAGTTCTGGCTTGAGCTGGGCCTCGAGGAATTTGTCCGCCTCGCCCTGGTCGATCAGGATCGTGCCGGGAAAGGTCTGTCGCTCCACCAGCGCGCAGGCGTCGTAGTCCGCCCACGTTGCCGGGTTGTCGCCCAGATAACGCGGCAGTGCCTTGTGTCCCCACGGTACCTGGCTGGGCGCCACGATCGGCGCGAACGCAGACACCGAGCGATAACGATCCGGATAGCGCAGGGCGATGGTGAGTGCGCCGTGGCCACCCATCGAGTGACCGAAGATGCTGCTGCGCGTGGGGTCGATGGGGAAATGCCGGGCCACCAGCGCCGGCAACTCATCGACCACGTAGCGATGCATGTTGAATCGCCCGGCAAACGGCTCCTGCGTGGCATCGACGTAGAAGCCGGCCCCCTCGCCGAACTCCCAGTCGCCGGTGGCGCCATCAATGCCGGTATCGCGCGGGCTGGTGTCGGGCATCACCAGCACCATGCCGAACTGCGCGGCGAGCCGCTGCGCACCGGCCTTGATCGTGGCGGTTTCCTCGGTGCAGGTGAGGCCAGCCAGGTAGTAGAGCACCGGACATTTGCCCTGCACTGCCTGCGGCGGCTGGTACACGGCGAACCGCATGGTCCCCGCGCAGCTGGTGGAGGCGTGGCGATAAAAGCCCTGCACGCCGCCAAAGCAGGCCTGCTCGGAAAGAGTCTCGAAACCGTCCATCACCACTCCCGGGGAATCACCGCAAGATGCCGATCATAAGCCGCTGCAGCACGCACGCTGGCACGACGTCCGGTTCACCGTTCCTGGTCGGTGGGCCGCATCAGGATCTCGTTGATGTTGACGTGCGGCGGCCGCGTCACGCAGAAGGCGATCGCCTCGGCGACATCGCGCGACTGCAGCTGGCGCATGCTGTCGGCCCAGGCGTTCAGTGCGTCCTTGGTCGCTGCGTGGCCGATGTGGTCGCGCAGCTCGGTCTCGACCACGCCCGGCTCGATCACGCTCACGCGGATGCCGTGCTTGTAAACCTCGCGCCGCAACGCTTCGGAGAACGCCACCACGCCGAACTTGGTCGCCGAATAGGCGGCCGCGTTGGGGTTGGCGATACGCCCGGCGGTGGAAGAGATGTTCACGATGTGGCCGTCGCCGCGCGCGGTCATGCCGGCCAGTGCCGCCTGCGTCGAGGCGATCAGGCTGAGCACGTTGAGCTCCAGCATCTGCCGCCAGCGGCCGAGATCGGCCTCGGCGACCGGCTCCAGGTACATCACGCCGGCGTTGTTGACGAGGACGTCCAGACGTCCGAACCGCGCTTCGCTGTCGCGCACCACGCGCTGCGCCTCGGCTTCGTCGAGCAGGTCCGCCTCCAGCACCAGCGGTTCGGCGCCCAGTGCCACGAGCCGCTCGGCGAGCTGGTCGAGCCGGTCGCGGCGGCGCGCCGTCACCGCCACGCGGGCACCTTCTTCGGCCAGCGCGATCGCAGTGGCCTCACCGATGCCCGAAGAAGCCCCCGTCACCAACGCAACCTTTCCCACCAGACGTTTCGCCATGCCTGAATCTCCTTTGCCCTGACCGTTTCACGAGGCGGGCCGTGGGCCCGCAGACTGCTACAATAGCGCGCATTGTCCCGCACGCCGTCCGGCCTGCCACCCCGAGGTTCCCCGATGTCATCCCCGTCCCCCGACTCCGCCCCGGCTGCCGCCGGCTTCACTGCGCTTGGGCTGAATCCGAATATCCTGCGCGCGCTCACCGACGTGGGCTACGAGTCGCCCTCGCCGATCCAGGCCGCCACCATTCCGCCGCTGATGGAAGGTCGTGACGTGCTCGGCCAGGCGCAGACCGGCACCGGCAAGACCGCCGCGTTCGCGCTGCCGATCCTCTCGCGCATCGAGCTCAAGCCCGGCAAGCCGCAGGCGCTGGTGCTGGCGCCCACGCGCGAACTGGCCATCCAGGTAGCCGAGGCGTTCCAGAAATACGCCACCCATCTCCCCGGCCTGCAGGTGCTGCCGATCTACGGCGGCCAGAGCTACGGCCCGCAGCTGCAGGCGCTGCGCCGCGGCGTGCAGGTGGTGGTGGGCACCCCTGGCCGCGTGATCGATCATCTGGACAAGGGCACGCTGGATCTCTCCGAGCTGAAGTACCTGGTGCTCGACGAAGCCGACGAAATGCTGCGCATGGGTTTCATCGACGACGTCCAGAAAGTGCTCGATTCCACCCCGCCGACGCGGCAGGTGGCGCTGTTCTCGGCAACCATGCCCACGGTCATCCGGAAGATTGCGCAGAAGCACCTGAAGGACCCGGTGGAAGTCACCATCAAGTCCTCCACCACCACCGCGGCGAACATCCGCCAGCGCTACTGGTGGGTCAGCGGCGTGCACAAGCTCGATGCGCTCACCCGCATCCTGGAGGCCGAGCCGTTCGACGCGATGATCATCTTCGCGCGCACCAAGCAGGCCACCGAAGAGCTGGCCGAGAAGCTGCAGGCGCGCGGCCTGGCCGCTGCCGCGATCAATGGCGACATCGCCCAGGCGCAGCGCGAGCGGGTGATCCAGCAGCTCAAGGACGGCAAGCTCGACATCCTCGTGGCCACCGACGTGGCCGCGCGCGGGCTGGACGTGGAGCGCATCACCCACGTGATGAACTACGACATCCCGTACGACACCGAAAGCTACGTGCACCGCATCGGCCGCACCGGCCGCGCGGGGCGCAATGGCGAGGCGATCCTGTTCGTGACGCCGCGCGAGCGCGGCATGCTGCACGCGATCGAGCGCGCCACGCGCCAGCCGATCGAGGAGATGAAGCTGCCCACGGTCGAGGCCGTCAACGACGTGCGCGTGGGCAAGTTCAAGCAGCGCATCAGCGACACCCTGGCGCAGGGCGAGCTGGAATTTTTCCAGCAGCTGATCGAGCAGTACGAGCAGGAGCACAACGTGCCGGCGATCGAGATCGCCGCCGCGCTGGCGCGGATCGCTCAGGGCGACCAGCCGCTGCTGCTCACGCCGCCGCCCAAGCGCGAGTACGCCGCGCGCGAGCACGAGCCGCGCGAGCGCGGCAGCCAGGGGCGCCCCGAGCGCGGCCAGCGTCCGGAACGCGATTCGCGCGAGCGTGATTCCGGCCCCCGCGAGTCGGTTTCCCGCCCGGTGCAGCGCGCCCACGTCACCGAGGAAGGCAAGCGCACCTACCGCGTCGAAGTCGGCCACGAGCACGGTGTGAAGCCGGGCAACATCATCGGTGCCATCGCCAACGAGGCCGGGCTGGAAAGCAGCTTCATCGGCCGCCTCAGCATCCGCGGCGAGTACAGCCTGATCGACCTCCCCGACGGCATGCCCAAGGAAGTGTTCGAGCACCTGAAGAAGGTCTGGGTGGTGCAGCACCAGCTGCGCATCCACGAGTGGGACGGCAAGGACGACGGCGCCGCTGACCGCCCGCCGCCGCGCTCCACCACCGGCCCGCGCCCGGGCGGCTTCAAGGGCAAGCCGCGCCCCGCTGGCGGTGGCAGCGGCGGCAAGCCGCCCCGCCGCAAGTACTGAGCCTTTCGCTCGACCCAAGAAACCCGCGCCCAGCGCGGGTTTCGCTTTTCCGGCGGGCCATTCGCGCGACGCGCCGCTCGCCCGGACCAGCGATCGCCCCGTACCATCAGCGGATGATTCCCGCACCGCTCACCGCATGACGCCCCACTCGCCCCGCCCCGGTTTCGATCCGCGCCTGAGCGGCCTGTCTGCGTCTCAGCGCGAACAGCTGCACGCGGCCGCACGGGCGATCCGCGACGGCCAGCTCGACGCCGCCGACCGTCTCCTTGATGCCTTGCTTCGGCTCGCCCCGCGGCATGCGGAAGTACTGCGCATGAAGGGCATCGCCGCCACCCGACGCGGCTGCATCGACGACGCCGTCGCCGTGCTGGGCAAGGCGCTCGCACAGGCGCCGGACGATGCGCTGGTCTTGAACGATCTCGCCAGCGCGCTGGCCCAGCGTGGCGACGTGCACGACGCGCTCGCCACCTGGCGACAGGCCTGCGCGGCCGCGCCGGACTATCCGATGGCCTGGTTCAACCTCGGTCGCAACCTGCAGCAGCTCGGCGACAGCGAGGACGCGCTGCAAGCGCTGGAGCAGGCCGCCGCGCTGGCACCGGCGCTGCTGCCGGCGCACATCCTGGCCGGCGACGCGCTGGTGCACCTGGGTCGCTTCGAGCAAGCGGCCGCGCACTACCGCGCCGCGCTGTCCCGGCACGGCGCCTGCGGCGATGCATGGCGCGGGCTGGCCAACATCAAGACGCAGCCATTGGCCGATGAGGACATCGCGGCGCTCTCCTCCCTTGTGCAGCATCCGGGGGTCGCGGACAGCGATTGCATTGCGATGGGCTTCGCACTGGGCAAGGCGCTGGAGGACCGCAGCCGCTACGAGGAAGCCTTCGCGGCACTGACACAGGCCAACACGCGCATGCGCGCGCTGGCGCCATGGCACGCGCCGGGCTTCACCGCCCACGTCGCCCGCATGATCGAAGCAAGCGAGCAGCTGCCTGCTCCGCTGGACGCCACGCTGGGGCATGAGGTGATCTTCATTGTTGGCCTGCCGCGTTCGGGTTCCACGCTGTTCGAGCAGATCCTCGCCGCGCATCCGCAGGTGGAGGGCGCCAGCGAACTGGACGACCTGGAAGCAGTGATCGCCGAAGAATCCCACCGGCGCGGTCAGCCGTTGCTGGCGTGGATGGCAACGGCCAGTGCGGCCGACTGGCAGCGGCTGGGCCAACGCTACCTCGAACGCACCGCCCGCTGGCGCGCACAACGTCCACGCCACACCGACAAGCTGCCCGAGAACTGGCTCCACGCCGGCCTGCTCGGCGCGATGCTGCCGGGCGCGCGCATCATCGATGTGCGGCGCGACCCGCTGGAAGCGGGCTGGTCGTGCTTCAAGCAGCAGTTCTACCGGCTGCCGCACTTCGCCTGTGACCTGAGCGACATCGGCGCCTACACGCGCGACTATCAGCGTGCGATCGCCCACTGGCAGGCCGCGCGGTCGCAGCGCCTGCGCATCCAGCGCTACGAGGCGCTGCTGGATGACCCGGAGCAGTCCATCCGCGAACTGCTGGCGTTCTGCGATCTGCCGTTCGACCCGGCCTGCCTCGATTACCACCGCGCCATGCGCAGCGTGCGCACCCCCAGTGCGTCGCAGGTGCGCCAGCCGCTGCGCCGCGATACCGCTCGCGCAGTGCACTACGGCGCGCTGCTCGATCCGCTGCGCCAGGCGCTCGCCGACGCCGACTGAAGGCGCGCAGCGTTCGCGTCGTGCAACAAGCTGTCGCGCGGAGCGCCAGCGAAAACGCGAGCCATCGGCCTTATGTTGGGCAGCTCAGCCGGAGCCTGCCATGACCGCCTTGCCCAGCCTCTACGTGTCCCACGGTTCGCCGATGACCGCGCTGCAGCCCGGCGCCACCGGCGCGCGGCTGGCGGAACTTGCCACGGTGCTGCCGAAGCCGCGCGCGATCGTGATGGCCAGCGCGCACTACCTGGCGCGCAGCCCGCGGGTGGGCGGCGCGGCGCTCCCGGAGACGGTGCACGACTTCGGCGGTTTCCCGGCAGCGCTGTATCAGGTGCGCTATCCGGCGCCCGGCGAGCCGGCGCTGGCGGAGCAAGTCGCCCGGCTGCTGACGGATGCGGGCCTGTCGACGACGGTGGATGCTTCGCGCGGTCTGGACCACGGCGCGTGGGTGCCGCTGCGGCTGATGTACCCCGACGCCGACATCCCGGTGGTGCCGCTGTCGATCCAGCCGCACGGCGGCCCGGCGCACCAGCTGGCGGTCGGGCGCGCGCTGGCACCACTGCGCGAGGACGGCGTGCTGGTGATCGGCTCGGGCTCGATCACCCACAACCTGCACGATCTGGCCGCCGGTTACAGCGCGGAGCGCGAGGCGCCTTACGTGCGGCCCTTCATCCGCTGGATCGAGCAGCGCCTTGCCGCCGGGGATACTGCCGCGCTGCTGGACTATCGCCGGCAGGCGCCGTTCGCCGAACGCGCGCACCCGACCGACGAGCACCTGCTGCCGCTGTTCGTGGCGCTGGGCGCCACGGGTGATGGCGCGCACGCGCAGCGACTGGATGCCGGCATCGAACTTGGCATCCTGGCGATGGACATCTACCGCTTCGACGCGGCGGCCTGATCAGCGCGCGGCCCCGCGTTGCAACGCATCGCCAGCGCTCACGCTCGCCCGGCCGGCGTGGCAGCTGAAGCGGAACAGGTAGTCCAGGCTGAACGGTTCGGTTCGGCTGTCGACCACGTGGCTCTCGCCGTTGGCGTCGGCCGACCAGTGATTGATCTGCAGCGGGTTGAACTGCCACTGCAGCGCGGCCACCCGCGTGGCGTCGAGGTACGGGGCGAGCTCGGTCGACGCGGAGGCGTCGTTGCCCGGGCGCACCTCGGTGACCTTGCCGGCACGATCGACGATGAGCCTGGCGGTCACTTCCACCACGGGCGGGCACGCGACCAGCCGCGCCGCCGGATACGCCGGGGTGACGCGCTGCATGGCCGTGCCTCCGCTGGATACCTCGCCCAGCGCGAGCTGGTAGTGCACGGTGCCCGGCTGCTCCACCGCGTGCCAGGACGCCTCGCCCTGGTTGCGGGGTGCCGTCTCCGGTCGCGTGACCGTGTGGCTGCAGCCCGTCAGCCCGAGCCACCACGCCACTGCCGCCCACCGCCACGGCTGCTGCCTTTCCCGCTGCCTTGATGCCATTACCCGCCTCGTGGATTACGACCGTAACGGGCTTCAGATTACGTCTGTAATCTTGACGGCGCAACTGACGACGGGTGTCGATCTGCCGGGACAGCGACCGGCACCGTGGCGAACCGGGCGTGCATGTCGGGCCGCTCGCCCGTCGCGCGGCTCAGGCACTTCGGGGCAACGACGGGACGCCCGCGCCGCCGGGATCGAGCCAGTCCTGCGGTGTCAGCAAGGCCAGGCCGTGGGCGGCGCGGGCCTTGTCGCACTGGGCGCTGGGCTGCCCGAATTCCCACGCGGGAACCACCGCGCGGCACACCGACGGCCGCTGCGCGTAGATACCGCAGCTGGCCTGCACGCCCGGCTGGCCCTGCAGCGCGATGCAGCGCACCGGGCCGGCCTGTGTGCCACGCATGGCCACGCGGTGTGGATCCAGCCTGGACGTGAGTTCGGCGGGCACCGCGCCGCCGAGGAAAGGGTCCGTCTCGGACCAGTGGAAGGCAACGCGGAAATGCGCGCAGCAGGCGCCGCAAAGCAGGCAGGGATGTGCCATACATCGACCGGGGGTTTGCGCACCCCCTGGCACGCAGCGCGCGGATTCTAGGCGCTCCCCGGCCGTCCAGGCAGTGGCTTCCGCCGCGGCCGCCGCGCGTGATTCAGCTGGCGTTGGACGATCTCAGCGCGACTTGCCGGCGACCACCGCCAGCAGCGTTTCCGGCGCCAGCGGGGCACCCTCGGCGCCGACCAGCTGCACGCCGTGCTCCTGCAGCCATGCCGCCACCTGTTCGGCCGCCTTGCGCCGTCCTGCCTGGGTGCCGCTGGCCACGCCGATGGCGATGCCGCTGCCCATGCCAATGGCCATTTCGATCGGAATGCCTGCCGCAATGCTGGACATGAAGTAGGTCTCCGCAGGAGGCGCCGTTGCGCCGCGACTCTAGAGGGGGCCGGCAAACGTGTTGCACTGGCCGATGTCGCCCCCGTCGAAGCCGGCCTTGAACCACTTGACCCGCTGCGCCGAGGTGCCGTGAGTGAACGAATCGGGCATCACCTCGCCACGCGTCTCGCGCTGCAGGGTGTCGTCGCCGATCTGGCTGGCGGCGTTGAGCGCCGTTTCCAGATCGCCCGGGTCGAGCCACTGGTTGCGCTGCTCGGCCGCATGCGCCCATACGCCGGCGAGGCAGTCCGCCTGCAGCTCCTGGCGCACGGACAGGCCGTTGGCGCCCTGCAGCGTGGTCCCCTGGCGACGGGCCGAGTCGACCATGTCGAAAACTCCCAGCAGGTTCTGCACGTGGTGGCCCACCTCATGGGCGATCACGTAGGCGCGGGCGAAGTCGCCGGTGGCGTGGAAGCGATCCTGCAGCTCCTGGAAAAACGCCAGATCCAGGTACACGTGGCGGTCACCGGGGCAGTAGAACGGCCCGACCGCCGCCGTCGCCGCGCCGCAGGCGGTGTTCACGCGGCCGGAGAACAGCGTGAGCTGGGGCTGTTCGTACTGGCGCCCCTGGCGGGCGAAGATCTGGCCCCACTCGTCTTCGGTGTCGCCGAGGATGGCGCGCACGAAATCCACCTGGGGGTCGTTCGGATCCGCCGGCGTGCTCGCCGGTGCCGCCGTACCGCTGCCGTCGTCGACCTGGCTGAGCAGCGCCGTGGGGTCCTTGAAAAACACCAGTCCGAGGATCGCGAGTATCACGATGCCGCCCAGCCCCAACCCGCGACCGCCGCCGAAGCGCCGGCCGCCGCCACCGCTGTCGAACACCACGTTGTCGCTGCGACGCCCTTTCTGCCAACGCATGGCTCTTCTCCTTCGCCGCCTGCGGCGTAGCGACCGACGATAGCGCCTCGCCTTCGCTCCTGCCACGATCGGCACCGGCACCCGCGCCGCCCGCCTTAGAGGATCGACGATGCTTCAGCAACTGCCTGCCCTGGTCACCCTGCTCAACGTGCTGCTGCTCTCCGCCACCGTGTTCGCGGTGGGCCGGGCTCGCGGCAGGTACGGCATCAAGGCGCCGGCCACCAGCGGGCACGAAGGTTTCGAGCGCGCCTACCGCGTGCAGATGAACACGATCGAGCAGACCGTGCTGTTCCTTCCCACGCTGTGGCTGGCGGCCAACTATGGCTTTGCCGGCTGGGCGGGCCTGGCCGGGCTGGTGTGGATCGTCGGGCGTGTCTGGTATTTCGCCGCCTACCTGCGCGACCCGGCCAGCCGCGGCGGTGGCTTCGTCACGGGAATGGTGGCGTGGCTGGTGATGCTGGTGCTGGCGTCGATCGGCGTGGTGCGGGCCCTGCTGCTGAGCTGAGCCGCGGCCCCGGCGCAGCGGCTCGATACGCCCGACCGAGCGGCCGATGATCAGCCCGATTGATGAGCCAGGTTGATCAGCCCCGTTGAGTGGCCGCGTCCGCTCAGGCCTCGCCAGGCGCAGCGCGCAGGCGTCCGATGCGGGCGCCGTCCATCGCGGTCACCTCGAAGCGCCAGCCGCCGGCAAGCACGCTGTCGCCCACCTGCGGAATCCGCTCCAGTTGCTGCAGCACCAGCCCGGCCAGGGTGGAAAAGCTGTCGTCCACGTCCAGCCGCTGGCCGAGCAGCTGCTCGGCGCGGCGCACGTCCACGCTGGCATCGAACAGCCAGCTGCCGTCGTCGTCCTGGGTAGCGGAGGGATCGCTCCCCAGCGCGTCGGGAAACTCGCCGGCAATCACTTCCAGCACGTCGCTGGGCGTGACCAGCCCGAGCAAGCTGCCGTATTCGTCCACCACCAGCGCCACCTGCAGCGGCGCGCGCCGGAACTCGTCGATCAGGCGCAGCACGCTGAGCGACTCGAGCACCATCAGCGGCTTGCGCACCACGCTTTCCAGCTCGACGTGGCCGTGGTCGAGCAGGCTGCCCATCAGGTCGCGGGTGGAGGCCACGCCGATCAGGTTGTCCAGATCGTCCTGCGCCAGCGGCAGCCAGCCGTGGCCGGCCTCGGCCAGCTCGCGGCGCACGGTGGGCAGGTCGTCGCGCGGATCGATCCAGCGGATCTCCGGCCGCGGCGTCATGATCGAGCGCACCGGGCGCTGGGCCAGATCAAGCACGCCCTGCACCATCGACAGCTCGTCCTTGCCGAACACCGCCATCGGTGGCAGCTCGTCGTCGGCGGAGGCGGCCTTGGCCGGCTCGCCCGGCTCGTCGGCACCGCCGGCGCCGAGCAGCCGCAGCACCGCCTGCGCGGTGCGGTCGCGCAGGTGTCGGGCACTGCCGAGCAGGCTGCGCTGGCGATTGCGCCGCATGGTCTGGTTGAACACCTCGATCATGATCGAGAAGCCGATCGCGGCGTACAGGTAGCCCTTGGGGATGTGGAAGCCAAACCCTTCGGCAACCAGGCTGAAGCCGATCATCAGCAGGAACGACAGGCACAGGATGATCACCGTCGGCCGCGCGTTGACGAAAGCGGTCAACGGCTTGCTGGCGCTGATCATCAGCACCATCGCCACCACCACCGCGATCATCATCACCGACAGGTGGTCGACCATGCCGACGGCGGTGATCACCGAGTCGAGCGAGAACACCGCGTCAAGCACCACGATCTGCGTCACCACCAGCCAGAACTTCGCCGGCGTGCGCGCGCCGCCCTCGTCCACGTCCGCCGCCTCCAGCCGCTCGTGCAGCTCCAGCGTGGCCTTGAACAGCAGGAACGCGCCGCCCAGCAGCAGGATGATGTCGCGCCAGGACAGCGAGAAACCCTGCCACTGCACGATCGGCGCCGTGAGCTTGACCAGCCAGCTCATCGCACCGAGCAGCACCAGCCGCATGATCAACGCAATGGCCAGGCCGCTGATGCGGGCACGGTCGCGATGGCCGGGCGGCAGCTTGTCGGCGAGGATCGCGACGAACACCAGGTTGTCGATGCCGAGCACGATCTCCAGCACCACCAGGGTGAGAAGACCGGCCCAGGCGGTAGGGTCGGCAAGCCAGTCGAATGCGAACATGGGCAGCGCCTCGGCGCGCGATTCCTCCATCCAGTGACGGGCCACTATACAAGCTGCCTGCATGCCCCCATGACCGATGGCAGGGATTGCACCGCGCCGCCAGCAGCCGCTAGCGTCGGTGCGCCCGCCCGCCGAAAGGAATCTCCCCGTGAATGCCGCCATCGACCTCCTGGCCGGCCCGCCCGAGCTGCCCGCCCCCGCGCGCGCGCCGGGACTGGGCGAATCGATCGGGCTGCTGGCGCTGTACTTCGCGCTGCAGCTGGCGGTGGGCTTCGCGCTTGCCTTGCTGGTCGGTCTGGTGGTCGGCCTGCGCGTGGGCCTCGCCGGAGGCGGCGACGCCCAGCAGGCGCTGCGCGCGGCCATGGGCGGCCCGGATCTGCGCACCGCCATTACGGCCGCCACGTTGCTGGTCGTCGCCAGCGTCACGCTGTGGATTGTCCACCGTCGCTGGCCCCGT
Organism: Dyella sp.; assembly: GCF_035685805.1. GTDB lineage: Bacteria > Pseudomonadota > Gammaproteobacteria > Xanthomonadales > Rhodanobacteraceae > Dyella_A. Next base: position 13,785 of record NZ_DASSAB010000053.1, read on the forward strand.
CAGTGGAGCCTGCCGCAGGCGTGGCAAGGGTTCGGTTTCGCACCGAGCCAGCGCGGCGCCTACTACGCCGTCGCGCTCGCCGTGGGCGTGGGCGTGCCGGTGATCGGCGGCATGCTCACCCACCTGCTGGCGGGCCAGCACCCGGTCACCCAGAACATTGCGCAGATGGGCCACAGCGCGTCGCTGCTTGCGCGCGTGGTGCTGGCGTTTACCGCCGTCACCCTGGGTCCGCTGGTGGAAGAGACGCTGTTCCGCGGCGTGCTGTTTTCCTCGCTGCTCGGCTTTCGCCGCGGCGGCCCTGCCGGCAGCCCGGTCGGCAACACCCGCCTGAGCATGGCGCTGGTGCTCAGCTCGGTGGCCTTCGGCATGGTCCACCTGCCGGACCTCGGCTGGCACTGGTATGCGGTCCCCAACCTCGCCCTGCTCGGACTCGGCTGCGCCTGGCTTCGCCTGAAGTCCGGCTCGCTGTGGCCGGCAGTGGTGGCCCACGGCGTCAACAACCTGCTCGCCGTTGCCGGATGGTTCGTGATGATGCAGCCACCGGGCTGATGGCTGTTGACCGAGGCGGGGTGATGGACGCGTCTGCAGCCGGAAACAACCCAGAAAAGACTGGAATGCCCGCGCCGTCACTGTCGGCGCTCCCCGTGTTCCGCGTGAGCTCCGCCGTGGCCGTGTTCGTCCGCTACCTGTTGATGACCGGTTGCACGATCGTGCTGGGATGGGCTGTCGCAGCGTTGGGGCTGCTCGCCTTCGGAAGCATCGATGGTATCGGCTGGCAGGAGTGGCGAGCGAACCCAGGCGTATCCGTGTCAGCCGACGTATTGGTGACGTGGGCGGCTGGACTGTGGCTGCTCTGCTCCACGCGCCGGCGCTGGCCCGAGTTCTGGGACGGGGCGAGCGCGGAACGCGGCTTCGGCATGACGAGACACGTGGCGCATCGGCATCTTCTGCTCGGTGCACTGGTTGGGATCGTTATCGCCGGTGTCGACATGGCCAGCGCGAGGTGGCTGTTCCCGAGCCACGCCGTGGAACATCGCTTGTTCGCCCTCGCCGGTCAAAGCGCGCTAGCCCCGCAGGTTGCCCTGGCCTGCACCGCGGTGACCATCGTGCCGCTGGTGGAAGAGTTCATGTTCCGCGGCGTGCTGCTCGCCGCCGTGCTCGGCTATGGCAGGGAGACGATGCATTCGCCCTCGCCTGCACGCACGATCACCGCGGTCGTCCTGACTGCCGCCCTCTTTGCGTTGATCCACGTACCGGCCTATGGCTGGCACGTGCTGCCACTGTCCTGGATCGGCCTTGGCGGCATCGCCATGGCCTGGATGCGGCTGCGCACGCGCTCCCTGTGGCCGGGCGTGGCGCTGCACGCAACGGTAAACCTGATCGGCAGCATCGGCCTGTTCGTGACCCTCTGACGGCTCACGCGGCGCATCTCAAAAACGCCCCAGCAGTCGCGCCGTCTCGAACACGGGCAGGCCCATCACGCCGGAATAGCTGCCGTCGAGATGTTCCACCAGCACGCCCCCGCGGCCCTGGATGGCGTAGGCGCCGGCTTTGCCGAAGGGTTCGCCGGTGGCGACATAGGCGGCGATGGTCGCCTCGTCCAGCATTGCGAAGCGCACGCGCGAGACACACAGCTCGCTGTCCTGATGGTCGGCAGTGACCGCCCACACGGCGGAAATCACCTCGTGGGTGCGGCCGGATAGCCGTCGCAGCATGGCCGCCGCCGCATCAGCGTCGGCGGGCTTGCCGAACACCTCGTCGTCCAGCACTACCTCGGTATCGCTGCCGAGCACCACGGCTCCTGGCGCAGGCGCCGCGGCAAGGCCGGCCAGCGCCTTGTCGCGCGCCACCCGGCTGACATAGTGGCGCGGTGATTCCTCAGTGCCACGGTGTTCCGGCACGGCTACTTCGATGACTTCGAAGGCGGCCCCGATCTGCTCCAGCAGCTGGCGCCGACGCGGAGACTGGGAGGCGAGGTAGAGCATCGGGCGATCCTCGGGCGACCACTTCAGAGCGCCAGACTGTACTCGCAGAATTGCCCGTCCCGCACCCAGCCGAGCGATTCGTACAGCGCCTGTGCCGGCGCATTGTCCCGCGCGGTGGAGAGGCTCAGGCCGACGGCGCCGAGTGCCTGGGCGTGTGCGGCCGCGGCAGTCAGCAACGCGCGCGCCACGCCGGCGCGGCGCGCCGGGGCGGCCACGAACAGGTCGTTTAGCAGATAGACGCGGGCAGCACGCACGGAGGAGAACAGCGGAGAGCTGGGTGAATCCGGCCGCCTCCCCGTCACGCTCGGCCAGCAGGATCAGCGACTCGTGATGCGCGAAGCGCTCGGCCAGAAAGCTCCTGGCGCGCAGCAGATCGGGAGCCTGGCCGTAGAACTGGCGGTAGGCGTCGAACAACGGCGCGAGCGCGGGAAGATCGTGGACGGTGGCGGTGCGGATCGAAACGGTCATGGAGCACTCGTACGCGGCCGAAAAACGCCAGCATAGCGGCGGTGGCGCAACATGCTCAGGCCCGGTGGTACGGGTGACCTGCGGCAATAGTGGTGGCGCGATACAGCTGCTCGGCCAGCACCAGGCGCACCAGCATGTGCGGCAGCGTCAGCGGCCCGAGTGACCAGCGTTGTTCGGCGCGTGCCAGCACGTCCGGCGCATGGCCGTCGGGCCCGCCAATGAGGAAAGCGAGATCGCGACCGGCCATTCGCCACTGGTCCAGCTGTGCCGCCAGTTCCTCGCTGGACCAGGTCTTGCCGCGGCCGTCGAGCGCGATCACATGCGTGTCGCGTGGAATCGCCGCAAGCATGGCGACGCCTTCGTCCAGCGTGGCGCGGGCGTCGTCGCGGCCCTTGCCGCGAGCACCCGGCCGAAGCTCGATGAGTTCCAGCGGCAGCTCGTGCGAAAGCCGCTTGCGATATTCGGCGAAGCCCTCGGCCACCCAGCCGGGCATGCGTTCGCCGACTGCGATCAGCCGTGCGCGCATCGTGAATCGGTCGCCGTGCCGTAGTGTGCAATTCCCGCACCCGCCTGCATCTGCTGGCGGCCCATCGGCCTACATGCGGCGCCATCCCGTGCGTGATGGGTCATCGGGACGTTGCCCCCAGGGCAGCGCGTCGTCGCGCTGCATACGCCCCGCGCCGTGATCTTTCGTGCAGGGAGGACCAAGCTCAACCGGCGTTGGCGGCGCTGGCGTCCTGCTCGCGGTCGCCGACCGTCCACAGGCGCTCCAGACCATAGAACTCGCGGATGCGCGGCAGCATGACGTGGACGATCACGTCGCCCAGGTCGACCAGCACCCATTCCGCCTCCTGCTCGCCCTCGACGCCCAACGGCATCACGCCAGCCTTCTTGGCGAACTTCACCACTTCGTCGGCGATGGATTTGACGTGACGCGCCGAGGTGCCCGAGGCGATCACCAGCAGGTCGGCGATGGACGTACGACCACGAACGTCTATCTCGCGGACGTCCTTGGCCTTGAGTTCCTCCAGCGCGGTGATGACGTGCTGGCGCAGCTTGGAGGTGGTCACCGAGGGGTCGGTGCGGGGGGAAGTAGCCAAGAGGGAGAGCCTCGGTGCAGACAAAACGCACAATCGCGCGGACGAAGTATACCGCTCCTGCGTCGGCCCCCAGCCGGATCGAATTCTGAACAAGCAGGCGCAAGCGTCCAGGCGCCGTGAGCCCCGTCCGGAGACGGGGCTCGGCAGCCATTACATGCCGCCGTCTTTCATGGCGTCGTCGCTCTTCATGGCGTCATGCTTCATCGAGTCGCCTTTCATCGCATCACCCTTCATGGCGTCGTGCTTCATCGAATCGCCCTTCATGGCATCGCCCTTCATCGCGTCGTGCTTCATCGCGTCATGCTTCATCGAATCGCCTTTCATGGCGTCGTGCTTCATCGAGTCGTGCTTCATGCCGTCATCCTGCGTGGCGGCGCTGTTGCCGTGCGCCATCGCGTCCTGGGCGATGGCGGCGGTGGCGAAGCTGCCTGCCGACAGCGCGCAGACGAGGCCGAAGGCAAGCTTGCTGACGTATTTCATGCGACGTTCTCCTGAAAGTGAGTGTGCGGCCAATACCGCACCACCCTCCTTCGCCGCCACCTGCGGTTGCGTTACCTGCCGGCGTGGCCGCCCGCGTTACCTGCGCTGCAGCAGGCGGCCGCCGCACGCGGCGTTGATACCGATCACCAGCGTCACCGCCAGCGCATGCATGCCCAGATCGGTCGCCGCGGCGTCGAACTCGTGGCAGATCTCCAGCAGGCTGGCCGAGGCGGCGGCACTGGCCAGACCGGTCATCACCGCCGCCAAGACCGGCCTCAGCGGGTAGGCCCGGCGCAGCAGCCACACCATCACCGCGGACAACGGCACCGAAAAGATCAGGATGAAGGCGAAGCAGCCGTGGGTCTGCGCCAGTGTGGCCACTTCCGTGTCCGGCGCGACCCACTCGCGCAGGCAGCCCATGCCGCTGGCACCGATCCACAGCAGTGCCGGCGGCAGCACCAGCCAGGCCCGGCGCGCGGAACGCCCGGGGATCCCCAGCGAAAAGGCGACCCAGGCAGCGACCACCGCAGTCAGTGCGGAACCAACGCCGGCCCAGGCCAGATCGGGCGCACCGGACCAGCGCGTGAGCATCGGTGCCAGGCCGTAATGCCGTGCAAGCAGCGCCGCCAGGGCTGCCAGCAGGACGGTCCAGCCGAGTGCGCGCTGCGACGGCGGGCGCAGCCGCCGCACCGGCGCGAGCTGGGCGCCCAGCGCGTGGATCAGCGGATCGTGGGAGGGCGCGTCGGCCACGTCAGGAATCTCCATGCAGTCGCCCACGCAGCGCCTTCAGGGCACGGTGCAGGTTGACTTTGAGGGCGCCGGTGGAGCGCCCGGTAAGTTCGGCGGTTTCGGCCAGCGACTGCTCGCGCAGGCCCAGATGCTCGACCGCTTCGCGCTGGCCCGGCGGCAGCGTGGCGATGGCCTCGCGCAGGGCCGCCGCGCGCTGTTCGTGCTCGGTGGCATCGCTGGCCTGCTGCGAGTCGGCGTGATTTTCCACCGCCAGCGGCTCGTGTACCTCACGGCGGTCGCGACGTCCGTGCTGGCGCAGCGCGTCGATCGCCCGCCGCGCAGAGATCGCAGCCAGCCAGGCGTGATAGGACCGATCGGGATCGTAGGTGTGGCGCACGCGATGCACGGTGATCAGCGTTTCCTGCACCACGTCGTCGAGCAGATCCACCGGCACGCCCTGGCGACGGGCCACCGACCGGATCACCCCGACCGACTCGCCGAGCACGCGCTCGTACGCCACGCGATCGCCCGCCTGGGCTGCGGCCATCCAGCCGGCGCGGCGCAGGTCGGCCTGCTGGTTGTCGCTGAGCGGTTGCTCTTCCACGCGCCGCGGCGCATCCCTGGGCAAGACAAGGACGTCATCTATGCCCATCACGAGGGCGTTGGTCAAGACAGCGGACATCCGGTCATCCGGCACGGGGGACGAGGCCATTCGCTGCATCCCATGGCACGGTTACTGCGTAAGTGTCTGGTAACCCGTACGGTTCCGCCGTCGAATTGAAGGCCCCGGTAGCGTCGCCGGGCCCAAACGAGGAGATGCAGATGCCCCGAACCCAGGAAATCGTCATGGCGGAGCGCCGCCGCATGTTGCGTGCGACGCTTGCCGGTGGCGCGCTGGTGGCGCTGGGCGGCGTCGCCTTCATGCCGCAACTGTTCGCGCGCGATCACGGCGCCGCGGCCGCAACCCCTGACGCAGCGGGCAACGTCACGCTGCAGTGCTTTGCCGATGATGGTCGCCCGCTGGGACCATGCCAGGTCGAGCGGCTGGTACTGAGCGAGGCACAGTGGCACGAGCGCCTGTCACCGGCGGCTTATCACGTGATGCGCGAGGACGGAACCGAACGCGCCTTCAGCGGCGATCATGACAAGCCGGCCCGGCCCGGGCTTTTCCGCTGTGCCGGCTGTGCCACGGCGCTGTACGACGCTGCCACCGAGTTCGACTCCGGCACCGGCTGGCCGAGCTTCTGGCAACCGATCGCCGCGGCCAACGTGATCGAAAAGCGCGACAGCACCTTCGGCATGGTGCGCACCGAGATCCGCTGCGCCGGCTGCGACAGCCATCTGGGCCACGTGTTCGACGATGGTCCGCGGCCCACCGGGCTGCGCTACTGCATGAACTCGGTGGCGCTGCGCTTCGTGCCGTTCACCACCTGATCGTCGCCGGACACCGGATCGCCCCCCGCACCTCATTAAGGGAAGCTGCGCGTAGTCCAGCGGAGATAGCCGTATTGCCCGACGGGGCCGCCGTAATTCAGCAGGAATCCCCCAACCGCCCGGCACACCGGGCGCAGGTACGGGCGGCACCAGACCAAGGCGGTCAGCAGCATCGGCAGCAGCAGGCCGGTGATCTGGATCTCGATCAGCAGCCACAAGCCGTCAACTCCAAGCGCATCGACCATAGTGCCGAGCGGAAACAGTTCCGGATGCGCGCTCAGCGCCAGCAACAGGATCACGGTCGTCACTACCAGTGTGCGGCGTCTCCATGTGCTCACACCTACTCCGTGCAGCATCACCGATTACCCCATCAAAACGTTTGGCGGCACGGTAAGACATCGATCGGCCAGCCTCCAGTGATACGTGTCACCCCGGATCTGACCGATAGGCCGCTAGCAGACCCGGCATGTCGAACATCCGGTCGGGCAGCAGATAGCGCGGCGACCGCCCGCTTGCGAGCAGGTGCCGGATGCGTGTGGCGGAAATCTCCAGTGGCGTGACCTCGAGTTGCAGCACACGGCCGGTCGGCTGGTTACGCCAGTCGCCGCCGGTGTCCGCGAGGCGACCGCTCACTGCGGCTTCGAGCTCGGTGGGCAAGCTGAATTGGAAGCCCGGTCGCGCAAACACGCCCAGATGTGCCAGCTCGAACAACCGCTCCCAGCGATGCCACGTCGGGAGTCCGGCAAAGGCATCGGCGCCCATCAGCAGCACAAGCGGGCGATCGCCGTGTTCCGCGCGAAGTTCGGCGAGCGTGTCCACGGTGTAGGAGGGCCCGGCGCGTTCCAGCTCGCGCAGGTCCAGGCCGAGGCGATCCTGACCGGCCAGCGCAGCGCGCAGCATCGCCACACGCTGCTCGACGCTAGCGGCCGGCGGAGGGCGATGCGGCGGCACGCTGGCGGGCATCAGGTGCACCTCGGCATCGAGCAGCTCCGCGGCCTCCCAGGCTGCATTGAGATGACCGACGTGCACCGGATCGAAGGTGCCGCCAAGGATCGCCAGCGGCTTCATGCCAGTGCGGCGGAGGCGCGGGGTTCGGCCATGGCGGCGATCAGTCGCTCGGCCTCGAGCCAGGCATCGCCCTGCTCGCGGCCCTTGGCGATGCGGTCGATGCGGGCGGCGCGGGCCAGGCAGGCCAGCCAGTGCTCGCGCGGGGCGCGACGCAGCGCCTGACGAAACAGTTGTTCGCGCGCCTGCCACAAGCGTTCGAGCTTGGCCTGGGCGGCAAAGTCGCGGGCATTGGCCAGACGCAACGCCAGCTGCAACTGGTTGACCAGCCAGCCCATCATCGGGATCAGCTCCTCACCCTCGGCGCGCAGGCCCGCCAGCACGCGCAGCGCGCGGGCGCCGTCCCCGGCGAACGCGGCATCGGTGAGCTTGAAGGCGTCGTAGCGGGCGCTGTCGGCGACCAGGTTCTCCATCTCGGCCGCGTCGATGCGCGTCTTGCCGCGATGCAGTACGGCGAGCTTGTCGATCTCCTGCGCGGCGGCCAGCAGATTTCCCTCGACCCGCTGCGCCAGCAGGTCGGCGGCGTCGGGCGTGGCACTGAGCCCGCGCGAGGCCAGCCGCGCACCGATCCAGGCGCTCCATTCGTATGGCCGCGGCGCGTTGAAGACAACGCTCGCACCGGCCGCGTCGACCTTCTTCGACCACGCACCATCGTGCTTGCTGCTCCACTCCATCGCGCTGATCAGCAGCGTCACGTCCGGCGGCGGATCGGCGCAGAACGCGGTAATCGCCTTGGCCCCCTCCACCCCGGGGCGGCCGGTAGGCAGGCGCAGATCGAGCAGACGCCGGCTCGCGAACAGCGACATGCCGGCGGCGGCGCGGGCCAGGTCGTCCCAGTCGAAGTGCTGGGTAACGTCGAGTACCTCACGCTCGCCGTAGCCGAGCCGGCGCGCCTGCGCGCGCAATGCGTCGGCCGCCTCCAGCACCAGCAGCTCCTCGCCCGCGAGCAGGTACACGCTGCGCAGGCGATCCTCCGCCAGCGCCTTCTGCCATTGCGCGGCGTTCAGCGGCACGGTTCAGGGGGTGCCAGCGGCGGGCGCATCCGCGTGACGCGCGGCGGCACGCAGGCGGAACAGCATCGACTGCACGGTGTCGTCGATCAGGCTGCGCTGGATCTGCTCCACCTGCGAATCGTTGCCGATGGTGTTGGTGGCGTCGTAGCTGTACTCGCGGGCCATCTGAATGGTCTGCTCGGGCAGCAGCACGGTGCCATCGCTGTCGACGAGGTGGAACTTGACCACATACTGCACCGAGTACTCGGTCACGCGGGCGGTGCCGCTGATGCTCAGCTTGTCGGTGCTGAAGGCGGCCTGGGTGACGGCCAGCTCCGCGATGCCCGGGCCGGAGGCGTCTTCCACCGTCACGCCCGAACCGCGCAGCGCACGCGCCAGGTTGCGCTGCAGGTCGCCGCGATCGCTGACCGTCAGGTGCATGCGCTGCATCGACTCCGGCAGCGCCACGCTCTGTCGCAGGTGGAATCCGCAGCCGGCCAGCAGCAGGACGGCGAGGGCGCTCAGCAGCAGCGGGAAACGCGAGGCGATGCGACTCATGGATTTCATCCTGCGACGATGTTGACGATCTTGCCCGGCACCACGATCACCTTGCGCACGGTGAGCCCCTCAAGATACGCGAGGACCTGCGGATGCGCGCGCGCCATCGCTTCGGCCTCGTCCTTCGTGGCGCCGGCAGACACCTCGATGGTGGCGCGCAGCTTGCCATTCACCTGCACGGCGAGGGTAAGCGAATCGCGCACCAGCGCGCGCTCGTCCACCGCCGGCCATGGCACGTTCTCCAGCACGGTCTGCGCATGGCCCAGCACCTGCCACAGCGCGTGGCTCAGGTGCGGCGTCACCGGGTTGAGCAGCAGCACCATCGCCTCCAGCGCCTCGTGGCGCACGGCACGGCCCTGCTCGCTCATGTCGGTGAACTTGCCCAGCGCGTTCAACAGCTCCATCAGCGCAGCGATCGCGGTGTTGAACGCGTGGCGGCGGCCGAAGTCGTCGCCGACCTTCTGGATCGTCTCGTGCAGCTGGCGGCGCAGTGCCTTCTGGCCGGCGTCGAGCGCGGCCGGATCGACCACCGGATGGTCCGGCTGCGACGCGTGCGTGGTCACCTCGCGCCAGAACCTGCGCAGGAAGCGCGCCATGCCCTCCACTCCGGCTTCGCTCCATTCCAGCGACTGCTCCGGTGGCGCGGCGAACATCGAGAACAGGCGCACCGTATCGGCGCCGAACTTGTCCACCATGCTCTGCGGGTCCACGCCGTTGTTCTTCGACTTGGACATCTTCTCGGTGCCGCCGATCTGCACGCTCTGGCCGTCCGACTTCAGCTTCGCGCCGATCACGCGCGCCTTGTCGTCGCGCTCGATCTCGACGTCGGCCGGATTGATCCAGTCCTTCGAGCCGTCGGCGTTGTCGCGGTAGAACGTCTCGGCGATCACCATGCCCTGGCACAGCAGATTCGTGGCCGGCTCGTCCGAGTGCACCAGCCCCGCGTCGCGCATGAGCTTGTGATAGAAGCGGAAGTACAAAAGGTGCAGGATCGCGTGCTCGATGCCGCCGATGTACTGGTCCACCGGCAGCCAGTAGTTGGCGCGCGCGTCGACCTGCTTGTTCGCACCCGGGCTGGTGTAGCGCGCGTAGTACCAGCTCGACTCCATGAAGGTATCGAAGGTGTCGGTCTCGCGCTCGGCCGCGCCGCCGCACTGCGGGCAGGCGCACTTGCGCCACTCCGGGTCGGCCTTGATCGGCGACTGCACGCCGCCGCCCTTGGAATACACGTCGGCCACGTCTTCGGGCAGCACCACCGGCAGCTGGTCTTCCGGCACCGGCAGTGCGCCGCAGCTGGCGCAGTAGATCACCGGAATCGGACAGCCCCAGTAGCGCTGGCGGCTGACGCCCCAGTCGCGCAGGCGCCAGTTGACGCGGCGTGCGCCGGTGCCGTCGCGCTCCAGCCGCGCCGCGAGTGCCTCGAACGCAGCGGCGTAGTCCAGGCCGTCGAGCTCGCCCGAGTTCACCACGACGCCGCTTTCGGTGTAGGCAGCTTCCTCCTGGATGCGGCGCTCGAAATCGTCGACCACCTGCACGGCCGACGACGTGTCGTAGGCATCGGTGCTGCGCCCGCGCAGCGCCGCACGCATCGGATCGCTGCCCACGCCCTGCGCCAGGTCGTGCTGGATCTCTGCCAGCGCATCGACCACCGAGCGATCGACGATCACCATCTTGATCGGCAGGCCGTACTTCTTCGCGAATTCCCAGTCGCGCTGGTCGTGTCCCGGCACCGCCATCACCGCGCCGGTGCCGTAACCCATCAGCACGAAGTTGGCGACCCACACCGGAATCGGTTCGCCGGTGAGCGGATGGATCACCTTCAGGCCGGTGTCGACGCCGCGCTTTTCCTGCGTCTCCAGCTCGGCCTCGGAGACGCCGCCGTGCTTCATCTCTTCCAGCACGCGGGCCACGCGCTCATCGGCCGCGGCAGCGCGCAGCGCCAGCGGATGCTCGGCGGCGACGGAGACGAAGGTGACGCCCATCAGCGTGTCCGGGCGCGTGGTGAAAACGCTCAGCGGCTCGCCGCCGCCCTGCACCTGGAACTGGATCTCCAGCCCCTCGCTGCGGCCGATCCAGTTGCGCTGCATGGTCTTCACCGCATCGGGCCAGCCCGGCAGCGTGTCCAGCCCGCTGAGCAGCTCCTGCGCGTAGTCGGTGATCTTGAGGAACCACTGCGGGATCTCGCGCTTTTCCACCAAGGCGCCGGAGCGCCAGCCGCGGCCGTCGATCACCTGCTCGTTGGCCAGCACCGTCTGGTCGACCGGGTCCCAGTTGACCACCGAATTCTTTCGGTAGGCCATGCCCTTCTTCATCAGCCGCGTGAACATCAGCTGTTCCCAGCGGTAGTACTCGGGGCGGCAGGTGGCGAACTCGCGCGTCCAGTCGTAGGCGAAGCCCATGCGCTGCAGCTGGCCGCGCATGTTGTCGATGTTGCGGTAGGTCCACGCGGCCGGCGCGGTCTTGTTCTTGATCGCGGCGTTCTCGGCCGGCAGGCCGAACGCGTCCCAGCCCATCGGCTGCAGCACGTTCTTGCCCTGCATGCGCTGGAAGCGGCTGATCACGTCGCCGATGGTGTAGTTGCGCACGTGGCCCATGTGCAGCGCGCCGGACGGGTACGGCAGCATCGACAGGCAGTAGAACTTGGGCCGGCTCGGGTCCTCGGTCACCTCGTAGGCGCGCTGGTCGGTCCAGTACTGCTGCGCGATGGTTTCCACCGCCTGCGGCCGGTAGCCGTGCTCGCCGGGCTGCTCGCCCGCCCCTGCCGGGGACCCGTTTTGCTCGATGTTCTGCATGTGTCCAGTGCCGTTGATGCGTGATGCGACAGCGCCTGCGGCGACCCCGGCCAGCGCTGCGATAAGCCGGCCAGACTAGCCCAAGGGCCGAGCCTGCGCCAAGCGCGCGAAACCCGCGCCGTGGATCAGCCGGCGGGGCAGCGTGCCGTGCCGTCCGCCAACGCGCGGGAGGCCTCGGCAATCTGCCCGGCGAGGCGGGCCAGCGCCTGCTGGTGTCCCTGCACCAGGGCGGCGTATCCGGCGCCGACCGGCTCGCTGATCCGGCTGGTGCAGGCCAGCGTGGGCGCCTGCGCGTCGGCCTCGCGCAGGCGCAGGCTCCAGGCAGCGTCCAGCAGCGCACGCTGGCCCGGCTCGGAGTCGAACCGCCGCACGTCCACCTTGATCCGCACCGCCTTGCGGCTGTCGCCGGCCAGGCCGGTCACGTCGGGGCTGCCCAGCGCGTGCGACAGGTCGGCCGACAGCGCGCCGCGGATCTCGTCGGCGAGTGGTGCGATCCAGCGCTCGCTTTGCAGCAGCGCGACGCCCTGCCCGCCCTGGCGGATGACCAGCTGGGGCAGGTCGTCCTGCGCCGGGATGCTGACCGGCATCAGCTCGAACGCCGGCCCGGCGGGGCGCACCGCGGGCGCATCGGCGGCCGGGGTGGCCAGCGCCGGGGGGATCGGCGCCGGGGTGATCAGCGTGTAGTAATGCATCGGCGCCGAGGCGCAGCCGGCCATCAGCGCCAGGCCGGCGAGCATCCCCGCGCGGGCCTTCCAGCGCGGACGGACGGGGGTGGCGCGGTCGCGCGGTGAGAACGGGCGCGTCATGGCTTCGCTCCAGTGGCGGGAGTGGGTTGGGTGCGCGCGGGTGCCGGGGGCGCCGGATCGGCCTTGCGACCCCGGATCAGCGCCTCCGGATGCGCGCCCAGGTAGTCGCTGAAGACGCGCAGCGATCGGGCCATGCGCTGCAGCTCCTGCAGCGTGCCGGACAGATTCTGCTGCAGCGGCGAGTCGCCCGAAAGCGCGTTGTTGGCGGTGCCGAGCGTCTTGCGCGCGTCCTTGAGCGTACCGTGCAGCTCCGGCAGGACATTGCCGTTGACCTGCTTCAGCGTCGTATCCAGGCCGGCCAGCGCCTCGTTGAGGTGCGTGCCGATCGCATCGAACGGGATCTTGTGGATCTTGTCGACGATCTCGCCCAGCTGCTCCTGCAGCTTGTCGAAGCTGCCCGGCGCGGTCGGGATCTGCAGCGGCCGCGCCGCGGGATCGAAATCGACCTTCGGCGCCTTCGGCAGGAAATCCATCGCGATGTACAGCTGCCCGGTCAGCAGGTTGCCCGTGCGCGCCTGCGCACGCAGCCCGTTGGCCACCAGTTTGGCGACCATCTGCGAGAGGTCGGCACCCGTGCCCTGCGCCTCGGCCAGCGCCGCCAGCTTCTCGTAGGCGCGACCCAGGCGCTGCGGGTAGATCACCGCGCCCACGGTCACCGGGAAGCTCTGGTGCTTCTCGTCGTAGTCCATGTTGATCGACACGACGCGCCCGATGTTGATGCCCAGGAACTCCACCGGTGCGTCCACCGCCAGGCCCCGCAGCGACTGGTTGAAGCGCATGCGGATGTATTGCGACGGGCCGTCCGGCGGCGCCATCGCGGTGGCCTTGTCGCCGAACAGGCGATAGGTGTCGCCCTCGCTGGCGCGGCTGGCATCGTGCGGGCCGGCCGGATCCTGGAACGCCACGCCGCCGGCCAGCACCGCCGCCAGCGACTGCGTGTTCACCTTCAGGCCGCTGGCGCCCAGCGACACGTCGAGGCCGCTGGCGTTCCAGAACCGCGACGACTTGGTCACGAACTGGTCGTACGGCCCGTCGACGAAGATCTGGAAGGTGACCCCGCGCCCGTCCTTGTCCAGCGCGTAGGAGGCCACGCGCCCGACCTGCACGCGGCGGAAATAGACCGGCGAGCCGATGTCGAGCGAGCCCAGATCCTCCGCGTGCAGGGCGAAGCTGCGCCCGGGCGCGCCATAGGTCACCGCCGGCGGAATCTCCAGCCCGACGAACTGGTCGCGCGGCTCCTTGGACGTGCCCACGTCCACGCCGATGAAGGCGCCCGAAAGCAGCGTGTCCACCCCCGACACGCCACCCAGGCCAATGCGCGGGCGCACCACCCAGAAGCGCGTGTCGGCACGGGCGAAATTCTCGGCGCTCTTCTCCAGCGCGACCTTCACCAGCACCTTGGCGCGGTCCTCGCTGAGGCGGATCTTGCTGACCTTGCCGATCACCACGTTCTTGTACTTGACCGTGGTCTTGCCCGCGTCCAGGCCCTCGGCCGAGTCGAAGCTGATGGTGACCGTGGGGCCAGCCTGCAGCCAGCTGTTGATCACCAGCGACAGACCCACCAGCGAGGCGAGCACTGGCACCAGCCAGATCAGCGATGCGCCGAGCCGGCGCCGGTGCACGACCGGCTGGGGCAGCTCGTCGCCCGCGGGGGTGGTTTCTTCAGTCATCGTTGTCCCTGTTGTCCCAGATCAGGCGCGGGTCGAAGCTCATCGACGCGAGCATGGTGGCCACCACGGTGAGGCCGAAATAGATGACGCCCGGCAGCGGCTCGACCCGACTGAGCACGCTGAAGCGCACCAGCGCCGTGAGCAGCGCCACCACGAATACATCCAGCATCGACCAGTAGCCGATGAACTCCACCAGCCGGTACATCAACGCCCGCTGGCGCTGCGCCCAGCCACTGCGGCGCTGCGCGCTCAGCAGCAACATGCCCAGCACCAGGAATTTCAGCATGGGCACCACGATGCTGGCAGTGAAGACGATCACCGCCAGGTCCGGCGAGCCGTTGACCCACAGCTCCACCACGCCACTGAGAATGGTGTTGTCGTCCACGTCGCCCAGGCTCACCGTGCGCATGATCGGCAGCAGGTTGGCCGGCAGATAGAAGATGAAGGCGGTGATCAGCAGCGCCCAGGTCCGGCTGATGCTGGCCGACTTGCGCCGATGCAGCTGCGCGCTGCAGCGCGGGCACGCCAGGTCGGCGGTCCGCGTGTCGCGGCACACCAGTCCGCACACGTGGCAGCCGATCAGCCCCAACTCGCCGGCCCGCGGCAGCGCGCTCATCGGCGGCGCTCCCGCGTCACGTCCCAGAGCTGGCGCAGGTCGATGGTGCCGAACACCGTGATCAACAGCATCAGCGCCCCGTAGGCGAAGATGCCCGGGTCCGGGATCACGTCGAAATACACCCGTGCCTTGACGATGGCGACCATCGCACCGAGCACGAACACCTCGCTCATCGTCCATGGCCGCAGGTAGTGCAGCGCGATCATCGCGCCGCGAAAGCCCGGCCCGCGCTCGCCGCGGCGGGCAAACCAGAACACCCAGGCGAACAGCAGCATCTTGATCAGCGGGAAGAAGAACAGCGTGGCGGCCGCGATCACTGCCACCACTTCGGCGTGCTGGCGCCACATGCTGATGATGGTTCCCCACAGCGTGGTGCTGCTGGGGCGGCCGTTGAGCTCGAGGGTGACGATCGGCCAGATGTTGGCCTGGATGAAGACCACCATCGCCGTGGCGGTCATCGCCAGCAGGCCATTGGGGCCGAGCCGGTGATGCCGCTCCAGCACGAAGTGGCAGCGCTCGCAGCAGGCGATCTGCCCCGGCCCCAGCGGACGACGGCGGTAGACCGTGTCGCAATGCTCGCAGATGAGCAGCCCCGCCGTGGTCGCCGGCGGGGTGACGTGCGCGAGGGGAAGGCCATGTTCCGGGCGGGTCATCGACGCGATTCTCGCAAATCTCGCTGCATGGCGCTGAACTGGCCGCTGTCACGGCGCGTGCCCGCACGGCCTTGATATGCTGCCCGGTGCCCAGATCTGGACAGCCAGATCCTGCCATGGAGCTCCACCGTGACCGACGCCGCCGCCCCTTCCCACGTGTTCGACGTAACCCAGGACAACTTCGAGCGCGATGTGCTGCAGGCCTCGCTGACCACGCCGGTACTGGTCGATTTCTGGGCTAGCTGGTGCGAGCCGTGCAAGACGCTCGGGCCGATGCTGGAAAGCCTCGCCAGCGAGTTCAACGGCGCGTTCCGGCTCGGCAAGCTCGACGTCGACGCACACCAGCAGCTGGCCGGCATGTTCGGCATCCGCTCGATCCCCACGGTGATGCTGGTGAAGGACGGCCAGATCCTCGACGGCTTCGCCGGAGCGTTGCCCCTGGGCCAGGTGCGCGAGTTCCTGCTGCGTCACCTGCAGCCGCTGGAGGGTGTGGCAGACGAGCCCGTCGCCGAGGCGCCGGAGGAGTCGCCCACCGACGCGATCGCCCGCCTGCAGCAGGCCATCGCCGCCGAGCCGGACAAGCCCGAACTCAAGCTGGACCTGGCGCTGGCGCTGATGCGCGTGGGCAATGTCACCAGTGCCCAGGCCGAGCTCGAGGCGCTGCCGGCCAACCTCGCCACCGATGCCCGCGCGGTGCGCCTGCGCAGCCAGCTCGAGCTGGCTCGCGCGCTGGACGGCGCCCCGGACCTGGCGACGCTGCGCCAGCGCGTCGCCACCGACCCGGCCGACTGGGCCGCGCGCGACCTGCTCGGCGTGCGCCTGCTGCTGGAGGATGACGCCGCGGCGGGGCTCGACCAGTTCCTGGCGATTCTCGAGAAAGCCCGCGACTGGAATGACGGCGCCGCCAAGAAGCGGCTGCTGGCCGCGTTCGCGACGCTGGACGACGCCGAGCTGGTCGGCCGCTACCGTCGCCGGATGGCCTCGCTGCTGTTCTGATTCGCGCCGCCGGGGTTGGCGCCGGCACTCCATACGCACACGTATGCTTGCAGTAGACTCGCGCGCTTCCGCCTTCGCGAGTCCGCCCATGCGCCCCAGCACGTTCCGCCGCCTGCTCAACCTGTGGCCGCCGTTCCTGTTCAACAGCATCCGCGTGCTGGCAGTCAGCGACGACTGGAGCGAGGCGCGGGTGGTGCTGAGGCTGCGGCCGTGGAACCGCAACTACGTCCGCACCCAGTTCGGCGGCAACCTGTTCGCCATGACCGACCCGTTCTGGATGCTGCTGGTGATGCACCAGCTCGGCAGCGACTATCTGGTGTGGGACAAGGCCGGCGCGATCGATTTCGTGGCACCGGGACGCGAGGACGTCTACGCGCACTTCAAGCTGGAGCCTCAAGTGGTGGAGTCGCTGCGCGGGGAAGCGGCGCAGGGTGCCAAGGTGCTGCACTGGTTCGAGACCGACGTCACCACGGCGTCGGGCGAGGTGATCGCCCGCGTGCGCAAGCAGATCTACGTGCGGCTCAAGCGTCGCGCCCGCTGAGCATCACTCAGCCGTTCTCGCGTTCGAAGCGCAGCAACGCCTCCAGCTCGGCCTGCGCCTGCCGCAGCGATGCGCCGGCCAGATGGTTGGCCAGCCAGTCGAGCTTGCCGAGCCGGCGCAGCACCATGTAGCCCAGCCCGACCAGCGACAGCGAGACCAGCGCCGAAAGCACCAGCCACGCCAGCAGCCCGGGCCGGGCATGGTCCCAGAGGTTCATGCCGAACCGGTCGGCGTCGGCCTGCGCCAGCATCAGCAGGGCCGGGATCCAGATCACGCTGCCGATCACGGCGGATACCGGCCCTTCCACTCGCACCCGCCACGCGCGCAGGCGGGCGAGGCGGCACTGGATCTCCAGCACCGGCGAGGCGTAGTCGATCCGCCGCAGCATCGCCAGCGTGCGGGCGGGAATCATCACCGACAGCAGTCCGAACGCGTGCATCACCAGGCCCGGCGCCATCGCCCGCGCATCGCCCAGATGACTGCCCCAGGACGCGATGCCCCAGGCCATCAGCGCCACGCCGAGCGGAATCTGCAGCACCAGCCACCCCGCCAGCGGCCGCAGGCGCCGCTGCAGTTGCGTCAGGCGCCCAGCGCGAAAGCCCTGCCACTGGATCGCCTGCTGCGCGGCGAGCCGGCGATCCAGCATCTGCCAGGCCTGCTTCATCTCGTCCAGTTCCATGCTCATGCTCCGGTGGTGGCCGCGGCGGTCATGCGCCCGCGCAGCGTCTGCTTGATGCGACCGAGCTTGGTCGCGACATTGGTCTCGCTGATGCCGAGCACCTCGGCAATCTCGCCGTACGGGCGGTCTTCGAGGTAGAGCAGGATCAACGCCCGATTGAGTGGCTCCAGCTCGCCGATGAACGCGTACAGCGCGGTCAGCCGCTCGTCGTGCTCGACGATGCCCGCACCGCCGGCGACCGTCTCCAGGTGATGCGCCTGCAACGGCTCGATCCGCCCGGCCAGCGAACTGCGCTCGCGCCTCACCTGCGAGATCGCCACGTTCAGCGCGATGCGATAGATCCACGTCGACAGCCTGGCGCGCCGTTCGTCGTAGCCGGCAAAGGCCCGCCAGAGCTGCACGCTGATCTCCTGCACCAGGTCCTGCCGCTCATCCGCGTCGCGGGCGTAGACGGCGGCCACCTTGAAAAGGAGCCGGCGGTGCTCGTGCAGCAGGATCTCGAAGCGTTGCTGGAGGGCGCGGTCGGTCATCGGTCGGGGCAGCTGGCGTCGTTACTGCATGATTCGCGCGGCGCGAAAAAAAATCACGCCGCCGGCGGGCGGGGCCTTCGCGCAGGCAGGCGCCGCGCCCTGGCAGCACCGAACGGCGCACCTACAATGGTCGCCTCACAGCACTGCGAGTCCGCCATGCCACCCCTGCGCATACGTCGTTACCTGCTCACCGGCCTGCTCACGTTTCTGCCGCTGTGGATCACCATCGCGGTATTCACCTTCGTGCTCGGCCTGCTGGCAGGCATCGGGGCGCCGCTGGTATCGGCGTTGCTGAGCGCGGTGGCGCTGGTGTCCCCGCACACCGCCCAGACCCTGGACAACCGCTGGTTCACGTTCGTGCCGGCCCTGTTGATCACGCTGCTGGCGCTGTACGCGCTCGGCTGGCTTGCCAACCGCGTCATCGGCAAGCGCCTGATCGACACCTTCGATCGCCTGCTGGCCCGCATCCCGCTGGTGCAGACGATCTATGGCGGCACCAAGAAACTGATGGCCGTGCTGCAGCAGAAGCCGTCCGGCGTGCAGCGCGTGGTGCTGATCGACTTTCCGCGCCCCGGCATGAAGGTGGCCGGCTTCGTCACCCGCGTGATGCTCGAGGAAGGCAGCGGGCGCGAGATGGCTGCCGTGTACATCCCCACCACGCCCAATCCCACCGGCGGCTACCTGGTGGTGGTGCCGGTGGCCGAACTGACCCCGACCGACTGGACCATGGACCAGGCCATGGCGTTCATCATTTCCGGCGGCGCCGTGGCGCCCGATACGCTGCCTGCCTCACCCGCCGGCCGCGTCGCGCCGCTCTAGCCACTTCCCCCGGAACCGCCATGACCCGACTGCTGTTGACCGCGCTGCTCGCGCTTGCCGCCTGCACGGCGCAGGCCACCGACTGGACCACGCCCGCTGAAGCGACGCATTTCCGTACCACGCCGAGCTACGCCGACACCGTGGCGTACCTGCAGCGGCTGCAGCAGGCTGCGCCGGACAAGCTGAAGCTGGTCACCTTCGGCACCTCGCCCGAGGGCCGGGCGATGGTCGCGGTGATCGCCAGCGGCAATGGCAGCTTCAGCCCCGACGCAGCGCGCGCGGCGCACCGCCCGGTAGTGCTGGTGCAGGCCGGCATCCACCCCGGCGAGATCGAGGGCAAGGACGCCGGCCTGATGCTGTTGCGGGACATCACAGTCGCCGGCAAATACCCGCACCTGCTCGACCACGTGGTGCTGGTCTACATCCCGGTGTTCAGCGTGGACGGCCACGAGAACAGCTCGCCCTACCACCGGATCAACCAGAACGGCCCCGCAAGCATGGGCTTTCGCGGGCAGTCGCAGTACCTCAACCTCAACCGCGATTACATCAAGGCCGACACGCCGGAAATGCGCGCCTGGCTGCGCCTGTGGCAACGGTGGCTGCCGGACTTCCTCGTCGACGTGCACACCACCGACGGCGCGGACTACCAGTACGACCTCACCTGGTACACCGAGGACGCGGACAAGCTCGATCCGGCGGTGGCCGCCTGGCAGAAGGCGCTGATGGCGCAGGCGATCCCCGCTTACGAAAAGCACGGCCACCTTGCCTCGATCTACCTGGAGTTCAAGGACGGCCGCGACCCGCGCAAGGGCATCGCCAACTTCGGCTCCGGGCCGCGCTTCTCCACCGGCTACGCCGCATTGCAGAACCGGCCCGCGCTGCTGATCGAAACGCACATGCTCAAGCCCTACGCCGTGCGCGTCCGGGCGGTGTACGACCTGCTGCAGCAACTGCTGGCGCAGATCAACGCCGCGCCCGCACCGCTGCTGGCGGCGACGACCGGGGCCGATGCGCGCGTCGTGGCGCGCGCCGGCATCGTCGACGCCCGCGTGCCGATCACCTTCAAGGCATCGCCGGTCGCCACGCCGTTCACGCTGAAGGGTTTTGCGTTCACCCTGACCCACAGCGAGGTATCCAACACCGACTGGATCCGCTACGACCCGCGTCGCCCCACCGATTACCGCATCGACAACTGGAACGACCTGCTGCCGGACCTGTCCGTCACGCCACCGGCGGCCTACGCGATCCCGGCCCAGTGGACCGCGGTGATCGAGCGCCTGGCCGCCCACGGGGTCGCCATGCAACGGCTCGACCAGCCGGTGACGGTGTCTGCGACCGGCTACCAGCTCGGCCAGCCGCATTGGGCCGACAGCTCGTTCGAAGGCCACCTGATGCTGCGCGACTTCACCTTGGAGACGGCGCAACGCCGGGTTACCCTGCCGGCCGGCTCGGTGATCGTGCCGATGGACCAGCGGGCAGAGAACGTCGCCATCGCGCTGCTGGAGCCGCAAGCGCCCGATTCGCTGTTGCACTGGGGCTACCTCAACGCCGTGTTCGAGCCCAAGGAATACGGTGAGCCGCGTGTGCTGGAGAAGCTCGCCCGCGACATGATGGCGGCCGATCCGGCACTGCAGCGCGCGTTCCAGCAACGGCTCGCCAGCGACCCGGCGTTCGCCGCCGACCCGGCCGCGCGGCTGAACTACTTCTACCTGCGGTCGCCCTGGTTCCGCACCCAGGACGTGGGCGCCTACCCGGTGCTGCGGCTGGATGCCGACTCGCGGCGGCGGCTCGTGCCGGCCGCGGCGAGCCCCGCCGGCGCCCCCGCGACCCCCTGACCTTTGACACTGTCTGACCCATGACTCTTGGCCTAGCGTGAAGAGTCATGACCGCCCACGGCGTGCCCGCCGGCACGGTCAGATCGATTGCATCACGACACCGCCCCCGGGCGAATCATTCACAGAGGGACATCCATGACCAAGCCGTATATGAAACCCCTGGCGCTCGGCGTCAGCCTCGCGCTCTCGCTGGCCGCCTGCGGCAAGCAGGAGCCGGCCGACGCTCCGGCTGCTCCGGCCAAGGCCTCGACCGCAGCGACCGCCGCCGCGCCCGCCGCTCCCAAGAGCGCGTTCGACGTCGCCGACATCGACACCAGCATCAACGCGTGCCAGGACTTCGACGGCTTCGTCAACAGCAAGTGGGTTGCCGCCAACCCGATCCCGAGCGACCGCAGCCGCTGGGGCGCCTTCGACCAGCTGGCCGAGGACAGCCTCAACACGCAGCACACCATCGTCGAGAACGCCGCCAAGAACGCCGCCAGCGCGCCGGCCGGCTCGATCGAGCAGAAGATCGGCTACATGTACCAGTCCGGCATGGACGAGGCCGCCCGCGAGAAGGCCGGCTTCGACCCGATCAAGCCCAAGCTCGACGCCATCGCGTCGCTGAAGAACGGCTCCGACGTGGCCGACTACTTGGTCAAGAGCTTCGCCGATGGCGACCAGCAGGTGTTCTCGTTCGGCTCCGGCGCCGACTTCCAGCATGCCGACATGCAGATCGGCTACACCTTCCAGAGCGGCCTGGGCCTGCCGACCAAGGACTACTACCTCGATCCGAAGCACGCCGACGAGCGCAAGGCGTACCTGGATTACATCACCAAGACGCTCGAGCTCACCGGTGTTTCTGCCGATGAGGCCAAGAAGCAGGCCGACCAGGTGATGGCGTTCGAGACCGAACTGGCCAAGGCCTCGCTGGCCCCCGTGGAGCTGCGCGATCCGCAGGCGCAGTACCACTTCGTCAGCGTCAAGGACGCCGACAAGGTCACCCCGCACTTCGACTGGGAGAAGTTCTTCGCAGCCCAGGACGTCACCATCGACAAGGGCTTCTCGCTGTCGCAGCCGAAGTTCTTCGCCGAGTTCGACAAGCTGCTGGCCAAGGCGCCGGTGGACCAGTGGAAGGCGTACCTGCGCTTCCACGTGATCGACGACGCCTCGCCGTACCTGACCAAGGCGTTTGCCGACAACAAGTTCGATTTCTACGGCAAGACCCTGTCCGGCCAGCCGGAGCAGAAGCCGCTGTGGAAGCGCGTGCTCGGCACCGTCAACGGCGGCATGGGCATGGCGCTGGGCGAGCTGTACGTCAAGCAGGAGTTCACGCCCGAAGCCAAGGCCCGCGCGCAGGAGCTGGTCGACAACGTGCGCAACGCCCTCAAGGCGCGCATCGAGAACCTCGACTGGATGAGCGCCGAGACCAAGGAAAAGGCGATCGCCAAGTGGAACACCTTCCTGCCCAAGATCGGCTATCCCGACAAGTGGCGTGACTGGTCCGGCCTCACTGTCACCCCGGACAACTTCTACGCCAACGTGATGGCCGCGGGTAAGTACAACTACCGCTACGACGTGGACAAGATCGGCAAGCCGACCGACCGCAAGGAGTGGGGCATGACCCCGCAGACGGTCAACGCGTACTACAACCCGACCGACAACACGATCAACTTCCCGGCCGCGATCCTGCAGCCGCCGTTCTTCGACGCCAATGCCGACGACGCGATCAACTACGGCGGCATCGGCGCGGTGATCGGCCACGAGGCCAGCCACGGCTTCGACGACGAGGGCAGCCAGTTCGACGGCGACGGCAACAACAAGAACTGGTGGACCAAGGAAGATCGCGCCAAGTTCGACGCCCGCACCGACAAGCTGGTGCAGCAGTTCAACGACTACACGCCGATCAAGGACAAGCCGGACGCGCACGTCAACGGCAAGCTGACCCTGGGCGAGAACATCGCCGACCTGGGCGGCACCGCGGTGGCCTATGACGCGCTCCAGGCTGCGCTGAAGAACCACCCGGAAGAGGCCGGCAAGAAGATCGACGGCTACACCCAGGACCAGCGGTTCTTCCTCAACTGGGCGCGCGTGTGGCGCGGCAGCATCCGCGAGAAGCAGGCACTGCTGCAGCTCAACACCGACCCGCACGCACCGGCCTCGCTGCGCGCCATCGGCGCGCCGTCGAACATGCCGGCGTTTGCCGCGGCGTTCCAGTGCAAGCCGGGCGATGCCATGGTCCGCTCGGGCGACAAGCAGGTGAAGATCTGGTAATTCCGTAGCGCTGCCGGCGCCGCCTCGTCGGCACCGGATGGATCAGGCCCCGCAGGCAACTGCGGGGCCTTTTTCATGCCTCGTTGCCGCCCCGTGTTGCAAATCATTCGCATTTAGGTACCATGGCGGCTCCGCGCCCAGCCAGTCTTCCTCGCCAGCGCACCACCCGCTTCTGCCTTCTCTCCGCCGGCCACATTGCCGCGCGGGACGGTACCGGCCGCCCCCAGGGACCGGCGCCGACGAGGTGGACGACCGTTGCAGCAAGGATTCCGCATGGCCTTCATCACGTCGCGCAAGCACGCCCGCCCCTCCACCGCCGTCCTGCTCACGTCGCTGGCGCTGGCTCCCGCCCTCGCCGCGGCCACCGAGGTGGACACCACCGCGCAGCGCAGTCAGGCGCAGCGCCTGCCGGGCCTGAAGGTGGAGGCGAACCGCGGCCCGGACTACCGCGTGGACGAGCTGTCTTCGCCCAAGTTCACCCAGGCGCTGCTGGACACTGCCCAGACCGTGCAGGTGATCGGGCGCGACCTGATCGATCAACAGGCAGCCACCACCCTCACCGAAGCGCTGCGCAACAGCCCCGGCGTGGGCACTTTTTACGCGGGCGAAAACGGCAGCACCACCACCGGCGACGGCATCACCATGCGCGGCTTCGACACGTCCGGCAGCATTTTCGTCGACGGCGTGCGCGACCTCGGCTCCTACTCGCGCGACGTGTTCAACCTCGAGCAGATCGAGGTGACCAAGGGAGCAGACGGCACCACCTACGGCCGCACCGCGCCCACCGGCGCCATCAACCTGGTCAGCAAGCAGCCGATGCCGGCCGCTGCGCTGTCCGGCTCCATCGCCTACGGCAGCGCCACCCAGCGGCGCGCCACCGCCGACTGGAACCAGACGCTGTCACCCACCGCCGCCTTCCGGCTCAACCTGCTGGGGCAAAACAGCGGCGTTCCCGGCCGCGACGCCGTGCGCAGCAAGCGCTGGGGCGTGGCGCCGTCGCTGGCGTTCGGCCTGAAGACCGCCACGCGCGTGTACATCGACGCGCTGCACGTCACCCAGCAGAACCGTCCCGATGGCGGTGTCTCCACCGTCGGCCTGCCCGGCTACGGCACGCCAGACCCGGCGCGTCCGTTCCTGGGCGACGCCGCGCCGGTGGACCCGTCGAACTTCTACGGCACCCTGGGCGACCATGACGACGTGCGCTCGGACATGCTCACCGCGATCGTGCAGCACGACATCTCGCCCGAGGCCACGCTGCAGAACACCGCGCGCTGGGCGCGTACGCACCAGGACTACCAGCTGATCTCGTACCGGGCCAACGCGGCCAACCTGCTCACGCCTGATCCAGCCGATGCGTCCACCTGGACGATCACCCGCGACCTGCCCACGTTCAAGGACCAGACCAACCGCATCCTGACCAACCAGACCAACCTGCGCGTGCATGCCGAAGGCCGCCACGTCGACCACGACCTCAGCCTGGGCGTGGAACTGACGCGCGAGGAAGCCAGCGCGATCGGCCAGGCCGCTCTCGACGGCACCGCGCTTCCCGCCGCCAGCCTGTATGCACCCGACCCGGACGTCGGCGGGCTGCGGGTTGGCCGCA
Organism: Dyella sp.; assembly: GCF_035685805.1. Taxonomy (GTDB): domain Bacteria; phylum Pseudomonadota; class Gammaproteobacteria; order Xanthomonadales; family Rhodanobacteraceae; genus Dyella_A. Next base: position 38,389 of record NZ_DASSAB010000053.1, read on the forward strand.
CCGGTGCGCACAGTCGCGGCGTGACCCGCACCGCCGCGGTCTACGCCTTCGCCACGCTGAGCTTCGGTGAGCGCTGGAAGATCAATGCCGGCGCGCGCCTGGACCACTACACCACCGACTTCGACAGCACCGTGCTGTGCGGCGCGCGCAACGCACCGGCCTGCGGCACGTTGCCGGCTTCCACCCCGGTGCCGGGACTGAAGGTGCGCACCTCCGGCAACCTGCCCAACTACAAGCTGGGCGTGCTGTACAAACCGGCCGCGAACGCCAGCGTCTACGCCAACGTGGCGCAGTCGCAGGAGCCGCCCGGCGGCAACACGCTCACCCTGAGCAGCTCGGCGAACAGCGCGGACAACCCCAACCTCGATCCGCAGAAGGCCCGCACCGTGGAAGTGGGCAGCAAGTGGGACGTGCTCGACGGCAAGCTGCTGCTCACCGGCGCGCTCTACCGCACGACCGTCAGCAACGAGCTGGTGCAGGACCCGGTGGACCAGCAGTACTACCAGGTCGGCCGCAAGCGCGTGCAGGGCGTGGAGCTGGGGGCAGTCGGCCGGCTCACCGAGCACTGGGCGCTCAGCGCCGGCGTCACCACCATGGATGCCACCGTGCTCAAGGGCGCCCTGGTGAGCAGCGATGGCTCGCGCGACCTGGCCTACACCCCGAAACGCGCCTTCACCAGCTGGACCACCTACCGCTGGACCTCCGGCCTTACCCTCGGCGGCGGCGCACGCTACGTGGGCGGCCTCAAGCGCGGCACCGACGGCGCCATCGGCACCCCGACCACCACCGCGGCGTACTGGGTGTTCGACGCCGTCGCCAGCCTGCCGGTGAACCGGCACCTGAGCGTGCAGCTCAACCTCTACAACCTGTTCGACAAGCGCTACGTGGCCGCGATCAACAAGAGCGGCTACCGCTACACCCCGGGCACGCCGCGATCGGCGATGCTCACCGCCAACCTGCGCTTCTGATCCGGCGCGCCGCGGAGAACCCCGCCATGCTGCTGCACGTTGCCGGCGTCCTGGATGCCGAAGAGATTCGTCACTGCGTCGAGCAGCTGCGCGAGGGCAACTGGACCGACGGGCGCGAAACCGTAGGCGCGCAGGGTGCGCGGGTGAAGCGCAACCTGCAGTTGCCCGAGGGCGCGCCCGTGCGGCAGGCATTGGGCGCGCTGGTGCTCGCGGCGGTGGCGCGGCACCCGCTGTTCCATGCGGCCGCACTGCCGCAACGCACCCTGCCGCCGCGGTTCAACCGATACGAAGGCGGCGGGCACTACGGCTTCCACGTCGACGGAGCGGTGATGGCCCTGCCGGACCAGGCCGGCCAGCTGCGCAGCGACATCGCGTGCACGCTGTTTCTCAGCGCACCGGACGAGTACGACGGCGGTGCCCTTCTCATCAGCGACACCTACGGCGAGCACGAGGTGAAGCTGCCGGCCGGGGACCTGATCCTGTACCCGGCGAGCAGCCTGCACCGGGTCGACCCGGTGACCCGCGGCAGCCGGCTGGCCGCGTTCTTCTGGGTGCAGAGCCTGGTCCGCGACGACGGACGGCGGCGCACGCTGTTCGAGCTGGACCAGGCGATCCAGACGCTGCAGGCCGCCGGCGCGGATGCCGGCGCGGTGCTGCGACTCACCAACGTCTATCACAACCTTTTGCGGCAATGGGTCGATACCTGAGCGCGGCCGCTGTTCCCTGAGCGCGGCAAGGGGCGGATAATCGATGGCCTTTGTCGCTACACGGCTTCGCAATGTTCGTACCTGGTCAACGCTGGATCTCCACCGCCGAACCCGAACTGGGCCTGGGCACCGTACTGCGCGTCGAAGGACGCGGCGTGCAGGTGCTGTTCGCCAAGGCCGGGGTGCTCAGGCCCTACGCGATGGAGTCGGCGCCGCTGGTGCGCGCCGAATTCCGCCCCGGCCAGCGCGTCGCCGGCAAGGGCATCTCGTTCCTGGTGGAGCGCATCGACGTGCGCGAAGGCCTGCTGGTCTACCGCGGCGAAGGCCGCGAGATGGAGGAAGGCCAGCTCGACGACGAGCAGAGCGTCAGCCAGGCCGATGACCGGCTGATCGGCGGCCGCACCGATCCGGTGGCCCAGTTCGAGCTGCGCCTGGACGCCCTGCGCCGCCGCGCCGAGGCGCGCCGCTCACCCACCTGGGGGCTGGCCGCCGCCCGCGTGGGGCTGGTGCCGCACCAGCTGCGCGTGGCCGGCATCGCCGCCGCGCGTCGTCCGCCACGCGTGCTGCTGGCCGACGAAGTGGGCTTGGGCAAAACCATCGAGGCCGGCATGATCCTGGCGCGCCAGCTCGCCACCGGACGTGCCAGCCGCGCGCTGGTGCTGCTGCCGGACACGCTGGTGTACCAGTGGTTCGTCGAGCTGATGCGCCGCTTCAACCTCAGCTTCGCGATCTATGACGAGGAGCGCTGCGAAGCGCTGGAGCAGTCCGAGCCGGGCAGCAACCCGTTCGAGGACGAGCAGTTGGTGATCGCCGACTTCGGCTTCCTGGAATCCTCGCCCAAGCGTTCGCAGCAGCTGCTCGACGCCGGCTGGGACCTGCTGGTGGTCGACGAGGCGCACCATCTGGAATGGACGCCCGAAGCGGCCAGCCCGCGTTACGCGCTGGTGGAAAAACTCGCCGCGCAGACGCCCGGCGTGATCCTGCTCACCGCCACGCCCGAACAGCTCGGCCGCAGCGGCCACTTTGCGCGCCTGCGCCTGCTCGATCCGCAGCGCTACAGCGACCTCGATGCCTACCTGGCCGAGGCCGACACCTTCCAGGCGCTTTCGCAGGTGGCGGATCGCCTGCTGGAAAACCAGCCGCTGGACGTCGACCAGCGCAGCATGCTGGCCACCGCGCTGGCCGGCGACGCCGAGCTCACCGCGCAGCTGGCCGAGACGATCAAGCCCGAGCACGCGCGCGCGATCCTCGCCGCGCTGATCGATCGCCACGGCACCGGCCGGGCCATGTTCCGCAACCGCCGCGCCGGCATCGGCGGCTTTCCCAAGCGCTTGCCGGTGTGGCACCTGCAGGACGCCGACGAGCTGGACGAAAACACCCGCCAGACCCTGCTGGCCGAATTCCACGCCGACATCCAGCAGCCCGCGCCGATCATCGCGCTGGACTACAGCGAGGACCCGCGCCTGCAGGCACTGGTCGACCTGCTGGAGAAGCATCCGCAGGACAAGTTCCTGCTGATCTGCCGCAGCCAGGCCAAGGTGCTGGCGCTGGAAGAAGCGCTGCGCACGCGCACCGGCGCCGGCATCGCGCGCTTCCACGAGGGGCTCGGCATCATCCAGCGCGACCGCAACGCGGCGTTCTTCGCCCAGCCCGACGGCGCGCGCCTGCTGCTGTGCTCGGAGATCGGCTCGGAAGGGCGCAACTTCCAGTTCGCCCACCGCCTGGTGCTGTGGGATCTGCCGCTGGATCCGGACCTGCTCGAGCAGCGCATCGGCCGGCTCGACCGCATTGGTCAGCAGCACGATATTTCCATCCACATCCTGGCCGTCGAAGGCAGTGCGCAGCACGTGCTGGCGCGCTGGTACGACGAGGGCCTGGATGCCTTCCGTTCCAGCCCCGCCGACGGCCGCGAGCTGCTGCGCCGTTACGGCGAGCCACTGGCCGCGCTGGCCAGCGAACATGCCCGCAGTGCGGATGGCCGCGACCAGGAGCTGGACGTGCTGATCGCCGAGACGCGCGCCAGCCACGAAGAGCTGGCCGAGCTGATCCGCGCCGGCCGCGATCACCTGCTGGAACTGGCCGCCAGCCGCGACCTGCACGCTGAGGAGCTGAGCCAGGCGTTCCGCCGCGAGGACGTCGACCCCTCGCGCGACGCCTTCGTGCAGCGGCTGCTGGAGCAGTTCGGCATCCACGCCGAGGAGCTCGGCCCCAAGGTGCTGCTGCTCGATCCGCAGTACCTCTCCACCGACGCCCTGCCCGGTTTCGCCGACGGCCCGGTGTCGGTCACTTTCGATCGCGAGCTGGCGCTGGCGCGCGAGGATCTTCCGCTGCTGCGGCTCGATCACCCGCTGGTGCTGGGCGCGATGGATCTCGCGCTGACCGGCGAGCAGGGCAATGCGGCCTTCATGGTGGACGACGCGCTGGGCCCGCGCAGTGCGCTGCTGCAAGCGGTGTTCCTGCTCGAATGCGTGGCCGATCGCGGGCTCGACGCCGAGCGTTTCCTGCCCACGCTGCCGATCGTGGTCACGGTGGACACGCGGCTGGCCGAGCGCGACGACTTCCAGCCCAGCGAGATCGGACTGCGCAAGGCCGCCGACCGCAGCATCGAGGTGGCGCGCTACCGCAAGTTCCTCAACAAGCTGGTGCCGCCGATGCTCGAAAAAGCCGAAACGGTGGCCGGTACGCGTGCCGCCGAGCGTATGGCCGATGCCGTCGCCCTGGCCACCGACACGCTGGATGCCGACCTGGCCCGCCTGCAGGCGTTGCGCGCGGTGAATCCGTCGATCAGCGCGTCCGAGATCGCGATGGTGCAGTCCGAGCGCGATGCCCTGCTCGCCGCCCTGCCGAAGTCGCGCCTGCGCCTGGACGCGGTGCGCTTCGTGGTGAGTGCGGATTTCCTCGCGCTGCGCTGACCGGCTGACCGGTGGATACGAAAACGGCGGCCCCCGGCCGCCGTTTTCGTGCGCGCCTCGCGCTCAGCGCAGCAGGCGTCGCCGCGGCTTGAGGGGAAATCGCCCGCGCCAGTACTGGATCAGCACGTAGCCTCCCAGCATGCCGCCCAGGTGGGCGAAATGCGCTACCCCCGGCATCCAGCCGACCACGCCGGAGATCAGCTCCAGCGCGCCGTACCCGATCACGAACAGCCACGCGGGCATGGGGATCGGCAGCAGCATGAAGTACACCTTCTCGTGCGGGGACATCATGCCGAACGCCAGCAGCAGTCCGAACACCGCGCCGGAGGCGCCGATCGTCGGGGTCTGGAAATCATGCGCAAACCACCGCAGCACCACCAACTGCAGCACGGACGCCACCACCAGGCAGGTGAAGTAGTAGATGGTGTAGTGCCGGGCGCCGAACAGTCGCTCGATCTGCCCGCCGAACATGTACAACGCCAGCATGTTGAAGGCGATGTGGGCCACGCCGCCATGCATGAAGCCGTTGCTCACGATCTGCCATGGCTGGAACAACCCGCTGCCCAGCGGCCACAGCGCGAACCACATCAGCACCGCGGGCATCACCTGTTGCAGCAGAAACACCGCCACGTTGGCGATCAGCAGGTTGCGGGTGACGGGCGGCAGGTCTATCGGCATCACGGTTCCTCGATTCTTTGCGGCAGCGGCATCACAGACCGCGGCCGGCTGCAACGGTTCGCCGGCGACCCCGAATCGGCCGGGCGTCGGCTGGCAACATCGGCGCTCAGTCCACCAGCGGCGTCGGCTGCAGGATCTCGATCCAGTAGCCGTCCGGATCCTTGATGAAGGCGATGTGCTTCATGCGGCCGTCGGCCAGGCGCTTCTGGAACGGCACGCCGAGCGCCTCGAAGCGTGCGCACGCAGCTCGTACGTCAGGCACCGACACGCACAGGTGGCCAAAGCCCCGCGGCTCGCTGTTGCCATCGTGGTACTGGAACTCCGGCTGCTGCTCGGTGCCGTGGTTGTAGGTCAGCTCCAGCACGCCCGGCCGCCCGAGCACCCACTGCAGGCGGGCCGCGTCGTCCTCGGGAATCGCCGTGGGGTCCGCCTGCAGCACCAGGTAGTAGATGGTGAACGCCGCCTCGGCGAATTCCTGCCGGTGCACCGGGGTGAACCCCAGCACGCGGGTGTAGAAATCCAGCGATGCGGCCACGTCCTTCACCCGCAGCATGGTGTGGTTGAACACGTAGCCGTGGGTGTCCGCGTCGGGGGTGGCCGTGACACCGGGCAGCTGGCGCAGCGTGGAGAGGGGCATCGGGTTTCCTCGGCAGGTGGGTCAGCCCCTTGATGTGGGGTGGCGCGGATCTCGGCGCAACCTCCGCTGCGACGCTGCGTCGCGCCGTCACGAAAAAGGCCGCCTCGCGGCGGCCTTTTTCATCGCGAGCAATGCGCGAGCGATCAGCCCTTGTCGGCGGGCGTGTCGACCTGGGCCATCGCCTCGGGACGCTTGGCCCCGGCAAAGCGGCGCGACCAGTAGCGGTCGGAGAGATTGTCCACGCGCACCGTCTCGCCACGCGACGGCGAGTGGATGAACTTGCCGTTGTCGATATAGATGCCCACGTGCGAGATACGTCCGCGGCGCCCGGCGGTGCGGAAGAACACCAGGTCGCCCGGCTGCATGTCGCCGCGCTTTACCTTCAGCCCTGCGAGGAACTGCGAGGCGGCGTTGCGCGGCAGGTGCAGGCCGATCGCTTCGCCAAAGACGTAGCGGACGAATCCGCTGCAGTCGAAGCCGGTGGCCGGATCGTGGCCGCCCCGCACGTAGCGGATGTGGCGCAGCGTCATCGCCAGGTCGATCAGGGTCTTGCGCAGATCCGAGCCGGCGTCGGCGTCGACCGTGGCCTCCGGTGCCTGTACCGCCGAGGCCAGCAGCGCCTCGGCACTGGCCGGCAGCGCGGACTGCGCCAGTGCCGGCGCGGGGTTGAACAACGGCAGCGCGCCTGCCAGCGGGGCGGCGACGGCCTGCATGGGCAGCGCGGGAGCGGCTTCGTCGGCGTGCAGCGGCGCGGCACACACGGCGACAGCGAGCGCAAACAGCGCGGTCAATGCTTTGATCGGCATGCGGGACAAGCTCCCAAGCTTACTTTGCGACAAGGGTGGAACAGGTCGCCGGCAAAGCCGACGGCGTGGCAACCGATCGAAAGTAACAAAGCCTTCACGGCCGCTTGTTGGATCGAGGTTAAGTGAACCCCGTCGACCAGTTATCCGGCAAAGCGGACGCGAGCAGCGCGTTCAGCCGGCGGGTGCCGCCGGCCGGGCGCCGAAGATCGCGCTGCCGATGCGGACCTCGGTGGCTCCCTCGGCGATCGCCAGCGCAAAGTCGCCGCTCATGCCCATCGACAGGCGCGGCAGGTCGTAACCGTCGGCGACCATGGCATCGCGCAGTTCGCGCAGCTGGCGGAAGCAGCGGCGCACCTCGATGGCATCGTCGGTGTGAGTGGCGATGGTCATCAGGCCACGCACGTGCAGGGTGTCGAAGCGCCGCAGCTCGGCCAGCAACGGCGCCAGCGCCTCGGGTGCCAGGCCGTGCTTGCTCTCCTCCGGCGAGGTCTTCACCTGCACCAGCACGTCGAGCGTGCGGCCCTCGATCTGCAGGCGGTGATGCAGCGCCTCGGCCAGTGCCAGGCGGTCCAGCGTCTGCACCTCGTGCGCGAGCCGGGCAACGTCCTTGGCCTTGTTGGTCTGCAGTGGCCCGATGATCACCCACGCAAGGCCCAGGTCGGCCAGCAGCGGCGCCTTCTCGCGTACTTCCTGCACGCGGTTCTCGCCGAACCGGCGCAGGCCCAGTGCGGCGGCCGCCTGCACCACATCCGCGCCAAAGGTCTTGCTGACCGGCAGGATGGTGACTTCCGACGGTTCGCGGCCAGCGTCGCGGCAGGCCTGCGCGACGCTATCGCGCACGGCGTTCCAGTTCGATGCGAGATAGGAGTGGTCCATGCGTGCGCGCTCTGCTTCTACGTCCTCTGCCCGACGGGGCGAGGAGTGGGATGAGGTGGACCGGCCCGGGTGATCAGCGACGACGCGGCGCGCCTTCTTCGGACACGCGCAGACCGGGTCCGCCATGGTGACCCTCCCTCGCGGCGGCCGGCGGCGGGGAGAGGGGCCACGGAGTCAGTCTCGGGCACCTTGCGCGTGGTGCTTGGCCACCACCTCGGCGACCACCATCGACACCTTCTTGCCGGTGGGGATGTGCAGGAACTCGTTCGGGCCGTGCGCATTGGAATGCGGGCCGAGCACGCCGGTGATGAGGAACTGCGCCTCGGGAAACTTCTCTCCCAGCATGCCCATGAACGGGATCGAGCCGCCCTCGCCCATATAGGCCGCCGGCGCGCCGAAGTAGTGCTCCGACGCCTCGCTCACCGCCTGCGCCAGCCACGGGGAAAGCTGCGGTGCGTTCCAGCCGCTGCCGTCCTTTTCCACCTTGAAGCTGACCTTGGCGCCATACGGCGGATCCTTCTCCAGCAGCTGCTTGACGAAGTCGCCGGCCTTGGCGCCGTTGAGCGTGGGCGGCACGCGCAGGCTCAGCTTCATCGCGGTGAACGGGCGCAGCACGTTGCCGGCGCTTTCCAATGCCGGCAGTCCGCCTGCACCGGTTACCGCCAGCTGCGGCCGCCACGTGCGGTTGAGCACCAGTTCCACCAGGTCGTCGCTGACCGGCTGCATGCCGGCCACGAACGGAAACTTGTCGTAGATCGCCGTACCGAGCACCTCGGTCGCGTGCCGCGCCTGTTCCACCCGCTCGGCCGGGATCTCGACGTAGAGCTCTTTCGGCACGATCGTGCCGGTGGCCGGATCCTCCAGCCGCGACAGCAGCTCGCGCAGGATGCGGAAGCTCGACGGCACCACGCCGGAGGCGTCGCCCGAGTGCACGCCTTCGTCCAGCACCTGCACGCTCAGCTCGCCACCGGTCATGCCGCGCAGGCTGGTGGTCAGCCAAAGCTGGTCGTAGTTGCCGCAACCCGAATCCAGGCACACCACCAGCGACGGATTGCCGATGCGCCCGGCCAGGTGATCGACGTAGAACGGCAGGTCGTAGCTGCCGGACTCCTCACACGCCTCGATCATGATCACGCAGCGACTGTGCGCAATGCCCTGCTCGCGCAGCGCCAGCAGCGCCGCAAGCGAGCCGAAGATCGCGTAGCCGTCGTCCGCACCGCCACGGCCATAGAGTTTGTCGCCCTTGATCACCGGCTTCCACGGGCCGAGGTCGTCGGCCCAGCCGGTCATCTCCGGCTGCTTGTCCAGGTGACCGTAAAGCACCACGGTGTCGTCGCCCGCGCCCGGTACGTCGATGTAGATCAGCGGCGTGCGGCCTTCCAGGCGCACCACCTCCAGCGTGGCGCCGGGCAGCGCGTCGAGCTTGCTGCGTGCCCACGTCTCCATCAGCGTGACGGCCTGGTCCATGTAGCCATGGCTGGCCCAGTCCTTGTCGAACATCGGCGACTTGTTGGGAATGCGGATGTATTCCACCAGCTGCGGCACGATCTCGTCGTCCCACAGGCCGCTGACGAAACGGGAAAGTCGGGTGGTATCCATGGGCATCTCCGGCTGCAACAACAAAGCCGCGATTGTACCAGCGCCCCCCGCGCGCCCTGCCGCGGCCCACGCGGTTGTCAGCTGCGACCCACAGTCGCGCACGCCGGCGCCCCCGGCTGGACGGGCCGTGCACCGGCAGCGGACGCGGACCCGCGGCGGCACAGTGACCTCCGCGGCCTGCCCTGGCCGTCGCCGCCACGGCGGTGACCATCGATCACGGAGGATTGCCATGTTCCGCTCACTGCTCGCCGCCGCCCTCGCGCTGGCTGTCGCCCTGCCGGCCTTCGCCGCTACCCCGGTCAACATCAACAAGGCGGACGCCGCCACCATCTCGCGCTCGCTCGATGGCGTGGGCCCGGCCAAGGCCAAGGCGATCGTCGCCTGGCGCGAGGCCCACGGCCCGTTCAAGAGCGTGGATGACCTCGCCCAGGTCAAGGGCATGGGCCCGGCCACGCTCAAGCGCAACACCGACGCCATCCAGTTCAGCGGCAATGCCGCCGGCGCCGCGGCCAAGGCACCGAAATCCGCCAAGGCCAAGGGCAAGGTCAAGACCGGCGCCAAGTAACCCCGCAGGGACTCCCCGACCCACGGATGGGGCGGCGGCGCGGGCTCCCGGTAGCCCGCGCCGCTTGCGTTACACTCCGGCGCGCCCGATCCGGGCCCAGAGTGCTGCGCCAGACATGATCCTTCCGCGTTACCGCATCGCCGCCTCCACCATCGGCGGTGCAGGCAAAGGCCTGTTTCTCGACGAGCCGGTACGCGCCGGCAGCATCATCACTGCGCCGGATGCGATCGACCGGACCTGGCGCCACGCGGAACTGACCGCCTCGCCCGAGCTGGCGGCGCAACGCCATGCCAGCGCCCGCTGGTTCGAGGACCGCTACACCGTCTCGCCTGACTGGCCCGACGAGTGCTACGTCAACCACAGCTTCTCGCCTACCGGGCTGTGGCATCTGGGCTTCATCTTCGCCCAGGCCGATCTGCCCGCCGGCACCGAGGTCACGGTGGACTACCGCCACCTGCTGCCCCCCGGCGAGGCGGAGGATTTTGTCGATTCGGCAACCGGTGAGACAATCACCGGCTTGGCATGGGAGGAAGCCCTCGCCTCAAGTACCCACGCACTCGGCCGATTGCTGGATAGCCGTCGCTGATAACCGAATGGCCATGTCCGACATTCCCACTCTCGAAACGGCGCGTCTGCGCCTGACCGCGCTGACCGAACGGCACTTCGACGATTACGCCGCGATGCTCGCCGACCCGGCCAGCACGCGCTGGATCGGCGACGGCCAGCCGCTGGACCGCACCAACGCCTGGCGTTCGCTGGCGATGCTGCTGGGGCACTGGCAGCTGCGCGGTTGCGGCATGTGGGCGCTGGAGTCGAAGGAGACCGGCGAGTTCCTCGGGCGGGCCGGGCTGATGTATCCCGAAGGCTGGCCGGATCTCGAGCTAGGCTGGATGCTAAAGCCAGAGCACCGCCACCACGGTTACGCCACCGAGGCCGGCACCGCCGTGCTGGAGTTCGCCTGGCACACGCTGCACGCGCAGCGCCTGATCAGCCTGGTCCGCATCGGCAACGAAGCGTCCGACCGGGTGGCGGAGCGGCTCGGCGGCGAACACATCGAAAACATGGATTTCTACGGCTGCAACACCCACGTGTTCGCCTACTACCCACCGTTCCGCGAGCCTCGCCGCGCCTGGGCATGACCGACTGCGCGGCCTCGCCCGACCGCTTGCCGCCGCACGCCCACTCCATCGCGCCGGTGGTTCGCGCGGTCGCCGCCGGCACCCTCGACGGCCCGCACGCCACGGACGCGGATCACGGCGACTGGCGCATTACCCTCCACGCACTGGACGTCGCGGCCACGCTGCCGGCGGCGGAACCCGGCATGACCGATCAGCGCATCGTGGCACTGGATGCTCCGGTGCAGATGCACTGCGGCGACACCACCACCGACCTGCTTCGGCTGCAGCTCGCCGCGGCGCCGCCGGCATGCGTCTTCCGCACCGACACCGCCACCCGCCTGGTGCGACTGCAGTCCCGTGTGCCGCAGGCGCTGGAGCTGATCGCTCGACCGTTGCAGGGGCCCATGCTGCTGCCCGCGCACGCGCACTGGCTGGCCTGGCTGCTCGCGGGCCGGGCCCAGTGGCAGCATGGCGACGCGCGCGCCGAGCTGACGCTGGACGAGCCCACCTGGCTGCCGGCAGACGGTATGCGCCTGCGCATCGACGGTGGCGGTGAACTGCTGCTGTTGCGGCTGGGAACGCCCTGACCGATCACGCAAGCGTCGTAACCTTCCGAACGCAGGCGGCGCGGCGGGCGCTCCAGCCTTCGACACGCCTGCGGCAATACCGCCCGAGCGTCATGCGCGACAGGTGCAATGCGGCCCATCGCCGGGAGCACCGCGCGGTCCACGCGCGTGGACCACTGCTGACGTCACCGCCGGTGCCGCTGGTTCGCGCGAACCGGCGTGACCTGCGCCCCTGACACGACAATGCCGGCACAAGGCCGGCATCGTCGCGATCAACGCAGAAGGTTCGCGCCGGTCACAGTGCCGGCGGCAGGCCTCCGCCGCGGCGCGACGGATTCAGCGACGCGGCCACCCGGGCCAGTGCAAACACCCTCGCGGCGTGCATCCAGCCATTGCTGGCCACGGCGAGCTGGGTGAGCAGCAGCGCCAGCACGAAGCCACCCAGCCCCAGCGCCGGCGTGTGGATGCGCGCCATCCCCAGTGCCAGTGCGATCGCCAGCCCCACCAGCGTGATAAGCAGGTAGCTGAGCAGCGTGCTCAGCGGACGGCGCAGCAGCTGCATCACGCCGCGGCCCAAGGCGCGGGTGGCCGAACGCAGGCCAATGTCGGCCACGAATGACGCCCGCGCGGACTCCACGATCGCCTGCGCCAGCACGAACAGCGCCAGCGCCACGCCCATGGCCACGTGGCGCGCCATCACCGCCTTGGACTCCAGCACCGCCGCGTCGCCCTGCTTGGAGGCCATGCCCATCGCCAAGCCGGCCAGGCCCAGCATCACCGCATAGGGCAGCAACGACCACAGCATCAGGCGGAACATGCGCCCGTACTCGATCAGACCGCTCTGCAGCAGGTGACCGAAGCCGAGCGCACGCCCGGCGCGCCCCGCGGCGACCACCATGCCGTGCAGCCACGGCAGCAGCAGCAGCGTCACCACCAGCCCGGCCAGGCCGGCGCCGTTGAGCCATGCGTTGTTCTGGCCCAGCTGCATCATCACGTCGCCGAACATCATGGCGTTGAACGACTGTGCCCAAGCGGCGGCCTGCACCGAGTGGTCCAGCAGCTCGCCCAGCGCACCCCACAGCGGCAGGCTGACGATGGCGGCGGGGACCAGCAAGAGCACCACCCACAGCAGCAGCAGGCGCCACTGCAGGGCGGCGAACGGCGCGCCAACCAGGGAACCGAGATCGACCCGGCGCGAAGTGTTGTAGGCCATCACAGCGTCCCCAGCAGCGAATAGAAGTTCTGCAGCAACGCGGCCGCGTCGGCCGCCCAGCGCCGCGCGGCGCTGCCCTCGGACTTGCTGGCGTAGCTGTCGTTGAGCTTGTTGGCGTCGAGGTAGATCTTGTGCTCCGGATCGAGCTCGGCAGCGACCACCTTCATCGGCTTGGTCACCACGAAACGTGCCCAGCGACGATCGTCATCCCAGCGCAGATCCTCGTGACTGCCGTCGGCGTAGGTCAGGCGCAGCGTCTGCGGCACCGGCGCGCCGTAGCGGCGCACCGTCACCGTGCTGCGCCACGGGAACGGGCCCACGCCGTCCTTCGCTTTCGGATGCGCCTTGGCCCAGTCGGCGCGCTGCTTGTCGATCTGCTTGTCCAGGGTCTTGGCGTCGACCTCCACGCGCTTGCCGTCCTTGAGCATCGAGCCCGCCTGCGGCAGCACCTGCTGGGTGTCGATCGCGGTCACCGCATCGTCGATCGCGTCGGTGCCGTAGGCCACCTGGTCGAACACCTGGTTGACCACCGCCGGCTTGCCGGACACGTCGATCAGCGTGGCGCGCAGATCGGCCACCGACGGGTGCCGGAAATGCCAGCGCTTGTAGTACTCGCGGAACGCGCGCTCGGTCACCTCGGTGCCGAGCCGCTCTTCGAGATCGTGCATGGCCGTGGCCGTGCGCGAGTAAACCGAGCCGTAGCTGCTGCTGGACAGGCGGTCCCACGCGTTCTCGCCGATCGGGTCGGCCGGCCGTGCCAGTCCGGCGGTCAGCCGCTCCTGCACGAAGCCGCTCATCGACGGCGTCAGGCCGAGCCAGTTCATCAGCGGCGAGGACAGGTCGATGCCCTGCTTGCGCTCGCGCAGCATGCGCTGGTCCCAGTACTCGTTGAGGCCCTCGTCCAGCATCGGCTCCTCGAACTCGTTCGAGGCGAGCAGGCCGTAGAAGTAACCGTGACCGAACTCATGGATGGTCACGAAATCGATCATGTACTGCGAGATCGTGCCGGGCTGCACCTCGTTGTAGCCCTCGGCGGTGAAGAACGTCGGGTACTCCATGCCGCCGGCTTCGCTCGCGTTGTACGGCGGTACCACGGCAGTGAGCGTCTTGTACGGATAGGCGCCCAGGGTGCGCGAGAAATAGCCCAGCGAATCGATGCTGGCCTTGAGTACCGGCTGCGCGCTGGCCACGTATTCGGGCGGATAGATCACCCGCACCGCCACCTTCGGACTGCCCGGGCCCTCATAGGTGCCGTCGAGCGTCTTGTAGCCCTTGGCCGCCACCCAGGCGAAGTCGTGCACGTCGCCCTGCACGAAGTGGTAGGTGGTCTTGCCGCCGGCGCTCTGCGGCTCGCCCTGCTGCTCGCCCACCGCGCCGACCGTGTAATCCGATGGCACCGTCAGCTTGACGTCGTACAGGCCGAAGTCCGCATAGAACTCGCTGTTGAAGTGGAACTCGTGGCAGTTCCAGCGCACCTCGGTGGCACCGCGCTCACCGGGCAGTTCGAGCACGCCGATCTTCGGGAACCACTGGGCCACCAGGTTGAAGTCGCCGAACCAGCCGGTGCGCTCCACCACCCGCGGCAGCTGGCTGAGGAAATCGATATCCAGCGTCAGCGTGCCGCCGGCCGGCACCGGTTGGGCCAGGTCGATGCGCACCACCGTGTGATCGGTGGCCGGGCCGTTGTCCGGCTGCACGAAGCTGTACTTCAGGTCGGTATCGGCCTGGCGCACGGAGTTGAGGTCGATCCAGCCCCACTCGCCTTTCTTCAGGCGGGCGTTGCCACGCGAGCTGCCGTGCGCGGTGAGCACCTCGCGTTCGGTGAACAGCGTACTGCCCTCGTTGGCGAACGCATTGAGGTACAGGTGCATGTAGATGCTGCGCACCTCCCGGTCGCTGCGGTTGCGCCACTGCAACTGCTCCGTGCCGTGCACCGCGTGCTTGGCGGCGTCGAGTTCGGCATCGATGCGGTAGGTCACCACGCGGTCGGAGAGGGTGGCCTCGCTGCCGGTGCGCTCGCCGCCCCAGGCGTTCGGCGCGCTCGGCACGGACACTGCGGCCGCGTCGGGCGCGGCCAGCGGAATCGGCGCGGCGTTGACGGCTACTGGAGCCGGTGCCGTGGAAGCCGCGGCCGGTGCGTCGACCTGTGCCATTGCCGCGCACGGCAGTGCAAGCAGAACCAGGGCGGGCAGGAACCCACCAAATCGTTTGGACACCATGACTCCCCCTGTCGAACAACGATGCGCCAGCCTGAGACAAGCCCGCAGCAGCGGCAAGACCCCCTGCCGAAAGTCATGACGCGACGGACGCCACGGGTCAGCACTCGGCCATGGGCGCCCCGCTCCCTGCGCTAGTGGGCGTAACCTGTCGCGACAACGCCGGATCGTCCATGGCGCGGTATCGCCAGCAACGCAGTCACTATCAGCAGATGCACGGCGGCGGTCAGCAGGTTGCTGCCGTGGGCATCGAGCGTGTCGGCCGGCAGCAGCGGGTCGAGCACGCCGTTGGCGAGATTCCAGCCCCAGTGCAGGCCCACTGCGGCCCACAGCGTGCGGGTGCGCCACAGCGCGGTGGCGTAGGCCAGGCCCATGCAGAAGATCATCAGCCACTCGGTCGGCCCGCGGTCGAGCCGGTAGATGTGGTTGAGCACGAAGTAGCCGGCCGAGAACGCCACGAAGGCGAGCCCGCGA
>NZ_DASSAB010000054.1:0-20921 GCF_035685805.1 Dyella sp.
TGGGTCGCCAAGAGAAAGTAACCAAAGAGAAGGCGACCCTCCTCGGCGCTTGCCGGGCTGCGCCCGGCAAGTCCGTGAGCCGCGGCCGGGCTTTTCGACAGTGCATCCATGCACTGGCGAAAAGGCATCGGCATCCATGCCCATGCCCCTGCGGGCCTCATCGTCCACGGCTCACCGCCTCACAAGGGGGGTGGAGATCAAAAGCAGGGGCGAAGACAACAGCTACAGCAACGACCACAGCCACAGCCACAGCCACCGGCATCGGCATCGGCATCGGCATCAGCATCAGCATCAGCACGGACAACAACGCAACAGCGATGGTGATCGCGTCAGTGATCGCCGAGCCTTCGCGCACGTTGCGCGCGGCTTTTGATCCTCGCTCCCCTCTGCAGCGGCGGCCGGGCGGAGGAAAAGCCCGAAGGGTGGCCGGCATGGATGCCGGCCAGTTTGGCGTCAGTCCAGGGATGGACTGTCGACAAACCCCGCAGCCCGGACGCGTACCTCTCGGGCCAACGGCCCGGGAGGCGCGGAAGCGGGATGGCCTTTCTCTTGGTTACTTCTATTTACTCCGGGCATCCTGCCCTCCGCCCTTCGGGCCGGCTTCGCCGTTCGCGCCACCGGCGCGTGGCCACACAAAGAGAAGTAGCTCGCCCTCCGAAGGAGGACGAAACGCTGTTGGCTCTTAAGCGAAAAAAGCAAAATGGATTCCCGCGTTCGCGGGAATGACGACGATGAGGGATACGGCAAACGTGGCCATCCCCCCTTAGGGGAAGAAGACGGGAGAGCGAGTGGCGTGCCTTGTGCGGCAAGAAGCGTGGGGCCTACGGGGCGCGGCAGAGCGCGCCCTGAAATGGAAGCCCGAGCACCCACTCAAACAATCGACCGCACGACCCCACCATCCACCCGCATCGCCGCACCGGTGGTCGCCGATGCCTGCTCGGAGGCGAGATACACCGACAGGCTGGCCACCTCCTCCACCGTGGCCAGGCGCCTGATCAGCGAACTGGGGCGCTCGGTGGCGATGAACTCCTGCTCGACCTGTTCGGCCGGCACACCGCGCCCGGCCGCGATCTTGGCGATGAATGCGCTGACACCTTCCGAGCGCGTCGGGCCGGGCAGAATTGCATTCACCGTGACGCCGGTGCCGGCCAGGGTCTCGGCGAGGCCGCGCGACACCGCCAGCTGCGCTGTCTTGGTCATGCCGTAGTGGACCATCTCCACCGGAATCTGCACGCCCGATTCGCTCGAGACGAACTGGACGCGGCCCCAGCCGCGCTGCGCCATGCCGCCCGCGTAATGCCGGGAAAGCCGCACGCCGCTCATCACGTTCACCTCGAAGAAGTGCTGCCAATCCTCGTCCGCAATATCGAAGAACGCCTTCGGCTCGAAGATGCCCAGGTTGTTCACCAGGATGTCGGTATCGGGCACCTCGGCGATCAGGCGCGCGGCGCCCTCGGCGGTGCCCAGGTCTGCTGCCAGGCCACGGAAGCGCGCCGTCGGATGCGTGGCCCGCAGCCCGACCAGTGCCTCGTCGATGCGCGCCTGGGTGCGTCCGGTCACCACCACCTCGGCGCCGGCTTGCGCCAGG
This sequence comes from Dyella sp., assembly GCF_035685805.1. Lineage (GTDB taxonomy): Bacteria > Pseudomonadota > Gammaproteobacteria > Xanthomonadales > Rhodanobacteraceae > Dyella_A. Next base: position 1,589 of record NZ_DASSAB010000054.1, read on the forward strand.
CCGCGGGCGATGGCCAGGCCGATACCGGCGGTGGAACCTGTGACGATGGCGGTGCGGGAAGACAGATCGATATGCATGGGCTGGGTCCAGGGAGTGGAAAGGCGCCGCGCGGGCGGTCCGTGGCGGGCCGGCCGGGCCGGTGCCGCGGCAAGGGAAATGATCACGTGGGTACCGGCCCGTCCCTTTCAAGCGCGATCGCGCGCAGCGGGCGGTTTGCTATGCTCGCCGCGGCGTCGCAAGCCGCCTCCGGGTCCGCGGAAAGGGTCAAACCCACTTGCTCGTCGCTTGCCATCGCCAACCTTTGTGCAGCCGGGATTGCGGACCTTCGGCACCTATTGCATGGAGGTTGTCATGAACGAGTTGCCCGCCCATCCCCATCTGGATCACCTGAAGAAGCAGGCCAAGGCGCTGCTCGAGGGTGTCCGCCGACGCGACCCGCACGCGCTCGAACGCATCAGTCGCACGCTGCCCGCCGCCGCAGGCCTCGACCACGCCGCCCTCTCGGCAATGGAGCTGCGCCTGCACGACGCGCAGTCGTGCATCGCGCGCGAGTACGGCTTCGCCTCCTGGTCGCAGCTGAAAGATTACGTGGCCCTGCAGGCGGCCACGGCCGACGCCGCATCGCGCAGGCAGCAGTGGCAACGCTGGGCCTTCGGCCACGGCTACCAGCCGGCCAGGCCGCAACTGGCCGAGCGGCTGCTGCACGCATGCCCGGATCTGCTGCGGGGCGATCCCGTGCTGGCCTGCGCCATCGGCGATGCGTCCGCGGTGCAGGCAGCCATTGCCGAGGACGCGGCGTGGGTGAACGATGCGCGCACCGAGTACGGCATGACGCCGCTGCTCTGCGCCACCTTCTCCGCCCTCGTCACGCTGCCCGACCGCGCGCCAGGCATCCGCGCCTGCGTGGATCTGCTGCTGGCTGCCGGCGCCGATCCGGACACCGCCTGGCGCGACCCCGCGTTGCCGGACGAGCCCCTCAGCGCCCTGTATGGCGCGGCCGGCCGCAATCACGACGTGCCAATCACCCGGCGCCTGCTGCAGGCCGTGGCCAACCCCAACGACAACGAGTCGCTGTACCACGCCACCGAAGCAGGCGATCCCACGCTGGTGCTTCTGCTGCTGCAGGCGGGCGCCCGCGTCACCGGATGCAATGCGCTGTTTCGCGCGCTCGATGCCGAGCGACCCGACACCGTGCGCCTGCTGCTCGCCCACGGCGGCGATCCGAACGAGCCCGGCCCCAACGGCTCGCCGCTGCTGCACGCGATCCGGCGGCGCCGTTCGCCCGTGGTGATCGGGATCCTGCTCGATGCGGGGGCTGATCCTTCGGTGCGCAACGGACACGGTGTCAGCGCACTGCGGCTGGCCCGCTGCCTGGGGCTGGACGCAGTGGCGCGCCGGTTGCTGCTGGCCGGCGCGGCACCGGAAGCACCGGGCCCCGGCGACGCCCTGCTCGCCGCCAGTGCCCGCGCCGATCGCGAGGCCGTGCAGCGCCTGCTGGCGGACCACCCGGACCTGATCGCCCGGCTGCATCCGATCGAGCTGCGCCTGTTGCCCGAGCTGGCCGCCAGCGGCGAAGACGCCGCCGTGCGCGTGATGGTGGAGGCGGGCTGGCCGATCGCCATCCGCGGCGGCGACATCGACGGCAGCGCACTCAACTGGGCCGTGTTCCGCGGCAACGCCCCGCTCGCCCACTTCCTGCTCGCCCACGGCGCGCACTACGACGAGCGCCACGGCTACAACGACAACGTCTATGGCACGCTCAGCTTCGCCTCGCAGGCCGAGACCACGCCCGGCGGCGACTGGCTGGGCTGTGCGCAGGCGCTGGTCGAGGCCGGCTCACCGCTGCCCGCCGAGCGCTATGTGTTTGCCGAGGAGATCGCCGCCTACTTCGACGCGCTTCGCAGGGAAGCCGGCTGACGCCCGACGAACCTCGCCACCGCGCCGGGCATCGGCAAGCTCAGTACGCCATGCGAGCCTCGGAAGGCAGCAAGGCGCCGTCGATGCCCTCGCTGCCGAGCACGCGATCCCACACGCGGTCGATCTCGCCGTCGGCCAGCGTCTCGTAGGCGGAGCGGCCGCCGAAGGCGCGCTGGTGCATGCACATCCAGCGTGCCGCGCGGGTGCGGTCGCCCAGGTTCTGGGTGATCAGCACCGCAAGTGCGGCGTCCTGCCTCTCCAGCGCAGCAAAGGCCGTGAGCATGGCCACCTCGCGTTGCGCGTGCAGGCGCGCGAGCTCGTCGACGATGCTGCGAAAGCGATGTTGTACGGTCACGTGCGTGCTCCTCCTCGGGGCGACAACGAGATCATCCGCGGACGCCGCGGCGGATCGATTGCAGGAAAGCGATCACCACGGGCGCGCGTCCCATGGCCACCAGTTGCTCGGCGGTGAGGTGTCCCAGTTCGGCAATGCGGGTGTGGCGATACCAGTCCATCAGCCAGTGCGGCTCGGGCTCGATCCGGGCCGCCACGCGCAACACGGCAAGCGCCGAGGGAATGACCCGCGCGAGCGTGGTGTAGCCGTGCTCGCCCAGCGGCGCGATCGGTTCGTCGAGCGGATCATCGAGTCGACTTTCCAGCAGCAGCGCATGCAGGGCACGGGGCGACGCGGAGCCATTCGGGTGCGTGACGGCCATGGCAGAGACCTCTTTCCGGCAACGACGCCACCTTACCCTCGCCGAGATGCAGGCACTTGTCGGTTCTTGCTCCAGCTGTGCCGAAGCTGCGCGCGGCGGACGTGCCCGCATGACCTCCGCCACATTGCGCGGCAGGCGCGCGCCACTAGGCTGCGCAGGCACCGCACCCGCCTCCGCTCGCACGGCAAGGATTCCGCACCGATGGCTGGCTCACGCAAAGCCCCGCTGGACGACCCCCGGATCAACGTCAAGATCAGGCTCGCCGCCCTGTGGGCGTCGCTGATGTTCTGCTACGTCTACGGCGACTATTTCGGCCTGTACGAGCCCGGCAAGCTGGCCGGCATGCTCGCCGGCAAGATGGCTCCGCTCGGCGTGGTCACGCAGGGCGTGCTGCTGGGCACCTCGGCCATGATGGCGGTGCCGGCACTGATGGTCTGTCTCTCGCTGCTGTTGCCGGCACCGGTCAGCCGCTGGGCGAACGTGGTGCTGGGCCTCGCCTATGCCGCCATCATGCTGATGACCATGCCCGGCGCGCGGACGTTCTACCTGTTCCTCGGCGTGATCGAGGTGGTGCTGTCGCTGACCATCGGATGGACAGCGTGGCGCTGGCCGCGGCGCCCCGATGCGGCCGGCTAGCGCGCAGCGCGCCGACCATTCGCCACCACCCGCAGGGAGCCCCGCTTGACCACCGACAGCCCATCGGCCACGCGACGGCTTGCTCGCGGCATCGGCACCGCCTACCTGGTCAACATCGTTGCCGGCGTGTTCGGGCTGATGTACGTGCCCGGCCAGCTCAGCGGGCACGGTGATCCGGCCGCCACGGTGCAGCACATCCTCGCGCACGGCACGCTGTTCCGAGCCGGTATCGCCGCCACCCTGCTCTGCTACGTCGAGTTCGCGCTGCTTCCACTGCTGTTCCACCGGCTGCTTGGCAGGGCGAACCGCGATGCCGCGGCGCTGATGGTGGTGCTGGCCCTGCTCAGCGTGCCGCTGTCGATCGCCTCGCTGCAGTACCGGCTTGACATTCTCTCCTGGCTCGGCGACGCGCCGTGGCTGCACGCCCTGGACGCCGGCCAGCGGCAGGCTCAGGTGATGCTGCAGCTGGCGTCCTACAACCACGCGCTGCTGCTCGCGCAGGTGTTCTGGGGCCTGTGGCTGATCCCGCTCGGCTGGCTGGTGATCCGCTCTCGCCAGATGCCCCGCCTGCTGGGCGCCCTGCTGATGCTGGGCGGCGCGTCTTACGTGGTGGATGTACTGGGCCAGTTGCTGGTCGGCGGGTACGACGAGCTGCCGCTCGCCGCCTACGTCACGCTGCCGGCGGCACTGGCCGAGATCGGTACCTGCCTGTGGCTGCTGGTGAGGGGTGCGCGGCCGGCGCCGCACCACTGACATCCCGTGGCCACCGGATCGCCCGCCACGCGACCCACCCCCGCCATGGCTCCGGCGCAGGCTGCGCCTTTGCGTGCCGCGGGCCATCCGATGAAATTCGCTCTGCTCCTGTTCGTCGCCACCCTCAGCCTGACCGCCGGCAACGCCCGCTGCGGCGTGTGGCAACCCTCGCCCGGTCACACCCAGCAACCGATCTGGCCGGATGGAAAGATGCCCAACGCGCTGCCCCATCCCGCGCCCGAGCGCGTCGCCAGCGAGTGGGCCAAGGTCACCGACGTCAGCCAGCCCACGCTGACCCGCTACCCGCCGAAAGGCCGCAACACGGGCGTGGCAGTGGTCGTGTTCCCCGGCGGCGGTTACCAGATGCTGGCGATGGATCTGGAGGGCACGGAGATCTGCGACTGGCTCACGTCGCGCGGCATCACCTGCGTATTGCTGAAATATCGCGTGCCCAATTCCGGCCCCAGCTGGGTGGACAATCACCGCTACTACCCCCCGGTGCAGACCGCGCTGCAAGACGCGCAACGCACGCTCGGCCTGGTGCGACTGCATGCGGCGCAGTGGCAGGTCGACCCGCACAAGGTCGGGGTCATCGGCTTTTCCGCCGGCGGGCATCTGGTGGCTGCGGCGAGCACCCACTTTGCGCGTCGCACCTACGCACCGATCGACGCTGCCGACCGGCTGAGCAGCCGGCCGGACTTCGCCATCGCGCTCTACCCCGGCCACCTCTGGCTACACGAGGACGAGGACCACGCCACCCGCGTGGAAACAGATCTGAGGCTGCGCCCGGACATCCACGTCACGGCCGACACGCCGCCCACCTTCCTGCTGATGGCCGAGGATGACCACGTCGACGGCGTGGAGCAGGCGCTGGCCTACTACGTGGCCCTGCACAAAGCCGGCGTGCCCACCGAGATGCACCTGTACGCACAAGGTGGGCATGCATTCGGCCTGCGTCCGGGCAAGTGGCCGATCGCGCTTTGGCCACGGCTGGTGGAGACGTGGCTGCACACTCTGGATGTGCTTGCGCCGCCCGCGGCGGCGGCCGAACTGCGGGGCAACCCGTGAGCGACGTCAGAGGTCCCAGTACGGCGGATCGCCGAAACTGCTCCGCAGGCTCTTGATCAGCGCCGCCACCTTCATCGACACCGTGCGGTCGCGCGGGTGGGCGAGGAAAAGCTCGGCGCCTTCGGCTTCGCTGCCGGCGTCCCCATGGACGCCGGGTGCGGCTCTTCGTCAACAGAAGATCCCGCTTTTCGTCCTCGCACGTTGAGTCATCCGCTGGCGTCCATGCGACCCGACGGAAGAAGGCCGCTCGCGGCGGCCCCCTGCAGCCCGGGCCGCGCGGCGGGCCAGCCATTGCGCGTCAGGAGTAGGCTACGGCGGCCAGTCGCGGCCAGCGACGCGTCGTCCCCACGGGAGTTCGCCATGCAAGCTCAGGACAAAGAACGCGCCATCACCCTGCTCAACCGCATCCTCGAGCTGGAACTGGCCGGGGTGGTGCGCTACACGCACTACGCGCTGATGATCTTCGGCTACAACCGCATTCCGATCGTCAGCTGGCTTTCCGGACAGGCCGACGAAAGCCTGCAGCACGCCCGCCGGGCCGGCGAGCTGATCACGCAGTTCGGCGGACATCCGTCGCTGGGCCTCGGTCCGCTGCTGGAAACCCACCAGCACGATGTGGGGCCGATCCTGCGCGAATCGCTGGAACACGAGAAGCTTGCGCTGGCCGCCTACTACGAGCTGCTGGAGTTGGCCGCGGGCAAGTCGGTGCTGCTGGAGGAGTACGCGCGCGAATTGATCGCATCCGAAGAACTGCACGCCGGCGAGGTCAACAAGATGCTGCGCAAGCCCGGCGATATCGCCGAGTTCACCGGCTAAAGCGATAGGGCGCCGCGCCGCCGGCAGGTTCTACCCCGAGCGACGGCACGATGGGCACACCCGCGCCGGACACCTTTCATCGCTCGCGTTGCGTCCTGGCCACCGAGCTATCCGGCAGCCGCGGCGAGCACGGCTTGCAGCGTGACCGTCGAGGCATCAAGCCCGGCGGCCAATGCCTGCCGTAGCCAGACAGCAGGCCCCGCCCGCGCCCGCGTCGGGCATGAAACCCGGACGTGCCGTAGAGGCACGCCTGCCGGACATGCACAGCGCCTATCACGCCACGTCCGGAAGCCCTTCGCGCAAGAGAGCGCTGAAAGCGGAGGCGGCCGGCGCGCACGCGAATCTGGCGAGCGAGCGGCCTCAGCGCCCCCCGGCTGCATGGTGCATCGCGTCCTGCGTGCAGCACCTTGGGTCCGGCATCAGCCCGGCCAATGCGCTGCCGGGCGCGCGACGTTGCGCCGTGGCATCAGCCGCCAGCGCATTTGAATCCGCTGAGCGCCGGGGGCCGCCGACCGGGGGCCTGCGCGCGCACCACCTCGGGACCGGCGCCAACCCTCGGTCCAAGTGAAAAAAGAGCCATCCCTGGCCCGAGACCACCAGCGCGCCTCGCGGCGGGAGTGGTACGTGCGTGGCGGCGACAGGGGGATCGCGGGGCCACGGTTGCAGCGTAGGCGGTGACGATCCGCGCAGGCTTGCACATTCCTGCGCCGTTGGAACGAAAGGCACGCGCGCCTTCATTTCCCGGCATCCCCGGCGGTGACATGGCCGCAGCGGCGCATGCGCGCATTCCTGTCCGCCGACGGGGCCGCGGGGTGACAGGCGTGAAGAACGCTTCGCTCCCACGCGACCGCAGAGCCGATCCCGCCGCAGGCCGGCGCGTGCCGCTCGCCTGGTCGCGCAGCACGAACTGCGGCTCGGTACCACGGCAAGCTTTCATGACCGCTCGACTGCGCCGCAACGGGCCCTCGCGCTGATCGCCGCAGCGGCCGCGGGTGCAACCGCAGCAGCGGTTCGCCCGTATGGTGTGACTCCTTCGAAAGCAGGACACCCCATGACCCAGACCGTCTGGATAACCGGCGCCTCCGGCGCCATCGGCTCGGCGCTGGCGCGGCGTCTCTCCGCGCGTGGCTGCAAGCTGGCGCTGACCGCACGCGACGCGTCGCGGCTGGATGCCTTGGCGGCGGGCCTGCCGGGCGAGGCGCTGGTCCTGCCCGGCGACGTCGCCGACGCAGCCACGTCCGCTGCCCTGCTGCAGACGGCGCAGGCCACGTTGGGGCCGGTGACCGGCTTCGCGCACTGCGTGGGCTCCACCCTGATCCGGCCCCTGCACCTCACCGGCGAGGCGGATCTGGAGGCGATCTTCCGGCTCAACTACTTCAGTGCATTCCATGCGCTGAAGGCATTTGTCGCCGCCGCGCTCAAGCACAAGGAGCCGGCCAGCGCGGTGCTGGTGGGCACGCTGGTGGCGCAGGCGGGCTTTCCCAACCATGAGGCGATCGCCAGCGCCAAGGCGGCGGTGGCTGCGCTGGCGATGAGCACGGCGGCGACCTATGCCGAGAAAGGTATCCGGGTGAACTGCGTGCATCCGGGCCTGACCCGCTCGGCGCTGTCGGCGCGGCTTACCGGCACGCCGGAGGCGATCGAGCGCAACAGCAAGATGAACCCGATGGGTGTGGTGGGCGAAGGCGAGGACAGCGCGGCGCTGATCGACCTGCTGCTCAGCGACCAGGCGCGCTGGATCACCGCGCAGCAGATCGGCGTGGACGGCGGCCAGGCGGTGATCCATCCGCTGCCCAAGGGCTGAGACACTCACACCCCATGCACCGCAAGCCGCACCTCCCTACGAAGACCTGCCCCGTGTGCCAGCGCCCGTTCGCGTGGCGCAAGAAGTGGGAGCGCGTGTGGGACGAGGTGCGCTACTGCAGCGAGCGCTGCCGTCGTTCGAAGACCCCGGAGCCGAAACCATGACCTGCCTGCGACTGATCCTGGGCGACCAGCTCAACGCCCGGCACGCGTGGTTCCGCGAGGTCGACGACGCCATCGTCTACGTGCTGATGGAGGTGCGCAGCGAGACCGACTACGTGCGCCACCACGCGCAGAAAGTACTGGGCATCTTCGCCGCGATGCGCCGCTTCGGCGCGGCGCTGGCCAAGGCCGGGCATCGGGTGGAATACCTGCGCATCGGCGATGACCGCAATCGGCACAGCTTCGCCGACAACCTGCCTTGGCTGATCGAACAGTTCGGCGCCACGCGGCTGGAACGGATGGAGGCGGACGAGTGGCGGGTGGAGCAGGCGCTGTGCGACGCGTTCGACGCCAGCGGGCTGCCGAACGCGGTGGTGAGCGCCGAGCATTTCCTGCTGGAGCGCGACGAGGCGGCGAAGCGTTTCGAGAAGAAAGTGCCACGCATGGAGTTCTTCTACCGCGACCTGCGCCGGCGTCACCAGATCCTGCTGGAACCGGACGGTGAGCCGCGGGGCGGGCGCTGGAACTTCGACGCGGAGAACCGCGCGAAATGGCCCGGTGATCCGCCGGCACCATCGTGGCCATGGCAGAAGCACGACCTTCGCGAGCTATGGAGCGAAATCGAGGCCGCGGGTGTGCAGACCATGGGCGAGCCCTGTGCCGAAGCCTTTGGCTGGCCACTCACGCGGCGCGAGGCGCAGGCGTGGCTGAAGGATTTCATCACCCACCGGCTGGTGCATTTCGGCCAGTTCCAGGATGCGATCAGCGGGCAGTCGCGCACGCTGTTCCACGCCGGGCTGTCGTTCGCGCTGAACCTGAAGATGCTGCATCCGCGCGAGGTGATCGAGGCGGCCATCGCAGCATTCGAGGACGGCCAGGCCGAGCTTGCCGCCACCGAGGGCTTCGTGCGGCAGATCCTCGGCTGGCGCGAGTACGTGCGCGGCATCTACTGGGCGCGCATGCCCGGCTACGCCGAGCTCAACGCGCTCGATGCGAAGCGCCCGCTGCCGGCGTGGTACTGGACCGCAGACACCAAGATGGCCTGTCTGCGCGCAGCGATCGGCCAGTCACTGGCGTTGGGCTATGCGCATCACATCCAGCGGTTGATGCTCACGGGCAACTTCGCCCTGCTCGCCGGCTGCGTTCCAGACGAAGTCGACGCGTGGTACCTGGGCATCTACGTCGACGCATTCGAGTGGGTGGAAATGCCCAACACGCGCGGCATGAGCCAGTTCGCCGACGGCGGCATCGTGGGCAGCAAGCCGTACAGCGGCTCGGCCGCGTACGTGAACCGGCAATCCGACCACTGCAAGGGCTGTCACTACACGCACACCAAACGCCACGGCGAACGCGCCTGCCCGTTCAACAGCCTGTACTGGCATTTCCACGCGCGGCACCAGGCGACGTTCGGGCGCAATCCGCGGCTGGGCATGACGTACCGCAGCTGGGAGAAGATGGCGCCGGACGAGCGCGCGGCCACGCTGGCGCAGGCGGAGCGGTATCTGGCGCAGGTGGACGAGCTCTAGGTCTCGCAAAGAGCACGCGCTACATCGCACCATTTGAAGTCACGAACACCTGGCTCGGCTTGAACCCAAGGCAGACAAGCAAAGCCGAGCGATGTTCGCCGGTAGAAACACCGAGCGACTGATGTGCAACCCAGAGTGACGCGTCGGTGCGCTGAAGGCAATAGCCGTCGGTGCCTCCGTTGCTGTAGACCGCGCGGACAATACTCGGGGCCATTGTCGAAGGACAGCTGAAGTGTCCGCGGCTAAATCATTTCAAGTCGATAGTCGACAGCGGAACCACCGACCCCTTTTCGAAATCGGATTTCCGCGGCGTCTAGAAGCGACACCGGGACTTCGAAATAGAACTCCGCTGGAATCTCTTCGATGATCCGAGCGTGGCCGATCTCTGGGGCAGATGAAGTAAACCAAGAGTCGGTGTCCGAGGCCGATGCCAGCCCCGGAAGAGCGGCAAGCAGCAGATACAAACCTGCATGGCACTTCATGAAAAGTCTCCGTGCATAGGCCCAGCGGCCAGCAGGAGGCATTGCCTGCGCACAACCGAAGATATCTACTTGCCGCCCGCGCCACCACGCAGGCTGGAGCGCCGCACGGTGAGCTTCACCGGCAGGATGGTGCTCTGGACCTTTTCGCCGCGGATCATCTGCAGCAGGGTCTCGACCAGCCGCTCACCGGCCTGGCGGGTGTCCTGCAGCACGGTGGTCAGCGCCGGGTTGACGAAGCGCGCCATCGGGATGTCGTCGAAGCCCGCCAGCGCCACGTCCTCAGGTACCTTCAAGCCGTGTTCGTCCAGCGCGCGCATGGCACCGAAAGCGATCAGGTCGCTGGCGGCGAAGATCGCGTCAAACGGGGCGCCGCTGGCGATCAGCGCCTGGGCGGCCTCGTAGCCGGCCAGCTCGGTGGTTTCGGCATCCAGCTGCAGCGCCGGGTCGGCCTCGATGCCGGCGGCGGCGAGTACCTGGACGTAGCCGCGATAGCGCTGCTGGAACTCCGGGTAGTGGCTGGAGGCATCGCCGATGAAGGCGATGCGGCGGCAGCCCTGGGCCAGCAGGTGCTCGGCGATGGCGCGCCCGCCTTCAACGTTGTCGCAGCCGATCGAGACGTCCGGCTGGTCAGGCAATACCGCGCCCCAGCGCACCGATTGCGTGCCCTGCTCCACCAGCGTGGCCAGCTTGTCGCGGTAGGCGAGGTAGTCGCCGTAGCCGAGCAGGATGATGCCGTCGGCTTTCTTGCTGTCGGCGTAGTCGGCATGCCAGTCGCGCGAGAACTGCTGGAACGAGATCAGGAGGTCGTAACCATGCTGTGCGCAGGCGCGGGTGATGGAGCCGAGCATCGACAGGAAAAACGGGTTGATGTGCGAATCGTCGGCGGTGGGATCTTCGAACAGCAGCAGCGCCAGCGTGCCCGAGTGCTGGGTGCGCAGGTTCGAGGCGTTCTTGTCGACCTTGTAGTTGAGCTGCTTGACCGCCGCCTCGATGCGCCGCCGGGTCTCCTCGTTCACCAACGGGCTGCCGCGCAGCGCACGCGATACCGTGGCCTGCGAAACGCCGGCGAGGTAGGCGATGTCGAGCGAAGTGGTTTTTCCCTTGGTCGCCACGATTTCCAGCGTCTGCCCGATGGATGGGTCGGCGCATGAAAGCGCGCCGACGAACCCGGGGCATGCTAGCGGTTTTGTGCGGCAAGGTCGCGCCGCGGTGCGGGGGCAGCGGCAAGGCGGCAGCTGGCTGAACGGCGCGACACAACGGTAGCGTTGCGATAACGCGGTGGTCACAGGGCGCTGCTTAGATTGCGCCGCCCTTCCCCAGGAGTTACCCCGCGTGCTGGCGCAATACGTCTACCCCTCCACCCTCGGCCTGTTTCGCATCATCCGCCATGGCCGTCGCTGGCGTGCGCTGCGCGAACGTGCCGAACTGGGTCGCTTCGAGAACGAGCACAGCGCGCTCGACGCGCTGCGTGGCGAGTACCCGCGAGCGCGGCTCCCGGCCCGGCTGGAACGCTGGCGCTTCGTGCCGCAGCTGGCGCTGATCCACGAGCGCGCCAGCGACGCCGACGAGGTGCGCTGGCAGCTGGAGGCGTAAGGCCGGCCAGCGGCTTGGCTTGCCGGCGCCTGCTGCGGGTACCCCGCCACCGCGCAGTCACGAACGATGATTCACCGCACTTTCTGATACGCGTAAGCCGGCGGCCGATATCTACCCGTCCGGGCCGGCGCCACGCCAGCAGGCGATCGGCCGCGCCGATCAGTCGGCGGCGTTGATGACCGCAAGGAAGTCCCGACCGTAGCGTTTGAGCTTGGCTTCGCCCACGCCGCTGATCGAGGCGAGTTCGGTTTCGTCGGCAGGCATCGCGCGCAGCATCGCCAGCAGGGTGGCGTCGTGGAACACCACGTACGGCGGCACGCCGTGCTGCTTGGCCAGCTGCGAGCGGGTAGCGCGCAACGCGTACCACAGCGGCTGCTCGTAAGCCTCGATGCCGATGCTGGCGCCGGTGACGATCTGGCTGTCGCGGCGGCGGCGCGCGCTGCGTACCGGGCGTGCATCCTCTCGCAGCAGCACGCGCTGGCCGCCGGTGAGCACATCGCGGCTGGCGGCGGTGAGGCGCAGCGTGCCGTAGCCTTCCGGATCAGTGGCCAGCAGGCCGGCGGCGAGCAGCTGGCGGAACACCGAACGCCACGCCTTCTCGTCCATGTCTGCGCCGACGCCGAAGGTGGTGAGCTTGTCGTGGCCGAGCTGGCCCACGCGCTCGCTGTCGATACCGCGCAGGATGTCGATCACGTGGCCCGAACCGTAGCGCTGGCCGCTGCGGTACACCGCCGAGAGCGCCTTCTGCGCGGGCACGGTGGCGTCCCAGGTTTTCGGCGGCGACACGCAGTTGTCGCAGTGGCCGCACGGGCCGGTGAAGTCCTCGCCGAACGCGCCGAGCAGCAGCTCGCGGCGGCAGCGGGTGGCCTCGGCGTAGGCCAGCAGCGACTCCAGTTTCTGCCGCTCGATGCGCTTGCGCTCGTCGGCCGATTCGGACTGGGCGATCATCTGGCTCATCGTCACCACGTCGGCCAGGCCGTAGATCATCCAGGCCTCGGCGGGCAGGCCGTCGCGGCCGCCGCGGCCGGTCTCCTGGTAATAGCCCTCCATCGAGCGCGGCAGATCCAGGTGCGCCACGAAGCGCACGTCGGGCTTGTCGATGCCCATGCCGAAGGCGACCGTGGCGACCATCACCACGCCGTCCTCGCGCAGGAAGCGCTGCTGGTTCTTCGCGCGCACGGCGGCGTCGAGACCGGCGTGGTACGGCAGCGCCTCGAACCCGGCCTCGGCCAGCCAGCCGGCGGTGTCATCGACTTTCTTGCGGCTGAGGCAATAGACGATGCCGGACTCGCCCCGATGGCCATCCAGGAACTGCATCAGCTGCGTGCGCGGGTTGTGCTTGAGGCTGACGCGATAGCCGATGTTGGGCCGGTCGAAGCTGGAGACGAACTGCCGCGCCTGCTGCAGCGCGAGACGCTCGACGATTTCCTCGCGCGTGCGCGGGTCGGCGGTGGCGGTGAGTGCGATCCGCGGCACCTGCGGGAAGCGCTCGTGCAGCACCGCCAGCTCGCGGTACTCGGGGCGAAAATCGTGGCCCCACTGCGATACGCAATGCGCCTCGTCGATGGCGAACAGCGCCACCTCGGTGCGTTCCAGCAGGCCGAGCAGGCGCGGCGTGAGCAGGCGCTCGGGCGCCACGTAGAGCATGTCCAGCTCACCGGCCATCAACTGGCGCTCGACCTCGCGCTGGGTTTCGTTGTCCTGGCTGGAGTTGAGGTAGGCGGCGGACACGCCGGCTTCGTGCAGGGCGTCGACCTGGTCCTGCATCAGCGCGATCAGCGGTGAGACGACGATGCCGGTGCCTTGGCGCACCATCGACGGAATCTGGTAGCACAGCGACTTGCCGCCGCCGGTGGGCATCAGCACGAGCGCGTCACCGCCCTCGATCACCTGCTCGACGATGGCCTGCTGCGGGCCGCGGAAGCTGTCGTAACCGAAGACGCTTTGCAGGATGTGGAGCGGGGAGGAAGGCATCCGGCGAATGGTAACAAACGCCGCCACCGGCTCTGTCGGCGGCCCACGCACTGCGACACCGGCAACCGCCGGGCTAGCTGCCGGGCATGCCCCACAGCGCATGGTCGATGTCCGCATCCAGCCCGAAGCGCGACAGCGGGACGCGGCCGTTCAACACCTCCACCCCCTCGGCCTTGAGCCGACGCGCCTGCTCGCGAAACCCGCGACTGCCCGGCGCCATGGCGATGTGCCCGCTGGCGCGCAGCACCCGAAACCACGGCAAGTCCATGCCCTGCGGCACGTCGCCGAGCAGGCGACCGACCAGCCTTGCCCGCCCGGGCAGCCCCGCGCGCGCTGCAATGGCGCCATAGCTCGCCACGCGGCCGGGCGGAATCGCCGCGATGGCGGCGTAGATGCGCCGTTGCGCATCGGTCAGTGGCTCACGCGACGTGGTCATGCCGGTCGTGTCAGAGTAACGGGCCACAAAGACTGCCACGGAAGTTCTGTCATGCGTCACTTCGAAGCCGTCCGCTCGCACATCGGCGCCAAGCACACGCTGCGGCACAACGACCCGTACCTGATCAGCTTTGATCTTGCGGTCGCGAACGGCCGCCAGCAGGGCATCTACCTGGCCGAGCTGGAAGACGAGGGGGAGCGCCGTTACCTGCGCGTGTCCACGCCGATCGGCCCGCTCTCCGGGATCGACCCGAAGCGGGCGCTGCGCTTCAACTGGGAACAGCGCACCGGGTTCCTGGCGGTGGCGGACCTGGACGGCTCGCCGTACCTGCACCTTTGCGAGAACCGCCCCTACGAGGTGCTCGAAGTGCAGGACCTGGAGCGGGTGATCCAGGAGCTCGGCGCCCTGGGCGACCAGCTGGAGCAGGCGATCGCCTCGGACAGCGACGGCCTATGAGCGACCGGCAAGAGAAAAGCCGGGCCCTGCGGCCCGGCTTTTTCACGTCGGCGGCGGCTCAACCCGCGTACTGGGCCAGCCGCACCAGCGCATAGGCGAGCAGCGCGGTCACCGGCAGGGTCAGGATCCACGACCACACCATACGCTCCACCACGGTCCAGCGGATCGCGTTGAACCGCTTGGCCGCGCCCACGCCCATGATCGAGGCCGACACGTTGTGGGTGGTGGACACCGGGATGCCCAGCGACGAGGCGAACAGGATCACGCCGGCCGAGCTGAACTCCGCCGCGAATCCGTTGATCGGGTGCAGCTTGACCATCTTGTGGCCGAGCGTCTTGATGATGCGCCAGCCGCCGCCGGCGGTGCCCGCGGCCATGGTCAGCGCGCACACCACGGTGACCCACACCGGCACCGCGAACGGATGGCTGGCATCGGAGGTGATGCGCAGGAAATGCAGCCAGCCCGGCAGCTGGTCGAACTGACCCGCGCTGGTGGCGGCAGCCAGCGCCAGCGCGATGATGCCCATGCTCTTCTGCGCGTCGTTCATGCCGTGGGAGACGCCCATCGCCATCGCCGATACGATCTGCGCCTTGCCGAAGAACGCATTGACGAACGGCGTGCGGCCGAAGCGCCGCAGGAACCCGGTACGGTTGGCCAGCCACGAGAACAGCGCGTAAAGCGCGCCCATCAGCGCAAAGCCGATCGCGAAGCCCATCAGCGGCGACACCACCATCGGCACGATCACCTTCGGGATCACGCCGCTGCCGTTCCACCAGTGGCCGGCAGCCCAGATCACTGCGTGAAAGTTGTTGCCTGCACCGGCCACGGCGGCGCCGACCAGCCCGCCCACCAGCGCATGGCTGGAGCTGGACGGCAGGCCGAGCCACCAGGTCAGCAGGTTCCAGGCGATCGCCGAGGACAGCGCGCAGACCAGCAACTGCGGGCCCACGTCGACCACGTGGATGTCGATCAGCCCCTTGGCGATGGTCACCGCCACGGCGGTGCCCCACAGCGCACCGACCATGTTGGTGGCTGCCGCCATCAGTACCGCCTGGCCGGGTGACAGCACCTTGGTCGCCACCACCGTGGCGATGGAGTTGGCGGTGTCGTGAAAACCGTTGATGTAGGTGAAGGCCAGCGCGATGACCAGCACCAGTACCACCATGCCGATGGTCATGCGCGGCCCCCGTCGTCGCCCACGCGAAGCATTTGCGTCAGCACGGCGGCGCCCTCAGGAGTTCTTCAGCACGATGGAATAGACCACGTTGCCGACGTCGCGGCACTTGTCGATGGCCTTCTCGATCAGCTCGAACAGATCCTTGGCGAGCATGGCGCGCATGGCGTCGCTGCCCTCCACGTAAAGCGTGCGGTACGGCGCCAGCAGCATCTTGTCGCCCTCGGATTCGAGCGCCTGCAGGCGATCCTGCAGCTTCTTCACCGGGTCGATGCGCAGGCCACGGCGCAGCTCGCCGATCATTTCCACCACCACTTCGGCCGACTGTTCCAGCACCAGCGCGCGCTGGGTAAAGTCCACCCCGGCGAGCCGTTCGTGCACCACCGCGTAGCGCTCGGCGAATTTCTCCACCGTCTTGGGGATCTTGTACAGCGCCGAGTTCAGCGCCTCGATGTCCTCGCGATCCAGCGCCGTGACGAAGGTGTTGACCAGCTCCTCGCTGATCTGCGCGGCAAGCGCCTTTTCCCGGGCGCGGCTGGCGGCGAACGACGCCATCACCGGCGCGTGGTCGGTCTGGCTGACCAGTTCGCGCAGGGCGCGGGCGCTTTCGCAGGCGGCCTCGGAGCTCTGCTCCAGCAAGCCGTAGAAGCGGTCGCCTTTGCCAAACATTGCCTGCAGGGAAAACATCGGAGAACACCTTTCAAAGGGGCTGGATGACGGGAATGTTACAGGAGCCCGCAAACCGTCCGCAGCCGCCCCGGGTGAACCGTAGGCCGTGCCGCCCTACACTGCGCCGATGTACCGACCTATCCGGCCCGCGCGATGCTGACCAAAATCGCGCTCGTCTTCGTCCTCTCGCTGTGCAACGGCTTTTTCGCGCTGTCGGAGATGGCGCTGGTGGCCTCGCGCAAGAGCCGTCTCAAGCAGATGGCCGACACCAGCCGTCGCGCCCGTGTGGCGCTGCGCCATGCCGAGGCCCCGGAGCGGTTCCTGTCCACGGTGCAGGTGGGCATCACCATCGTGATGCTGCTGACCGGCGCG
The DNA here is from genome assembly GCF_035685805.1 of Dyella sp. Classification (GTDB taxonomy): domain Bacteria; phylum Pseudomonadota; class Gammaproteobacteria; order Xanthomonadales; family Rhodanobacteraceae; genus Dyella_A. The sequence goes on from NZ_DASSAB010000054.1 coordinate 18,142, forward strand.
CTGGCCGGCGACGCGCTCGGCGACCACATCGCCGATGCGCTGCACGGCGGGCGGGCCGCATGGCTGGAGCCCTACGCCCACGCGGTCGGCTTCACCCTGGGCTTCGTGGTCATCTCGTTCATCCAGATCGTGTTCGGCGAGCTGGTGCCCAAGCGCCTGGCGCTGGCGGCTCCGGAAACCGCCTCGATGGTGGTCGGCATGCCGATGCTGGTGCTGTCGCGCATCTGCTCGCCGTTCGTATGGCTGCTCAACGCGTGCAGCTCGCTGGTCCTCAGGCTGCTGCGGGTGGACGACAAGGGCAACAGCGCGGTGACCGAAGAGGAAATCCGCATGCTGGTGGCCGAAAGCGCCGAGCAGGGCGTGCTGGACGCCGACGAGCACAACATGGTCAACCGCGTGCTGCGCCTGGGCGACCGCTCGGTGGACAGCGTGATGACCCCGCGCATGCGCATTGCCTGGCTGGACATCGCCGCCCCGCTGGCGGAAAACCTCGAGGCGCTGCGCGAGACGCCGTATTCGCGCTATCCGGTCTATCGCGGCGACGAGAGCGACATCGTCGGCGTGGTCGAGGTGAAAAGCCTGCTCGGCGACCTGGGCAGCGGCGAGCCGGACCTGTTCCGGCACCTCTCCAAGCCGTTGTTCGTGCCCGCCACCGCGCGCGCGCTGGACCTGCTGGAAGAGTTCCGCGACGCCGAGACGCCGATGGCGCTGGTGGTGGACGAGTACGGCGACATCGAGGGCGTGGTCACCATCAACGACCTGCTTTCGGCGGTGGTTGGCGTGGCGCAGCTGGGTCACGCTAGCGGCGGCGAAGAACACTCCCCGATCGTGCGGCGCGAGGACGGCAGCTGGCTGGTCGACGGCACGCTGTCCACCGACGACCTGCGCGAACTGCTGCGCGTGGGCGAGCTGCCCGGTGAGGACGAGCACGATTTCCGCACCGTCGGCGGCATGGTGATGACGGCGCTGGGGCACGTCCCGCAGGTGGGCGAAATCTTCCACTGGCGCGGCATCCGGTTCGAGGTGGTGGACCTGGACGGCGCGCGCATCGACAAGCTGCTGGTGGTCCCGGCGCCGCCGGCCGAGAGCGGCGAGGACGACGCCACCCGCGGCGGCTAGCTCTCGCGGGGCGCCTTGTCCGGCCTCACCGCCAGCGACGCCATGCGCTGCGCATCAGCCAGGATGCCGTGCAGCATGCGCAACTCGCGTTCGTCCATCTGCGCCCGCTGGAACAGTTTGCGCAGGCGCAGCATGATCGTGGTGGGCGCGCGGCCCTTGTGGAACTCGATGTCGTCGAGCGTCTGCGCCAGGTGCTCGTAGAACCGCTCCATCTGTGCCGCATCGGCCGGCGGCTCGTCATGCAGCGGCGGCGGGGCGGGCAGCTCGTCGCCGAGCAGGCCCACCCGCAACTCGTAGGCCATCACCTGCACCGCCTGGGACAGGTTCAGCGAGCTGAAATCGTCCACGCTGGGAATCCGCACCATCGCGTGGCAACGGGCCAGTTCCTCGTTCTCCAGCCCGGTGCGCTCGTTGCCGAACACCCACGCCACCTGCTCGCCGCGCGCGGCAGCGGCCAGCGCCATTGCCACGCCCTCGCGCGGCGACAGTTCGGGCAGGTTGACCCCACGCCGCCGCGCCGACAGTCCCAGCGCCAGGTTGCTGCCGGCCAGCGCATCAACCAGGCCCGCATGCCGGCCCGCGGCGTCGAGTACGTCGTCGGCCCCGGCCGCCAGTGCAGAGGCCTCGGGATCGGGAAACCGGTGCGGGGCAACCAGCTCCATCCGCGAGAAGCCCATGGTGCGGAGCGCCCGCGCCGCGCTGCCAATGTTGCCGGGGTGCGAGGTGCGCACCAGCACGAAACGGAACAGCGGCACGAGATCAAGAGCGGCGGACATGCAGGCGATCCAGTCGGAAAACGAACCGCCAAGGATAATGGAGATGCCGGCGCGGCCGGCCGGATCTGCCCCGCCGCGCCGGCTCTGCTAGAATCCGCGGCCGCTAACCCGTTCTTTTTACAAAGCCGAAGCCATGCCCAGACCCGCCGTCACCATCGCGGCGCGCGCCGCGCGCTCTGCAGGAAACATCATCCTGCGCTACATGAACCGCATCGACGGCCTGAACATCGTCGAGAAGCAGCAGATGGACTTCGTCTCCGAAGTCGACAAGCTGGCCGAAGCGGAGATCATCAAGGAGCTGCGGCGGGCCTACCCGGACCACGCCATCCTCGGTGAGGAGAGCGGCGCCATCGGCAAGGGGCCGATGCAGTGGGTGATCGATCCGCTGGACGGCACCCACAACTACCTGCGCGGCATCCCGCATTTCTCCGTCTCCATCGCCCTGCTCGAAAAGGGCGTGCCGGTGCACGGCGTGGTGTTCGACCCGCTGCGCGACGAGCTGTTCACCGCCAGCAAGGGCGATGGCGCCTTCCTCAACGATCGGCGCATGCGCGTGGGCAAGCGCGAGAACCTCGGCGGCGCGATGATCGCCACCGGCTTCCCGTTCCGCCAGCGCGAGCACCTCAATGCGCAGCTGGACATGACCCGCGCGATCCTCGGCCAGGCCGAAGACCTGCGCCGCTCGGGTTCAGCCGCGCTGGATCTTGCCTACACCGCCGCTGGCCGCTACGACGGCTATTTCGAGATCGGCCTGAAGCCGTGGGACATGGCCGCCGGCGTGCTGCTGGTGCGCGAGGCGGGCGGTCGCTGCTGCGATTTCGCCGGCCGCGACGGCATCCCCGAGAGCGGCAACCTGATCGCCGGCAACCTCAACGTGGCCAAGGC
>NZ_DASSAB010000055.1:0-13794 GCF_035685805.1 Dyella sp.
GTCCACTGCAAGGCGTCCACACAAGTCACCTGCGCATACTGTCAAAGATCAATCACTTACGGCTGATTTCTCGAACCGTCCCGATGCGTTTCGCCCCGGGTGAGCCGCACATTCTACATCGATCTTTTGCTCCGTCAACACCCTCCGAAAAATTTCTTTCAGCGATGTTGCCGAGCGATGACCGGCTGCGGCGGGGGGCGAATACTAGGTAGCAGCCCCATGGATGGCAAGCCTTTTCGCCAACTATTTTTCATCCGAGCTGCAAGCCGTTGTTCGCAAAGGCGTGGCCAGCACGAGCAGTAGGCCATCGGATCAGGAAGAGACGAGGCGAACGCGTGCGAAGTTGCGCTTTCCGACTTGGAAGACACCCTCAAAGCCCGACTCGAAGACGCGCTGCGCGTCTTCCAGCACCACCGCATCGAGCTTGACCGCGCGCTCCTTGAGCTTCCGGTTGGCCTCGGAGTTGCTCGCGGTGAGGCCGGCGGCGGTCAGCAGCGCTGCCAGTCGCAAGCCTTCGGCGGGCACCAGGATGTCGGTCAGCGGCAACAATGACGTGTCCCCTTCGCCGCGAACGACCGCGTGCCACCCGGCGATCGCCTGTTCCGCCGTCGCGTCGTCATGAAAACGGGCCGCCAGTTCCCTTGCCAGGCGCAGCTTCGCGTCGCGGGGATTCAGCGATCCGGCGTCCACGTCAGCTTTCACGGCTGCCAGCTGCGCGAGCGAGACATCGAAGCTCAACAACTCGAACCAGCGCCACATGAGTTCATCGCCGATCTTCATCGTCTTGGTGACGATCTCGATCGCCGGCTCGTCGATACCTATGTAGTTGCCCAGCGACTTGGACATCTTGTTGATGCCGTCGAGGCCCTCCAGCAAAGGCATTGTCAGCACGATCTGTGGTGGCTGCCCGTGGTGCTCCTGAAGCGCACGCCCCATCAGCAGGTTGAACTTCTGGTCCGTACCTCCGAGCTCGACGTCACATTTGAGCGCCACGGAGTCATAGCCCTGGACCAGCGGATACAGGAACTCGTGGATCGCGATCGGCTGTTGCGCGGCATAGCGCTTGGCGAAATCATCACGTTCGAGCATGCGTGCCACCGTGTGCTGGGCCGCCAGCCGGATCATGTCAGCAGCGCCCATCTGGCCGAACCACTCGGAGTTGAAGCGCACTTCGGTGCGCTCTTTGTCGAGCACCTTGAAGACCTGTGCTGCATAGGTCTGCGCGTTGGCCAGCACGTCGTCGCGCGTGAGCGGCTTGCGGGTAACGTTCTTGCCGGTCGGGTCACCGATCATTCCGGTGAAGTCGCCGATGAGGAAGATCACCTGGTGCCCGAGGTCCTGGAACTGGCGCATCTTGTTGAGCAGCACCGTATGGCCCAGATGAAGGTCCGGCGCCGTGGGATCGAACCCGGCCTTGATGCGAAGGGGGCGGCCGGCCCGCAGGCGCTGCTCCAGCTCTTCTTGCTTGATGATCTCGTCCGCGCCCCGCGCGATCGTCTGCAGCGCCCGCTCCAACTCGTTCATGCCTTCCTCGAATTAATTGCCTAGACAGCCACTTTAGCGACCCGGAGCACACACTCAGGTTAATTGTGCGTTAATCAAAAACCATGCGCAAACCATTGATGGAAAAGGCGTTGACGCCCTTTACACACGGCCGCTATGGTACGCCACGGTCGCACGTTCTTTGCACGGTCGCACGTTCTTTGGTGGAGTCGGACATTATGGGTGAGAGGTTGCAGGTGGCGCACGCGGCGCGGAAACAGGCTATTCGCCGCAAGGCGCAGCGCAGGCACTCGCACTTCTATGAGCGTTGTTCGCACTGGTCCTTCACCCGTCACGGCGAGGCTGAGCCAATCTGCTGGCACCGCGAGCGCTGGGTGCTGGCCGGGACGGCGCTGCTGATCACGCTGCTTTCCGGATTCATTCTGCCTGCATGGGCGAGCGCGATGCGTTCGGCACCGGCACCCGCTGCGCATACGCTGCTGCCGCTGGCACTGCCGAAGGCGTCTCCAGTCACGACGCAGGCGCCCACCGTGGAGGACTGGCAACGTGTACAGGTCCAGCCCGGCCAGACGCTGTCGGACATCTTCCAGAGCAAGGGCCTGGGCATGACCGACCTGCAGCGCGTGATGGACGCGTCGGGCGAGGCGCGCACCGCCCTGCACAGCATCCGCCCGAACCAGGAGTTCGACTTCCTGCTGGGCAGCGACGGCAGTCTGAAAGGCCTGCGCTTCGACCGCGATCAGGCGACCCGCGCCATGATCCGCATGGACGGTGCCAGCGCCAAGATGACTCTGCAGCCGCGCGAGATGGAACAGCGCGAGCATGTGGCGCATGGGGTAATCGACAGCTCGCTGTACGCCGCCGGTGCACGCGCCGGCATGAGTGCCGGCATGGTCGGCAAGCTCGCGGACCTGTTCAAGTACGACGTGGACTTCGTACAGGACCTGCGCGTCGGCGACAGCTTCACCGTGGTCTACGACGACGTCTACCGCGACGGCAGCTACTACACCGAGGGCGACATCGTCGCCGCCGAGTTCGTCAACCAGGGGCATCGCTACACCGCGTATCGCTTCCGCAAGGCGGACGGCAACATTGGCTGGTTCAGCGAGGATGGGCGCCCGATCCAGAAGTCGTTCCTGCGTATTCCGGTGGACTTCACCCGCATCTCCTCCCAGTTCAGCGCCGGCCGTTTGCACCCGATCCTTGGCCGGATGCGGGCGCACAAGGGCGTGGACTACGCCGCTCCGTCCGGCACGCCGATCCACGCCGCCGGCGATGGTGTAATCAAATACCGCGGCTGGATGCGCGGCTACGGCAATTTCGTGGTCGTGCAGCACAACGGTTCGATCAGCACCGCCTACGGCCACATGTCCCGCTTTGCCAAGGGTGAGCGGGTCGGAGAGCACGTTCGGCAGGGCGAAGTAATCGGCTACGTCGGCATGACCGGACTGGCCACCGGGCCGCACCTGCACTACGAATTCCGCGTCAACGGCGTGCAGCGCAACCCTCAGACGGTGACGCTGCCCAAGCCGCAGCCGCTTCCAGCGACCCAGCTGGCCCGCTTCAAGTCGCGGGTCGTGCAGCCGCAGCTTGCCCGGCTCAAGCAGCTGGATGAAAACATCCGGTTGGCCATGACCAAGGGCAACCAGCCCAGCGACAACTGAAACTCCGGTGACCGAAAGCGACACGCTTTATCTGGGCCTGATCTCGGGCACCAGCGCCGACGGCGTGGACGCGGCGCTGGTTTCGTTCGAGCACCCGGTGCCGCGACTGGTTCACGGCCTCACACGGCCTTGGCCGGACGCCCTGCGAGAGGACATGCTCACCGTGGCGCAGGGCGAGGCGCGGATCGATCTGGACGCTTTCGGTCGTCTCGACGTGGCGATTGGGCAGCAGTTTGCGCTAGCGGCGCAGGACGTACTCGCGGCTGCCTCGGTTCCGGCTTCGCGCGTGCGGGCGATTGGCTCGCACGGGCAGACGATGCGGCATCGGCCGCACGGATTGCTGCCCTTCACAATGCAGCTGGGTGATCCCAGCGTGATCGCCGAGCAGTGCCGCATCGACGTCGTCGCCGACTTCCGGCGCGCCGATGTCGCCGCAGGCGGCCAGGGCGCACCGCTATTGCCGGCCATGCACGCGATGTTGCTCGCTGCGCCCGGCCACGAGCGGGTGGTGCTCAACCTCGGCGGAATTGCCAATGTGACGGTGCTGCGGGCTGATGGGCACGTGCTGGGCTTCGACACCGGACCGGCCAACGGCCTGCTCGACGCGTGGTGCCAGCGGCACCGAGGCCGAGCCTACGACCACGCGGGCGAGTTCGCTGCCAGCGGCAACAGCCGGCCGGAGCTGCTCGCACGCCTGCTCGGCGACAGCTACTTCTCGCAACCGCCGCCCAAGAGCACCGGCCGCGAGCACTTCCACTTGGCATGGCTTGAGCGGCAGCTGGACGGAACGATCGTCACGCCTGCCGACGTCCAGGCGACCCTGCTGGAGCTGACGGCGTGCAGCGTGGCCCAGGCGATCGGGCAGCACGCCCATGCGGCCGTGGATGTGCTGGTCTGCGGCGGTGGTGTTCACAACCCCGTGTTGATGTCGCGCCTGCGCGACCTGCTGGCACCACGATCCGTCCTCAGCACCGCGTCGCGCGGGGTCGACCCGGATTATCTGGAAGCGATGGCGTTTGCCTGGCTGGCTCGGCAACGATTGCTGGGCCTTCCCGGCAACTTGCCGGCAGTGACCGGCGCCAGCGGACCACGCGTGCTGGGCGCGGTCTACCGCGCCCCGGCCTGACCTTTCGAGGGAATCGCCGCCGGGCTAGCGTCCTCGAGATGGGGAGCCGTCAGGCCCACCAGCTGGCTGGCTGGCGCTACCGAGAGCGCCTGCACGGCCTCATGGAACGCGGCGCGTTCGGCCGCGTCCCAGTGCCCGCTCAGCACCACGGTGTCAGCATCCAGCAACGTCTCTGCAAAAGGGTGCGACGCCTGGTCCAGACCCAGTCCCTGGCGCAGCGCCTGCAGCACGACATCGTTTATCGACCACTGCCGCTCCTTGGCCAGCGTCTTGATGCGCTCTGCCATGGCTGCGTCGATGTCGCGTACTACGAGATCCGGCATGGGCGCCACTCCGCATCATGCCCCCTGTGAGGCCGATGGTCGCATAAAAGCCGGCGGCCGCGACGACGCCCGGGTCACGACGATCCGTCCGCTCCGTCGACCTCCAACCTGCGGAAGCGCGGGCGGATGAAGGCGAATAGCAGCATCGCCGGAATGATGCCCAGCACGGTAATGATGAAAAAGCCACCGTAGCCGGCGGCCATGGCGATGCCACCGGCAAAGAACCCCAGAATCTTGCCCGGCAGGTTCACCAGCGAGCTCAGCAGCGCGTACTGGGTGGCCGTGTGCTTTCGGTTGACCAACGAGGACAGCCAGGCAACGGTGGGCGGGCCCAACATGCCCAGCGTGAGGTTCTCGCCGGAGATGACCAGCGTGAGCATCGCCAGATTGCCCGGGTGGCGAAGCAGCAGCAGATAGAGAAGATTCGCGCTACCGCACAAAACCACCATCACGCCCAGTGATCGCCATGCGCCCCAGCGCGCGACCATCGCGCCGCCGATGAACACGCCGACGATGCCGATCCAGATGCCGTAGATCTTCGTGACCGCGCCGATTTCGGTCTTGGAGAACTGCATGTCACGGTAGAACGGACCCATGACCCCGCCGATGGTCGCCTGTTCGGGCAGCTTGAAGAGCAGGATGAAAGCCAGCGTCAGCAGCGCAAGCGGGAGCCCGTAACGACGGAAGAAATCCGCGAACGGGTCGATGATGCTTTCCCTCATCACATCAGCCCAGCGCTGCGGACGATGTCGTTCCACCAGCGGCTCGACCGCCACCAGGGTCATCACCACAGGCACCAGCATGGAGCCGGCCATGGCCAGATAGACGAGTGACCACCGCACGTGATCGGCCATGATCAGCGCCAGGGCACCGGCCACCAGCAGGCCGATACGGTAGCCGAGCGAGTACGTCGCCACGAGCGCACCCTGCGCCTCGTTGGGGGCGATTTCGATCCGGTATGCGTCGATGGCGATGTCCTGGGTCGCGCCGAAGACCGCGACCGCAAGAGTCACCCCGATGAAAGGCCCCAGCCGGGCCGGCGTGAGCAGGGCCATCAGCACCAACCCAAACGCCACCCCCAACTGCGCGAACAACAACCAGCCACGACGCGACCCCAGCTTCCGGAACAGCGGTATCCGCCAATGGTCCAGCAGCGGCGCCCACAGGAACTTGAGGGCGTAACTCATCCCGGCACTGGCGATCATGGTGATCTCCGACAGCACCACGCCACTTTCCTTGAGCCAGTAGGACAGCGTCCCCGCCACCAGCAGGAACGGTAGTCCGGAAGAGAAGCCGAAGACGCACATGGTCCACGCGGCCGGCTGCGTAAAAGCCTTCCACACGGAAGGCCGCTTCGATGCCGTCGCCGGCGCGCCCGGCGCTTGCTCAGTCGACATAGTCGACCGTGAAGGGCGCATGGTCGGAGAAGCGCTGCTCGCGATAGATACCGCACTGGCGCAGGCGCTCGCGCAGCGACGGCGAGACGATCTGGTAGTCGATGCGCCAGCCCACGTCGTTCTCGCGCGCGCGGCCGCGGTTCGACCACCAGGTGTAGTCCTCACCCTCGGGTTTGAGCGCCCGATAGCTGTCCACCCAGCCGCGCTCGACCAGGCCGTTGAGCCAGGCCCGCTCGGCCGGAAGACAGCCGGAGTTCTTCTGGTTGGACTTCCAGTTCTTGATGTCTTTCTCGCTGCGCACGATGTTCCAGTCGCCGCAGATCACGTACTCGCGATCACTCTTCAGCCAGCCGTCGAAGATCGGTTCGATCCAGTCCATGGCGCGGAACTTGAACTGCTGGCGCTCATCGCCCGACGAGCCGGACGGAAAATACAGCGACACCACCGACAGCTTGCCAAAGCGCGCCTCGATGTAACGCCCTTCGTTGTCGAACGCCTCCCAGCCCAGCTCGGTGAGCACCGCGTCCGGCTCACGCCTGGCGTAGATCGCCACGCCGCTGTAGCCCTTCTTGCTGGTGGCGTCGCGGTAGAAGCAGTGGTGGCCATCCGGCCGGAACGCGGGGTCGGTCAACTGGTCTTCCTGCGCCTTGGTCTCCTGCAGGCAGACCACATCGGCATCCTGCGCGCGCAGCCAGTCGAACACGCCCTTGCTCGCGGCAGAGCGGATGCCGTTGGCGTTGAGGCTGATGATGCGCATGCGAGCTCCTGCGGGTGCGTTGGACCAATGGGGCATCATAACAATCGTGCACTCGCGATCCGCCCTGAGCGTCGCCCCGGTCCAGCCTGCCACGGAGGCGCAGGTGCTGGCGCTGGAGGTATTGCCGAACCAGCGTGCGTTCGTCGGGCGCATCGACGACCTGCTGGCTGATGCCGGCAACCGCGCCAGTTGTGAGCCGATGGCGATCCTGCTCGACACCCGGGTGATCGGCTTCTACTGCATCGAAACATGCGCGCGGGTCGTTGCCCCCGTGGAGTTCGACGCGCCGGCGCTGGGGCTGCGCGGTTTCTTTCTGGATGCGCAGTGGCAGGGGCAAGGCCTGGCCCGGCCGGCGCTGGCCGCCGTGATCGACGACGTGGCGAAGCGCCATCCGGCGGCAAAGCTGCTCGTCCTTGCCGTGGGCGCGGGCAACACGGCCGCGCTGGCGCTCTACCTGGGCGCGGGTTTCCGCGACAGCGGCGGGCGTTACCATGGCGGCCCCGCCGGGCTGCAGCACCTGCTGACGCGCCGGCTGAACAACTGAACTCCATACCGACTTCCCGCGAGAACCCCGTGCACGATTACCAGCGCCAGTTCATTGAACTCACCCTGCAGCGCGAGGTGCTGCGCTTCGGCGAATTCACCCTCAAGTCCGGCCGGACGAGCCCGTATTTCTTCAACATGGGCCGGATCGATTCCGGGGCTGCGCTGGCGCAGCTGGGGCGCGCCTACGCCGATGCGTTGCAGGCATCGGGCTTGGCGGTGGACATGCTGTTCGGCCCTGCATACAAGGGCATCGCGCTGGCCGCCGCAACCGCGATCGCCCTGGCCGATCACCACCGCCTCGACCTGCCTTGGGCATACAACCGCAAGGAGGCCAAGGACCATGGCGAGGGCGGTACGCTGGTCGGCGCGCCGCTGCGCGGCCGGGTGCTGATCGTCGACGACGTGATGACCGCCGGCACGGCCGTGCGCGAGTCGCTGACCATGATCCGCGATGCGGGTGCCGAGCCCGCCGGTGTGCTGATCGCCCTGGATCGTCAGGAGCGCGGCCAGGGCGAGCGCTCGGCGGCCCAGGAGGTGAGTGCGGCCTTCGGCATCCCGGTCATCGCGATCACCCGCCTGGACGACGTGCTGGTCTACGCCGGCGAGCGCCCGGAACTAACCGGCGAGCATGCCCGGCTGCTGGCCTACCGCGCCCGCTACGGCGTCAGTGCCTGAACCGGCGCCCAGCGTTCCGCGCCCGGTTCCGTGCTTGCGCATGGTGGCTGTGCGGGGCACGGCTATACTCGCCCGAGGAGGGAATCTATGCACAAGGCACTGATTGTTGTCGTCGCGACCGCCGCGCTGGGATTCGGCAGCCACGCCATGGGACAGCGCCGCGCTGCCAGCGGCGTGCAATACCGCTGGCACGATGCGCAGGGCTTGCTGCATTACAGCGACAGCCTCTCGGCCGAAGCGATGACCTACGGCTACGACGTGGTCAACGGCAACGGCCTGGTGATCCGCCACGTGGATCGCCAGCTCACCGCCAAGGAGCGGGTCATTGCGCAGAAGCAGGCGGCCGAGGCAGCTGAACGCAAGCGCCTTGAAGACCAGCGTCTGCGGGCGGATCAGCAGATGCTCGCCGCGTTTCCGAACGAGGCGGATTTCATCGCCGAGCAGCAGGGTCAGCTGGCCTCGATCGACCAGCAGATCAACACCACCCGCAGCAGCCTGCGCACGCAGGAAAAGGCGCTGACCGATCTGCTGGACCGCGCTGGCGAGCTCGAGCGGGCCAAGCAGCCGGTGCCGAAGTTCCTGGCCGATCGCATCGCCGAGCAACGCAACGTGGTGGGCACGCAGCGCGCCATGCTCGACCGGTTGCTCGCGTCGTACGTCACCACGCAGCTGAAGAACGACGCCCAGCTCCAGCGCTATCGCGACATGAAGAAGGCCGACCAGCCGGCCGAAGACGCATCTGCGGGCTCCGACTCCTGACGGCTGCGGCGACACCGTGCCGCCGCGACGCGGTGCATACGCCGATCAGAACGGCAGCTTCAGGCCCGCATTGACCAGGAACAGCTGCGAGCGAAACACCTGCTGGATCCGCTTCAGCGCCGTGGGATTGTCCGCGTCGAAGCGAAGCACCAGCACCGGCGTGGTGTTGGAGGCGCGGACCAGGCCCCAGCCGTCGGCCCAGTCGGCCCGCACGCCGTCGATCGTGACCAGCGTCGCGTCCGGGAAGCTGGCCTTTTCGCGGAAGACTTCCATGAAGCGCTGATGCTCGCCCTCGGCCAGCTCGATCTTCAGCTCCGGCGTGGAGACGCCCTTGGGACAACTGTCGAAGATCTGCTCCGGCGAGCGCCCCTCCAAGTCGCCGGCAAGGATCTCAAGCAGCCGCGCGCAGGCATAAATGCCGTCGTCGAAGCCGTACCAGCGCTCCTTGAAGAAGAAGTGGCCGCTCATCTCGCCGGCGAGCTCCGCGCCGGTCTCGCGCATCTTCGCCTTGATCAGCGAGTGCCCGGTGCGCCACATCAGGGGGCTGCCGCCGGCATCGAGGATCTGACCCTTCAGGTGACCGGTGCACTTGACGTCGTAGATGATCGTGGCACCGGGCTGGCGCGAGAGCACGTCGCGCGCGAACAACATCAATGTGCGGTCCGGGAAGATGATTTCGCCCTCGCGGGTGACCACGCCGAGGCGATCGCCGTCGCCGTCGAAGGCCACGCCAAGATCGGCGCCGGTCTGCCTCACCGCCAGGATCAGATCTTCCAGGTTCTTCGGATCCGACGGATCGGGATGATGGTTGGGAAACTCGCCGTCCACGTCGCAGTACAGCGGGATCACCTCGCAGCCCACGGCCTCGACCACCTGCGGCGCCACGGCGCCCGCAATGCCGTTGCCGCAATCGACCACCACCTTAAGCGAACGCTCCGCCTGCACGTCCGAAGCGATCCGCTCGATGTAGTCCGGCACCACGTCGACGCTGCGCAGCGCGCCGTGGCCGTCCTCGTCCAGCGCACCGGAAACGATGCGCCGGTAGAGATCCTGGATCGCGTCCTCGGCCAGCGTCTCGCCGCCGATGACGATCTTGAAGCCGTTGTAGTCGGGCGGGTTGTGGCTTCCGGTGACAGCCACGCCGCAGCCGGTGTTGAAGCGGAACGCCGCGTAGTAGACCACCGGCGTGGGGGCTGCGCCGATGTCGATGACGTCGATGCCGGCAGCCCTGAGTCCGTCGGCGAGTGCGCCGGCCAGTTCGGGGCCGGACAGGCGGCCATCGCGCCCGACCACGATCTCCGGCAACCCCTTTTCGCGCATCACGCTGCCGATCGCCAGGCCCAGCAGGCGGGCCACGTGCCGGTCGAGCGTCTTGCCGACCACGCCGCGCACGTCGTAGGCGCGGAAGATGGTGGGATCTAGCTGCGCCGGCGGCGGCGCACTGGGCGCAGGCGGCGGCAGCGCGCGGGCGGTCGCCGGCTCGCGCCGCCGGACGGGTGCCGGGAGCGGAATTTCCTCTTCTTCCTCCGGTGCAACTGCGGGCAGTGCGCGTCGGCGCCCGGCCCGATGCAGCAGATAGGCGCCGCCGAGCAGGCCGATCAGGGCCAAGAACGCGGCCACCGGCCAAGGCCGTGGCAGCACGATGAATGCTGCCGGCAGCGCCGCGCCAATGCTGAAGTTGCTGCCGGCAATCGGTGCCGCGCCGTCCTCGGGCACGACCGAGGCGGCCCCGTGCGAAAGCAAACTGAGCGCGCTGGCATCGTCACCCTGGCGCAGGTCGATGCGGCCACTCCCGGGCGAGATCGCGTTGAAGATCTTCTCCACCGGCGCAAACGGCAACTCCACCCACACCCACGCCGACGGCCGGATCGTGTTGCCCATCGGCATCACGAACGACAGGCGACGGTCGCCGCCCGCGTTGACCGTCTGGGCCAGCGGTGGCCCTTCCACATTCTGCGCCGCCATCAGCTGCGCGGCCTTGGCATAGCCGAACTCGCGATAGTTGGCGTGCAGCACCTCGTCCATGCCGGCGCTGAAGAACTGCACGTGCAGCGCCTGCGGCAGCGCGTTCCTCACTGCCGCCGCGGCCGCGGCGGGGTCGCTGGCCACCAGGGCGGGATCGATGCGATCCAGCACCGTACGAATCATGGCGCGCTGGCGGTCCAGCTCGGCGCCCACCTGTTGCACGGCCTGCTCCTGCGCCTGGTGCACGCGGTCGTTGGCGTGGCCCTCGTCGGCGATCAGCCAGGTTTGCCAGGCACTGAACAACCCCAGCAACAGCAGCAGCGTGCCGGCGGCCAGCGGCAACAGCCGCAGCCAGTCGGTCGCCTCACCCCGGCCGTTCCCATTCCACGTCAAACCCATGCCTGCCCCCGCAGATCAGTTGATGCCGGTCGAACCAAAACCGCCCTGCCCCCGCCCGGACGGTGTGAACTCCGCCACCACGTTGAGTCGTGCCTGCGCCACCGGCACCAGAAGCAGCTGCGCGATGCGGTCACCGATGCCGATAGTGACCGCAGCGTTGCCGCGGTTCCAGCACGAAATCATCAGCGGCCCCTGATAGTCCGCGTCGATGACGCCGACCAGGTTGCCCATTACCAGGCCCTGTTTATGGCCGAGGCCGGAGCGCGGCACGATCAGCGCGCACCAGTTCGGGTCGCCAATATGGATGGCAAAGCCGCTGGGCACCAGCACCGACTCACCGGGCGCCAGCACCAGCGGCGCATCCACCGCTGCACGCAGATCCATGCCGGCACTGCCGGCCGTCGCCGCTTCAGGCAGCGCGATTTCGCGGCCCAGCCGCGGATCGAGAATCTTCAGCTGCACCTCGATCATGCGCGAACAGCCGGCAGTCGTTCGGCGATGCATGCGATCAACTGACGCGCCAGCAGCGTCTTGCTGGCCTGCGGCAGCTCGCGCGAGCCGCCTTGCCAGTAGATCGTCAGGGCGTTTTCGGCGCTCTCGAATCCGAGCGCACCACCCACGTGGTTGGCAGCGATCATGTCGAGCTTCTTGCGCTCGAGCTTGTCCAACGCGTACTTCGCCACGTCGTGCGTCTCGGCCGCAAAGCCGACCAGGAAAGGATGGACCGGCTGTGCCGACAGGCTGGCGAGGATGTCGGGGTTTTCGGCCAATGTGAGAACGAGGTCGGCGCCGGCCTGCTTCTTGAGCTTGCATGGCGCCACCTGCTGCGGGCGATAGTCGCCGACCGCGGCCGCGGCAATATAGATGTCCGCCTGCGCGCAGGCGGCAATGACGGCCGCGTGCATCTGGGCGGCGCTGCGCACGTCCACCCGCTCGGCAACTCCCGGCGGCGTCGGCAGGGTGACCGGGCCGGCCACCAGGGTGACGCGCGCGCCGGCCGCTGCGGCCGCTGCGGCCACGGCAAAGCCCATTCGCCCAGAGCTGCGGTTGCCGATGAAGCGCACCGGATCGATGTCCTCGTGAGTGGGGCCGGCGCTGACCACCACGTGGCGGCCGGCCAGTTCGCCGCTGCCGAACGACGCCAGCAGCGCATCGCGCAGCTGCATCGGCTCGAGCATGCGTCCGGAGCCGACATCGCCACAGGCCTGCTCACCGTCGGCCGGCCCGAGTACGCTGACGCCGCGCTGGCGCAGCGTCGCGAGATTCGCCTGAACTGCCGGGTGTGCCCACATCTGCTGGTTCATCGCCGGCGCTATCAACAGCGGCGCGGCACTGGCCAGGCACAACGTGGTCAGCAGATCGTCGGCCATGCCGTGGGCGAGTCGGGCAATGATGTCCGCGCTGGCAGGGGCGACCACAATGCGCTCGGCCCAGCGGGCCAGCTCGATGTGCCCCATGGCCGCCTCGGCCGATTCGTCCCACAGCGACACCCGCACCGGCGCGCCGGAGAGGGCCTGGAACGTCGTCGGCGTGACAAACCGGGTGGCGCCCTCGGTCATCACAACGCGGACGTCCGCATCGAGTTCGCGCAGGCGACGGACCAGTTCGCAGGACTTGTAGGCGGCGATGCCGCCCGACACGCCGAGCAGCACGCGACGTTGGGCTAGGGACATGTAAGTTCGGCCTGACAAACGGTCGGTGCCGTAGCTTACCGGATTCACCCCGCCGGACCGCTGCACGGCCGGGGGCGCCGCGGGCGACCCTGAGCGAATGAGCATTCGAGACTGGCCCGAGGGCGAACGCCCGCGCGAGAAACTCCTGGCCCGCGGCAGCGCGGCGCTTTCCGATGCCGAGTTGCTGGCGGTGTTGCTGGGCAGCGGCGCCCGCGGCAAGGACGCGCTGGCGATGGCGCGCGAGCTGCTCGCCGATGCCGGCAGCCTCAGTGCACTGTTGGGCCGGCCCGAGCGCGAGATCCGCTGCCATGGGCTGGGGCCGGCCAAGCGTGCACGCATCGCAGCGGCGCTCGAGCTGGCGCGGCGCAGCCTCGGCGAGCAGCTGCGCGACCTGCCGGCACTGGGCAGCCCGCGCGACAGCGGCAACTACCTGCGGGCACAGTTGCGCCATCTGCCGTACGAAGTGTTCGGCTGCCTGTTCCTGGACAACCGCCACCGCGTGCTGGCGTTCGAGGAGCTGTTCCGCGGCACCGTCGACGGCGCCAGCGTGCACCCGCGCGAGGTGGTGCGGGCGTGCCTGCAGCACAACGCCTGCGCGGTGATCTTCGCCCACAACCACCCCTCCGGTGTGGCCGAACCCAGCGCCGCCGACCGCGCGATCACCCACGAGTTGCGCGACGCGCTGCAACTGGTCGGCGTGCGCGTGCTCGATCATCTGGTGATCGGCAGCGGCGAGCCGGTGTCGATGGCGGCCCGCGGCCTGATCTGAAACTGGCCCCCGGACAAAAAAACGGCGTGGCTTGTGCCACGCCGCGAGGCCGATTGGGGAGGTGGGGAGAGCGGCATCCCCGGTCGCCATGTCATGGAGGGGAGTTCATGTTCTGGCCTGTTCAGTATCGCAGTACCGCATGACAAAACCGTGACGCGAGCCTCGGCTGGAAGCACCACTCAAGGCATCGGACTTATGCACAAAACGGCAATACCGGCACTTGCCGTGTTTATCGGGC
>NZ_DASSAB010000056.1:0-11198 GCF_035685805.1 Dyella sp.
GCCGATGCCGATCGCGGTGAGTTGCCACAAGCCCAGCACGCGGCGGAAATCGCCACGCGTGCCGGCCTCCGCCTGCAACTGCTCGACCGTCTTGTGGCGCACCAGCTTGCTGAAGAATCCCATCGCCTGCCCCTGAGTTAAGCAAGCGGCGATCATAGCGAATGCATGGGCAGGCACACAGCGCGGTGCAACACGGCAGCTGCCGGACCGCCGAAATGCCGCGCAAATCCGCCAGGGCGGGCACCGCCCGCCGCTTTTAGCCGAAGGACGGTGCCGACCCTACCGCAGCGAAGCGGTTGCGGATTCAGCGGGAACGGTGGCCACGCCGGCGGCGGCGCCGGCCGACGACGGGCGCAGCCACAGCAGCGCCATCGCACTGAGCCCGAACACCACCGCGATCGCCAGCGCGATATGGCCATCCAGATGGCCGATGCCGAACCAACGCCCGCCGAGCAGCGGCACCGCGGCCGTGGCCAGCACGCGCGCACCTTCCGCCCACGGCGCCCAGCGCCGGCCTTCCATCAGCGCGCCGATCACGCACAGGCCGGCGACCAGGTAGACCGCATAGCCCAGCAACGCCGGCAGGCTGGCCGTGCCGGCCATGCCGAGGAACTGCGTGGTCATGCCCAACAGCAGCGCGAACTGCAGCAGCACGTAGAGTTTCAGCGGCTGCGACAGCGGCGGATCGAAGCGCTCGCTTGGCAGCACGAAATCCGGCTTCGGGTAGCGCGCCGCCACGTCGGCCGGACGCCAGCCCGGCGGCTTGATCCACACCAGCAGCTTGTCGCGCCAGCGCCGCGCATGCCACGCGTCCACCGCGGTATGCCAGTACACCTCGGCGTTGGCCCACAGCGGGTTCCAGCTGCGCAGCGGCGAACGGGTGCCGTACACCGGCGGGTCGGCATCGTCTTCCTCGACGAAGGTGCCGAACAGGCGGTCCCACACGATCAGGATGCCGCCGTAGTTGCGGTCGAGGTAGCGGTCGTTCACGGCATGATGCGCGCGATGGTTGGACGGCGAGCAGAACACGCGGTCGAACCAGCCGAGCCGGCCGATCTGCTCGGTGTGCACCCAGAACTGGTACAGCAGGTCGATCAGCGCCACCGCCACGAACACGCTCACCGGGTACCCCAGCAGCGCCATCGGCAGGTAGAACAGCCAGCCCAGCAGGCCGCCGGTGGCGGTCTGGCGCAGCGCGGTGGAAAGGTTGTAGTGCTCGCTCTGGTGATGCACCACGTGGGCGGCCCAGAGGATGTTGACCTCGTGCCCCATGCGGTGCAGCCAGTAGTAGAGGAAGTCGTACAGCAACAACGCACTGAGCCACACCCACCACGCCTCGGCCGGCAGCGCGAACAGTGCCAGGTGCTGCGCGCACCACGCATACACCCCCACCGTGAGCAGCTTGAGGAATACGCCGGCCAGCTGCGAGATCACGCCCAGCCCGATGCTGCTGATCGCGTCGTGCGTGCGATACGCCGGGCGCCCGCGCAGCCTGGCCACCAGCAGCTCCACGCCGATCAGCACGAAGAACACCGGCGTGGCGAAGGTGATGACGGCTTCGGCGGAAATCATCGTGTCACCCGCGCCACGGGCTTGCGGGGCAGCCGGGGCGCTGGATCAAGCAGCGAGCGAACCATGGGTATCTCCGCGACGGGGCGCAACATTCCGGCCCGATCATAGCCATGCGTGAGGGCGTCGGGGGCTGTCGAGAATGGCCCGGCTCGACCGTCGTAAGCGAACCGGCATCCGCCCGGATGCGTCAGCCCGAGGGGAAGCTGTTCACACCATGACACCTGCTCGCCAGTCACTTTCGACATGGATATCTAAACCCGTGGGTATGGTATTGTGCCGCCCATTCCGCCATCCGCTCAGGTCGCCGCCCTTGTCTCGTTCCCTCGTATTCAAGGCGCTCGCGCCGATCGCCCGGAGCACGCAAATCCTTGCGCTTGTCGCGGCTCCGCTCTGGCTCGCCGGATGCGCCGTCGGCCCCGACTACCAGCGTCCCGATTCCCCCCGGGTGGATCGCTATACCGCCCAGCCGCTGCCCGATGCCACCGCCACTGCCCAGGTCGCTGGCGGCGACGCGCAGCGTTTCCTGCAGGGTCGCGAGGTGCCTCAGCGCTGGTGGACCGGCTTCGGCAACGATGAGCTGAGCCGTCGCGTACGCATGGCGCTGGAGCACAGCCCGACCATTGCCTCGGCCCAGGCATCGCTGCGCCAGGCGCAGGAAAACGCGCTGGCCGCGCGCGGCGGTTTGTTCCCGGCGGTGGATGCCGGTGCCGGCGTCACCCGGCAGAAGCAGTCCGGCGAGGTGCCCGGCAATGGCAACGGCGTGGGCCCGTTCAACCTGTACAACGCCTCGGTCAGCGTGAGCTACACGCTGGATCTGTTCGGCGGCGTGCGCCGCGGCATCGAGGCCCAGCTGGCGCAGAGCGACTACCAGCGCGCGCAGCTGGATTCCACTTATCTGACGCTGGCCGGCAACGTGGTCACCGCCTCGCTGCAGGAAGCCTCGCTGCGCGAGCAGGTGCGGGCCACCGAGCAGATCGTCGACTGGCAGCGCAAGACGCTCGGCATCACCGAGAAGCAGCAGCAGTTCGGCGCCACCTCGCTGTCGGACACGCTGGCGGTGCGCTCGCAGCTGGCCACCACCGAGGCCACCCTGCCCCCGCTGCGCGCCCAGCTCGCCGCCACGCGCAACCAGCTGGCCACCTATCTCGGCACCACCCCGGCGCAGCTGGAAGCGGCGCCGCTGACGCTCGACGCGATGACCCTGCCGCAAGACATTCCCGTCAGCCTGCCTTCGCAGCTGGTCGACCAGCGTCCGGACATCCGCGCCGCCTCGGCCCAGCTGCACGCGGCCTCGGCACAGGTCGGCGTGGCGACCGCGGCGATGCTGCCGCAGATCGCCCTGTCCGGCAGCGGCGGCTCGCAGGCGCTCCACGCCGGCGACCTGTTCTCCGCCGGCACCGGCGCGTGGTCGCTCGGGCTCAACCTCACCCAGCCGCTGTTCCGTGGCGGCGAGCTGCTGCACAAGAAGCGTGCGGCCCAGGCAGGGCTGGATGCGGCCACGGCCGACTGGCAGCAGACCGTGCTGGTGGCGTTCCAGAACGTGGCCGACGCCTTGCAGGCGCTCGAGTTCGATGCGCAGACGCTGGCCGCCCAGGCCACCGCCGAGAGCGCCGCGGCGCAGCGGCTGGACCTCACGCGCCAGCAGTACCAGCTCGGCGCCACCGGCTATCTCAACCTGCTCGACGCCGAACGCAGCTATCAACAAGCCCGCATCACCCTGATCCGGGCACGCGCGGCACGACTGTCCGACACCGCCGCGCTGTACACCGCGCTCGGCGGCGGCTGGCGCCGTGACGCCGACGCGAGCGCCCCGGCGTCCGCTTCTTCCACACCTTCCACCGCATCCAACTGAGGAGTTCGCGCATGACCACGCGCGTCGAAAAAAAGCCGAGCCTGACCAAGCGCATGATCTGGACGATCGTCGGCGTGCTGCTGCTGATTGCCGTGATTGTCGGCATCAAGGTGTTGCTGGTGATGCGGATGATCCACTCCATGCCCAAGCCGGGGCCGACCACGGTGAGCACGGTGAAAGCCACCGAGCAGAGCTGGCAGCCGTCGCTGAGTGCGGTCGGCACCCTGCGCGCCGCCAACGGCGCGGACCTTGCGATGGACGTGGCCGGACTGGTCACCGAGGTGCACCTCAAGTCCGGTGAGGACGTGAAGCAGGGCCAGCTGCTGCTGCAGCTGCGCGACGGCGACGATGTCGCCCAGTTGCAGCAACTGCAGGCGAACGCGCAGCTGGCGAAGATCACCTTCGACCGTGCGCGCAAGCAGCTCGATGCGCAGGCCATCAGCAAGGCCGACTTCGACAGCGCCTCGGCCGACTACACCGCACGCCAGGCGGCGGTGGAGCAGCAGAAGGTGGTGGTGGCGAAGAAGCAGCTGCGCGCGCCGTTCGCCGGTCGCGCCGGCATCATCACCGCCAGCCCGGGCGACTATCTCAATGCCGGCACGCCGGTGGTGACGCTGCAGCAGCTCGACTCGCTGTACGTGGACTTCAACGTGCCGCAGGGCGAGCTGGGCCGGCTGAAGGTGGGCCAGCCGGTCAACCTCACGCTCGACGCCTACGCCGGGCGTAGCTTTTCCGGCACGCTCAGCGCGATCAACCCCAAGGTGGATGCCGGCACCCGCAACGTGCAGGTGGAAGCGACCGTGCCGAACAAGGACAAGACGCTGAGCCCGGGCATGTTCGCCAAGGTCAGCGTGGACGTCGGCAGCGAGCGCAGGCAGCTCACGCTGCCGCAGGCGGCCATCGTCTACAACCCGTACGGCGACACCGTCTACGTGGTGCAGCCGGCCAAGGGCAAGGACGACCAGGGCAAGCCCAACGCGCCGACGGTGAAGCAGGCTTTCGTCACCACCGGTGACACCCGCGGCGACCAGGTGGCCATCCTCAAGGGGATCAGCGCCGGCACCGAGGTGGTGACCAGCGGCCAGATCAAGCTCAAGAACGACGCCCCGATCACCGTCGACAACTCCGTGCAGCCCGCCAACAGCGCCAGCCCCACGCCGCAGGAGCACTGAGACAGGCCATGAAATTCACCGACCTGTTCATCAACAAACCGGTGCTGGCGATCGTCGTCAGCCTGCTGATCCTGGTGCTCGGCGTGAAGGCGGTATCGAGCCTCACGGTGCGCCAGTATCCGGAAACCGAGAACGCCACCGTCACCGTCAGCACCGCGTACTACGGTGCCAACGCGCAGACCATGGCCGGCTTCATCACCCAGCCGCTGGAGCAGGCGATCTCGCAGGCGCAGGGCATCGACTACCTGTCCTCCACCAGCGTGGCCGGGGTGTCGACCATTACCGCCACGCTGCGCCTGAACTACGACGCCAACCGCGCCCTCACCGAGATCACCACGCAGGTGAACTCGGTCAAGAACCAGCTGCCACCGCAGGCGCAGCAGCCGGTGCTGACGGTGCAGACCGGCGAGACGATCGACGCGATGTACATGGGCTTCTACAGCGACGTGCTGCCCACCAACAACACCACCGACTACCTCGCGCGCGTGGTCAAGCCCAAGCTCGACTCGATCGAGGGCGTGCAGACGGCGGAGCTGCTCGGCGCGCGCAACTTTGCCCTGCGCGCCTGGCTGGACCCGGCCAAGATGGCCGCCCGCGGTGTCACCGCGAGCGATGTCAACGCGGCGCTCGCGTCCAACAACTACCTGGCCGCCGTGGGCTCGAGCAAGGGCCAGGCGGTGACGGTGGACCTCACTGCCGACAGCGATCTGCACACCGTGGATGAGTTCAAGCAGCTCGCGGTAAAGCAGGCCAATGGCGCGATCGTGCGGCTGCAGGATGTCGCCACCGTCACGCTCGGCTCGGACAGCTACGACTTCAACGTGGCTTTCAACGGCAAGCGCTCGGTGTTCATCGGCATCAAGGTGGCGCCGGATGCCAACGTGCTGGACGTGGCCAAGCGCGTGCGCGATGCCTTCCCCGACATCCAGCACCAGCTGCCCAGCGGCCTCACCGGCGAGATCGTCTACGACGGCACCGAGTTCGTGAACAGCTCGATCGAGGAGGTGGTCAAGACGCTGGTCGAGGCGCTGGTGATCGTGACGCTGGTGATCTTCCTGTTCCTGGGCAGCCTGCGCGCGGTGATCATCCCGGTGATCGCGATGCCGCTGTCGCTGGTGGGCACGTTCTTCGTGATGCTGGCGCTGGGCTACTCGATCAACCTGCTCACGCTGCTGGCGCTGGTGCTGGCGATCGGGCTGGTGGTGGACGACGCGATCATCGTGGTGGAGAACGTCGACCGCCACATGAAGGAGGAGCACAAGACCCCGCTGCAATCCGCGCTGCTGGCGGCGCGCGAACTGGGCGGACCGATCATCGCGATGACCGTGGTGCTGATTGCGGTGTACGTGCCGATCGGCTTCCAGAAAGGCCTCACCGGCGCGCTGTTCACCGAGTTCGCGTTCACCCTGGCCGGTGCGGTGACTGTGTCGGCGGTGGTGGCGCTGACGCTGTCGCCGATGATGTGCGCCAAGTTCTTCCGCAGCGGGCAGGACACGGGCCGCTTCGTGCAGTTCATCGACCGCCAGTTCGAGCGCGTGCAGCACGGCTACAAGCGCCGGCTGCACAGCACCCTGGCGACCAAGTCTGTGGTGGTGGTCATGGCCGCCATCCTGCTGCTGGCCACCGTCGCGCTGGGCGTTACCGCGCAGTCGGAGCTGGCGCCGGAAGAAGACCAGGGCATCGTCGCGGGCCAGATCGTGGGTGCACCGAATGCCACCGCCGAGCAGATGAACGTCTACGCCACGCAGATGTTCAACGCCTCCAAGTCGCTGCCGGAATACGAGCAGATGTTCCAGCTCACCGGCGTGCCCAGCACCAACCAGGGCATCGGCGGCGTGCTGTTCAAGCCGTGGGGCGATCGCAGCCGCAGCGCGCATGAGTTGCAGCAGGTGCTGCAGGCCAAGTGGAACGGCATCGCCGGCGGCCAGGTAGCGGCGTTCCAGTTCCCGCCGCTGCCGGGCGCTTCCGGCCTGCCGATCCAGATGGTGATCACCACCACCGAGCCGTTCGAGAACCTCAACGAGGTGGCCAGCCAAGTGCTGGCCAAGGCCCAGGCCAGCGGCAAGTTCTACTTCGTCGACTCCGATCTCAAGGTCGACAAGCCGCAGGCCACCGTGTCGTTCGACCGCGACATGATCACCTCGCTCGGGCTTACCCAGCAGGACGTCGGCTCGGCGCTCGGCTCGGCGCTGGGCGGCGGCTACGTCAACTACTTCTCCATCTCCGGCCGCTCGTACCGGGTGATCCCGCAGGTGCTGCAGGCCGATCGCCTCAACCCGGATCAGGTGCTGGATTACTACATCAACACCCCGAGTGGCCAGGTGATCCAGGCCTCCACCGTCGCCAACATCACCCACGAGGTGGTGCCACGTTCGCTCAACCATTTCCAGCAGCTCAACTCGGCGACCATCTCCGGCGTGTCCGGCATGTCGCAGGGCGACGCGCTGAAATACCTCAGCGACCTGGTGAAGGAAGTGGCCCCCAGCGGCTATACCGTCGACTACGCCGGCCAGTCGCGGCAGTTCGCACAGGAATCGGGCGGCTTCGGCGGCACGCTGCTGTTCGCCGTGATCATCGTGTTCCTGGCGCTGGCAGCGCAGTTCAACAGCCTGCGCGATCCCATCGTCATCCTGGTCTCGGTGCCGCTGGCGCTGTTCGGCGCGCTGATCTTCGTCAACCTGTTCACCAGCCTCAACATCTACACCGAGGTGGGCCTGGTGACCTTGATGGGCCTGATCAGCAAGCACGGCATCCTGATGGTGGAATTCGCCAACCACTCGCAGCTTGCCGGCATGAGCAAGCGCGAGGCGATCGAGCACGCCGCCGCTGTGCGCCTGCGCCCGATCCTGATGACCACCGCCGCCATGGTGCTCGGCGTACTGCCGCTGGTGATCGCCTCCGGCGCCGGCGCGGCCGGCCGCTTCAACATGGGCCTGGTGATCTCCACCGGCCTGGCCATCGGCACGCTGTTCACCCTGTTCGTGGTGCCCGCGTTCTACCTGCTGCTGTCCACTGATCATCATGGTGGCCACGCCGAAGGCGAGCCGCAGCCGTTGCTGGGGGCCTGATCGCACGAAGTCGATTCGCAGGGCGGAAAACGGAAAAGGCGCGGGCAACCGCGCCTTTTCTTTATCGACACACCAAGGTGGTTTGGGCTCACGATCCCCTGCGCTCACCAGGCGTTTGTCTTCGCCCCTACGCCCTCGGCACGCGCGCTATGCGCCACGCCGCTTCCAACACCGCCCGTTACACCTTCAGTTCCGCCTGCGTAACTCATACACCCTCAAATCCGCCATGTAACACGGGCACCGTGGGACGCGAAAATCGCTAAGAGAGTCGCGTAACCACCTGACAGCGCGTAGAAATTCATCGCTTGTTCGCGGCATCGAGAGCCATGCATACTCGGTGCAACACCCCAAATGTGGGGTCTACTAAGCGTTAGCGTGCTATGGGAACTGCGGATCACTCCATCGTCTCTTTCCGAATTTTCGGAGATGACCTCGTTCCTTCCGAGGTAACGAGCCTGCTGGCATGTGAGCCAACCAAGGCCTTCGCAAAGGGCGATGTTCGTATTGGCTCCACGACCGGCAACCGATACGTAGAAAGGACTGGCCGGTGGAGCCTCACAGCCGAAGACCGATACCCCGAAGACATACCGGCCCAGATCTCTGAGGTTCTCAGTAAGCTGTCCGAAGATCCGGCGGCTTGGGCCTTGCTGCGGTCGCGGTTTACGATGGACTTCTTCTGTGGTGTTTTCATGGGCACGTCCAACGACGGGCTAGAGTTTTCCCCGGAGCTTCTTGAAAAACTCTCCTCGCGTGGCATCTCGCTTAACCTGGATATCTATGACGCTTGCGAAGATTGAAATGCACGGTACGCACGCTAACAATTCGTCCAAGCGGACTGGCGGAAAAGCACCGCCAGCCGCTTAACTCAGGCGTTAGGCGTCATGAACCGAGTCTCTCTCATTCTTCATGCACTGGGTGTAATGGCTGTCTTGGCGCTCTGTGTGGTCGCCGCATCGCAGTCGGTTTCGTACTACGGTGCCGAGCCTTTTGCATTTACATATAGTCGCAGTGCAGTGGCCTTGCTCTGCGGCTCATTTGCAGCAGCGCATCTCTGTCTGGTTGCTACAAAGCGCCTTACCTACTTAGTTGCTCTGTTCTTCTATCCGCTGTGCTTATTGCTTGGGTTGGCAACTGAACTTGTTGCAAGGGGTAGCGCCAAGGGTTGGGCACCAGCGACCACCGTCGAGGCATTCTGGGCAAGCCTTATCGGGTACAGTGTGCTGGCTGCATTGGTCTCTGTCTGCGCAACCTCGTGCTATCGGTCGTTTGCCCGTGGCCGCCGCGCCAATGCCTAACCACTCGTTCGAGGCGGACGGCTTCGCCGCCGCTTAACTCAAGCGTTAGGCACTCAATGCGCACCTGGTCCTTGATTGCGATTTTGTCTCTTGTAGCTGGCATCGCTCAGGTGCTCTGGGTACTTGGGAACGTCTTCGGCGTGAGTGTCATGGCATGGAAAGCCGGCTCTTGGACGCATGCAATTACTATTGGGGTTCAGTGGGTGCCAGTCTTCTTTCTGCTCTCACTCGCATTTATCGCGCTTGGGGTTGCTTCTGCACGCTACTTGCGCCCGTCCGCCGCTCGGGCGTTCGGATTGGTCGGCGTGAAACTGCTAGTCTTCGGGAGCATCCTTTGGGCAGGGCTGTTGCTAAGCCCTTTCATCGCTGTAGTCCGGCGGTAGCTGTGCCTAACAGTTCATTCGAGCCGGACGGCTGCGCCGCCGCTCAATTCCAGCGTTAGAGGGCGACAACCGTGTTCATCGATCCAGACGTTATTGCCAAGATAGCTGGCCCGACACTGTCGCTTGTCCTTGGCGCTGTGCTCAAAAAGTACACCGAGGCACGTTCACGAGTCGTTTCTTTCCTCGGACACGTATCGGCTTTCACACTGCAAGACGAGCAGCATACGGTCGTTCACACGCATAGCGTTGTAGTGCGCAATGCGGGTCGCCGTGCCGCGCGTAACGTCCGGCTTACGCACGGAGTGCTTCCACCCAACGTTACGATTTACCCACCAGTCCAACATTCTATTGAGCGCAACTCTGACGGCTCCGGCGAAATCGTCCTCCCCGTTCTCGTCCCGAAAGAGCAGGTAACGGTTTCATATCTGTATTTTCCGCCGCTCCTTTGGAATCAAATCAACAACAACACTAAATCTGACGAGGGTTTTGCAAAAATCATCAATGTCATGCCGGTACCACGGCCGAGCAAGGGAGTTATTGCGGCCGTTTGGCTGCTCGCATTTATTGGGGCATCATTCGTCTTGTACTGGTTGGTCCGGCTGGCGATCTATGCCCTCTAACCAGTCATTCGAGGCGGACGGCTGCGCCGCCGCTCAATTCCAGCGTTAGCCGGCAAGGGAAGCCCATGGTCATACCCCGCAAGATAGTTCTCGCTTTGCTGGTAATTGGCTGTGTCGCTTGCG
Source organism: Dyella sp. (assembly GCF_035685805.1). GTDB lineage: Bacteria > Pseudomonadota > Gammaproteobacteria > Xanthomonadales > Rhodanobacteraceae > Dyella_A. Next base: position 10,086 of record NZ_DASSAB010000056.1, read on the forward strand.
GCCACCGTGACCTTCGAGGTTCTGTCACGTCGTCGCCAGACGGCAACACATATTTAGTGGTGTCTGATGACAATGGGGGTCACTGCGGCCCGCTCTCAGTTGATGGCAAGATTTGGGCGTATCCCATCGGGGCGCAGGGCCAAATTGAGCCTGGAAAGCATGTCATCAAATGTGGTGGCGAGATTTCATTTAGCATTCCCGCGCACAGCGTCTTTAAATTCGACTATTGGGGGCCGTAGCATGCCGGCTAACATTTCGTTCAAGGCGGACGGCTACGCCGCCGCTCAACTCCAGCGTTAGGCCCTTGGAGAAAGATCATCATTCTTTTCGCTGCTATCGCCCTCGCGCAGCTCTCCTCTGCAGTGGCGCCGCTTACTAAGGCAGAGATCATCAAGCTGGCAAAAGACCGGGCTGTCAGTTACTGCAGTCGGAGCATGCTCGGGCCTTACACCAAGGTCGGTTGTGAGTATTCGGCAGATTTCGACGGCAAGACGTGGGGCGTCATGGTTCACTCCATCTACAAAGATGCTCAAGGCACAGGTGTAGCCGTCTCAGGAGCCGACAGGATCTATGTCTTTTCGCCTCAAGGTGCGTTGCTACAGGAGCACTATGGCCAGTAGCCTAACCACTCGTTCAAGGCGGACGCGCGTACCGCGCGCCGCTTAACTCCAGCGTTAGGCCTTTTGCGTGCCCACAACCAACCGGAACCTGACATCGGAAGAGCATCAGCTCGTCCGCTGGCTGCTGGAACACGGCAACCCCGGCGCAGTGGCGTTCCTGCCGCAGCTCGAACAGGCGCTAGTGACTCCCTGGCGGTGTGCCTGTGGCTGCGCGAGCTTCAACTTTGCTGTCCCCGACAAGCATGCCCGGGAGGGTGGCATGCATATTCTTAGCGACTTCCTCTTCGGCTCTCCCAGCGAACTCAGTGGCGTTTTCGTCTACGAGCAAGCAGGTATTCTCTCCGGGTTGGAGGTTTATGGCCTTGCTGGCGAAGCTCCAAAGACGCTACCGTCCATCGGGTCCCTCAGGCCTTTCTCCGATGCCACTGGTCCGGCCTAACCACTCATTCAAGCGGACGCGCGTACCGCGCGCCGCTTAACTCAAGCGTTAGGC
>NZ_DASSAB010000057.1:0-78118 GCF_035685805.1 Dyella sp.
GTGCGGGTGCGCCACAGCGCGGTGGCGTAGGCCAGGCCCATGCAGAAGATCATCAGCCACTCGGTCGGCCCGCGGTCGAGCCGGTAGATGTGGTTGAGCACGAAGTAGCCGGCCGAGAACGCCACGAAGGCGAGCCCGCGACGCCAGCGGATGCCCGCCGCGCGAAACCAGAACCCGCGCGCAAGGATGTCCTCCGCGATCGACGGCACGAAGGTCGACAGCAGCAGCATCGGCAGCGCGGTGCCGAGCGCGGCGAAGCCGGCTGCGGTGAACGGCGCACCGGTGGCCACGTAGATGCCCAGCCGCTCGCCCGCGCCGATCGCGGTCGCCTTGGCGATGCAGGCCACCAGCAGCCCCGCACCCAGCCATGCGAAAGAGGCCGGCGCGCAATCCAGCGCATACGCGCCGTAGCCGCGGTAGCCGAGCCAACGCGACAGCGGCCACGCCACCACCACGCAAGCGATCATCAGCACGCCCTGCGCCAACGCGCTGTGCAGCACCCGCGCGCCAAGGCCTTCGGCGCCCTGGTACAACGCGAACAACAACACGAACACCACGCCTGCGCGAATCGCCTGCGTTCCCATGCCCGGCCCCCTTTGCGTGATCCGCGCGCAGTGTAGCCACACGCACCACCGCCGGTACGCACGATAGCTATCCCGTCAGTTGCGACCTCAGCACCGCAGCTGCGGTGCCGCCGCGCGCAGCGGCGGGTAAGGCCCGCCGCTGCGGCTTATCCCATGCATTGCGGGCGCGGTGCCGGACACTACCGCGCGGCTGCCGTCAGGCAGACCGGGCGGACGCGTCGCCCTTGGGCGGTACGGCCTGGGGACACCAGCGCAGCGCCTCGTCGAAGCGGCCTGCCCGCAGCGCCAAGGCGAAGCGCGCGCCGGCGAAATCGCGTACCGGTGGCCACTCGCCCACCGGTCGCGCGTCCGCCGCGGGCGAGGCCACGGCGGGCGAAGCGAGTCGCGCCTGCACCGCACGGTTGGCGGCAAAGCGGACGCGATGACGGCGCAGCAGCTCCGGCCGCGCATCGTCCACGTGGGCGAGCAGATACAGCCACTGACGCTCCTGCACCTCGCGCGCAAACGTGGGCTGGTGCGTCTGCAGAAAATCGATCAGCTCGCTGCGCCTGCCGCACTCCGCCAACGCATGCGCCATGGCGAGCTGCTGCAGCGGCGCGCGCAGGTCGCCGTGCGCCTGTTGCAGGGCAAGTGCGGCGTCCACCTTGCGCTGCTGCAGCAGCAGGGCAAACCACTGGCTGCGTTCGGCGGGCTGGAGCGGGTGCCCGGCCTGCTGCAGCGTGGCGAACGCGGCATCGGCTGCGGCTGCATCTCCGGTTGCGATGGCTTGCTGTGCAAGAGCACGTTGTTGCACGGCACCCGCGGGGCTTGCCACGAACACGTCCTGACGGCCTGCGCCGGCATCGCGCATCCGGCACGTGGCGTCCGGCGCGGGCGCGACGGCATCGCCAGCCAGCTTGCGCAGAAGCAACGGAGCTTCCCGCGGCGTCGCGGACCAAGCCCGGACGAGAGCGCGGTGGGCGAGCGACGGCCGCGAGCCGGCGCGCCGCCGCGAATCTGCGGCCGCCAGCGGTGCTTCACGCATTGCGCCGCCCATGGTCGGCGGCACCAGCGTGAGCGGCAGCATGATCAGGTTACGCGCCGCGCCGCGGCGCACCCGCCGCACCCGTACGTCCGGCGCGCCGGAGGCATGGGGCTCCCGTGCCGGTGCTTTCAGGGTGCAAGACCACGCAGGCGGGCACGCGGCCGCCGCATCCGGCACGTCCGGCGTCCCGGCCCGCACACACGCGAGCAGCCAGCGGGCCAGCCGCCCCAGCGGCCGCATGAACCGGTCCAGCTCCCCGGCCCCGCCCCGCTCGTGGCCGCTCCCCAGGGCGTACGCCGGCCCCAGCCCCACCAGCCGCCAACTCCTGTCCCGACCCTTGCTGTCCATGGCGCCATCCCCTGTGCTGCAAAGCAACTTCACGAGGAATCTACGAAGCGATACCGGCGGCGCAGTTGATCTTTATCACCTTGCCGTCACATTTTTGCTGATCCGGCCCGCCTACGTGGCACGCCAGGCGGCAGCCGCGAACCGCGCCACCTCAGCGGTCGTCGCGTGTCCAGATCATGCCGTCCTCCTCACGCACCGGAAAGGTGGCGATCGGCTCGTACGCCGGCGGGCAGGTGACCGCGCCGGTGCGCAGGTCGAACCGCGCGCCGTGACGCACGCACTCCACCTCGAAGCCGTGCACCTCGCCGCCGGCCAGTTCGGCGCCGTCGTGGGTGCAGACGTCTTCCACCGCGTAAAGCGTGCCGTCGATGTTGTACACGGCGATCGGCGTGTCGCCGTCCCAGGCGATCTTGAACTCGCCCGGCAGGATCTCGCTGCGCGTACCCACCTTCACCCAGCCTTCTGGCGCGCTCATGCCGTCACCTCGCCCAGCGGCTTTTCCAGCACCTCGAAACGCAGGTCGTCGCGCCGCGGAATGCCGAAGCGCTCGTCGCCGTAGGGGAACGGCTTGATCTGCCCGGTGCGGGCATAGCCGCGACGCTCGTAGAAGGCGATCAGCTCCTCGCGCTGCACGATCACCGTCATGCGCATCCGATCCACCCCCCACTGCGCGCGCGCGACCCGCTCGGCCTCGGCGATCACGCGCTTGCCGATGCCGCCGGTCTGGCGCGTGGGGTCCACGGCAAACATGCCGAAATACGCCGCGTCACCCTGCTTCTCCAGATGACAGCAGGCAAGAAGCACTGCGTCGCGCTCGGCCAGCAGCACCAGGCTGTCGGGGCGGGCGATCGCCTCGCCCACGTCCTGTGCATCGGTGCGCTGGCCGTTGAGCAGGTGGCTTTCGGTGGTCCAGCCGCGTCGGCCGGATTCACCGCGGTAGGCCGATTCGACCAGCGCCACCACGGCGGAAATATCGGCGGCGGTGGCCGCCCGGTAAACGAGTTCGTCTGCGTGCATCCGCCGATGATAATCCGCCGTCGCCCGGCATCACATGCTCCGGGCAGCCGCGCGGGCCGGTAGCGCCGCTGCGGCTCACCAATGCAGGCGCCCTCGCCGTTGGGCGTGTGGCGCAGCACCTGTGTCGCCAGCGTGCACCGTGGTTCACCGGTACGGCGAGCCGCTTCCTTTTGCCGCCAGTGGCTCTCGCTACGAGCGCATCTTGCGCAGGCTGCCAACGCGGGCGAACGGCTGGCCAATGTCCACGCCCCTTCAGACGCAACCACTTCACGAGCAAAAGCGCGCCCGGTCCCGCTGGGACCGTCGCGGGGCGGCGGTCTCCGACACCGTCTCCCAGGTGGCCACGCCGATGGCGGCGGCGACCTGCGCCAGCAGGGGTGCCTCGGCGACGTTGACCAGCCGCAGGTAGTGCATGGCCGCCATCGGCACGACCACGGGCAGAACCACCAGCAGGAAGAACAGCGACTTGGTCACGGGATCTCTCCGGAACACGCGCGCACGGCTCCGCCGTGCCACGCGCGGTGGCACGAAGTGCGCAGGGAGGTGAGGAGGTGAAGCCGCGCCGGCGGCGGAGCGTGCGCCGGCGCGTGTGCCATGCGGGCCGCAGGACGCGGCCGCGGCGGCGATCAGCCGATCTTGCGGGCGACCGCGAAGTACACCAGGTTGCCCAGGCCGGTAGCGCCGGCGAGTACGGCGATCATGCCGGGGGTGAGCTGATGCCAGTCGCCCTGCTGGATCAGCGCGAAACCTGCGGCCAGCGCCACCAGGATGATCCCCCAGCGCAGCGAGGCGTGGCGGCGGCGCACTTCCTCGCCCTGCAGCAGCGAACGGATCAGCTCTTCCGAGCCGCCGGCGCCGACCATCTTGTGGCGGAACCGCGCATCGACCACCGTCTTGATCGCATAGGTGATGCAGAGAAACAGGACGATGGGAATCAGGTTGCCGTCGATCATGGGGTGCTCCTTTGGGTTGGGTGACGGGGCCATGGATACGGGCAATGCGGCAACGGTTGCATCGCTCGAGTGCCAGCCTCGCGGTCACACCGCTCACCGCACCCGGATGGTGGCCGCGACAGATACCTGCCACGTGGTGGGTCGCGAGGACGGCTCAGCGCGCTGAGCATCGATGGTCGCTCAACTGACACCCCTCCTCGACGTCATTCCCGCGAAAGCGGAAATCCATGTTGCTCTCTGCCAAGAGAGCTGACACCCCTCCTCGACGTCATTCCCGCGAAAGCGGGAATCCATGTTGCTCTCTGCCAGGATCAGGGTCGATGACCGGCATACGCCGTTGAAAGGCTCCTCCCGCTTGCGCGGGAATGACGACTCTGAAGTGGCGCGCCGCGGGCTCCAGGCCAAAGCCATTCAGCCCCGAAGGCGAAGGACGGCAGCCCTCCCTGCGAAAGTCACCCCCGCCCATGCAACCGTTCGGCACATGCGCGTATCCATGCCCCGATGGAAGCTCGCGCCCAATGACCGACGACCGCAACCTGGTGGATGCCGCCCTGGCGAATGCGCCCGGCGCCTTCGCGCGCCTGGTGCGCGAGTACCAGGGCCTGTGCTGGCACATCATCCAGCGCATGGTGCGCAACCCGGAGGACACCCGCGAGCTGTGCCAGGACACCTTTCTCAAGGTGCACCAGAACCTGCACCAGTACCGCTACGAGAGCGCGCTGAAATCGTGGATCGGCCGCGTGGCCTACACCGTCGCCCTGCGCCACCTGGAGCGCAAGCGCATCGCGCTGGTCGATCCGCACATCGGTGACGACGAGGATTTCTCGCTGCTGGACACCATCGGCGACGGTTTCGACCTGGAAGCGAGCTGCGCCGACGAGGAAATGAGTACGCACCTGCACGCGGCCATCGACGCCCTGCCCCCGCTGCCGCGCACCGTGCTCACGCTCTACCATCTGGACGAGCTGAGCATTCCCGAGATCGCCCAGGTCACCGGCCTGGCCTCCGGCACCATCAAGAGCCACCTGTTCCGCACGCGCCTGAAACTGCGCGAGACGCTGGAAACCCGGTTGGGAGTCATGCCATGAACAAGCACCGCGATATCGATTTCTTCAACAGCCCTGCCGCCGCCCGCGAGTGGCAGGCGCAGGAGGCGGCCGCGCAGGCCGCGCGCGACGGGCGCGCCCCAGCCGATGCCCGCGAAGCCAGTTACCGGCACGTCCACGCGGCGCTGCGAGCAGACGACGCCATCGGGCTGCCGGCCGATTTCGCCGAACGGCTCGCCGCCAGCGCCGGCCCCGTGCCCACCGCCATCACGGCGCCGGAAACCGGCCTGGAAAAACAGCTCACCCGCCTGCTGCTGGCTGCGCTGGTGATCGCCGGCCTCGCGTTCGCGATGTTCGAGGGCGGCAGCTGGTTCCAGGCCGACCCGGCCGCATGGTCGGTGGCCGGCAACCCGTGGGTGCTGGCGTTGCTGGCCTGCCTGGGCGCCTCGCAGGGGGCGGAACTGCTGCGGCGGCGGATGGGCTGACCGCCCTCAGCACGGGCTCTATACATGGGCGCCCCGCTTGCGCGTTTCGCCGGCGTACGCATCACTGGCTACCGTGCGCCAAGCACATACGGGATGGCCGAATCATTCCCGAATGATCTCCACGGAGAGCTTGGCCCCAGCCACTGTCCGCCGCCACATGACGGCAACCTTTGCAGCTAACGGAACAGCCCGTTCTGGTGGAGAGCCGCGGGAATGAGATCGGCTACCTCGTCGGCGAGCGCGCTGCGCTGGGGGTTGGGCGCAAGCGTGATGGCGATCGGAATTTCCGGAAACTTCCATTCCCCAAGCACCTGCACCAGCATCCCGCGATCGACATAAGGCGCGGCGATGAAGCGAGGCAGCACGCCGAAGAGTGCCCCGCCAAGCACCGCATCGCGGATGGTTTCGTGATGTTCCACCACCAGCGGCCCACCGCATACAAGGGTGGCCCGGCGGCGCCCGCGGGTCACCGTCAGGATCTCCCACGGCGTACGCATCACCAGCATGTCCGGCGTCAGGTCCGCCAGGGTCACCGGCGCGCTCCGCTGGGCCAGCAGCGAAGGCGCGGCGTAGATCTCGCGCCGGGAGTAACCCGCCACGCGAGCACCCGGCGGTGGTCGGCCCGACGGGTGCGCCGAGATGCGGATGTCCACGTCGGCATCGCGCACCGGATCGAAGTCGATCGTGCTCCTCACCTCGATGGTGATCACACGCTCGCGCCGCAGCAGCTCGCCGGCGACACTGCCGACGATGTTCTGAGCAAGCAGCGGCGGCGCCGAGATCACCAGACGCTGCGCGACCGCAGCATCGACATTGCGCACCGCGCGCGCGCCGTCTTCAAGCAGATCCAGCGCGTGCGACACCCGCTCGTACAGAAGCTGCCCGGCCGAGGTCAGGGCAACCCGGCGCGTAGTGCGCTTGAACAGAGACTGCCCGAGCTTGGCCTCCAGGTCCGCCAGCCGCTTGCTGACGGTGGAGCGCGGCAGGCCCAACTCAACCGCCGCACGGATCAGGCTGCCGCGCTCCGCGATGGCGCGGAAAACGCGGAACTCGTTGAGGTCGTGCATGGCGCGTCACACCTTATTCGGAGCCAGCGCACGCCGGCTGATTGTTCGGGGGAATGTTCAATCAAGCCATCTTTGCCGGGCTAATCAAACCATATCGTTGCACCTATCGTCTTCGCATCCGGACGGGGGTCCGGCATCACCCGAGGATCGAAACGATGTTGAGGACCACCGTATTGCTGGCGTGCCTGCTGATCGCCGTGCCCGCTTCGGCCGCCGCGCCGGCACTTTCTTCCAAGACCCTGGCACGTATGGCGCAGGCCGCGGATCGTTCTGAAATTGTCGAGCTCAGCGCCCACTTCGACAACGCACTGGACGCCGAAGACCCGGCCAAGTTCGTCGGTACATTCACGCCCGATGGCGAACTGATCGGGTTCTGGGGCACCTCCGAGGGGCCGCAGGGCCTGCGCAAGGCATTCGAGTTCATGGTGTCCACTTTTTCCAAGGACAAGCGCCACGTCGTCACCAATCACGAGGTCACCATCCAGGGCGACCACGCCAGCATGTTCTGCTACCTCACCGTGTTCGACCGCAAGTCGCTGGCGGTGACCGGCACGGCCACCTTCACCGACGAACTGGTCAAGCACAATGGCGAGTGGAAGTTCGTGCGCCGCACGCTGCGGGCCGATCCGAACGTCGATCCGATCATCAAGTCGCTGTCGGCGGAGCACTGAACATGCGCGGCGCCATCGTGTGCGTATTGTTCGCGCTGGCAAGCGCCGGCGCGGTAGCGAGCGAGCCAGCGCGGCTGGATGTGTCGATCCCCGGCGTGGTGCCCGGCTCACGACTGCCGGAGCACTTCGCGTTCTGCCGACCCGACGGCGCGGGCCGCGTCGCGCCGGCGCCAGACCGCAGCCCGCCGGTGCATTGGAGCGCCGGCCCTGCCGCCACGCGCTCCTACGCGGTGGTGATGAGCGATCCGGACGTGCCGGCCGATGCCGCACTGGTCAACCGTGCCGACACGGTCATTGCACCGTCGGCCGCCCGCGTGAGCTTCTACCACTGGCTGCTGGTGGACCTGCCGCCATCGATGCGTTCGCTCGAGGAAGCCGCCGACAGCGAGCAGCGTGTCGTGCATGGCAAGCCGCTGATGCGTCGCGGCGAGGGGCGCCGCGGCATCAACGACTACACCGGCTTTTTCGCCGGCAGCGCCGACATGCGTGGAACTTATGCCGGCTACGACGGGCCGTGCCCGCCGTGGAACGACCTGCGGCTTCACCACTACCGTCTCACGGTTTACGCACTCGATGTCCCCTCGCTGCCGCTCGCCGACGGCTTCGACGGACGCGCACTGGTCAAGGCGCTGCAGGGGCACGTGCTGGCCAGCGGCACCACCGACAACACGTTCTCCACTCACGCGACGCTGGCGCCTTCCGGTGAGGTAGCGCACTGATGGCCCGCTTCGCGCACGGCCCAATGCACGGCTGGATGATCAACACCTACGGCTCGCCGGAAGACCTCACCCTGCTGCCGATCCAACTTGCCCCACCCACTGGCGCGGCGCTGCTGATCAAGGTGGAAGCTGCCGCACTCAATCCGCTCGACATCAAGCTGATGACCGGAGTGCTGTCCAGCTTCATGCCGACGAACTTTCCGTTCGTCCCCGGCAGCGATGTCTGCGGCCGCGTGGTCGGTGCCGGCCCCGACGCCGACTTCAGCCAGGGCGAGCGGGTGGTGGCGATGACCTCGGCACACGGCGCCATGGCCACGCATGTGCTGTGTGACGAATCGGCGTGTGTGGTGCCAGCACCGGAACAACTGTCGGCGCGGAGCCTGGCCAGCCTGCCGGAGGCGGGCATGACCGCCATGGCGGTGTTGCGCGCGGCCGGCTCGGTCGCGGGGCGCACCGTGGCGATCGTCGGTGCCACCGGCGGGGTCGGGCTCATCGCCTGCCAGCTCGCGGCCTCGCTCGGAGCCACCGTCCTCGCCACCGTGTCCCGTGCCGAGGACGAAGCGCTGGTGCGCGGCTGCGGTGCCAGCCACGTGCTGGACTATTCCCGCCTTGATGCAATCGACGCGCTTAAAACGGCGTGGCCGGACGGTGTGGACGTACTCGTCGATCTCGTGCACCAGTCCGAGGAGCTAGTGCGCTGCGCCGGCGCCGTACGCAGCGGCGGCAAGATGGTCTGCACCCTGCCCGGACCGGACCCGGCCGCCTTCGTCGGGGTGCAGGTCAGTTACGTCCGGCTGGCGCCGCACGCCCGCGACCTCGCGATGCTGGTGCACGACCTCGAGGAGAAGCGCATCACCGCGCAGGTTACGCGCAGTTTCCCGTTCCTGCGCGTGCGCCAGGCGTATGCCGCACTGGCCGCCGGTGGCGTGCGGGGCAAGCTCGTGGTGGACATGCCCTAGCTCCCTCGGGAAGCCCGCCACCCCACCCTACCCGGCCGCGTCATCGCCGCCGGGTCTCCATTCAACAGACTCCACGGAGACACCCCATGCCCGGTAGAGCACTGTCCGCCGACGATGCGGCACTGATCCTCGTCGACTTCACCGAGAACCTGTTCGGCATGTGCCGCCCTGGCACCGCCGGGCGCATCCGCCACGGCGCTATCGCGCTGGCCAAGATCGGCAAGCTGTTCCAGCTGCCCACCATCGTGCTCGGCGAGGGTGTCGGCATAGCCGGGCCGCTGGTGCCGGAGATCAACGACATGCACCGCGACGCGACGCACGTGCAGCGCAGTTCGTTCAGCGCATGGGACACATCGGCCTTCGTCGATGCAGTGAAGGCCACTGGGCGTCGTCAGATGATCCTCGCGGGCATCGCCACCGACGTTTGCGTGAGCCTCACCAGCCTGGACTTGCTGCGGAACGGTTACGAGGTGTTCGTCGTAGCCGATGCTTCCGCCGCGCCCACCGAGCAGGCGGAACTGGCTGCTCTGACCCGGTTGGCCCACGGCGGCGCGGCGCTGGTGTCGTGGGTGGGGCTTGGCGGCGAGCTCATGCGCGATTGGAAGTCGCCGCACGCCGCAGGGCTGGAGGCAATCTTCCAGGCGCACATCGGCCCGATGCTGGAGGCGCGATGAGCCTGGTACGCATCAATCGACTACGCTGCCTGGCTGGTCGCGAGGACGTGCTGGAGTCGCGACTCGCGCAGGCGCAGGATGCGGCGCAGCGCGAGCGCGGCTGCATCGGCTACCGCTGGCTGCGCTTATCCGGTGGCGACTATCTCGGCATCAGCGAATGGGCCGATGAGGCCGCCTGGACAGCGCATCTGGCGTCGCCGGCGTTCAAGCACTTTTTCGCGCTGGAGCAGGCCTCGCCCTGCACCGCCGGGCCGCCCGAGCACGACTCGGCCACCGACATCGGAGCCATGCCATGATCGACCTTTACACCTGGGGCACACCGAACGGGCAGAAGGCCTCGATCATGCTGTGCGAAACGGGACTGCCGCATCGCGTGCACCCGATCGACCTGCGCACCGGCATGCAGCGCGCACCCGCCTACCTGGCGATCAACCCCAACGGCAAGATCCCGGCCATCGTCGACCACGATCCACCGGCGCCGGTGACGCTGTTCGAGTCCGGCGCCATCCTCATCTACCTCGCCGAAAAATCCGGCCGGCTTCTCGGCGACAACGCGCGCCAGCGTGCCGCCGCCATCGCCTGGACCTTCTGGCAAGTCGGCGGCATTGGTCCGATGCTCGGCCAGTGGATGCACTTCAGTCGGGCTGCACCGGAGCCGCTGCCGTATGCCGTGGACCGGTTCCGGCAAGAGGTCGATCGCCTGCTCGGCCTGCTTGACCAGCACCTGGGTGAGCATGAGTACCTGGCCGAAATTTTCTCCATCGCCGACATCGCCAATTTCACCTGGGCGACTGCTGCCATGCGACTGCTTGGCGCTGCTGACCCCAACGCCACGGCCGGCTACACGCACATCGCACAGTGGCTGGCTCGGGTGGGCGAGCGACCGGGTGTAATCGAGGGCATGGCCATACCGGCCGTGGCCTGAGCGCGTCGCGGATGCACCGGCCGCGGCGGCACGCCGGTCGGCTCGCCCTGCCGGCGACCACTCAGTGGGCCGATGGCTCCTCTCACGTGCCCTCCCGTCGCTTCGCCGCCCTGCCAAACGATTGCCGGCGAGTGAACTGCGCTCGCCGCCGGGTCATGCCATCGGCGCCTGACATCTGTCACCGCAGCCGCCTTGCGATGCGCACTGGCCGGCAGGTTGCACACGCGCGATGCTCCCGGCCACCAATGAGGGGAGCACGCGATGGCAAGGAACCACACCCGCATCCAGCCATGGGTCGACATTGGGACCCTGGTGGGGTTGGCGCTGTTGCTGTTGCCATTGCTCACCATGGCGCACGAGCTGCTCGGTCACGCCGTCGTGTGCGTTGCCACCGGGCACCAGCCCAGCGAGCTGGGTGCGTATTACATCGAGTGTCCGGGCACCCAGGGGTGGTCGACGCGGTGGGTGGCGATGGCCGGTACTTGCGTGGATGTCGTGCTGGCTGCGCTGGCCTACATGTTCTGGCGTCGGGCGACCCGGCCGTTGCCGCGCGTGGTGGCCTGGATCGTGTTTGCCGTGAAGGGCATGGTGGCCGCCGGCTACTGGATGTTCTCCGGCGCCACCAACCTCGGCGACTGGGGGCCGGACGCGGGCGGCGGCGTGGGTCCGCTGCCGTGGCCGTGGCTGTGGCGCGCCGGGCTGTTCGTGATTGGCCTCGTTGCCTACGTCGGGGTGGTGCGCGTCGCCATCCGCATGCTCGGTGCCATGCTCGGCGGCGGTGACCACGCCGCGCGCGTGAAGCGGCAGATTGCCATGACGGTGTACGTGGTCGGCGGCGCCAGCGCGCTGCTGGTCGGCCTGTTCAACCCGCATGGCCTGGTGATCACGCTGACCTCGGCGGTGGCCGCATCGTTTGGTGGCACCGCCGGATTGTTCAACGTGGCCTACTCCCGCCGGCCGGATCTACCGGCGCAGCCGTTCGTCATCGAACGCCGTCCGGCGCTGCTCGTCCTGGGCGTGCTGGTCACCGCGGCTTTCGCGGCCGTGCTCGGGCCGACGCTCTACTTGCACTAGCGACGCGCCCAAAAGCGCGCGCCGACGCCCGCATCCATCGCGCCGGCACTCGTTCAACACCGCACTCTCACCACCCCGCCCTCCGACGCAGCACCCTCGCCACCGGGGTGGAGAGGGTGCCGCCACCGGCACGCACTTGCGTGATGGTGACGCCGCGGCGCCCTACTCCCCGCGACAGCGGTCGTCGTCGTGGCCAAAGCCGTGGCCGCGACCGTGCCCGCGACTGAACCGCTGCGGCTGGTAACCCGGCAGGTCCGCGTCCTCGAAGCCGAACACGAAGAAGCGGTTGGGGTTGTCCACGCCCTGCGGGTAGACGTCGTCGGTCACCGTGGCGAGGAAGTCGTTGTCGTTGGCGACAAACAGCGTGTGCACGCGATGGCCGTCGCGCATCACGTCCGGGCCAAACGCGATGCCCTCGATCTTGGCCGGGATCGCCTTCGGCGCCAGGCCGTGGGCGCCCAATGCGGCCACCAGGTCGAGGAAGTCCTGCTTGCTCACCGCCGCCGCGCCCAGCGCATTCGCACCGCTGAGCTGGCTCACCTCCTGCGCGTGACTGAGGTCGATACGCATCAGGTGCTTGAACACCGCGCTGCTGCCGTCGCCCAGGCCCTTGCCGTCGCGCTCGTCCACCAGGAACTCGTGGTCGTTGATCGCCACGATCTCGCTCACGGTGGTGTACTTGGGCTTGCTCGCGCTGCCCACGTTGGTCAGCGGGTAGGCGTACTGACGCGTGCGCCCGGTGGCCAGGTCCAGCTGCACGATGCGCGTGGTGGCGGCCTTGGTGCCGCCGTCCTGCAGCAGCGGGCTCTGCATGATGCCGGTGAGCGTGCGGCCGTCCGGAGAGATCGCCAGGCCTTCCATGCCCTTGTTCGCCACACGGCCGCTGGTGTTGCCGTCGATCTCGGCATCACCGGTGGGCGCGGTATGCGCCACGCCCAGCATGTCTGGCAGGCGGTAGGCCATGGTGCGCACGCCGCTGCGGCGGTCGAAGCGGTAGATGTACGGGCCGTACTCGTCGGACACGTACACCGACTCGCCGTCGGCGCTCACGCGGATGCCTTCCGGATCCAGCCGCCCGTTGAACGGCGAGCCCGAAGGCTGGCCCGGCATGGCGTTGTCCGAGCGCCCGGTGAAGTAGTTGCGGAACGGTCGGTTCAGCGCGGGCCGACCATTGGGCAGGTTCACCGCGGTGCCGTCGCCGTAGTACAGCGGAAACAGATCAGCCAGCAGCGTGGTGTCGCGCAGCCGCGGCGACAGCGTAAACGGCAGCGCCGCGCCCGGCGCGCTGGGCGAGAGCGTCATGCGCAGCGTCTGGAAGCGGTCGATGTACGAGGCCGTGTCGTCCGAGAGCGCGTTGTAGGGCGTCGCATTGGGGCCACGATCCGGCAGCGCCAGGAAGGTGTCGCAGCCGGCATAGGCCAGCCCCGAACCCAGCCCACCAAGCACGTTGCCCGGCACGTTGTTCTCAAGCACCCGCGCGGTGCGGTGCGCCAGGTCACCACCGTGACCGTCGAGCTGGCCCGCGGCGATCAGGTCCACGCCGGCAAACGCGGGACCGGCCATCGCCAGAGCAAGGGCCGCAAACAAGGCAACACGCGTGCATCGGATCATCGTGCATCTCCGCTGGAGGGGAAAAGTCCAGCGAGCGTGCATCGGGTGTGTGGCAGTGGGATGACCTTGGGGCTACGGGGCGGGAGGTGCAGCGAAAGAGGAGCTGGGGAATGGGGGCTCACGCGCCCCGGGCGGCAGGGGACGGGCCATTGCTTCAAAAAAGTACACTCTGACCCCTGTTTCGCAGGACGCGGAACCGCACTATTAGTTGCGACGCCTTGTTCCCTGACCCATTTGCGGAGAGCGTGATGTAGAAGGACGCAACACCGCACCAAGGCTGTCACTTAATGAGACGCGGGGGGTCTGGGTTTAGTGATTTTGGATGCCCTATACACGAAGTCAACCGAGCAATAAACTGACCCAAGGACGACAAACAGGGAAGCGCCGGACTATGAACATATATTTCTCAGACTACTTCTCCATATCACCAGAGGTAATGAAGGAGTATGGCGCATTTAACATTTCACTAATCAACGATTTACCAGTGTTTATAGACCCATTCCTGTTGTTTAACAGCGAAAAACCAAAATATCGAGATCTTCATCAAAAGATAATTGATTATCTCAAGTTCCTTAGAGAAATGTCAGGCAAGGGCGCAATATCTAGCGGTCTGATAAATCAATGGTTTGTATTCAAGGAAGTCAAACAGAACTGGCTCGGCTACAGCAAAGTGGGAAATAACGGATCAGGACTAGGCGCAGGCTTCGCATCGGCACTCAATGAAAATTTGACCGGAATTTTTCACAATTTCGGCGACGAGCAGATAACTAAAGGCAGCCACCTAGAGAAACTCTGCTTAATTAAAGATGGAGTAGGAAAAGACAGCATTAGCGACTTCACAACCAGCCTGATAAAAGGCTTCCTTTGCGAATATACTCAAGAATTTGCCAAAGCGCACCTCAAAAAGAGCCAAACAAAGAAAGTAAACGTCCCCCACACGGAATTCAATTACACCCTACGAAGGTGGATGCCGAGATGGTTTGATCTTCCTTTCATTGACGGCGACTTTGTACTTCTAACACCAAGAGATATCCTCACAAAGGATGATTCGTGGATAAATAAGAACGACATTATTGGAGATTTCGATGACATCGTCCTCGCGATTCCAAACGAGCAGCTTCGCGCCCAGATTAACGAGTATTTCATTCGACAGCTCCCAGAAAACCCCAGACAGCGTGAAGTCAACAAAGCAGTTGCCCGAACCCTCAGGGAGTTTCCACGCCTGATCGACCAGTACATCCGGCTCAAAGAAGATCATGGAGATAAGGCAACAGCTATAAGCGACGCAAAACTGAGGGAGGTTGAGTCGCTTTTCGTATCCAAAGTCTCGGATTTGGTAGCCGAACTTAGAGAAGGCGGTGAATTCTACAAGGAAGTTGGAGACACGTTTGAAGAAGCTTCGAGGCGGGTTGCCTTCCTGAAGCAAGTCATCGAGAACAACGATGGATATAGATTTTTCTACGTCAAGGGGCAACCTGTTAAGCGTGAATCGGACCTCCAGCTCATATTTAGATTGACTTGGTACGCATCTGATGATGACGTCAACTCTGAGGTAAACAACGGCCGAGGACCGGTCGACTACAAGATTTCGAGAGGATCCAAAGATTCCACACTGGTCGAATTTAAGCTCGCCAGCAACTCCAAGCTACGACAAAACCTGGCAAATCAGGTAAAGGTGTATGAAGCTGCGAATCAAACAAAGAAGTCAGTTAAAGCAATCCTTTATTTTTCGCACTCAGAGTACGAGTTGGTGAGGAAAGTGATGCGTGACCTAGGGCTTAAAGAAGGCCCAGATTTCTTTCTGATAGATGCACAGCGCGACAATAAGCCTTCAGCTTCAAATGTAAAGTAACGCCAAAACACAGGTCAGAGTCGACTTTCGAGTGCCTGCTTCGGCCGGAAGGCAACATCTACGGCGAATTCTGCTCCGCCTGCTCCAGAAACAAACTCTGTAGATCTCCCGCCAGATCCCGCCCGTCGCTTATCAGACGAAACTGGCACTCCTCGCCGCCGAGCGGGCAACTGCCGTCGATCACCCCGAGCACGTTGGCGGTGGCATCGATGGTCACCTGGCGGGTCAGCTCCAGAAGCACCTCCCGCTGATCGGCGGACAGATCGCGGAAGACGCTCAGCACGCGTCGCCAGTACGGATCGGAGGCCCGATCGATGTCGGTGTTCAGCAGCAGGTCGCGGTAGATGGCGTGATTTTCCTCCACGACGGCCGCGTTGAGTTGCGCTACGAAGTCGCGGGGTGTCATGAAGCCTCCAGAGTTCCGTCGCCGCTCGTCCCCGGACCGGGGGCAGGCCCCGTTATCCCACATCTGCCTCGGGTTTAGGCCGGCGCCGGGGCGCCCTGGCGAACCGGCAGTCAGTGCGCGCGCACTGCGAAGCACCGGAGCCTGACTCAATCTTCCCTGCTTCGACTCAGCGTTTGCGTCGCAAGGGGGCGCACCCGGGGCTGAGCCCGCACCGTGTTCGGCGCGGCGCCATCCACAACAAGCCCGCGGCCCGGCCCAGAGCCAGGCACACCTTCACGCCCCCACTCCCTCCAGCATCTCCACCGCCTCGGCGAAGCGCAGCTCGTCGATGTGCTGGTGCAGGCGCACCAGGGGTTCTTCGCCCAGGCGCACGGCCAGCGGGGGGAGTAGGGCCTGGAAGGCAGCGATGGCGCCGAGGTCGAAGTTGCGCAGCTGGCGCAGCAGGGCACCCAGTGCGGCGGGGTCGAGTGGGGGCTGGTCGGCACCCGGGACAGATGGCGAGAGCGCAAGCGGCGGGGCGTTGCCGAGCATGCGGCGAGCGGAGCGCTGCAGGGTGCGGAACTGCTCGCGCAGCGCGGCCATCGCGCGCGTGAGGCCCAACGCGTGGCCGCGCTCGAAGCTGGCTTCCACCTCCCCCGCCAGTCGTTCGAGGCCGCGTGCGCCCAGTGCGCCCGCGCAGCCCTTGAAGGCGTGCAGGCGCGGCGCCCACGTCGTGGCGTGTTCCGGCGTGACGGCGGCGGCGTGGGCGATGTCATCGAAGTCGTCCACCAGCCGGCGCAGCAGCGAGCGGAACAGCGCGACATCACCGCCAAGGCGCTGGCTGACGTCCGCGGCGTCGATACCGACCACCGGCGGCCACGCCGGCGCGCTGCCGGCCTGTGGCGCCGGCGCTGACAAGGCGGCGTCCGCGCGCTGCACCAGGTGCGGCGCGTGCCGGTAGATGCATTGCACCAGCGCGCGTGGATCGAACGGCTTGATCAGCATGTCGTTCATGCCGGCGGCCAGCGCGCGCTGGTGCTCGCCGGAGGAAATGCCGGCGGTGAGCGCGATCACCGGCAGCGCAGTGAGGCCGAGCCCGCTGCGAATACGGCGGGTGGCGTCGTGGCCGTCGACCACCGGCATCTGCACATCCATCAGCACCACGTCGAAGGCGTGCGGCGACTCCAGCAGCAGGTCGACGGCCTCCTGTCCGTTGCTGGCAATCACGACGTGGGCACCCTCCAGCTCCAGGATGCGCTGCGCCACCTCGAGGTTGATCGGGCTGTCGTCGACCACCAGCACGCGGGCACTGGCCAGCCGCGCGCCCTCATGGGCGGGACCGATCTCGTCGACACCAGCCTGCAGCGGCTGCGCGCAGGGCAGCAGCTCCAGCGTGACCGTGAATTCGCTGCCCTCGCCCGGCGTGCTGCGCACGTCGACCTCGCCACCCATCAGGCCGACAAGCTGCTTGACGATGGACAGGCCCAGCCCGGTGCCGCCGAAACGGCGGGTGGTGGAGGTGTCGGCCTGCACGAACGGGTTGAACAGCCGCGCGAGGTTTTCCGGCGCCACGCCCACGCCGGTATCGCGCACGCTGAAATGCAGGCGCACGCGGCCCTCCGGCGTGGTGCAGTGGCGCACGCCCAGATGGACGGCACCGTGCGCGGTGAACTTGACCGCGTTGCTGAGCAGGTTGGTGAGCACCTGCCGCAGCCGCGTGGCGTCGCCCTCGAGCACCGCGGGCAGGTCGTCCGGCGCGTCCAGCACGAAGGCGATGCCCTTGGCGTCGGTTTGCACGCGGGTGAGCGCGGTGAGCTCGGACAGCAGCGTGCCGGTGGAGAACGGCGAGCGCTCCAGGTGCATCTCGGCCGCCTCGATCTTGGAGAGGTCGAGCACGTCGTTGATGATCGCCAGCAGCGACTTGCCGGCCAGCTTGATCTTGGCCACGGTGTCCGCCTGCTGTGCATCCAGCGGCGAGCGCTCCAGCAGGTAGGACAGGCCGATCACCGCGTTCATCGGCGTGCGGATCTCGTGGCTCATGTTGGCCAGGAACTGGCTCTTGGCCTGGTTGGCGGCCTCGGCGCGTGCGGTGGCTTCGCGCAGCCGGCGGTCGGCTTCGCGCTGGGCAGAGACGTCCTGCATGATGGTGAGGCTGGTGGCGGGGCGGCCGTCGCCGGGGCGGTCGACCACGCCGGAGAGCAGCACGTCGAGCACGCGGTGGTCGCGCGTGCGCACCTGGTACTCCACGTCGCTGACGCGGCCCTCGGCGAACAACCGCGGCAGCACCTCGCGCAGCGCGCGCTCGCGCGACTCGGGCATCAGCAGGTCCGGTGCCAGCTTGCCGATGACCTCGCTGCGCTCGTAGCCGAGCTTGGCCAGCCACTGGTCGCTGACGGCGATGATGCGGCCTTCCCGGTCCACCGAGTGCAGCATGGCCGGCGTCGACTCGTACATGCGACGGGCCCGCGCTTCACTCTGTTTGAGCTGGCGCGCGGCTTCCACCCGGGCGGAGATATCGCGCACGAACTTGGTCACGCCCACCAGCTGCCCGTGCGCGTCCAGCTCCGGCACGGCGGTGATGGAGACATGCATGAGGTGGCCGTCGCGGTGCAGGCGCAGCGTCTCGAAGGTGAGCGCGGATTTGTCACCGGGCCGGGCCAGCAGGGCGGCGGTTTCGTCCTCCTGGTCGGGTGGGCGCAGGGCGCTGAGGTCGTGGCCCAGCATCTGCGCCTCGGTGTAGCCGTAGAGCGCCGTCGCGGCGGGATTCCAGCGCAGCACGCGGCCCTGTGCATCGGTGCCGATGATGGCGTCGGCGCTGTGCGTTTCCACCAGCAGGGCGCGCGCGCCTTCGGACAGCGCGGCGGCGAGTTCGCGGCGGGTGCGACGTGTTTCCAGCGCACGCGAGGCCACCAGCCCGAGCGAACGGAGCACGGCGCGCTGGTTGTCGTCGAGCCGGCGCGGCTGGCGATCGATCACGCACAGCGTGCCCACGCGCTCGCCGGCCGCAAGGGTCAGCGGCACGCCGGCGTAGAAGCGGATGTTCGGTTCGCCGGTGACCAGCGGGTTGTCGGCAAAGCGGTCGTCGTCGAGGGTTTCGGGCACTTCGAACAGCGCGTCGCCCAGCACCGCATGGGCGCAGAACGCCATGTCGCGCGGCGTCTCACTGACGCCGGGCAGGCCCACGCTGGCCTTGAACCACTGCCGGTGCTCGTCGATCAGCGAGATCAGCGAGATCGGCGTGCCGCACACCAGCGAAGCGGCCTGCACCAGCGCATCCAGCTCGGCGTCGGCCGCGCTGTCGAGCACGTCGAGCTGGCGCAGCGCGGCAATCGCTGCCGACTCATTGGCGCGCGGTGCCGCGGCCTTCACCGGCGTGCCCCGGCGCGTGCACCGTCACCGGCGCGCACGCGCGCCGGGCTCGACGGTTGCCGCGGACACGGCTGCTTGTTCCACCCACCCATCTGGCGCTCCGACATACGCGAGGTCGGCGCGTCGGCAGATCCCGGCGCACGCGGCCTTCAGGCAAACCAGCGGGCGAAGACACACTGAACCGACGACCGGGCCGCCCGCGCCTCCCGCCTGCAGGGGTTATCGGCTGCGGCGCAGAACCATTGAATGCCGGCCGGACGGCGCCGGCCGACTCTGTTTGCGGGGGTCGACGCCGCCGCCGGGGCCGCCGGAGCGTGGCGGCGGGTCGTGCGGCGCGCCGCTTCGGATCGCCGCGCTCGAGGCGAGGGTCGGCAGATGAGCCGGATACGCCGGGCTTCCCTCCTCGCTTCCGCCGGCGGCGGGAGCGCCTGTCGCCCCCGCCACCGGTCGCCGATCAACTGCGGCGGGGCGTGCGTGCCAGCAGATGGCGCAGGCCAGCCAGCGCAGCCCGGGTCGCGCGGTGAATCACCAGTGCGATCAGCGCCAAGACCGAGCCGACCACGCTCGGCAACACGCCACCAAAGGTGTACGCCATGCCGAGGATGAAACCCAACAGGTACTCGGCGCGATGGATCGGCACGAAAACGGCGATCACGAACAGGGCCTCGAACAACGCGCCGGTCACCGACTCCCTGCCGAGCGTGAAAAACACCGCCAGCAACACGCCGTAGCAAAGTCCTCCGGCCAAACCGATCAGCGCAGGCCGCCCTGCCGTTGCGCCTTGCGATGCCACGCGTCGCTGCACACGACCGAGCAGCAGCCAGCCCATGCATGGCAGCACCAGCGCGCCCCAGCCGTTGGAGATGGCCGGCATGTCCGCGCGGCCTAGAAAATGATGGCTGGCAACGCCGCCATGCGTGTATTGCCAACCAAGGAAGGCCCACTCGGCCAGCGCAACGCACGCCGTAATGGCGATGCGTACCCGCGAAAGCTGCCGCTCGTCCATGGCTCACCCCTTTGCCTGAAAAGATCGCCACGGCAGCGCCGCCCGCCGACGGCACCATGCGCCCCGACGCATCATCATTGGCACGGATGTCCTCACCCAGTGCCGTTCGTAATCGGCGATCGGCACGCGTCGCTGGAGGGCGCTGGCGTCATGGTGGGTCCATGACGCGCGATCTTCGAACTGCTTCAGGCAGACAGCGTGGTCTCGATCCAGTCCCGCGCAAACCCCTCCAGGCTTTTCCGCGCCGGCACGCTGACCCCGCACACGCGCACCCACGCATCTGCCGCGACGATGAACGCCTGCCGCGCCTGATTCGTCGCCTGTCGCGCCGTCGCCTGCTGCTGGCGCAGACGCACCAAGTGCGGCGATGGCGGCCCCGGCCGCACGAACTTCTGGTCGCGCCGCAGCGCATCGGCCACCTGAGTCGTGCTTACCGCCGCGCGATGCACCGCCTCGCTCGCTTTCAGCAGCGCGTGCAGTGCCTCGCGCTTGGGCGGCGTGTCGACGAGCTCTGCCGGCAGGTCCGCGAAGTCGCCGGCATCGAGCCGGGCCAGCGCGGCGGTGTGGGGAAAGATGGCGGGAGTGGTCATGGCCGCTTGTTGGCGAGGGGAGCGCGCAGCGTGGCGCATGGACGCCCGGCCCGCCACAGAAAAGCGTGCCGGATAGCCCCGGCACGACTCACGGGCCGACGCGTTGCCCCGTCGAATGCGGCTGCGCCGGCCGCGCTCAGCCGTCGCAGCCGGCGCGCTCCACCGACCAGATCACGTTCTGGATCTTCCACTTTCCGAGTTCGCGCACGAGGTCGAATTGCTGGTTGCCGCAGTGAACGACCTTGCCATCGATGGCAAAGCGGTAGCGCCCCCACACCACGGCGATGTCGCCGTGCACCTGCACCTGCGGGGCCAGCATGCGCTCGACATAACGCTCCGGACCCGGCGTCGCGTCGGCGTAGGCGGACAGAGCTGCATTACGTACCACCACATGTCTACCTGGCTGATGGAGCAGCACCGTGGCAGTGCCACCGGGCCGAAGATGACGGAGCGTGCCGGGCTGGTCGCGCGCCGAGACCGCGGCCAGCGTCGCGTCAACTTCGGCCAGCACCGCCCGCTACTCCGCTGTACGTGATGGCACTGCGGCTGCGGCCGCACCGGCCACATGCGACATCGCGAGGAGCATGAGCGTGGAAACAAACCGATAGCGCATAGCCATGCCGGTCTCCGATATGCGACGCCAGAGTCGCCTGGCACGGCCATTGTGCCGGTGCCCGATATAGCCATGCCGGCTCCGGTGGCAGGGCGTCAACCTGCCACCGTGCACCAGCGCAGCAAGCGGCCCCGGCGCCCTTCCCGTCCGACTGCCCTCCTGCGGCGAACCCGGCTCAGAAGCCCGGCGGACGCTCCCCGGCCACCGCCACCTTCGCCTCCAGCGCGCGGCCCACCCGGCCCAGCGTGCCCTCCTCGAACAGGCGACCGACCAGCGTGACGCCATAAGGCACGCGCTGCGCCGTGGCCAGCATGGGGCGCGGATGCTCCGGATCCGGCGCCCAGTCGCTGCGCACCTGGTTCACTTCCACGAAGCCGGTGCGCAGGGTGAGCGACGGCTGGCCGGTCATGTTGGAGATCACCATCATCTCGTCGCGCAGGGATGGCACCAGCAGCAGGTCGACTTCGCCCATGACGCGCGCCATCTCCTGTGCCACCTTGCGGCGCAGGCGATCGGCCTGCACGAAGTCCACCGCCGAGAGGAAGCGCGATTCGCGGAACAGGTTGGGCCAGGAGTCGGCGGTCTGCTCGCTGAGCAGGTCGGCGCGGCCGGAGAGCGTGAGCTCCTCGAACGCGGCGCCGGCTTCGGCGAACAGCAGCAGGTTGAGGTCGTCGTAGGGCCAGTTGGGCAGCGACACTTCGGTGGGCACCAGGCCGAGCGAACGCAGCCGGTCGAGCGCGGCGCGGTCGAGATCCGTGGCCGGGGCTTCGGTCATCCAGCCGGGGAAGTAGCCGACCTTGAGGCCCTTGATCGACGCGGCGGCGTCGTAGTCCAGGTGCGCAGCGACGCTGGCGCTGTCGCCCGGATCGGTGCCGCGGATGGTGTTGAGCACCAGCAGGGTGTCTTCGACGGTGCGGGCGATGGGGCCGAGCTTGTCCATCGTCCAGCACAACGTCATTGCGCCGGTGCGCGGCACGCGGCCGTAGGTGGGGCGCAGGCCGGTGGTGCCGCAGCGCATGCACGGGCTGATGATGCTGCCCTGGGTTTCGCTGCCGATGGCGAACGCCACCAGGCCCGCTGCCGTGGCCGAGGCCGGGCCTGCGCTGGAGCCGGAGGAGCCTTCCTGCGGCAGCCACGGGTTCATGGTCTGGCCGCCGAACCAGATGTCGTTGAGCGCCAGCGCGCCCAGGCTGAGCTTGGCCACCAGCACGGCGCCCGCTTCGTTGAGCTTGCGGGTGACGGCGCCGTCGTCCTTGGGCACGCGATCCCTGAACGGCTCGGCGCCGTAGGTGGTGGCGATGCCGGCGGTATCGAGCAGATCCTTCGCACCCCACGGCATGCCGTGCAGCGGGCCGCGGTAGTGGCCGGCGGCGATCTCCTTGTCGGCCTGCGCAGCCTGCTTCAGCGCGTGCTCCTCGCACAGGGTGATGACGCAGCGCAGCTGCGGATCGAAACGCTTGAGGCGGTCGAGGTAGATCCTGGTCAAGCGCGTGGAGGTGAGCTTGCGCGCGCGAATCCATTCGCCGAGCTGGGCGACGGAGGCGAAGGCGATGTCCTCGTCCTTCGCCGGCAGCGGGGTGGCGGCGACCTTGGACGGCACGAAGCGATCGCGCGCGGGGCCAACCTGCGTCCGCCCCATGGCGGGGAACCAAGTCGTTGCCGGGGCCAGCCCGTCTTCCAGCGCCACCTTGCGCGGGCCGGTGCGGCGCTCCAGCAGGGCGGCCATGGAGGTGGGCCAGTTGGATACGGCCATGGCGCGCTGCGCCTCGGTCATCGTCACCTGCTGCAGCTTCTCCGCCTCGGCGAAGGTGGCGGTGGTGAGCTTCGGCCCCACCGGCGGCGCGGTGTTGAACGCGCCGGGCGAGCCGGGCGGCGGCGTGGTGGGCGCGGGGTTCTCGCCGGTCTGCGCCAGCGCGCCACCGGCCACCACGGCACCCAGCAAGCCGAGCGGCGCCTGGGTAAGGAAATCGCGACGAGTCTTCATGGTTCTCCCCGATGCGCCCCCGAAGGAGCGCGTTGCTGACGATGCTGGTGCCGGCGCCGCGTGGCGCTCAGGCGGCTTCCGGGCGGGCCGGAACGGCTGCTCACTGTGGACGAGCGCCGGGGCGCGCACAACTGGACTTAGGTGAGGTGGAAAGGCGCAGCGCGCTGATGCCATGCGGGCCGTGCTTGCCCCGGGTTGGGGGCGCCGCAGGATCTCAGGGGGCGGACCTTCCCTGCCGGACGCGAAGGCGCGACATACCGAGGCCGCGCCCGATGAACCGCCACGCTCGACCTGGCCGGCCGCCGCCCTCGCCGTTGCGGCCCCGGCTCATGACCTCCTGAACACCTTGCCGCGACTGGCTTCCGGCGGCTTGCGACAGGCGCTGCGCTGCCGTTGCACCGGTGCGTCGGCTCCCGGCCGCGCTGCCATCGACGTGGCCGGCACGGCACGCCCCGCGACACGGGCCGCTGACGCCCTGGCATGATCGACCGGCGTCTCCGATACCGGGGCAACATCGCGCCACCGGCGTCAAGCCGCCGCCGGGGGCGCCGATAACGGCGGTGACGGCATCGGCTCGACCAGCGACCACACGCTTCTGGTGGTCACCGGCGACGTTCCAATCATCTGGGCTTGCGGGAGTCACAGCGTGTTCCATCCCTTGGACTGGCTCGGTCACCGGCTGGCGCGGTTCCTGGCCAAGCCGCGTGCGGTGGAAACGCACTTCAGCACCTCGGCGTTCAACCTGCTGATGGCGTCGCTGAAAAAGGGCGATGTGTTGCTGGTGGAAGGCAGCAGCCGCTTCAGTACCGCGATCAAATACCTGAGCCAGTCGAGCTGGTCGCATGCCGCGCTTTACGTGGGCGATGCGCTGATGGCGAGCCACCCGCGACTGGGGCCGCACGTGTTGATCGAGGCCGACGTCACCGATGGCGTGCGTGCCGTGGCGCTGCACAGCTACCAGGGTGCACACACCCGCATCTGCCGCCCGGTAGGCCTGAGCGGTCCCGAGGTCGATGCGGTGATTGCCCATGCGGCGCACCGGCTTGGCCAGCGCTACGACGTTCGCAACATCATCGACCTGATGCGCTACCTGATGCCCACGCCGCCGGTGCCGGGGCGCTGGCGCCGACGCATGCTGGCACTCGGTGGCGGCGAGCCCACGCAGGCGATCTGCTCGTCGCTTATCGCGGCCGCCTTCCAGAGCGTGCGCTACCCAATCCTGCCGTTCGTGGACCGCAGCTACCGCGCGCAGCGCGGCGCGCGCCAGGCGCGCCGGGAGATCCTGCGGATCCGGGATTCACGGCTCTATACCCCGCGTGACTTCGACATCTCGCCGTACTTTCGCATCGTCAAGCCGCTGCTGGAAAACGGCTTCAACCTGCACCAGATCCGCTGGGCCGAACCGGCGCTGGACGACAGCCACGAAGAGCGATCACCGGACCACGGCGCGGCGGCGCTGCCATCGGCATCCGCGGAGACGGCACCGGACAACTGAGGGCGATCGGCCGCGCGTGGCTCCGCATCGCCATGCGCTGCCGAGGCAGCCGATGTGGCGACCAGCCGGCCAGGGGGCGCGCCGGCCCGTCAACTCGCGGTTGCTGCGTGAGCGATGCCACCAGCCACTGCCGCCTGCTCGGGGTCCGGCATGGGACGGTCGGGGCGTGCAAGAGCGCCCCTGCCCGGCCGTCGCTTCGCCTGCTGCCGCGAATGCGTCGACAGCCACCCGGCTGCGCCGTCCGAGGCCTGGGCGTGCCGACGGAGACGACGCGCAGCGAAAGAAAAGCGTCTCGTGCGCGTGTCGGCGGACGGTTCACCCGGTTACAACCCATCGCTGCCGACACGCCGCAGGCGACCACTGCGGATAACCTGCCCGCAACGCGCTACAACGGCTTTTCGGGAAACGTCGATTTGTAGCAGCCCGGCTCGTCGTACCTGCAACCCAACCCAAGGAACGCCCATGAAATACCTCGGCCTCGCCTACTTCACCCCCGAGAAATTTGCCGCGCTGGCACCCGACGCCGTGAAAGCCATCGTGAGCCAGTGCCCGGCCATGGACGAGAAGATGCGCGCCACCGGCAAGGTGCGGGTGTCCGCCTCGCTGGGCGACCTGGAAAACTGGCGCACCCTGCGCCCGCGCGCCGGCAAGACGCAGATCACGGACGGGCCTTACATCGAGTCGAAGGAAGTGGTGGGCGGCTTGTTCATCATCGAGGCGGACAGCCACGACGAGGCCCTGCGCATCGCCGCCATGCACCCTGCGGCGCAGATCGGTGAGGAAGGCGACTGGGCGGTGGAGTTGATTCCGATCGACTTCTATCTGGAGCCGTGAGGGCTCGGGTGCTGGAGAAACTGCGCAGGTCGCATCGAGCTCCCACGCGCCAACGGCGCTGAGGGCTATGCGTTGGCGACGCAGCCCGCCTCCTGTGACAGGCTCCCCAGTGACCCGGCCCGCGCGCGTTCGGCCACGGGAAGGTGCGGGTGGATGAGCGCTCCTGCATACTCGCCGCCAACATTTGGGGCCGGTCTGCACGTGCGGAAACGTGATCTTCCAGCCCCTCGCCCATCAGGACTAGGCCCATGGACAGAGGCTCGCGGGACGCTGGCGCACCAGCGGAGTACACCACGACGGAGATCCTTGATCTGACGGTCGAGGCAAATCTCGTCACGGCGCCGGGTGCTGGCATCAACACCTACGAGCTCAGGAACGAGCTTTTGCAGCAACGACGGCTGGCGCGCGTGCGCTACAAGAACGGTGTCACCTTGCCGGCATCGGCAAAGAAACTCCGCGCCGACGCGAACCGCAAAGCAAGACATTCCCGGACGCTGGCGCGCAACGTCTCCAAGGCAACCGGCACCACCAAGCACGCCCAGGCCGATGCGCATCACATCGTTGCAGCCGCGGACAAGCGCGCGGCCCGGTCGAGAAGCCTGCTCTTCCGCTGGGGCATCGGCATCAACGATGCGGACAACGGCGTCTTCCTGCCCAAGAACTGGTCATTTGCGCCGCCCGGGCTTGAAGAAGCAACCGCCCATGAGGTCATCCACACGACCGCGTACCACTTGGCAGTGACCGCGCGACTTGCTCTGACAAAACCATCCAACCAGACCAACGGAAGGTTGGCATTGCAGGACATCCGTTACGACATCCTCCATGACGACTTCGAGTACTGAGCTGATGGACGCAACGGTCTGGGAACTCAAGAGCGGCTCGGTCAACGACTACGCTCCGCTGGTCTTCGCCAGCGAAGAGGACGTGGAATCGGGCATGTTCGATACCGCGGGCGCCCCCCTCGCCTGGGCGAAGAGGCCCCAGCTTGAGGTGTTCGTCGAATCGGGAAAGAAAAAGCCGAAGCCGCTGGCCGATGTCAGCGCACTGACTCCCGGCGCGCTCGCGATGAACGATCGGGCCAAGGCGGTGTTGGAACCTTTCCTCACCCGTTTCGGCCAGTTCCTCGCGATGGACTGCGCGGGGCACACGCGCTGGTTCTACAACGTGACCAACCTTATTGCCTGCATCGACCCGGAGCGGTCGACGCGGCGACCCAGCGGATCGATCTCAAAAGAAGCGTTCTTCGAGCACGCGGTGCCGGTCGATGCGAGCGTGTTCAAGGATCCACTGACGGCCGCAGCCTCTATTTACGTCAATGCGGCGGGCAAGGAAGCCTTGGAGCGGCTCCTGGCGAAAGCAGGCATCACTGGCCTCGCCTTCGCCGAGCCAGGACCACCGCCGAAGAGATCCCGTCCCCACGCATGACCGAGTCCTTATATTCAGGGCCGGTCGCTATCCGTACGCGCTGATGTGCTTTCCTCGGTGCCCTGGCTGCGAGCAATGTCCCGCACCGGCCGCACCCGGGTCAGCCGCGCATGCGCTTCATTCCTGCCGCTTAATCGGCGTGCAGCGGACCGAATCAGCTTCTCCCAGCGGGAAAGCGCTGCGTAATTCGCGTAGACGACGCGCTGCTCTGTCTCGGAGCAATCGTGCTCAGGTGCGTTGCACAGGCACCAACGGAAAGCGGTCTGAACTCTGCGAACCCAGCGGAGCGGCCGCCGGCAAGTCCGCGGCGCACACGCCATCACTCGTCCACCGGGGGCGTCGGCGCCGCTCGATCAGGCGTCCAGCAGCTGCCCCACCTTCGCGTCCTTCTCCGCCCACAGCGCGTTGACCCACGCCTGGAAACGCTCGCGGAAGGCAGGGTCGTTTTCGTAGTCGCCGCGCAGAGCCGGATCGATAATGCGCTGGCGGATGTGCACGCGAATGTCGCGGACGCGGCCGGCGATCAGATCCATCATCGAGCCGGCGCCCTGGGCGTAGACGATGGTGACGTCGACGATGGCGTGCAGGCCCTCACCCATCGCGTCCAGCACAAAGGCGACGCCGCCGGCCTTGGGGCGCAGCAGGTGCGTGTAGGGCGAGCCCTGGGCGTCGTGCTTGGCGCGGGTGAAGCGCGTGCCCTCGACGAAGTTCATCACCGACACCGGCATGTGGCGGAATTTCTCGCAGGCCTTGCGGGTGGTCTCGCGATCCTTGCCGGCCAGCTCGGGATGCTTCGCCAGCTCCTCGCGCGAGTGGCGCTTCATGAAGGGGAAATCCAGCGCCCACCAGGCCGGCCCCAGCAGCGGCACCCAGATCAGCTGGCTCTTGAGGAAGAAGCGCAGGAAAGGGATGCGCCGGTTGAACACCTTCTGCAGCACCGGGATATCGACCCAGCTCTGATGGTTGCACAGCACCAGGTAGTTGCCGTCGCGCGTGAGACCCTCCAGCCCATCGATGCGCCAGCGGGTGCGGGTGAAGACATCGAACAGCGCGCTGTTGACGGCGATCCAGCTCTCGGCGATGGCGACCAGCGCGCGCGACAGCGCCACGCGTAACGCATGAATCGGAAGCACCACCTTGAGCAGCGCCAGCGCGAACAGCGGCAGCACGTGCACGATCGTGTTGACGAGCAGCAGGAGGATGGCGAGGGGGATACGCAGGAACGCGGGCAGTGAGGCGAGCATGGGGGCACCGTCTGGGGTAGAGGACAGCTTAGCGCGGCGCTGCGATTGTGGCCTGACGCTCGTCAGGTGCAGTCGGAATCGCCCGCGATCGGGTGCGGGGGCCAAACGGCGCTTGCGCAGGGAACGCGCTGCGTAACGGAACAATGGTGCCGGCGCGGTCGTGCAGGTGAAGGAAAGCGTCGCGGATCGGGCGTCGCGCGAGCGCCCGGTTCGCCTTGTCGTCATTCCCGCGGAAGCGGGAATCGAGATGCCCGTCCGCCTGAAGATCACCATGGATTCCCGCGTGCGCGGGAATGACGGTGAGGGATGTGGCAGCGCTCGGGCGTGGGTAGAGCGTCGCTTGGGACGGAGCCTGGGAACGCTCGGGCCTACCGTGGCGTCATTCCCGCGGAAGCGGGAATCCAATGGCCCTCGCCCTCGAGATCACCAAGGATTCCCGCGTGCGCGGGAATGCCGGTGAGGGCTGTGGCAGCGCTCGGGCGTGGGTAGAGCGTCGCTTGGGACAGAGCCCGGGAACGCTCGGGCCTACCGTGGCGTCATTCCCGCGGAAGCGGGAATCCAATGGCCCATCAGCCCCAAGATCACCATGGATTCCCGCGTTCGCGGGAATGACGGCGAGGGGTGTGACGGTGCTCGGGGCGGTGGAACATCGCCTGGTATGCGGCCCGAGAACGCTCCGGCCTGTCTTGGCGTCATTCCCGCGAAAGTGGAGATCCGATTGCCCTTCGCCCTCGAGATCGCCATGGATTCCCGCGTGCGCGGGAGTGACGGTGAGGGATGTGGCAGCGCTCGGGTGTGGGTGGGGCGTCGCTTGGGACGGAGCCCGGGAACGCTCCGACCTTCCTTGGCGTCATTCCCGCGGAAGCGGGAATTCAATGGCCCATCAGCCCCAAGATCACCATGGGTTCTCGCGTGCGCGGGAATGACGGTGAGGGGTGTGGCCGCACTCGGGTGTGGGTGGAGCGTCGCTTGGGAAAAAGCCCGGGAACGCTCCGGCCTTCCTTGGCGTCATTCCCGCGAAAGCGGGAATCCAATTGCCTCGCCCTCAAGATCACCATGGATTCCCGCGTGCGCGGGAACGACGGTGAGGGGTGTGGCAGCACTCGGGTGTGGGTGGAGCGTCGCTTGGGACGGAGCCCGGGAACGCTCCGGCCTTCCTTGGCGTCATTCCGCGGAAGCGGGAATTCAATGGCCCATCAGCCCCAAGATCACCATGGATTCCCGCGTGCGCGGGAATGTCGGCGGGGGGTGTGGCAGCGCTCCCGGTCTGATGGAGCGTTGCCCGGATGGGGCCTCAGAACTCCGGCCACCCTTGGCGTCATTCCCGCGGAAGCGGGAATCCAATGGCTCTTCGCCCTCGAGACCGCCATGGTTTGGCGCGTTCGCGGGAACGACCGGTGTGGGTGCCGGAATGGCGAAGGAGGCAAGGGCCGAAGTAGCGCCGGGACGGCCGCGGCTGAGGCGGCGCGCGCCGGCGCCAGGACGTCACATCAACAGCTTGCGCACCTTCACCAGCGCCTCGACAAATGCATCCACTTCTTCGCGCGTGTTGTAGAACGCCAGCGAGGCGCGCAGCGTGGCGGGTACGTCGTAGAACTGCATCAGCGGGTGGGCGCAGTGGTGGCCCGAGCGCACCGCGATGCCCTGCAGGTCGAGCAGGGTGGCCAGATCCGTCGCCTGGGCGCCGTCGATGAGAAACGAGATCACCGATTCCTTCTCCGCCGCCTCGCCGAAGATGCGCAGGCCCGGCACCTCGCGCAGCCGCTCGGTGGCATAGGCGAGCAACATCTGCTCGTGCGCGTGGATCGTTTCGAAGCCGAGCGACTGGTAGTAGTCGACGGCCGCGCCAAGCCCGACGAAGCCGGAAATGTTCGGTGTGCCGGCTTCGAACTTGTGCGGTGGTTCGGCGAAGGTGGTCCCGTCGAAACGCACCTCGCGGATCATCTCGCCGCCACCGAAGAACGGCGGCATCGACTCCAGGTGCTCCTTCTTCGCCCACAGCGCGCCGGTGCCGGTGGGCGCGAGCATCTTGTGGCCGGTGAAGGCATAGAAGTCGCAGCCCAGCGCCTGCACGTCGACCGGGCGATGCGGCAGTGCCTGGGAGCCGTCCACCAGCAGCGGGATACCGCGCTTGCGGCACTCGCGGGCGATCTCGCGCACCGGGTTCACCGTGCCGAGCACGTTGGAGACATGGGTGACGCAGGCGAGCTTCACTTCCGGCGTGAGCAGGTCGAAGAAGCGCTCCACGATCAGCTCGCCACGCTCGTTGATCGGCGCGGCCTTGACCGTGGCACCGGCGCGCTGGGCGACGAGCTGCCACGGCACGATGTTGGCGTGGTGCTCCATTACGGTAGTGAGGATCGCGTCGCCCGCTTTCAGGCGGGGCAGCGCGAAGCTGTAGGCGACCAGGTTGATCGCCTGGGTGGTACCGGAGGTGAGCACCAGCTCGTTGCGGGAGCCGGCGTTGATGAAGCGGGCGAGTTTGTCGCGCGCGCCCTCGTAGGCGTTGGTCGCCTCTTCGCCGAGCAGGTGCACGGCGCGCGACACGTTGGCGTTGTGCTCGCGGTAGTGCTGGTCCATCGCCTCGATCACGCAGGCCGGCTTCTGGCTGGTGTTGGCGTTGTCGAAGTAGACCAGCGGCTTGCCGTGCACGGTGCGCGCGAGCAGCGGGAAGTCCGCGCGGATGCGCTGGATGTCGAGGGCGGGGGCTTTGACGGCGGCGTTCATGGCGTATCCGGTGGTGGGCTGCGGCGCGTTCGTGGGTTTCCGGCGAAGTGGATTTCCTGCCCCGGCCCCGCCTGACGGCGAAGGCGCCGGGGTGCAGCGTCAGGATTGCGGCAGATGCTGGGCGACCAGCTCGGAGAGGTGTTCGCGCAGCGCGTCATTGGGCAGATCGTCCAGCACCGCGCGACAGAACGCGGCGGTGAGGATGGCCCGTGCCTGCAGGTGCGGCACGCCGCGCGAGCGCAGGTAGAACAGGGCCCGCTCGTCCAGCTGGCCGATGGTGGCGCCGTGTGCGGCCTTGACCTCGTCGGCGTGGATCTCCAGCTCGGGCTTGGTGTCGATCTCGGCGCGCGCCGAGAGCAGCAGGTTCTTGTTGCTCAGGCTGGCGTCGCTGCCGTCCGCGCCGGGCGCCACCAGGATCGCGCCACGGAATACGCCGCGCGAACGGTCGTCGGCCACGCCCCGCCAGACCGAGTCCGACGCGGTGTTCAGCGCCTTGTGGCGGATCATCATCTGGGTGTCGGCATGCTGGCGCCCGTGCAGCACGAACGCGCCGCGCGTTTCCAGCCGCGCGCCGTCGCCAGTCAGCTCCGCCTCCAGCTCGTGGCGGCTCATGGCGCCACCGAGCTCCAGCCCGTGGACGGTGGCATGCGACTGCGCGTGCTGGGTGATCCGGTGCCGGCGGATCAGGCTGCTGCCGGCGGCCGCCAGCTGCAGCGCCGCGTGGCGGTAGCGGGCGTCGCGGGCCAGCGTGATGTCGGTGACCAGGGTGCCGAGGTGGGCGTGCGCTCCGCTGGTGGTGTGATGCTCCACCACCGACAGCTCGGCGCCCTCGCCCAGTTCGATCACGTTATGCAGGTGCCAGGTGACGTCGCCTTCGGCGGCGGCGCCCACGAAGCACAGGTGCACGGGCTCGGCCACCTTCACGCCGGGCGCCACCCGCAGCACCACGCCGTCGCGCGCGTAGGCCGCATTGAGCTGCACGAACGCGTCGCCGGCACCCTCGTGGCGCGTGCCGAGCGCGTTGCGCAGCGATTCCGGATCGGCCCGCAGCACCTGGGCGAGCGATTGCACGCTCAGCCCATCCGGCAGCCCCTCACGTCGGGAAAGATCCTCACGCAGTGCGCCATTGACGAATACCAGCCGGGGCCCGTTCACGCCCGGCAGCGCCAGCGTGGATGGATCGACCGCGCGGGTGGCGATCTTCGCGTCGCCCAGGCTGAAGCCGCGCTGGTCCAGCGCGCGCAGCGGCGAGTACTTCCAGGCTTCGACGCGGGTGTCGGGCAGGCCCGTGGCGGCGAATGCCTCGCGGTTGTCGTGGCGTGCCTGGTCGAGCCAGTCCACGCCGCTGGGCACGAGTTCCTCCGCCAGCTGCGAGATGTAGAACGGCGTGGGCACCGCATGCTTCATACGGCGGCTCCGGCCGGCTCGCCGTGCTGGCGCAGCCACGCGTAACCCTGCGCCTCGAGCTTGTGGGCGAGCGTCTTGTCGCCGCTCTCCACGATGCGGCCGTCCGCCAGCACGTGCACGAAGTCCGGCTCGATGTAGTCGAGCAGGCGCTGGTAGTGCGTGATCATCAGCACCGAGCGCTCGGGCGAACGCTGGGCGTTGACGCCGTGGGCGACCTGCTTGAGCGCGTCGATGTCCAGGCCCGAATCGGTCTCGTCCAGAATCGCGAGCCTGGGTTCCAGCACGGCCATCTGGAAAATCTCGTTGCGCTTTTTCTCGCCACCGGAGAAGCCCTCGTTGACGGCCCGGTGCAGCAGCTCGTCGGAGATCTGCAGGTCCTTGAGCTTCTCGCGCACCAGCTTGAGGAACGCCATCGAGTCCAACTCTTTCTCGCCGCGCGCCTTGCGCTGCGCGTTGAGCGCCGTGCGCAGGAAGTAGGTGTTGTTCACTCCGGGGATTTCCACCGGGTACTGGAAGGCCAGGAACACGCCGGCCGCAGCGCGCGCCTCCGGCTCCATTGCCAGCAGGTCCACGCCGTCGAAAGTGACCGAACCGGCGGTGACCTCGTAGCCCTCGCGACCGGACAGCACGTTGCCCAGCGTGGACTTGCCGGCGCCATTGGGGCCCATGATGGCGTGTACTTCGCCGGGCCGGATGGTGAGGCTGAGCCCCTTGAGGATGTCCTTGCCCTCGACGCGGGCGTGCAGGTTGTCGATGGTCAGCGTGGTCATGGGATGGCCTGGTAAATGACGTGCAAAAAAAAGGTGGAACGCTCAGCAAACGGGCGGCGCGGTGCGCGCCAGCGCCGCCATCGCATCGCCGGTGACGCGGCAGCCTAGCCACTCGGGTGTGAGCACCGCGCCGAGGGATTGATAGAACGCGATCGACGGCTTGTTCCAGTCCAGCACCGACCACTGCAGCCGCGGCAACGACTGCTCGACACAGCGCGCGGCGAGGTGGGCGATCAACGCCTTGCCCAGTCCGTTGCCGCGGAAGGCCGGGCGCACGAACAGGTCTTCGAGATAGATGCCGGCGCGGCCGCGGAAGGTGGAGTAGTTGTAGAACCACAGCGCGAAGCCGGCGACCTCGCCGTTCCATTGCGCGATGTCGCAGTGGGCGCGGGGCGTGTCGCCGAACAGGTCGCGTGCGATGTCTGCCTCGCTGGCGTCCACCTCGTGCAGCAGCTTCTCGTAGTCGGCCAGCTCGCGGATCAGTGCGAGGATCTCGGGCACGTCGTGCGGTTGCGCGGGGCGCAGGCGCACGCCAGTGGGGTGCGTTCCGTCCGTCACTGCAGTGTGTCCTTGTGCTTGATCGATCCGCTGCATACGTCGCCTTCTTCCACGCCGTCCAGCCACGCCCTGAGTTGCGCCGTGCGCTGCTCGGTCAACCGCGCCTTCTGCTGGCTTTCGCACATCGGGAACGCCGAGCCGTACTGCACGCCCGCCTGCTGGCCCGGCGCGAGCGGAAAGCGCGCGCCCAGCTCGGTATCGCGAAAAGCGAGCCAGGCACGCTGTGCGGTTTTCAGGCGAGCGAGGAACAGGGGCTGGTCGGCGTACTTGGCCACGATCGCCCGCCACACCCGGTTCAACTCGGCATCGGCCTGGGCGAATCCGGCGCCGGCACAGGCGTTCAGCCCGGCCTGCGTCTGCTCCGCACGGCAATCGCCCGGGGCTTCGCCGGCGTACACGCCGGGGGCCGCAGCCGGCGCGGCGACGAGCAACCAGACGACGATGCGACGCCTCATCCCACCCCTCATCCCACCGCGCCTTCCAGCGAGACCTCGAGCAGCTTCTTGGCCTCCACCGCGAACTCCATCGGCAGCTCCTTGAACACCTGCTTGCAGAAGCCGTCGACGATCATCGACACGGCGTCTTCCTCGCCGATGCCGCGGGCGCGGCAGTAGAACAGCTGGTCGTCGGAGATCTTCGACGTCGTCGCCTCGTGCTCGACGATCGCGGTGGGGTTCTTCACCTCCATGTAGGGGAAGGTGTGGGCGCCGCACTGCTTGCCGATCAGCAGCGAATCGCACTGGGTGTAGTTGCGCGCGTTGTCGGCGCCCTTCTCCACCTTGACCAGCCCGCGGTAGCTGTTGGAGCTCTTGCCGGCCGAGATGCCCTTGGAGACGATCTTCGACTTGGTGCCCTTGCCGAGGTGGATCATCTTGGTGCCGGTGTCGGCCTGCTGGTGGTGATGCGTAAGCGCGACGGAGTAGAACTCGCCCACGGAACGGTCGCCGCGCAGCACGCAGCTGGGGTATTTCCAGGTGATCGCCGAGCCGGTTTCCACCTGCGTCCAGCTGATCTTGGAATCATCGCCGCGGCAGTCACCGCGCTTGGTCACGAAGTTGTAGATGCCGCCAACGCCGTTCTCGTCGCCGGGGTACCAGTTCTGCACGGTGGAGTACTTGATGTTGGCGCGCTCGAGCGCGACCAGCTCGACCACCGCCGCGTGCAGCTGGTTCTCGTCGCGCTGCGGTGCGGTGCAGCCTTCCAGGTACGACACCTGGGCGTCGTCCTCGCAAATGATCAGGGTGCGCTCGAACTGCCCGGTGTTCATTGCATTGATGCGGAAGTAGGTCGACAGCTCCATCGGGCAGCGCACGCCCTTGGGCACGAACACGAACGAGCCATCGGAAAACACCGCGGAGTTGAGGGCGGCGAAGTAGTTGTCGCCGGCGGGCACCACCGACCCGAGGTACTGCTTGACCAGCTCCGGGTGTTCGCGGATCGCCTCGCTCATCGAACAGAAGATCACCCCGGCCTCGGCCAGTTCCTTGCGAAAGGTGGTGCCGACCGAGACCGAGTCGAACACCGCGTCCACCGCCACGCCGGCGAGCTTGGCCCGCTCGTGCAGCGGCACGCCGAGCTTTTCGTAGGTTTCCAGCAGCTTGGGGTCGACCTCGTCCAGCGATTTGGGGCCTTCCTTCGGCGCGGCGTAGTAGCTGATCGACTGGTAGTCGATCGCCGGCACCTTGAGCTTGGCCCAGTCCGGCGTGGGCATGGTCAGCCAGTGGCGATAGGCCTTGAGCCGCCACTCGGTCATCCACTCCGGTTCCTGCTTGCGCGCGGAGAGCGCGCGCACGATGTCTTCGGAGAGGCCCGGCGGCAGATAGTCGGTCTCGATGTCGGTGACGAAGCCGGCCGCGTAGCGACGACCCAGCGCCTCGATCACCTCGGCGTTGTCGACCGGTGCGATGGTTTCGGTATGTTCGCTGGTCATGCGATGGTCCTGCCCTTGATCTCGCTGATGGCGATGGTCGCCTGCGCCGGACGGACCGGCGGCCTGAGCATGTCGGCCAGACTCACGCCACGCAGGGCGCTGTCGAGCACGTCGTTGATCTGTCGCCAGCTGCCGCGCACGCCACAGCGGGATTCGCGGTCACACTGGCCGTCGGTGCTGCATTCGGTCATGCCGATACGCCCTTCCATGGCCTCGACGATCTCGGCCAGGTTGATCTCGCTGGCTGGCCTCGCCAGGCGATAGCCGCCGTTGACGCCGCGGAACGAGTCGACCAGCCCGGCGTGACCGAGCGACTTCAGCAGCTTGCTCACCGTGGGCAGCTCCAGGTGCGTCTCGTCGGCAATCTGGGCGGTGCTCAGCACGCTGTGCGGATGCGCAGCGATGCAGGTCATCACCACGGCGGCGTAATCGGTGAGGCGGCTGACACGGAGCATGGCAAGCGGGCCCGGTTAATCAAGACCAAAATGGTACGGATTTGGGCCCCGATGGTCAATCCGACAGCACGTCGCAGCGCTCCCTTGTTGCACCAGCAGCGTGCTAACCACCGCACCCGGAACGCGCGCGCCGTCGTCCTGGTCGCGCTACAGACGGGCCCCCGCCCAGCTTTCGCGGACTGTTGCCGGCGGATGAGCCCGCTGGCACGCAATCTGCTGTGTCGCAACAAACAAGCGCCGCACGGGGAGCAAGGCACGCCATGAAGTGGATCACCGCGATCATCAAACCGTTCAAGCTCGACGAGGTGCGCGAGGCGCTGGCCGAGGCCGGCGTGCAAGGCATGACCGTCACCGAGGTCAAGGGTTTTGGTCGCCAGCACGGCCACACCGAGTTGTATCGCGGGGCCGAGTACGTGGTGGATTTCCTGCCCAAGCTGAAAATCGAGATCGCCGTGAGCGACGAGGTCGCCGAGCGCGCGATCGAGGCGATCAGTTCCACCGCGCGCACCGGCAAGGTGGGCGACGGCAAGATCATGGTGTTCGACCTGGAGCAGGTGATCCGCATCCGCACGCAGGAGGTCGACGCCGATGCGCTTTGACGTGCGGGGAGCGGGGAACCGGGAACGGGGAACGTGGCGGGCAAGGGCGAGTGTCAGCTTGCTCGCTCTGACGGTCGCCCTGTTCTTCACCATGCCGGCGATGGCGCAGGGCGATGCGCCCAAGCTCGACAGCGGCGACACCGCCTGGATGCTCACCGCTTCCATGCTGGTGCTGCTGATGACGATCCCGGGACTCGCGCTGTTCTACGGCGGCATGGTGCGCGCCAAGAACCTGCTGTCGGTGCTGATGCAGTGTTTCGCGATCACCTCGCTGGTGACCGTGCTGTGGATGGTCTACGGCTACTCGCTGGCCTTCAGCACCGTCGGCATGCACGCCGGCCAGGTGGATCTGCACTCGATCGTCGGCGGGCTGGACCGCTTCATGCTGGCCGGGCTGAAACCGGACTCGCTCTACAACACGGTGCCGGAAAGCGTGTTCGTGATGTTCCAGCTTACGTTCGCGATCATCACCCCGGCGCTGATCATCGGCGCGTTCGCCGAGCGCATGAAGTTCAGTGCGCTGCTGTGGTTCACCGGGTTGTGGCTGACCTTCGTCTACCTGCCGATGGCGCACATGGTGTGGAGCGGCCCGGGCTCGCTGCTGGGCGACCTGGGCGTGCTGGATTTCGCCGGCGGCACCGTGGTGCACATCAACGCGGGCATCGCCGGCCTGGTGGCGTGTTTGGTGATCGGCAAGCGCAAGGGCTACCCCACCACGCCGATGCCGCCGCACAACCTTGGCTACACGGTGATCGGCGCCAGTCTGTTGTGGCTGGGCTGGTTCGGCTTCAACGCCGGCTCGGCGGTGGCCTCCAACGGCAGTGCCGGCATGGCGATGCTGGTGACGCAGATTGCCACCGCCGGCGCGGTGATCGGCTGGACCGCGGTGGAGTGGTTCGTGCACAAGCGCCCCAGCGTGCTGGGCGCGGTGTCCGGCGCGGTGGCCGGGCTGGTGGCGGTGACGCCGGCCTCGGGCACCTGCGGCCCGGGCGGCGCGCTGGTGCTGGGGTTGATTGCCGGTGCGGCGTGCTTCTTCACCGCCACCAAGCTGAAGAACAAGCTGCGCTACGACGACTCGCTGGACGTGTTCGGCGTGCACGCCATCGCTGGCATCGTCGGCGGCCTGCTCACCGGCCCGCTGGCCTCGGCCACGCTTGGCGGCTTCGGCAACGTCGCCTCGCTGGGCGGCCAGCTGTGGATCCAGGCCAAGGGCGTGGGCTTCACCATCACGTGGAGCGCGGCGCTGAGCTACGCGATCCTCAAGCTGCTCGACCTGTCGATCGGCCTGCGCGTGGATGCCGAGCAGGAGCAGATCGGGCTGGATCTGTCCCAACACGAGGAGCGCGCGTACAACCTTTGACGGGGGCAGCCGCGGCAGGCTCAGCCGCGGCTGCGGCCACCGCAGCGCGCGATGAAGTCGGCCGCCGGCACCGGGCGGCCCAGGTGGTAGCCCTGGCCGAAGTCGCAGCCCATCTCGGCCAGCAGCGACTGGGTGCCGCCATCCTCGATGCCCTCGGCCACCGCCACCAGATCCAGGTGGTGGGCCATGTCGATGATGGCGCTGACCAGCCGGGCAGCGCGGGCGTCATCGTGGATGCCACGCACCAGCGAGAGATCGATCTTCAACTCGGTGGCGGGAAATTTGCTCAGGTAGGCGATGCTGGCGTAGCCGGTGCCGAAGTCGTCGATGGCCACGCCGATGCCCCGGTCGCGCAGGCGCCTGAGCAGGCTCACCGTCTGGTCCAGGTCATGCACCAGCGCCGTCTCGGTAATTTCGGCGATGACCCGCTCGGGCGCTACGCCCCAGATGCCCAACGCACCGGTCAACTTTTCCACCAGCCCCGGCTGGTTGAAGGCGCGCGGCGAGAGGTTGATGGCGAACTTGAGGTCCGGCACGTGGTTGAGCGCGGCGGCGTGGCGCAGGGTGGTGTTGATGCTCCAGCTGGTCAGCGCGGTAATCAGCCCGCTCTGCTCGGCGAACGGCACGAAGTGCCCCGGCCACACCTCGCCATGCTGCTCGGCGGTCCAGCGCGCGAGCGACTCGGCACCGGCGATGCGCCCGGTCTGCAGGTTCCAGATCGGCTGCAGGAACGTGTTCAGGCGATTGTTCTCGATCGCTTCGCGCAGCTCCTCGTAGCTGATCACGGCCTGCTCGTCGGAGCGGCCGTACACCGCATGCTGCCCGCCCTGGCGCAGCGCCTCGTGCAGCGCCAGCTCGGCGCGACGGCACAACACCTCCGGATCGGTGCCGTGGTCCGGATGCAGCGCGATGCCCATCACCGGGCGGCCGCGCCACGGCTGTCCGCGATCCTGCACGGGCAGGTCGAACGCCTGGGTCAGGCGGGTGGCCGCGAGCAGCGCGTGCTGCTCGTTGCGCATGTGCGGCAGCACGACCATGTAGAGGTCGTAAGCGACGCGGAACACGCGATCGACCGGACGCAGCGCCGCCGCGATCATCTTGCCGACGCTGTCGGCGGCGCTGTCGCCGGTGGCATAACCCAGCCGCAGCGCGCGATCGCGCAGCCCCTCGACCATCACCGCCAGCACGGCGGCACGATCAGCGCCATCGCCGCGGCCGTCGGCGACCACGGCAGCGATCGCCGCACACACCTCGTCCCGGTTCAGCACGGACCGCGCCCGCGCGACGAGGCCCCGGTGCGGCGGCAGGTCATTGCAGGAACAGGTCGGCAGCGTCGATGCCGTAGGCACCGGGGATCAGGCTGCGACGGATGTGCACCATCGGACCATCGGGGTTCTGGTTCATCAGGTCCACCACCTGGAAGGTGGTCAGCGGCAACTTGTCCGGCGTGCTCAGGATGACCACGCGGGGCGTCAGGCGGCGCGCCTGGTTCTGCGCCATCACCACCGCCACTTCGCCGGTGGTCAGCTCGACCATCGAGCCGGTGGGGTAGACCCCGAGACAAACCTGGAACTGCTCGACCAGCTCGGCCTGGAACAGTACATCGCGCGCCAGGTAGATCTGGCGCAGCGCGTGATGGCGCGCCAGCGGCCGCCGGTGCGGACGGTCGCTGATCAGGGCGTGGTAGGTGTCGATCATCCCCAGCATGCGCCCCACCAACGGGATCTCCACGCCCACCAGCGCGGC
This sequence comes from Dyella sp., assembly GCF_035685805.1. Classification (GTDB taxonomy): domain Bacteria; phylum Pseudomonadota; class Gammaproteobacteria; order Xanthomonadales; family Rhodanobacteraceae; genus Dyella_A. Next base: position 39,507 of record NZ_DASSAB010000057.1, read on the forward strand.
CGGGTAACCGCTGCCGTCATGCCGCTCGTGGTGGGTGCGCAGGATATCGATGACGTCGATGTCGCTCAGGCTCGAGTCCTTCACGATGGCCAGGCCATGGTCGACGTGCGCGTGGATTTGCGCCATCTCTTCGGGCGACAGCGGATCGGGCCGCTGCAGCAGTGCCTCCGGCACCCGCGTCTTGCCGATGTCCATCAGCAGGCCGCCGGCGGCAAGGCTGACGATGGTCTCCTCGGCAAACCCCATGTGGCGCCCGAAAGCCGCCGCCAGCGCGCTGCAATTGACGGCGTGGCTGTAGGAGTCGTGGTCGTGCCGACGCAGCCCTTCCACCCAGAAGAACGCGTCGGCGCTGCGCAGCACGCTGGCGACCAGCGGCCGCACCGCGCGCTCGACTGACTCCACCGGCAGTTCGCGGCCCTGGAGCACGTCCTCGAACACCTGCTGCACGCCGGCCACCGCGTTCTCAAGCGCTTCGCGCGCACGCGGCACTTCGTCGTCGAACGACACCTGGTCGAGGTAGCCCACCTGGGTCTGGAAGCGTGAGGCAGACAGCTCGGTGCGGCGGAGCATCTGCATCGAGCCGTCCGGCGTGAGCTGCCGGCGCGCGTCGACGTAGACGAATTCGCACATCTCGCGCAGCTTGGCGATATCCGAGGGCGTCATCAGCTGCAGCCCCTGCAGCGGAAAGTCGGTCGACTCCCACGGCAGGTCCAGCCGCGACACGAACATGCCCAGTTCGAGGTCGGCGACTTCGACGCGACATTCCTCCAGCTCAGAAGCCATGGCGCGGCCTGGGCGAGAAACAGTGGCGGACGGTCATGGGGAACATGAAGGGCATCGGGGGAAAATCACGAAAAGAGCGGGCACCTGCGTCTGCATCGGCATCCGCCCGCCATCCTTGAACATCAGGGGAGGTGAGCATGCGTCGGCAGCGCCGCCGCGCGCAACAGGCGATAGCGGGGCCTCGGCGCGCGTGCCCCGGGGACCCATCCGCACTGCCCCCGTCGCGCGCCGCGTCACGCGAGGAAATCCGCGCGGCTAGACTGGCGCTTTCACTCCGTCGACGTTCCGCATGCCCATGCCCTCCTCCACCGACCGTGCCGCCGAACGCCTCGCCTGGCTGCGCGCCACGCTCGGCGACGACACGCTGACGCTGGCCAGCGCCTCGGCCGATGCCAGCTTCCGCAGCTACTGGCGTACCCACCACCAGGGCCGCAGCTGGATCGTGATGGACTCGCCACCTGCGCTGGAAGACCCCGCCCCGTGGCTCGCCCTGGGGCAGCGTCTCGCCGAGGCGGGGCTGCACGTGCCGGAAGTCCGCGCCGCCGACCTGCAGCGCGGCTTGCTGCTGATCGAGGATCTCGGTACGCGGATGTACCTGCCGGAACTGTCCGACGCCACGGTCGACCGGCTCTACGGCGACGCGATGGCGGCACTGTTGCGCATGCAATCTGCCTGCGGCACCGACGGCCTGGCGCCGTACGATCGCGCGTTCCTCGCCCGCGAGCTGGCGATCATGCCGGAGTGGTTCCTCGGCCGGCACCTGGGGCTGATCCCGGACGACGACGAGCAAGCCACACTCGACCATGCCTTCGCCGCCCTGCTGGACAACGCGCTGACGCAGCCCACGGTGTTCGTCCACCGCGACTTCCACAGCCGCAACCTGCTGGTGCTCGACGGCGATGTCCCGCTGGCCAGCCCCGGCATCATCGATTTCCAGGGCGCCCTGGCCGGGCCGATCACCTATGACCTCGCCTCGCTGCTGCGCGACTGCTACATCACCTGGCCGCGCGCGCGGGTCGAAGCGTGGGCCGAGGGCTACCGCCTGCAACTGCGGCGCGCGGGACTGATCGGCGACGCAGTGGACGAGACCACCTTCCTGCGCTGGTTCGACCTGACCGGGCTGCAGCGGCACATCAAGGTGCTGGGCATCTTCTGCCGGCTGCACTACCGCGATGGCAAGCCGGGCTATCTGGCGGATCTTCCGCGCGTGTTCGACTACGTGATCGAGGTCGCTGCCGGCTACCCGCAACTGCAACCGCTGGCCGACCTGCTGGCGCGCCACGCGGGCTCGCGCGACCTCACCCGCCCAACGGGGATGCCCGCATGAGGCACGCGCTGATCTTTGCTGCCGGCCTGGGCGAGCGCATGCGTCCGCTCACTGACCGCACGCCCAAGCCGCTGCTGGTCGCTGGCGGCAAGCCGCTCATCGCGTGGCATCTGGAAAAGCTCGCCGCGATCGGCGTGAACTACGTGGTGATCAACACCTCGCACCTGGCCGAGCAGTTTTCCGAGGTGCTCGGCGACGGCTCGCGCTGGGGCCTGCGCATCCGCTATGCCTACGAGGGCCCCACGCCGCTGGAAACCGGCGGCGGCATGCTCAATGCGCTGCCGCTGCTGGGGCCCGAACCCTTTCTGGCCATCAATGGCGACATCTGGACCGACTTCGATCTTGCCGCCCTGCCCGCAGAACCGCGCGGCGCCGCCCACCTGGTCATGGTGGACAACCCGGCGCACCACCCGCAGGGGGATTTCTTCCTGGATGCGCAGGGTCGCCTGCACGACAGCGGCACACCGCGGCTCACCTTCGCGGGGATCGGCGTGTATCGCCACGGCATTCTCGACGGCTGGCAGGCGCTTTCGGATGCATCGTCCGCGGCGCGGCGTCCGGCCCGGTTCGCACTTGCTCCGCTGCTGCGCCTGGCCATGGCCAGAGGCGACGTGGACGGCATCCATCATCGCGGCGCCTGGACCGATGTCGGCACGCCGGATCGACTGGAGCAACTCGACGCGCAGCTAGGCCACCGCTGATCGGCCTCAACCCGCCTTGACGGCGGGCGCAGCAGCAACGATCGCAGGCGAACCGTCGGTCCGGGGCGCCTCGACCCGGGTGGACGATGGCGCGTTGTCGACGCCCGCCGCGGGCGTGCTGTCGGAGGTCGACGGACGCACGGTCGGGGGCATCGGCGGCAGCAACGACGGCTGGGGCGGCAGCCGCGTCAACTCCGGCGCTTTCGCCGCATCCTCGGCCTGCTTGGTCATCACCACGATGCTGATGCGCCGATTGATCGCCGCGCCCGGGTTGTTCTTGTCAAACGGTACCGAGGCGGCCAGGCCCACCACCCGGGCGATCTTCTGATCCAGCAGGCCGCCGTCGATCAGCGAACGTCGCGCCGCGTTGGCCCGGTCTGCCGACAGCTCCCAGTTGCCGTAGTGGTGATCGCTGCTGTACGGCGCGTCATCGGTGTGACCGGAGATGCTGATCCCGTTGGGCACGGAGTTGATGAAGCCGGCCAGCTCGTGAAGGATGTCCACGGTATAGGGCTTCAACCCGGCGCTGCCCAGGTCGAACATCGGCCGGTTCTGCTTGTCGACGATCTGGATGCGCAAGCCCTCGGAGGTGATGTCCAGCAGCAGCTGGTCCTTGAACGGAGCCAGCGCCTGGCTGCTCTGGATGGCTGCGTTGAGCTGCTGCATCAGTTCGTCGAGGCGCTTCTTTTCCTGCTGGCGCGCGAGCTTCTCGGCATCGGCCACGGACGCGGCGGGCTTGGCGTTGTGGCGGTCGTTGCCGGGCCCGTGCGACATGTCCATCGCGCCGCCCAGCTGGATCGCGCTGTCGCTGGCGCCGCCCGGTCCCATCTGGCCCGGCGGCGCCATGGTCGCCTGGCCCTGGGACATGCTCGGGTTGGTGAAGTATTCGGAGATGGCCGCTTTCTGCTGGCGCGTGCCCTGCCCGAGGATCCACATCACCAGGAAGAACGCCATCATGGCGGTGACGAAGTCCGCATACGCGACCTTCCAGGCGCCCCCGTGATGGCCTGCCGAGATCCGCTTGATCTTGCGGACGATGATGATCGGCTGGTCTTCCTCGCTCATCCCCGTGCCCCGTTGAGGTGGGCCTCGAGATCGAGGAACGTCGGTCGGGCGTGCGAGGACAGGCTCTTGCGGGCGAACTCGACCGCCACCTTGGGGTTGTAGCCGCGCAGGTTGGCAATCAGCGCCACCTTCACGCACTCGAACGCCTTGCTGTCCTCTTTCACCTTGCCTTCCATGGCCGCCGCGAGCGGCCCGACGAACCCGTAGGCGAGCAGGATGCCGAGGAACGTGCCGACCAGCGCCGCGGCGATGTGCTCACCGATCGCCGAGGTGTCGCCGCTGATCGAGCCCATGGTAATGACGATGCCGAGCACCGCCGCGACGATGCCGAAGCCGGGCAGCGCATCCGCCATCTTCGCCACGGCGTGCGCGGGTGCTTCCGCCTCGTGATGGTGCGTCTCCAGCTCGTAGTCCAGCAGCGGCTCGAGCTCGTGCGCATTCATGCTGCCGCTGACCATCAGGCGCAGGCAGTCGGTAATGAAATCGACCAGGTGGTGCTCGCGCAACAGGCGCGGATAGGCAGTGAAGATGGAGCTCGCCTTCGGGTCCTCGATATGGGCCTCGAGGCCGAGCAGCCCCTCCTTGCGGATCACGCTGAAGATGTCGTACAGCAGCGAGAGCAGATCGATGTAGTCCTGCTTCTTGTACTTCGGGCCCTTGAACAGGCCCAGCGTGTCCATGATCGACGCCTTGACGATCTTGGGCGAATTGGCCGTCAGGAACGCGCCGAACGCGCCGCCGCCGATGATCAGGAATTCGTATGGCTGCCACAGAGCCAGCAAATGCCCATGCGAAAGTACGTAGCCTCCGGCCACGCAAGCCAGCACGACCAGCGCCCCAATGATTACCAACATAACGGCTGCTCCTGCCTGCTGTGTTTTGCCTCTCCACGGCTATCGGCGCGGGCGCGTCGAAGTTGAGTGATGCGGGACACATCCGCGCAATGAAAAAGCCCGGCCGAAGCCGGGCTTTTTGTCGCAGCAGGAACTTGCGCCTCAGGGGCGGCGCGCCAGCTCCGGGTTTTCCTTGGTCACCGGCATCAGGTCCTTCTTCGACACGCCCAGCCACAGCAGGATCGGGCTGGCCACGAAGATCGACGAGAGCGTGCCGACCACGATGCCGATCAGCATCGTCACCGCGAAGCCTTCCACCGCCGGACCGCCGATGAAGTACAGCGCCGCCATGGTGATGCCGGTGAACAGCGAGGTGATGATGGTGCGCGACAGCGTGGTGTTGATCGAGCGGTTGAGGATCTCCTCCGGCTCGGCCTTGCGCGCGAGGCGGAACAGCTCGCGGATACGGTCGAACACCACCACCTTGTCGTTGATCGAGTAGCCGATCACCGCCAGCACCGAGGCCAGCACGGTGAGGTCGAACTCGCGCTGCACCAGCGCGATCACGCCCAGCGTCACCAGCACGTCATGCACCTCGGTGACCAGCGCGGCGATCGCGAAGCGGCGCTCGAAGCGGATCCACAGGTACAGGCCGATGCCGATGATCACGAAGATCGCCGCGATCGAGCCGTCGCTCTTCACCTCGTCGCCCACCGCCGAGGTGACAAAGCTGTGGCTGGTCATGGCCACGCCCGGGTTCTCGCTCTTGAGCGCAGCCAGCACGTCGTTGGCCACCTTGTCGGCCTGGACCGAGCTGCTTGGCCTGGCCGCGGACTCGCCCTCACCGGCGGCGTCTTCCTTGGCCTGCAGGCGGATCGACATCTGGCGCGAACCGCCCAGGCTCTGCACCAGCGGGTTCTCGAAACCGTGCTTCTGCAGCGCCGCGCGCACCTGGCCGACATCGGTGGGCTGCTGGTAGGCCACTTCCACCGAGATGCCGCCGGTGAAGTCCAGCGCGTAGTTGAGCCCCTTGGTGAAGATCAGGCCGATCGAGGCGAGCATCAGCAAGACGGCAATGCCGATGCTGTATTTGCGCATGCCCAGAAAGTTGACGTTGGCGTTGTGGTTGAAGATTTCCATCAAACATTCCTTCAGGGGATCCCGGCCATGGATGGCCGGTCGCGTAACGGAACCATCCGCCACGCGGAGCCCGGGTCGGCGGTGCGCCGGACCGGGCGAATCGCCGCTGGCCCACGACGGGTCAGCGGCGACACAACAACTACACCGACAGCGTCTTGAGCTTGCGGTGGCCGTGGATCAGCGCAGTGATGGCATGCGTGACCGTCACCGAGGTGAACATCGAGGTCAGGATGCCGATCAGCAGCGTGATGCCGAAGCCGCGGATCGGGCCCGAGCCCATGGTGGTCAGCGCCAGCGCCGCGATCAGGTGGGTGACGTTGGCGTCCAGGATGGTCGCCCAGGCTTTCTCGTAGCCGGCGCGGATCGAGGCATGCGGGGTGGAGCCGTTGCGCAGCTCCTCGCGGATGCGTTCGCAGATCAGCACGTTGGCGTCGATCGCCATGCCCAGCGTCAGCACGATGCCGGCAATGCCCGGCATGGTCAGGGTGACGCCGATCATCGACATCACCGCCACCAGGATCACCAGGTTGAAGAACAGCGCGATGTCCGCCACCAGGCCGAACAGCTTGTAGTAGACCGCCGCGGCCAGCAGCACCAGCGCCAGGCCCAGCAGCACCGCCTTGAAGCCCTTGTTGATGTTGTCCTGGCCCAGGCTCGGGCTCAGTGCCGACTCGGAGACGATGTCCACCGGCGCGGCCAGCGAGCCGCCCTTGAGCAGCAGCGCGAGCTCGGACGCTTCCTTCGGGCTGGACAGGCCAGTGGTCTGGAACTGCTTGCCGAACACGCCCTGCACGGTGGCGTCGCTGATCACCTCCTCGGTGATGCGCGGCACGCGTACTTCCTTGCCATCGACCATCTTGGTGTCGGTGACGCGCTCCACGTATACCACCGCCATCGGCTTGCCGACGTTGGCGGTCGTGTAGTCGAGCATCTTCTTGGCGCCAGCGGCGGTCAGCGTCACGTCCACCTTGGGCTGGCCGGACTGCTGGTCGGTGCCGGAGGAGGCGTCGGCGAGCTGGTCGCCGCTGACGATGATCTGCTTGCTCACCAGCACCGGACGGTTGGTGCCGCGCTCGCGATAAAGCCGCGCATTGGGCGGAATGTTGCCGGTGCGGGCAGCCTCCTGGGCCTGCGGGTCACCGGGGCGGCCGATACCCGGGTGATACTCCAGCGTGGCCACGGCGCCGATCACCTTCTTCGCCTCGGCCGGGTTCTGCATGCCGGCCAGCTCGACCACGATCTGGTTCTCGCCCTGCTGCTGGATCACCGGCTCGGACACGCCCAGTGCGTTGACGCGGTTGCGCAGCGTGCCAACGTTCTGCTTGATCGCGCCCAGCGCCAGCTCGCGCAGCTTGGCCGGCTTGACCACGGCATTGAGCATGAACCGGTCGCCGGTGGCGTCGCCGTTGTCGACGTTGAGGTCGGGGTACTCGCTGGTGATCGCGGTGGCTGCCGCGTTGCGGTCGGCGTCGGAGCGGAGCGCCACCACGATGCCCTGGCCGCGGGTGGGTGCACGCACCACCGAGTCATAACGAATGTTCTTCTGACGCAGCAGGTTGCGGATGTCGTCCGCGTACCGCTCTTCCTGCTTGTCGATCACGCTGTCCTGGTCCACCGCCATCAGGAAGTGCACGCCGCCCTGCAGGTCCAGGCCCAGCGGCATCGACTTGGCGTGGATTGCGCGCAGCCAGCCCGGCACCGTCGGGGCGAGGTTCAGCGCCACGGTGTAGTTGTCGCCCAGCGCGGCCTTGATCACGTCCGAGGCGCGGGCCTGCACGTCGGCATTGCTGAAGTTGGCAACCAGGTGGTCGCCGTCGATCGCCAGCCCGGTGTAGGCGATCTTCTGCTTGGCCAGCGCCTCGGCCACCTTCTGCTGCACGGTGGCATCGATCGGTGCGCCGTGGCTGGCCTGCACCTGCACCGCCGGCACCGGCGGGAAGGCGTTGGGCAGCGCATAGACGATGCCGAACACCAATACGAGCGCAACCAGCGCATATTTCCAGCGGGGGAAATCACTCATGCCTTGCATCCATCCAAGCCACACGGGAGTGCGGCATAACGTCGAAACGAGAACGGCGCGCCGGGAGGCGCGCCGTGGGAGGTCAAGCCGACTTCAGCGAGCCCTTGGGCAGCACCTGCGACACGGCACCCTTCTGCACGCGCACCTTCACGTTCGGTGCGATCTCGACGGTGAGGAAGCTCTCGCCCACTTCGTCCACGCGGCCGGCGATGCCGCCGTTGGTGACCACCTCGTCGCCCTTGCTGAGCGCCGAGAGCATCGCGCGGTGCTCCTTCTGGCGCTTCATCTGCGGGCGGATCATCAGGAAATAGAACACCACGAACAGACCGATCAGCGGCAGGAACGTCATGATCGGGTTCGGCGCGGCGGCCGGAGCGGCCTGGGCGATCACGGAGGTCATCGGAAAAATCATCGGTTTGTCTCGCAAGTGGCGGCCCCGACAGCAGTTTCTGCCGAATGCCTGAAAAAAGATCCCGGATTATGCCATGCGCCCCCAGGGGCTGCACTGCACCTTCACACACATGGCGACCTGTAAGAGCGTGCCGGAGCGCATTGGTTCCCGACCGTCCACGGCGCGCCGCGGGCCTGCGTCGCAAAGGCCGGGCCAGGGCATGCATTGCGGCGCTCGCAGACACAGTTGCCCTCGCTGCCCGCCGCGCCCCCGGCCCCGCGAGCCGCAGCCGCAGCCGCAGGACGGCGCGCTAGGGGGCGCGCCGAAGGGCGTAAAACTGCGCGGTGAAGTCGTCCAGCGACCGACTCTCGATCGCCGATCGCAGCCCCGCCATCAGCCGCTGGTAATGCCGCAGGTTGTGCATCGTGGCGAGCTGGCTGGCGAGAATCTCGTTGCAGCGGTCCAGATGGCGCAGGTAGGCGCGGCTGAAGCCGTTGGCGCAGGCGTAGCAGTCGCAGCCTTCCTCGATCACCCGCGTGTCCATCGCGAACTTGGCATTGCGGATGCGCAGCGTGCCCTCGGGCACGAACAGGAAGCCGTTGCGGGCGTTGCGGGTGGGCATCACGCAGTCGAACATGTCGATGCCGCGGCGCACCGCTTCGACGATGTCTTCCGGCCGGCCCACGCCCATCAGGTAGCGCGGCTTGTCCGCCGGCAGCAGCGACACGGTGAAATCCAGCGTGTGGTTGCGCTCGGCTTCCGGCTCGCCGACCGCGAGGCCGCCGACTGCGTAGCCGTCGAAGCCGATGTTTACCAGCCCTTCGGCCGAACGCCGGCGCAGCGGCTCGTACACGCTGCCCTGCACGATGCCGAACAGGTTGTTGGGATTCTTCAGCTCGTCGAACGCACGCCGCGAGCGTTCGGCCCAGCGCAGGCTCAGCTCCATCGACTCGGCGGCGACCTTCTCGGTGGCCGGGTACGGCGTGCACTCGTCGAAGATCATCGCGATGTCCGAATCCAGCACGGTCTGGATCTTCATCGACACTTCGGGCGACAGGAACACCTTGGAGCCGTCCACCGGCGAGGCGAAGGTCACGCCCTCCTCGGCCAGCTTGCGCTTGTGCGCCAGCGAGAACACCTGGAAGCCGCCCGAGTCGGTGAGGATCGGCTTGTTCCAGCCGATGAACTTGTGCAGCCCGCCGAACTGCTCGACGATCTCCAGCCCCGGCCGCAGGAACAGGTGGAACGTGTTGCCGAGGATGATCTCGGCACCGATGTCGACGATGTCGCGCGGCGTCATCGCCTTCACCGAGCCGTAGGTACCCACGGGCATGAAGGCGGGCGTCTGCACCGTGCCGCGGCCGAAGGTCAGCTGCCCGCGGCGGGCCGCACCGTCGGTGGCCGCGAGATCGAAAGTCATGGAAGTCATCCGGCCATTGTAGCGGTGACGCCGACCGCCCTGGCTCCGCCCACGGGTGGCGGGCAGAGCTCAGGCGCGCGCGCCACTCTCCGCTCTGTGCTCGCGGAGAGTGGCGCGTATGCCGCTCAACCGACGCCACAACGGTCAGGCCGCGGCGGGCGCAGCCGTGGCCTGTCGTCGAACGGGCCAAACCCACCCATCTCGCCGGTTGTTCAGTACCCGTGCCCTACCGAGGCATTCCCGTGCTGCTGGCTGATCTGCGCCCGGCCGACGGCGAACTGTGCCGCTTGCTGTGCCTGCTGCTGATCGTGGGCTTGCACCCGTTGCATGGATTCCTGCTGCGCCGGGGCCGGCTTCGCCAGATCGACCTGTGCCAAGGCACCCGGCGGCCAGGACGCCGCAAAGCTCGCGATGCCTTTCTGGTCGTCGACAAATACGTGCGCGAGCTTGTTCGCTTCTATGCGGCCCATGTGGCAGGCGGCCGTGAACTGCACCAGCCGATCTTCCGACGCCCCCGGAAGCCGTTGCCGCAACGCGTTGTAGAGGACGTGCTCCGGGTGGCCGGGGTCGCTGTAGGAGCGCGGCACCTGGGCCTGCATCGGCGCGCGGATCGTGTGCTCCAACGCCGGAGATTCCTGTGCCGCGCGAGGACCCGCCCCGGATGCCCCTTCCCGGGATGATGCCGCCGTGGCGGCGCGCTCCGGCACATCCGCCTGCAGTTGAGCGTGCTGCCGGGCGATCAGCTCACGACCGTAGGCCGCGTTGACCGCCATGGCCGATGCCTGCTGGCTGGCGAGGCGACCGCGCTCGTCCTCGCCAGGGCGCACCTGCTCGGTAACCGGTGCGATGTACGCGGGGAGCGCAACGGTGCGCTCAAAGCTTCCCACTCCCGTCGCGGTCCAGCGGTTTCCCGTAACGGGATCGGTAAAGCGCTCCTCGCTCGGCAGCTTCAGGGCGTGCGTTACCGCATCCGGCATGGGGCCGAGCGCGCTCCAGCCTCTGCCTATGTGATCCATCACATAGGCCTGGGCGACGTCCTCGGCATAGTGCTCGTTGTTGAACTGGCGATTGGCGGCAAGCTGATCGAGCTGCCGCCCCGTGTCGCCATCGGCTGTCTGGCCATACGTCGGGGCGGGAATCTCGAATGGGCTCGGCGCATGCGGCAAGACCACTTTCTCCACCCAGCCATTGTCGGTGGCCTGCCAATGCCTGCCGTCGAGCGTGATGTTTCCGGTGTCCTGCAGCACCGGCTCGGCCAGCATCAACGATGTCACCGCGCTCGACCGTCGGTACTCGAGATGCGGCACCTGCCCCTCGGGGGCCGGGTTACGGTTCTCCTGGATCGTCGGCAGGTGAAAGGCGCGCAGGCTGAGCCGGCTCTCGCTGTTCACCCACTGGCCTTCCTCGTACGCGTAGGTGACGCCGTCGCGACCGACCTGGTGATTGAGCCGGTGCTCGGTGACCCTATTGGCAATCTCCTCGCCCGCGAACGCTCCAAGCACGCCACCGACTGCGCCGGTGACGAAAGCCCCGGGGCCGGTTTCGGAGCCCGCCAGGAGCCCATAGCCGGCGCCGGTGACTATCCCGCCCAGCACCCCGCCGGCGGTCCGACCTTCATACCGCCGCAGCAGTGCATCCGCGCCGAGTTGGTTGCCCTGCGAGGTAAGCGCCTGGTATTGCTCGGCGGTGCTATAGCCGTCGTACAGCGCCGCGGCGACTGCGACGCCGCTCGTCGCTCCCTTGATCGCTATGCCAACTCTGCGCTCGGCCTGCAGCGCCAGGCTGTTGTCGATATAGCCCACGAATTCCGGAGCGGTGAACAATCTGCGATTGGGCACCAGCACCTGCTCGGCGCCGCCGGAGCGAACGAACTGTCCGCCGAGTTCGGACGTGGGCGCCACATGGCTGATGAAGACCTCGGTCGGCGCCAGAGGCCGCGCCTCGTCCATCCGATACCACGCCGATTCGCTCTTGGCAGGGAGGCCGAAAGAGTCGTGCAAGCTCCTGCCACTGGCAAATGCCTCGTCAATCACCGACTGCCTTGCGAAATAGGGCGAATACGGCGACACCTCTGCGCCTACGGCCGTGAGCTTGACGAGTGGTTCGTTGGTGACTTCCATCCGCGGGAGTTCGCGGCCGGACGTGAGCTGACCAAGTGCCCGGTCTTTTATGAGATCGGTGGATGCGTTTGGCGTCGCATCAATGAGAAGCTGCCGAAATATCTTTCCTTCGTCGGTTTCGAGATATGTGAGCGCTTCCTCCTCACTGACACCATGAGTCTCGAAGGTCTCAGCTTTTTCAATCACATCATGGTGCTGCCGCCTAAGCCTTTCTGAAACAAGCTCGAATTGGCTCATGGCTACGCCCCGCCCTTCTTGGCGACTTGCATTGCCGCGGTGTCCGCATTTATGCGTTTCTCTTGCTCCGTCAGGCCTCCCCTGATTTCAATCGAAAACGCGACGTAGGCCTCATCGACGCTTGGATCTTGATAGGGAATGTAGACACCGTCGCCAAAGTTGTAGGCTCCGGGAACTTTTCTTCTCTCGATGGGCTCCAGCACCCGCTGGGCCTTGGCATCCTCGATTAGCGGAGACAGTGCGCGCAGGAGACCTTGCACTTCCTCGCTCTCGGGATACTGCTGAAGTACCCACTCCAGATGCTCGGCCGCAGCCTTGAGCTTGATGGGATCGATGGTCTGGGTCATGGGCGCTATTCCTTGAGCGACTTGGGCGGTTGGCCAGCAAACGCGGCGCGCCAGCGGAAGGACCAAGCAGCGCGCGGCCGCTCAATCCTAGCTTTTCCGGTGAGCGACGGTTATGCCACGCCCGCACGCCTGAGCGTAGGCGCAGGCCGCTACGGCGGACGCTTCATGCCGAAGCGGTCGCGGGTGGTGGCGTACCACGGGCCACTGAGCCGGCCGACCAGGTCCAGCTTGGCGGGATCGACGTGGCGCGGGTCCGCCAGCATCGCGTCGTCGACGTGCGCCAGCAGCACGCGGGCGAAGATCAGGAAGTGGCGCGGGTCGTGCGCCGGGTACGGCTTGATCTCGGCCACCTCGCACTCGAACGCCACGGGCGCCGCCCGCAGCCGGGGCACCGCGACGCGGTCGCCCGCCACGGTCGACAGCCCGAGCTGGTCGATCTCGCTGACGTCGTGCGGCAGCGTGGCGGCAGTGGCGTTCATGCTCTCGGCGAGCGGCTGGCTGACCAGGTGAATGATCAGCTGGCCGCTGTCGCGGGCGTTGACCAGACTGTCCTTCAAGCGGCCATCCGGCAGTCGCCCCACGCTGAGCATCAGCGTCGGCGGCTCGTCGCAGACCACCTGGAAGAAGCTGTATGGCGCAAGGTTGCTCACGCCTGCCTTCGACACCGTCGACACCCACGCGATCGGGCGCGGCGTCACCGTGGACGCGAGCCAGCGATAGGCTTCGTCGGCGGTCAGTTCGGCGAAATCCAGCTGCATCGGCACGGCCCCGTCGGCGTGATCCAAACCCCGCAGTGTAGCGACGCTCTGCGCACTGCTGACGAGGCCCTCGGGTCGCAGCGTCGAGTGCCGGCAAAGTGAACACGCCGGGCATCTGGATGACCCGCAAACACGCCCGCTTTCGCTGACTCCCGACCCGCGCCGCCGACAACCCGTCCCGCGCGGTGCCCCGCGCGGCCGTACGCCCCGTCAGGCAAAGGCGTCGAGCAGCCCCTCGGTGCTGACCGAGGCGACGCGCTCGATCACGGCGTCGCCAGCTTCACCTGGTTCACCACGACCGGGGAAGCTTCCTTCGGAGCGCCCCTCGCTGCCGGCCTGGCGCTGACCCACGTCGGCCTGCCCCAGCGACAGGCCGTGCTGGGCCAGCAGCGCATCGAGCTGCGGCAACGTCTGCTGCAGCGCGTGCACCGCAGCCGGATGCTGCGCGGCAAAAGTCACGTCGACCTGGCCGTTGTGCTGCACGCTCACCTTCACGTCGAGCTGGCCCAGTTCTTCCGGGTGCAGGCGGATCTTTGCCTGCTTGATGTCCTGACCGCCGAGCCATGCCACTTGCTGCCCCAGCTCGTGCGCGAACCCCGCGCTGGCCACGGGACTGGTGATCTGCAATGCGTGCGGGGGCATTACGCCGGTATTGGCCGTGGGCTGCGGCGCGGCACCGGCCAAAAGGGAAAGATCCTGCAGCGCGTGTTCATCGGACGGCTTGTGCGCCAGCCCCTTGCCCACGCCGCCGGCGAACGCCTCGGCCAGCGCGGTGGCGTTGGCGGTCAACGCGGCTGGCGGCTGCGCAAGGGCCGGCGCGGCCTCACCCGCGTCGCCGGACGCCGTCTCGGCCAGGCCCGGAGCCGGGAGATCGGCTGCGCCGGCCGCGGTAGCCGGGGTGCCCAGCGATGCCTTGAGCGCGCTTGCCGCCAGGACCTTGGCCGCGCCGCCGGTGGCGAGCGAGGCTGCCGCAGGTGCGGCCTGCCCCAGCAGCGCCAGCATGGCGCTGGCGACGGAGCTGCCGTCGGCCAGCGGTGTGTCGTCGTCGGACAGGGCCGGCTTCGTCGCGCTCGCCGCCAAGTCGGCCGACGCGTCGCCCGCTGCATGCGGCACCGTGTCCGACGGTGCGACCGCGTCATCCTGCGCCGCCGTGGAAGCCCTGGCAGCGTTGTCCGTGGCATCTGTCGCGGGCCCGCGATCGGCACCGACGCGATCAGGGGTGGCCTGCGCAGAGCGCGGATCCTGCTGCTGGCGCGCAGCATCCAGATGATCGTCGAAGGCGCGCGCGCGATCGAAGCCGCCGCGCGTGTCAGCGGCAGGGCTAGAGCTGGCCGGCGGCGCGATCGCGACGCTCACGGAGAGGGCGGCAGGGGCTGGCATGGGAACCTCGTCGGAAAATCGTCGGCTGGGCCGGGGCCCGGAATACGCAGCAAGGTTCGCGCCAGCACCGTGCTCATGACGAGCGTTCCGGGCCGGCCGGGCGCCGGTACTGCATGCGCTCGTCCACCTCGGACTGTTCGCGGCGGTCTTCCGCCTTGCGCGCCTGCTCGCGGTATCCACTGACCACGCTGTCGAGCGCTTTCTCGCGGGCGTGGGCGTCGCGCCACTGTGCGCGGGCGAGTTCGAGCTGGCGTTGCTGGCGCTGCACGTCAACGCGCTGCTGTTCGATGGCGCGGTCGATCCGCTCCACGAACTGCTGACGGTTGAGCAATGCGGTGACGCTCACGCCGCTGCCGGGACCACCGCCAGCGGCGTAGTCGGCGCGATAGCGTTTGAGCTCGCTCAGCTGCAGCTCGGCCTTGGCCAGTCGCTGCTGCTGCTCGGCCAGCTGCTGCATGGCGTCCTCGCGGCGCTTGTGCGCTTGGTCGACGGCCGGCTGCAGGCGGTCCGCACGCGACGCACTCATGCCTCGCCGTCGCCGGTGAGGGTGCGCAGGGCCTCGATGCCCTTGGCCAGGGTCATCGGCTCGTCGACCTCCTGCTGCAGGAACGCACGCAGGCGCGGCCACATCACGATGGCGCGGTCCACCTGGGGATCGGAGCCCTTCTGGTAGGCGCCCACCGCGATCAGGTCGCGCTGCTGGCGGTACGCCGAATAGATCTGGCGGAACCGCTGCGCCGCCTGCATGTGCTCGCGCCGGGCCACTGCCGGCATCACGCGACTGATCGATGCCTCGATGTCGATCGCGGGGTAGTGACCCGACTCGGCGAGGTCGCGCGACAGCACGATGTGGCCATCGAGGATCGCGCGCGCCGCATCGGCGATCGGATCGTGGCGGTA
This sequence comes from Dyella sp., assembly GCF_035685805.1. GTDB lineage: Bacteria > Pseudomonadota > Gammaproteobacteria > Xanthomonadales > Rhodanobacteraceae > Dyella_A. The sequence goes on from NZ_DASSAB010000057.1 coordinate 54,929, forward strand.
GTCGTCGCCTTCGGTCAGCACGGTGTAGAACGCGGTGATCGAGCCGACGCCCTGCGCGTCGTTGCCAGCGCGCTCCACCAGCGCCGGCAGCATCGCGAACACCGACGGCGGATAGCCCTTGGTCGCTGGCGGTTCGCCGATGGCCAGTGCGATCTCGCGCTGCGCCTGGGCGTAGCGGGTGAGCGAATCCATCAGCAGCAGCACGCGCAGGCCGCGGTCGCGAAACCATTCGGCAATGGCCGTGGCGTACTGCGCGCCGCGCAGGCGCTTGAGCGGCGGCGCATCGGCGGGCGCGGCCACGATCACCGCGCGGCGGCGACCTTCCTCGCCCAGCGTGTGCTCGACGAATTCCTTCACCTCGCGACCGCGTTCGCCGATCAGGCCGACGACCACGACATCGGCGTCGGTGTATTTGGTCATCATGCCGAGCAGGGTCGACTTGCCCACGCCGGAGCCGGCAAACAGGCCGAGCCGCTGACCGCGTCCGACGGTAAGCAGCGCATTGATCGCGCGCACGCCGGTATCAAGCGGAGTGTCGATGGGCTTGCGCGCCATCGGGTTGATCGGCTCGCGCTTGAGCGCGGCCTGTTCGTCGGTTTCCAGCGCGCCGAGGCCATCGAGCGGAATGCCGTCGGCGCCGATCACCCGACCGAGCAGGCCGTTGCCTACCGGCAAGCCGCCGTTGCGCGAACACGGGCGCACGCGCGCATTGGGCAGCACGCCGTGCATCTCCCCGACCGGCATCAGCAGCAGGCGCTCATCGGCAAAGCCGACCACTTCGGTATCCAGTTGCTCGCCGTCGGCGGCATCCACCAGGCAACGCGAACCCAGCGCCGCCTCGCAGCCCTCGGCCTCGAGCGTGAGGCCGACCACCCGGCGCAGCCGCCCTTCGACGGTGAGCGCCGGCACCAACTCGGCACGGCGCGCGCGACGCGCCAGCTGCTCGCGCCAGCGCGCGCCGCGCAGGTCCAGCGGCTCGGCGCTCACGGTGTCGCGGTCCGTGCCGCCGGCTTGCGGCGCAGTCGGGTGGCAGAAAGATCGCGCAACCGGTGTACCCCCGCGGGACGGGGGGATCGCTTGGGCTGATGCGCGGCCTCGTCGAGGGAGGAAGACGGGACGGCCAGCTTCGCGGGGGCGCACCAGAGGCGCGAAAACGGAACGCCGCGACGCCAGCGGCGCAGCAGCGTGCGAAACGAAATCATCGGGCGGAACACCACCAGGCGCGCGCGCTCGGCGAGCCGCTGGTCGCGACACTGGCGCTGCTGCGCGCGGCAGCTCGTGCGTTCAAGCACGTCGGTGGCGCGAGCCGGTGCGATCTCCAGCGGATCGACCGGCGCAGGGGCCTGCGTACGCTCCGCGCGGCGGCGCAATGCCAGCGGGTGGCTCTCGAATGCGATGACGCGGGCCAGCGGCGAGGCGGCGCTCATGCGGTCACCTCCGCGGAACCGTCGTCTTCATCTGTCCCCAGCACCGCATCCACCACCGCAGCGAGGCGGGTGTCGACACGGCCATCCAGACGCGAACGCTCGCTCTCCAGCAGGCAGTCGCCGCGCGACAGGGCGGGATCGGGCAGCAGCTGCCAGTGCTCCTCGCTGACTGCCAGCTCGCGCAGCAGCGCCAGGTCGTCGGGGTGCAGGCGCACGCGCAACTCCCGGGTGGCCGCCGGCAACGCGCGGGCTGCCTGCTGCACCGCCTGCACCACCCGCTGGGGGGCGAGCGCGAGCTCGTGCGCCACCACGCGCCGGGCGATCACGGTAGCCAGACGTGCCAGCTCCTGCTCGGTGGCGTCGTCGAGCGTGGCCAGCGGGCGCGCGGCCGCGTTCAACAGGGCCTCCATCCGGGCGGCGAGCGCGCGGCGCTCACGCTCGGCTGCGGCCAGCCCCTCGGCATGGCCGGCGGCAAAACCCTCGTCACGCGCCTGCTGCTCCAGCGCTTCGAGCTCGAACACCGTCGGCGGCGGCGGCAGCTCGCTGGCCGGCGCGGCCTGGGCACGTACGCCGCCCACGGCAGGCAGTTCCCACCGCTCGGCGCCGTCGAATGAATCGCGGATGATCTGCGCGGCCATCAGACGAAGTCATCGCCGCCAGAGGAAAGATTGAGCTGGCCTGCATCGGCCAGCCGGCGCGCGATCATCAGCACCTCCTTCTGTGCTGCGTCCACTTCGCTCACGCGTACCGGACCGGACACCTCCAGGTCGTCGCGAAGCATGTCGGCGGCGCGCTTGGACATGTTGGCGAAGATCTTTTCGCGCATGGCAGGCTCCGCACCCTTCAGCGCCACCGTCAGGCGGGCCGACGGCACTTCGCGCAGCAGCGTCTGCATGCCGCGATCGTCCAGCTCGGCCAGGTCGTCGAACACGAACATCAACTCTTCGATGCGCCCGCCGAGCGTGGCGTCGTGCGAACGGATCGCGCTCATCAGCTCGGCTTCGCGACTGGTTTCCATCGCATTGAGGATGTCGGCGGCGGCTTTCAGGCCGCCCACGCTGGCGGACTTGAGCTTGCTGGAGTTGCCGGAGAACTGGCGCTCCATGATTTCATCCAGCTCGTTCAGTGCATGCGGCTGCACGCCGTCCAGCGTGGCGATGCGCATGACCGCGTCCGAACGCACGCGCGGCGGCAGGTAGCCGAGCACTTCGGCGGCCTGGTCGGGGTCCAGGTGCGCCAGCACCAGCGCGATGATCTGCGGGTGCTCCAGGTTGATCAGCTCCGCGATGGCGCGGCTTTCCATCCACTTGAGCGACTCCAGCCCCTTGCTGGAGCGACCCAGCAGGATGCGGTCGATCAGCCCGCCGGCCTTGCTCTCGCCCAGCGCGTTGGTGAGGATCTTGCGGATGTAGTCCTCGGTGCCGACGCCGATGGCGGTTTGCTGGCCGACATCTTCGTTGAGGCGGTTGAGCACCGTTTCCACTTCGCCGCGCGACACGCTGGTGAGCCCGGCCATGGCCGAACCGACTGCCTGCACGTCGCGGGCGGAGAGGTGCTTGAGCACCTCGGCGGCGTCCTGCTCGCCGAGCGTCAGCAACAGGATGGCGGCCTGGCGGGCGCCTTCGCTTACCGTCTGCTCAGCCATTGTCGCCCACCCAGCTGCGCACGACCTGCGCCACCTGCTTGGGGTTCTCGCTTACCAACCGCCTCGCCATGTTGATCTTCTGCTCGTAGGCCATTGCCTGCCCGATGCGGGCAGGCTCGTCCTCAGGGATATCGTCCACGCGCACCGAAACTTTCGGCATCGGCGACGGCAGCGCTGCGGCCGCCGCCGTGGCCGGGCGGGCCGGGCCACGCGACAGCCCCTTGAGCAGCGGACGCAGCAGGCCGAATGCCACCAGCAGTGCCACCAGGATGCCGGCGCCCTGCTTGATCAGGTCGAGCATCCCCGGACGCTGCCAGAACGGCATCGCCGGAAGCGCGTCGTCGCTGGCCGTCTCGCGATGGAACGCCTGGTTGACCACGCTCACGGTGTCGCCGCGCGCGGCGTTGAAGCCGACCGCGTTCTTGGCCAGGTCGGTCAGGTGCTCGAGCTCCTGCGCGGTGAACGGCACGTTCTTGACGTCCTTGCCGCTGCCGCTGACCTTGTCGTCCACCACCACTGCCACGCTCAGCCGGGCGAGCCGGCCGGCGGGATCGCTGACGTGGCTGATGGTGCGGTCGAGCTCGTAGTTGCGGGTGGCGCTGGAGTTGGATTCGGTGGGCGTGACCGCAGCCGCCGTGGTGGCGTTGCTGCCGGTCGCGCCGGCGGCTTTGCCGGGGCCGCCCTGCGGGTTGGCCGCGGTCGGCTGGCTGACGGTGTTCGGCGGCTGGTTGCTCAGTGCGCCCGGCACCGCGCCACTGGCGCTGCCGTCGCTGCGCTGCTCCGACGCCGTCTGCTCGCTGCGCAGCGCCGGGTGGTCGTGATCGTAGGTTTCGGTCGCCTTCTCGGTCTGGCTGAAGTCCAGGTCGGCATAGACTTGGGCGCGCACCTTGCCGGCGCCGACCAGCGGCGTGAGCAGCTCCTCGATGCGCTGGGCATAGGTGTTCTCGATGCGCGTGGCCAGGCGCAGGCGCGTGTCGCCCACCGCCGCGGCGCTGTCCGGTGCGTCGCCGGTGAGCAGCTGACCCTGCTGGTCGACCACCGACACCTGACCCGGATCGAGCTCGGGCACGCTGGAGGACACCAGATGCACGATCGCCGCCACCTGGCTGGCGTCGAGCTGGCGGCCGGGGAACATCGACACCAGCACCGAAGCGCTGGCCTGGCGGTTGTCTCGGATGAACGCCGAGGGCTTGGGCAGCGCCAGGTGCACGCGCGCCGACTTCACCGACTGCAGGCCGCCAATGGTGCTGCCGAGGTCGTTTTCCAGCATCTGCTGGTAGCGCGTGCGCTCGGCCATGTCGCTCATGCCGAACGGCGAGTCGGCCGCCGGCATCGCGGTGCTGTTGGCACTGCCCTGCGGCAGGCCCTGCCCCGCCAGGCGCAGGCGGATCGCGGCCAGGTCGCCCTGCGGCGCCATGATGGTGGTGCCGTCACCGGCCAGCGTGTACGGGGTGTTGCTCGCCTGCAACGCCTGGGTAATGGCGGCGGCGTCTTTCTGGTCCAGCCCCGCATACAGCATGCCGAAGCTGGGACCACGCGACCAAAGCACCACCGCCACGCCCATCGCCACCGCGAGCGCCACGCCCACCAGCAGCATCAGCTGGCGCGAGGCGGGACTGCGGGCGATGTCGCGCAGGTCGAGGCGCGCGGCGGGATGTTCGCCGTCGACCTTCGGTTCCGTGGTGCTCATGCCGCCGTCTGCCATGGGGAGTGCTCGTTATCGGTGCGTGCGAAGAAAGGCGGTCGTCAGACCGGCATGTTCATGATGTCTTTGTAGGCATCGACGAGCTTGTTGCGCACCTGGGTCATCGCGTTGAGCGAGAGGTCGGCCTTCTGGATCGCCACCATCGTGCGACCGAGATCGGCGCCCTTGTCCCCGCGCTCGAACGCCGCCGCCATGCGACCGGCGTCGGCCTGGTTGTCGCCGACGGCCGCGATGGACTGCTTGAGCAGCGAACCGAAGTCGCTGCGCCCGGCCGCCGGCACCGCCGAGGGCGCCGCGGTGGACGAGAACGCCACATCGGGCGTACGCACCTGGGCGGACATCTGGCGCATCTGGGTGAGCAGGCTGTTGACGTCGATCGAGGTCATGACGGTTTTCCAACGCGTGACGGGTTTACGTGGATGTGCAGCAAGAGCTGTGCCATGTGCGGGCGGGGAACCGGGAACAGGGAACGGAGCGGTTGCAGCGACTGGAGGGACTGTCAGGGAGAGGACGAGCGAGCGGCTGAGGCGTTGGGAAAGAGAAACCGACGCGGGCGGTGGGCAAGCCGATCACTGCACGCCGACGCGATTCCGATGTTCCCCGTTCCCCGTGCCCCGCCTTTAAGCCGCCAAACCGCTCTGCAGCCCGTACTTGCGCAGCTTCTCCACCAGCGTGGTGCGCTGCATGTGCAGCAGCTTGGCGGCGTGCGCCACCACGCCACCGGTGACGTCCAGCGCCTGGCGGATCAGGCCCACCTCGATATCGGCCAGGTGATCCTTGAGATCGATACCGCCCTCGGGGAGCAGCGTGGCGTCGTTGCCCGCGGTGGCCGGTTCACTGGCTTCGTCCATCATCGCCAGCAGGTTGCTGCCGCTGGGCTCTTCCACCAGCGAGGCGCCGCGGTAGCGCTCCGGCAGGTCGCCGGCGCGCACTTCGGAATGCGGATAGAGAATCGCCAGCCGCTCGACCAGGTTGCACAGCTCGCGCACGTTGCCCGGCCACGGGTAGCAGCGCAGTGCCTGCAGCGCGCTGGGCGCAAAGCGCATCGAGCCCACGCCGCGGCGCTCCAGCCGCTGGTTGAACTCGGCCACCAGCACCGGCAGGTCTTCCAGCCGCTCGCGCAGCGCCGGCAGCTCCAGCGGGAACACGCTCAGGCGGTAGAACAGGTCTTCGCGGAAGCGGCCATCGGCAATCGCCTGCTCCAGGTTGCGATGGGTGGCGGCGATGATGCGCACGTCGCAGCGCAGGGTCTTGTTGCCACCCACGCGCTCGAACATCCGCTCCTGCAGCACGCGCAGCAGCTTGACCTGCATCGGCAGGCTCATGTCGCCGATCTCGTCCAGGAACAGCGTGCCACCCTCGGCCATCTCGAAGCGGCCCTTGCGGGCGCTGATGGCGCCGGTGAAGGCACCTTTTTCGTGGCCGAACAACTCGCTCTCCAGCAGCTCGGCAGGAATTGCGCCGCAGTTGATCGCGATGAACGGCTTGTCCTTGCGCGGCGAGCAGTCGTGGATGGTGCGCGCGACCATTTCCTTGCCGGTGCCGGACTCGCCCAGCACCAGCACGCTGGAGTCGAACGGTGCGACCTGGCGGATCAGCGCATTGAGGCGCCCCATGGCGCGCGATTCGCCGACGAAGCGCTGCTCGCCGCGGCGGCCGGCCGGGCTACGCGCGGTGGCGCAGCGCATGGCTTCGGCGAACTGCTCGTAGCGCAGCGGGAAACCGATCACCCCCACGTGCGAGGAGAACGGCGAGCTGGCACCGAGCAGGCGCGATGCCCACGGCGAATCCTCGGCCAGCAGCAGCGGTACCTGGGTGGCATGGCCGAGCACATCCAGCTGGGCTTCGGCGCGCGGCGCGTTGCCGGTGTCGCCGACATAGACACCGCGCCATGCCGTGGTGGTCAGCGCCTCCTGGTCCAACGTCTCGCTGCGCTGCGGGTGGAAGCCGAGAAACTGCAGCGCGGAGATGACCGAGTCGGCCCGTGCCGCATCCGACTCGATTACCAGGAAGTCCGTCGTGTTCATCGTGCAACGCCTCTTTATGACTCGATCGATGTGGCGGCATGGAAATGGGGGAGCCGCCCGTAAGGACCGCGACGGTTTATCGCCGGTCCACGTCGAGAGAGGGAGCAAGAAGAAGGCCAATGCCAAAGCGCTGGCGCCATGTAAACGTCGCGTGAACCGCCGCTCTGCGTCACCTCGCGTGAAGGTCGTGCGTGCGGAATCTCCGATCGGCGTGTAAGTGCTTGCGTGAAGACGGTTTCACGTACGTGATGAGCCTTCGAAGGAGTGACCAGACAGGGCACGTCGGGATCTTGGCTCGCCAAAAAAATTTCGCAATCACCCCAAAAAATGTGATTCCGAGCACGCTTTTAACGGGGCGCGATGAAACCGTTTACGTGAAACCCATCACTTTGTGTCACTTCGCGTCCAGACGCTCACGTCAGGGACTGACGCGCCTCGGCAACTTTGCGCCTGTGAAGACGAAACACCAGGCGATCGAGTGCGGTCGTGGTCGCTTCGCTCATGCTTTCGAAGCCGACGAATGCCAAGCCATCCTCAAGCCGCCGCTGCACCCGCGCCGGCAACTCCAGCGGCAGGCTGGGGCAGCCGTCCAGGTGCACTCGCACCAGCAGCCGGTCGTCCGGCGGCAACAGCGCCGAGGGCAGCAGGGCACCAAGCGCATTGAAGCGCAGCCGCTGACGCGGCGGCAGGGTGTCGGCAGGTGTCAGCAGGCGGTTGACGATGTCCACCAGCGCGTTGAGCTTGGCGTCGAGCCGCCCCAGCTCCTGCAGCACCGGGTTGTCGTCATCGGTGCTTTCGCTGCGGCGCTCCTCCAGCGCGGCGATGCTGGCCAGCGTGGCCAGGTTGCGCTCGGCCAGGCGTGCGAGGGCTGCGCGATCCATTGCCGGATCCAGCGCCTCCACCACCAGCCGCACCCGATCCTCCACGCAGACGCGTTCGGAGAAGGCCAGCCACAGGGCGTCGTTCATGGTTCGGTTCCTCGGCGCGGACCCTGCCCGGGCCCGCTGGCACGGTAGCAGCGGCCCCGCTCAGGCCGGATCGGCGGCATCGAGATAGGCGCTGACGGCGCGGTGGTTGGTGCGCTGTTGCGACAGCTCGCGGCTGACGCTGTCGCGCGCCCGCCCGGCCAGCTCCAGCAGTGCGCACTGGTCCAGCTGCAGCTGGCGCAAGGCCATCAGGCCGGCGCTGTTCAGCGGCGCCTTGCGCAGGCTGGCGTCGCAGGCGGCCTGGAGCACGCTTGCGCCTGGCCAGTCGCCGGCACGGGCAGCCACCAGCATCTGGCTACTGCTCGCCAGCGCCTGGCGCAACTCGTCGGGCAGCTCGTCGTGCATTACGCGCCCTGCGCCTGCGCGGCAGCCTGCGCGAGGTAGGCGCTGCGAATGCCCATCCAGCCCTCGCGCACGGGGGCCAGCAGGCGCGCGGCTTCGTCCAGCGCACCGACATCGTCGTGCAGCTGGGCAAACAGCAACCGGCGCGTCACGTATTCATAGAGCGACTCGAGCCGCTGGCTGAAGGCGGGATCGACTTTGTGATCCAGGCTCTCGCGCAACTCGCCCACGATCGCCACGGCCCGGGCGATGCTGTCGCCCTTGGCCGAGGTGTTGCCATGAAGAAGGTGGCCGCGAGCCTGGGCAATGCGATCCATTGCGCCCTCCATCAGCATGCTGATGAGCTGGTGCGCGTCGGCGCTTTCCACGCCGCCGGCGGCGCGGTTCTGCTGGTAGAGGGCGCTGGCGTTGCGCATGGGTCCGTAGGTCATGGGGCGCTCCGGAATCAACTTTTCTTGGTGTAGGTGGCTTCGAGCTGCGCCAGCGCCCCGGTCAGGTAGCTGCTGGTGTTGTTCAGCCGCGACATCAGCGTGTCCAGCGCCGCGTACTGGTCGCGCAGCTGCTGCTCGTACACGCTCAGGCGGGCATCGAGCTGGCTCTGCTGCGTGTTGAGGCGGCTCAGGCTGGCGGTGAGGCTCTGCTGGCGGGTGCCGATGATCCCGCCCGAGGCGGTGAAGCTGTCCAGTGCGGAGTTCAGCCGCTTGGCGTAGCCGCCCGGGCCGGCGAACAGGTCCTGCACACCGGAGGGGTTGCTCTGCAGCGTGGCAGCGAGCTTGGCGCTGTCCAGAGCGAGCGTGCCGTCCGCGCTGCGGGTGATCCCCAGCGACGCCAGTGAGCCGATGCTGTTGCCCGCCACCTTGCTGCCGAGCAGCGAGGAGATCTGCCGCTGCACCGAACCGAGCGTGGTGTCGCCCAGCAGGATGCCCGCCTGGCCGGAGTCCTTGTCGTAGCTGGACAGCGTGCCGACGGTCTTGACGTAACTGTTGTAGGCGTCGACGAACCCCTGCACCGCCTTGCTGGCGACGCTGGTGTCGCGGGTCACCGTGAGCGTGGTGCTTCCCGGCGCGGACAGGTTGAGGGTGACGCCGTCGATGGCGCCGCTGACACTGTTGCTGGCGCTGGTGATATCGATGCCATCGAGCGAGATCAGCGCGTCCTTCGCCTCGTTGGCGCCGCTGGTGTTCAACTTGGTCGCCAGCGCTGCCAGGCCGCTGCTGCTGCCGCCGTCCGTGCTCACGCTGAAGCCGTTGGCCACGCCGGTCTGGCTGGAGCTGAGCAGCAGCTGGGCGCCGCTGGCGCCATTGACCACGGTGGCGGTGACCCCGTGGTTGTCCGAGGCGCCGTTGATCTTGGCGGCGATGTCCGCGACGGTGTCGGTCGCTCCGATGGCGAGGGTGCTGCTCTTGGCACCCACGCTCAGCGTGAGGTTGCCGGCGCCGATCGCCGCGGTCTTGGCGTAGGCGTCGCTGCTGCGCTTCTGTGCTGCCGCCAGGTTGCTGACCACCAGCGAGTAGTTGCCAGGCTGGGCGCTGGCAAGCGTGGCAGTGCTGCCGATGGTGCTGTCGGCCAGCGTGGCGCCGAAGCTGGCGAACGTGCTGGTGGTGGTGAGCTTGGTCAGGGAAGACTGCAGCGAACTCAGTGCCGAGCTCAGCGAGGCCAGACCGGTGAGCGTTGCGTTGGTCTGGGTGGCCTTGCTGGTGATCTGCGCTTGCGGGCCGGCCTTTTTCGCGTTGACCAGCGCGGTGACAATGCTGTCCACGTCCAGGCCGGAGCCGACACCCGCCGAGCTGAGCACGCCGCTGCCTGCACTGCCTGAGGTGTTGACGCTGTTGATGGCCATGCCGACTCCCGTGGATTTTCTGACGCGCAGACAAGGTAACGAAGGACCGTAAGCAAGAACTTCGCCAGCAAGTGCCCGGCGACGTGAAGCAAGCGCGGCACCTGTCCACCCGGCCCAACGGCGCCGGTGGGGCGCCTGGCCATGAGCGAGTCTTCCGCGTCAGAAATCTATCGGCCGCCGGCGCATTTACTTGAAGCCGTGACGTTGCGGTCGGCTGCTCCCGTGATCCGCGGACGCGCCCGAGCCCGCCCGCGACGGATCGAGGCCACGGAGAAAAAAAAGCGGCATCGATTGCTCGATGCCGCCGTGAGGCCCGCCGATCTTGCCGGCGCCCCGCCACGAGGGCAGGCGCCGGTGCGACCTGTTACTGCAGGAGCTTGAGCACCTGCTGCGGGTTGGAGTTGGCCTGCGACAGCACCGAGATACCGGCCTGCTGAAGCACCTGCGCCTTGCTCAGGCTGGCCGTCTCGGCCGCGAAGTCGGCGTCCTGGATGGTCGACTGCGAGGCCTTCAGGTTGGTCGACTGCGAGCTCAGGGTGGAGATCGTCGACTGGAAGCGGTTCTGCACCGCACCCAGCTGGGCAGCGAAGTCGGCCACCGAGCTCAGCGCCACGTCGATGCGCGAGATGAGATCGTTGGCGCCATCCACCGTGCCCACCGAACCACCGGCCAGCGAGCCGCCGACGGCTGCCGCGGTGCCCGCGGTGTACGTGGCCGATGCATTCACGTCCGTGGCGTTCGCGCCGACGATGTTGCCGCCGGTGTCAGCGATGGTCAGGGCGCTGTTGGAGTAGAAGTTCACGCCCTTGCCATCGGCACTTACCGCGGCGCTGACGCCGTCGATGCCGGCCGCATTGATTGCATCGGACACGTCCTGCAGGCTCTTGGCGCCGGTCAGGTCGACCGCGGTGCCGTTGATCGTCAGACCCTCCGTGGAGAGATCCGGAGCAGCGAGCGTGGCGCTGACCGCGGTGGCGACGCCAGTGGAGGTGCCGGTGCCGCTGGCCGCCACGGTCGCGATACCCAGCGCATTGGCGCCGGCGATGGTCACCGCGTCGGTGCTGTCGGCGCTGTTGTCGATCGTGATCTCGTTGCCGCTGGCGGTGAAGGTGGCGCCCGTGCCGGTACCGCTGGCGGTGTAGGCGGCGGTCAGCGCGGTGGCCAGGTCGGCGGCCGTGCTGAAGGTGCCGGTGACGTCGGTGCCGTTGACCGACAGGTCACCGGCAGCGAGCGTGACGCCAGTACCCGATGCAAACGCGGCGCTGATGTCACCGGTCTTGACCTCGGCCACCTGGCCCAGGTCGCTGGTCTTGACGCTCTGGCCCAGGCTCACCGAGACGGTCTGGCCAACGTTGGCGCCGATCTGGAAGCTCTGCGACTGCAGCGAACCGTCCAGCACGCGCTTGCCGTTGAAGGTGGTCTGGTTGGCGATGCGGGTGACTTCCGCCAGGCGCTGCTGCACTTCGTTGTCGATGGTCTTGCGGTCGGCGTCGCTGTAGGTGCCGTTGGCGGACTGCGCGGCCAAGTCGCGGATCGCCTGCAGGTTGGCGGTGACCTGATCCAGCGCCGAGCCGGTGGTCTGCGCCAGGTTGATCGCGTCCGAGGCGTTGGCGCTGGCCTGGGCCAGGCCGCCGATCTGCGTGGTGTAGCGCTGGGAGATGGCGAAGCCGGCGGCGTTGTCGGCCGCGCTGTTGATCTTCAGGCCCGAGGACAGACGCTGCGTGGCGGTGGCCAGCGCGCTCTGCGACTTGGACAGGTTGTTCTGCGTGTTCAGCGAGGAAACGTTGGTGTTGATGACCAGTGACATTGGAATTTCTCCTGACGGAAACCGTTGAGCCGGATAGTGGGGCTTGTTGTATTCCCGGCGGGGTTCCGTGTGGGATGCCTTCCGCCTCAGGGACTGTTTCGTCACGAGCGAAAATTACTTGAGCACCAACACTTGATTTTTTTTCGAAGCGCGAGTCCGCCTGCTTCGACCGCCTGGAACGCACTGCGTATCGGCCGCGGCGGCGCGTGCTGTAGACCCACGTGTGGCGAGCCCGGAAACGCAAACGCCGCGGACAGAGCCGCGGCGTCCTGCCTTTGCGAGAGCGGGAGTTACTTGATGTAGTTGAACAGGCTCAGCGACTTCACCTGGGCGAACACCTGCTGCGACGCCTGCAGTGCGGTCGACTGGATCGACAGATTGCTTATGGCCGTATAGACGTCCACATCGCGTGTATCGGACAGCGTGCTCTTGTAGGTCACGCTGAGGTCTTCGTAAGCCGAGCGCTGTGCGGCGAGGGCATTGGTGCGCCCGCCGATATCCACTTCGGCCCGCGTCACCGCCGCCTGCGCCTGATCGAGCGACTCCAGCTGGCGGTTGAGCGTATTGGTCAGCTGCGCCGAGCTGCCGCCGGCCTGCAGCGCACCGATGAGGTTGTTGAACGTGGTGAACACGTCCTGCGACGCATCCGGCTGCACGCTGATGGAGTCACCGGCCTGCGGCACGCCTTCGAGATTCAGCGTGATGCCGTTGAAGCTGAGGCTGCCGCCGTCGGCGTAGCTGCCGACCACCGGGTTGCCGCCGCCGTCGAGCACCGGATTACCGCCGGCGTCCAGCGCGCTCCAGTTGCCGGCGCCGTCGAAGCTCACGGTGTAGCTGCCGTTCGCCGCCACGCCCGCCGCATAGGCGACCGGATCGGACACGGTGTTCTCGCCCACCACCACGCCACCGGCGTTGGCAGGACTGGCGCTGGCCGCAAAGCGACCATTGCCGGCGGCGAGATCAATGAAGATGCTGCTGCCGGAATTGCCCGTGGATACGGTGAGCCCGGCACCGATGGCCGCCCGCGGCTGTCCGCTGTTGCCGCCGTAGCTGACGCTGCCGTCCGGATTCTTCACGAACGGCACCGCGGTGCTGCTGGTGCCGGCGAACAGCGCCTGGCCGGTGGCATCGGTGGTGTTGGCCTGCTGCACCAGCTGATCGCGAAGCTGGGTGAGCTGGGTGGCGATCGCCTGGCGGTCGCTGTCGGCCAGTGAGCCGTTGAGCGCCTGCAGGGTGAGGTCGCGCGCGCTGTTGTAGAGATCGTTCACCGAGTTGAGCGTGGACTGCGCCGTGTCGAGCCGCGTGGCCGCCGCGTCGATGTTGGCGGTGTACTGCGTGTTCGCCGCGAGAACGTGGTTGAGGCTGACCACGCGCCCGGCGCCAGCCGGATCGTCCGAGGCGACGTTGATGCGTTTGCCAGTGCTCACCTGGTTCTGCGTCGCCGCCAGCGTGCTCTGCTGGTTGATCATCGTGCCCAGCGACTGCTGGTACATCCAGCTGGTGGAAAGGCGCATGGCGGTTACCTCTGCACGGCAGCGAGCAGGCTGCTGAAGATGGACTGGGAGGTGGAGATGATCTGCGCCGACGCCTGGTAGGCCTGCTGGTAGCGCACCAGGTTGGCCGCTTCCTCGTCCAGGTTCACACCCGACACCGCCTGCTGTGCCGACATCGCCTGGTTGTACAGGCTGGTCTGCGTGGTCAGGTTGCTGCCGGCCTGCGCGCCGGCGTTGCCGATCTGCGTGGTGAGCAGGGTGTAGTTGTCGATCACCGAGGTGTTGCCGCCGTCTAGCACGCCGGCGTCGGCGAGACGGCCCAGCGCCAGCGCGTTGGCGTTGTCGTTGAGGCCATTGCTGTTGGCGCCGATGGCGAAACTGTCACCGGCCCCGGGCGTGCCGGAAAGGGTGAGGCTCCAGCCATTGGCCGACAGCGTCTGCCCTGCCGCGTACGCGCCACTGCCGATGACGGTGCCGCCGGCATCGGTAATGGCGTAAGTGCCGGCGGTGGGGAAACTCACCGTCGCACCGTCCAGCAACGCCGGGTTCGCCGCATCGGTGACAGCCAGCGTCGCAACCGCGGCAGTGCCGCTGTTGCCGCTGGTGGCCGACCCTTGCAGCGCGGCGGCCGCGGCGATGCCGGACGGATCGGTCAGGCTCACCGCCAGGCTGCTGGCGGCGTTGCGGGTGGGCTGGATGCGGAAGCTGTCGCCGGCCTGCGCGCCAGCGCCGACCGTGAGCGTGAGCCCGGCGCCGCTGAGGCTGCCATCGGGATTGGTGGTGAGCGGCACGGCCTGCCCGGCGCGGGTGGCCAGGCTCCAGGCGCTGCCGTCGTAGCGCAGCGTGTAGTCGGACGTGGTCAGCGCCGAGGTGTCGCCAATGGCCGCCGACACGGTCGCCGAGCCGGTGTTGCGGCTGTCCGGCAGCGCCTGCGGCGCGGGCAGCGAGAAGATCGGCGCGCCGAGCTGGCCATTGAGATCGAGCCCCTTGGCCTGCTGCGCATTGACGCTGTTGGCCAGGGCGATGGCCGCCTGGCCGAGCCGGTTCTGCGCCGGGTCGAGCACGTTGCTGCGGTAGTCGAGCAGCGCGCCGAGCTGGCCGCCGCCGAGACGACTGGTGATGTCGGTACCGGCGGCGTCCACCACGTTGACGCGCCCGGTGTCGTAGGGATCGTTGCTGGTCGCCAGCTTGAACGTGTTGCTGCCGCTGACCAGGCTCTGGCCGCTGGTGCTGTAGACGCTGAGGGTGCCATCGGACTCGCTCACGGCAGTCACGCCGAGATAGCCCGACAGCGTGTTGACCAGCGCATCGCGCTGATCGAGCAGCGCGTTCGGCGTGCCGCTGCCAATGTTGTCGTGGATCCGGCGGTTGAGGTCGGCGATGTTGTCGAGCGTGGTGTTGACGCTCTTGACGGTGTTGGTGATCTGCCCGTTGATCTGCTTCTGCTGGCTGTCGAACTGCGCGCCGAGCGTGTTGAACACGGCCACCACGGTCGCGGCACCGCCGAGCAGCGCCTGCCGCCCGGAGCCGGAGTTCGGTGCATTGGCCACCGTGTCGAAGCCACCGTAGAAGCTGTCCAGCGCGCCCTGCAGGTCGCCGCTGGCGCTCAGCGCGCTGTTCAAGGTGGTGGTCAGTTCGTTGTAGGTGCTGGCGCGCGACAGGTTGGCGTTGCTGGTCCACACCGCGCCGGTGAGATAGCTCGAATACGCCCGCTCCACCGCCACCACGTCGACGCCGCCACCAATGGTGTAGCGCGGCGAACTCGGCGCCACCCGCTCGACCTGGCGCACCACCTCGCGGCTGTAGCCGTCGGTGCCGGCGTTGGAGATGTTGTTGCCGACGGTGTTGAGCGCCACCTGCGCCGCATTGAGCGCGGAGATGCCGGTGCTGAGCAGGTTAGCCATGGGTGGATCCTTGGCGCGTGATCGAACAGCCGCGCACGGCGACCCGCCCCGCGAACGGGCGGGCAAAGCTCAGCATGCGGCGGATCGCGGTCGTCATTCGGAGGACATCGGCGTGGTGACGCCGTTCTTGAGCGCATCGAGCGCCTGGCGCATCGCCGGGCCGTTGGCGATGGCGGCGATCTTGTGGGCATACGCCGGGTCGGTGGCGTAGCCGCCCTGCACCAGCCCGCGCGCAAACCCGGCCACGTCGTCGCCCTTGCCCAGCGCCTGCGCATAACGGGGGTTGTCGCCGAGCAGCCGGGCATAGTCATCGAATGACTGCGCGGGCGATTCGTAGGCGCGGAACGCGGCGCGCCTGCGCACCGGCACGCCGCCTTCCACCTCCAGCGTGGGTACGTTGACGCGGCCACCGTCCCAGCTGGAACCGGCCTTCATGCCGAACAGGTTGAAACTGGGCGTGCCGTCGCCGTGCTGCGGCATGTGCTTGCCCCACTGGGTTTCCAGCGCGGCCTGCGCCAGCACCGCGCGCACCGAGACGCCGAGTTTCTCCGCCGCCTTCTGCGCGAACGGCGCCATCTTGGTGACGAAGTCCACCGGATCGCCGGGAATGAAATGCGACGCCGTCCTGGCCGCGGCGGAGCCGGCGGCGCGTGCCACCGAGCCGAGCCGCGACAGCCAGCCGTCCTCGCTGCCGTATTTTGCTGCGACGCCGTTGGCACCGGCCGGCGTGGGCGCATCCTTGCCGCCCAGCTGGCGCACCAGCATCTCGGCAATGCCCAGGCCGTGGCCCTGGTTGGACAGCGTCACCGCCAGCTGCTGGTCGGCCAGGCCCTGCCACGAATCGCTGGCCTGGCTGTCGAAGTTGGGGTCGCCGAAACTGGCGTCGCGCATCGACTTCAGCACCATCTGGGTGAAGATCGACTCGAACTGCTTGGCCACCACCGGCAACGCCGACTTGGCATCGGCCTGTGCGCTCTGGCGCAGGGCGCTGAAGCCGGACAGGTCGGTCCAGGTATTGAGGTTCTGCGCTGCGCTGTCGATGCCGGCGGCCATGTCAGATCACCACCAGCTCCGCGTGCAGCGCACCGGCCTGCTTGAGCGCCTGCAGGATCGAGATCAGGTCGCTCGGACCGGCGCCGACCTGGTTCACCGCGCGCACGATCGTGTCCAGGCTCACGCCGGGACCGAACTTGAACATGTGCGCGCCCTCCTCGCTGATCTGCACGTCGCTGGACGGCACCACCGCGGTCTGGCCGCCGCTGAAGGGCGCCGGCTGGCTGACCAGCGCCTGCTCGCTGATGGTCACCTGGATCGAACCGTGCGCCACGGCCGCGGCGCTCACGCGCACGTCCGAGCCGATTACCACGGTGCCGGTGCGCGAGTTCACCACCACGCGGGCGGGGGCGTCGGCCGGGGTCACGTCGAGGTTCTGGATATCGCCCAGCCAAGACACCTTCTGCGACGGGTCCTGCGGGCTGCGCACGGCAATCGAGCCGCCGTCGAGCGCGTTGGCCGTACCGGCGCCGTAGGCGCCGTTGATCGCCTTGACCACGCGCGAGGCGGTGGTGAAGTCGGCCGTGTTGAGGTTGAGCACCAGGTCGCCACCGTTGCCGAACGCCGACGGCACGCTGCGCTCGACCGACGCGCCGTTGGGAATGCGCCCGGAGTCGGAAATGTTCACCTGCACGCTGGAGCCGCTCTTGCCCTGCGCGCTGATGCCGCCGATCACCACGCTGCCCTGGGCGATCGCATAGGTATTGCCGTCGGCGCCTTTGAGCGGGGCCATCAGCAGCTGGCCGCCGCGCAGGCTCTTGGCGTTTCCGATCGAGGCCACGGTGACGTCGATCTGCTGGCCGGGCTTGGCGAACGGCGGCAGGTCGGCTGTGATCACCACGGCCGCGGCGTTCTTCAGCTGCGGACGCGCGCTGGCCGGCACCACGATGCCGAACTGCTGCAGCATGTTCTCCAGGCTCTGGGTGGTGAACGGCGCCTGCGTGGTCTGGTCGCCGGAGCCGTCCAGCCCCACCACCAGGCCATAGCCGATCAGCTGGTTGGAGCGCACGCCGCCGACCGAGGCGAGGTCGCGAATCTTGTCTGCATGGGCCGGCGCGGCCAGCGCCACGCACAGCATCACCAGCGCGCTGGTGCCGAAGCTGCGCCAGCGCAGCAGGGTGCGGCGGATCTCGCCGCGACGCAGCGTGTCGGCCGCGCGGTCGCCCGACACGCCGCCGAAAGCGGGCTCGTGGCTGCGGGTTTCATACGGTGCGTGCACGGTGGCGGGCACCGAATGGTTGCGCAGATGCCTCATCAGCCGACGGGTCTTCATCAGAACGGCATCCACTTGGAGTTGAAGAAGCGCGACAGCCAGCCCTGGGTGTTGGCGTCCGCCAGCGAGCCGCGCCCGGTGTAGGCGATGCGGGCGTCGGCCACGCGGCTGGAAGCCACGGTGTTGTCCGGGTTGATGTCCTGCGGCCGCACGATGCCGGAGATCCGCACCATTTCCTGGCCCTGGTTGATGGTCAGCAGCTTCTCGCCGCGCACCATCAGGTTGCCGTTGGACAGGCGCTGCGCCACGGTGACGGTGATCTGGCCACTGAGCTGGTTGCTCTGGCTGGAGGTGCCGTTGCCGTCGAAGCTGCGGTCACCGCTGAGACCGATGCTGGCGCTCTTTCCGTTGAGCGTGAGTCCCTGGCCGAGGATGTTCGGCGCATCGAGTGCGGTCTTGTCGGTCTTGCTGGTGCTGGTGGTGGCCTTCTTGCTGGCCTGGGTGCTCTCCAGCAGCAGCACGGTGAGGATGTCGCCCACGCGGTGCGCGCGCGGGTCGGCGAACAGCTCCATGTTCTGCGTGTCGTGGTAGATCGAGCCGTCCGCCACCGGCGCGGCTTCCGGCTGCATCGGCGCGGTGGCGGCCCACTGGCCATCCTCGCGGCTGGCGGGCATCGAAGCGCAACCGGCCAGCGCCAGCAGGGCGAGCGCGGCGGTGCAGCGAGCGAGGGAGGCGATCGGCTTCATGCGGGTGCTCACATCTTGTTGGTCAGGTCTTGCAGCATCTGGTCGACGCCGCTGATCGCCTTGGAATTCATCTCGTAGGTGCGCTGGGTCTCGATCATGTTGACCATCTCCTCCACCACGTTGACGTTGGAGGACTCCAGCGCGCCCTGCATCAGCGTGCCCATGCCGTTGAGGCCGGGCTGGCCGGTCTGCGGCGCGCCGCTGGATGAGGTCTCCAGGAACAGGTTGTTGCCGTCCGGCTGCAGGCCGGCCGGGTTGACGAAGTCGGCCAGCTGCAGCGTGCCCACCTGCACCGAGGCGGCCGAACCGTTGGTGGTCGCCGAGACGGTGCCGTCGTTGCCGATGGAGATGCTCTGCACGTTGGTCGGCAGGGTGATCGCCGGATCCAGCGAATAGCCGTCCGCGGTCACCAGCTGGCCGTTGGCGTCGGTGTGCAGCGAGCCGTCGCGGGTGTAGGCGATGGTGCCGTCAGGCTTGCTCACCTGCAGGAAGCCGCGTCCTTCGATCGCCACGTCCAGCGAGTTGCCGGTCTGGGTGACGCCGCCCTGGGTGAACAGCTTTTCGGTGCCCACCACGCGCACGCCGGTGCCAAGCATCAGGCCCGAGGGCGACTGCGTCTGCTCGGTGGTCTGCCCGCCCGGCTGGCCGCGGTTCTGGTACATCAGGTCCTGGAACGCCGCCCGCGAGCTCTTGAAGCCGGTGGTGTTGGCGTTGGCGAGGTTGTTCGAGATGACGTCCATGCGCGTCTGCTGCGCATCGAGGCCGGTCTTGGCGATCCAGAGGGACGAAAGCATGGGTCAGGGACTCCTTGGGAGGTGCAACTGCAGGTCAATTCGACTGAAGCAATTTCGATGCCGACTGGGCGTTGTCTTCCGACGCCTTGATCGACTTGACCTGCATGTCGTATTGCCGCGACAGCGCGATCATCTTCACCAGCTCCGTCGAAGCATTGACGTTGCTGGACTCCAGCGCGCCGGAAGTCAGGCGCACGGCGCTGTCGGTCGGAGCATTGCCGCCGCCGACCACGTGCATCAGGCCGTCGCCGCCCTGCACCAGCTCGGTGGCGTCGGGGTTCACCAGGCGGATCCGGTCCAGTGCCGCAATCGTGCTGGGGCCTTCGCCGATCGGCACGGTGGAGATGGTGCCGTCGTCACCGATGGCGATCTGGGTGCTGGCCGGCAGGCTGATCGGCCCGCCATTGCCCAGCACCGGATGGCCACTGGCATCGGTAAGCAGGCCGTCGGCGGTGAGCTGCAGATCGCCGGCACGCGTGTAGCCTTCCGAGCCGTCCGGCGATTGCACCGCGATCCAGCCGCTGCCGTGCACGGCGACGTCCAGCGAGCGGCCGGTGCTGTTGACCGTGCCCTGGGTGAGGTCCGCGCCGATGCCGCGCGCGACCGCATTGATGCGGCTGGCGGTGCCCTGCCCCTGCACCTGCAGGCTCTGGAACGCGCTCAGCTCGCTCTTGAAGCCCACCGTGGAGGCGTTGGCCAGGTTGTGGCTCACGGCTTCCTGGGCGCGCATGATCTGCGTCGCCCCGGTCATTGCCACATAGAGTGAACGGTCCATGGCGATCGATTACCGGCCGACCGCGTTGAACAGCGCCGAGGCCAGCGTGTTGTCGGTGGTGAGCACCTGCGCGTTGGCCTGGTAGTTGCGCTGCGCCTTGATCATGTTGACCAGCTGCGCGGTGGTGTCGGAGGTGTTGGACGACTCCAGCGCACCGGCCTGGATGTCGCCGAACTGGCCGGTGCCGGCCGAGCCCATCACCGCCGAACCGGAGTCGCCACTGAGCGCCCAGGTGGTGTCGCCGACCTGGCGCAACCCCTGCAGGTTGGAAAAGTTGGCCACCGCGATCTGGCCGATCTGGCTGCTCTGGTTGTTCGAGTAGTAGGCGGTGACCACGCCCTTGGAATCGATGTCGATGTTCGACAGCGTGCCGGCCTCGAAGCCGTTCTGCGAGATCGCCCCGGCGGAGTAGTCGGTACCGAACTGGGTGGTGTTGGTGACGTTGACGGTGAGCGTCAGCGCATTGGAGCCGTTGGCGAGATTGACCGGGTTGAACGCCAGGTTGCCGTTGGCCGGAGTGGCCAGATTGCCGCTGGTGTTGAAGGTAATCGCCTGGGTACCGGCGTCGTTGCCGTCCACGTACAGGTGCGCGTCCCACGCATTGGTGGCCGTCTTGACGTAGTACACGGTGCCCTGGTGCGAGCCGCCCTGCGAGTCGTACACGGTGACCGGGGTGGCGTTGTTGAAGGTGGTGGAGTCGGTCGGCGAAAACGCGCCCGCGGGCACGGTAGCGCTGGCCGGCAGGTTCGAGCTGACCGTGACCAGCGAAGTGGCGGTGGCATTGCTCTGCGCAGAGACCAGCTTCAGGTCGGTCAGCGTGCTGGAGTCGAAACCGCCCAGGCCGTCCGGCGGATAGACCTGCAGCCGCGCACCGGAGGTGGTCTGCACGAAATTGTCCGGGCTCTTCTTGAAGTCGCCCGCGCGGGTGTACTGCGCGCCGCTGCCGTCGTTGACCACGAAGAAGCCGTTGCCGCTGATGGCAAGGTCGAGCGAATTGTTGGTGGTCTCGATGTCGCCCTGGGCGAACTGCTGCGCCACGGTCTGCAGGCGTGCGCCGCTGCCGGTGGCGGTGGAGTTGAGGTTGAGGCCGGTCACCGCGAACACGTCGGCGAACTCGGCACGCGAGCCCTTGAAGCCGGTCGTGTTGGCGTTGGCGATGTTGTTGGCGATGACGTTGAGGTCGGACTGCGCCGCGTTGATGCCGGTGAGTGCGGTGTTCAGAGCCATGGGATGTTCCTCGCTGAAAGTGTGGTTACGACGCGTGCGTCAGAGAATCTGTGCCACCTGGCTGAGCGCGACGCCGCCCACGCCAGCCACTTGCAGATAGGTGCCCACGGCGCTCCCGCCATAGCCGACGGCGGTCACCTTGCCTGCCACATAGGTATCGAATGGGCTGCCCGCGTTGCTGGCGGACAGCGTGTAGGCGCCCTCGGGCACCGTGTTGCCGGCGTCGTCCTTGCCGTCCCAGCTGAACTGGGTAAGCCCGGCGCTCGGCGCCGGCACCGCCATCGTGCGCACCACGTTGCCGCTGCCGTCGATCACGCTCACGGTGAGGTTCCCGGGCACCGTCACGTTCGCCGCGCCGGTGACGCTGGCGCCGGCGAAACTCATGCTGGAGGACGGCACCAGCACCTCGCGATTGACCAGGTTGGACGAGCCGAGCACCTGCGAGGTCTGCAGCGCTCCATTGACCGTGCTGTTGAGCGTCTGCACCGAACCGACCAGGTCCTGGGTCGACTGCAGCTGGCTGAACTGCGCCATCTGCGAGACGAACTGCGAGTTGTCGACCGGGTTGGTGGGGTCCTGCGCCTGCAGCTGGGCGGTCATCAGCTTGAGGAAGTCGCTTTGCGTCATGCCGCCGGCGCTCGCCTCCTTGGCGATCTGCCCCGTCGTTGCGGCGCTGTTGCCGGCATTGCCGATGGTGTTGATGGTCATGCGTGCGCTCCGTCGGACTACTTGCCGAGGTCGAGGGTTTTCACCATCAACTGCTTGGTGGTGTTCATCACCTCGACGTTGTTCTGGTACGAACGCGAGGCGGAAATCATGTTGACCAGCTCGTCCACCGGATTGACGTTGCTGCTGTAGACGTAGCCGTCGGCGTCGGCCAGCGGGTTGCCGGGTTCGTAGCGGCTCGGGATCGCCGCCTGGCTCTCGGTGACGCCGAGCACCTGCACGCCTTCACCCGGCGCATCGCCGCCGTCCAGCCGGCTCTTCACGGCGGCGAACAAGGGTTCGCGCGCGCGGTAGGCCGCTTCCGGCGTGGTCGCCACGCTGTCGGCATTGGCGAGGTTGCTGGCGACCGTGTTCAGGCGCAGCGACTGTGCCGCCATGCCGGAACCGGCGACGTTGAAAATCGAGAAGAGCGACATCAGCCCTGGCCTCCGTTGATGGCGGTGCGCAGCATGCGGATCTGTGCAGTGATGAAGGACAGGCTGGCCTGGTAGTGCACGCCATTGGCGGCAAAGGCGGCCTGTTCGGCCTGCGCATCGACGGTATTGCCGTCCATGCTCGGCTGGGTCGGCACGCGGTACGCCAGCCCGTCCGCGGCCTGGTCGGCCGCGCCGATCTGGCCGGGTCCAGTCGTCTGCAACGGCAGCTTGTCCGAAGCGCCGCCCGCGGCGGCCAGCACCTTGCGGAAGTCGACATCGCGGGCGAGATAGCCCGGCGTGTCGGCATTGGCCAGGTTGTTGGCGAGCACTTCGGTACGGCGCTGCCACAGGTCCAGTGCCTGGGTGTGTATGCCGAACAGGTTGTCAGGGGTCAGACTCATCGCTTCGCTCCGCGTGCAGTTGCCGCACGGAGCTGGAGGCAAATTGCATGCCACCATGGGAAAAGCGTTGCTGCTGCTGGGCTGGCACGGCAACCGTCGGCACCGCCATCGCAGCGGCGCCGCCGAAAGACGGATTGTTGACGCCGGGCGGAGCGAGCCGCCGGAACGTCAGTCCGCCGGCGCCGGCTCGGGCAGCAGTTCCAGCACCGCCTGCGCCAGCAGGTCCGGCTGGAACTTGGCGACGAAGCAGTCGGCCTTGACCTCCTTCACCATCGCCTCGTTGAAGATGCCGCTGAGCGAACTGTGCAGCACCACCTTGAGCTGGCGCAGGCCCGGCGCCTCGCGGATCGCACGGGTCAGCGCATAGCCGTCCAGCCGCGGCATCTCGATGTCCGACACCACCAGCCTGACTCCGTCGACCGGATCGGCCGCGGCCAGTTCCAGCAGGCGGTCGAGCGCCTCGCGGCCATCCGTCGCCACCACGCATTCGATATTCATCTGCTTGAACAGGTTGACCAGCCGGCGACGGACAATCAGCGAATCGTCGACCAGCATCACCCGTCGCGGAGCCAGCGAACGGGCGCCGGCCACGCGCTGCATCTGCACGGACAGCTCGGCCGGCGCCGCGTCGATGCTGGCCAGCACATGCTCCACGTCGACGAC
>NZ_DASSAB010000058.1:0-12835 GCF_035685805.1 Dyella sp.
CATCAGCTTGCGGTCGAAGTTCTCCACCGCCCGCTCGATCCGCCCCGGCGGCTTGCTGCGCTCCGGCTCGTGGGTCAGCAGGTAGGCGCACAGCGCCGGCGTCAGGGTCAGCGAAACCAGCGCCGAGATCACCACCGCCGCGGTCAGCGTCACCGAGAACTCGCGCAGCAGCATGATCAGCATGTTGTTGCCGAACAGCAGCGGCGCGAACACCGCCACCAGCGACAAGGTGATCGAGACCACCGTGAAGCCGATCTCGCCGACGCCGGTCAGCGCGGCCTGCAGCGGGGTCTGGCCGTTTTCCATGTGGCGCACGATGTTCTCGATCACCACGATCGCGTCGTCCACCACGAAGCCGATGCACAGCACCAGCGCCACCAGCGACAGCGTGTTGAGCGTGTAGCCCAGCGCCCACATCGCCACGAACGCGCCGGCCAGCGACAGCGGCACGCTGAGCATGGCGATCAGCGTCGGGCGCACGCGGCGCAGGAACACCAGCATCACCAGCGCCACCATCGCGATGGAGATCAGCAGTGCCACTTCCACCTCGTGCAGCGCCGACTTGGTGGTCTGGGTCAGGTCGAACACCGGCGTGATGGTGACGTCGGCCGGCAACGCGCCGCGCAGCTGCGGCAGCTTGGCGCGGATCGCCTCCACCGTGGCCACCGCGTTGGCCTCCGGCCGCTTGCTGATCTGCATGCCCACGGTGGTCATGTTGTTGAACCACGCGCCCTGGTACTTGTCCTGCTGGCCGCCATACACCTTCGCCACGTCGGACAGGCGCACCGGCGTGCCGTTCTTGTTCGCGATCAGCAGCCGTGCGAACTCTTCCGGCTCGTGCAGCGCGTCGTTGGCGAACACCGTCATCTGGCTGCGGCCATTGCTCAACGTGCCCTGCGGCGACGTCACGTTGGCGGCGCGCAGGGCGTTGCTGACGTCCGTCGGCGTGAGGCCCTTGGCGGCCAGTGAAGCGTTGTCGAGCTCGATCCGCACCGCATGCGGGGTGCCGCCGAACACCTGTACCTGGGCCACCCCGGGGATCTGCGACACCGCGGGCTTGAGCAGGGTGTCGGTGAGGTCGAACAATTTGTCCTGCGGCAGCCCGGTCGAGGTGAGCGTGATGAACAGGATCGGGATGCTGGCGGTGTCGAACTTGAAGTACTGAGGCGGCGCCGGCATGCCGCTGGGCAGGTCCGGCGCGGCGGCGTTGATGGCCGCCTGCACGTCGCGTGCCGCCTTGTCGGCGCTGCGATCAAAGGTGAAGCGCACCATCACCGAGGCCGACCCCTCGCTGGCGTTGCCGTACATCTCGTCGACCCCGGGAATGCGTCCGAGGTGGCGCTCCAGTGGCGCCAGCACGGTGCTGGCCATGGTCTGCGCGCTTGCGCCGGGCTGTTGGGCGATCACGTAGACGCCCGGGAACTCAAGCGACGGCAGCGCCGCCACGCCCAGCAGCAGGTAGGCACAGATGCCCGCCAGTACCAGCCCCACGGCGAGCAGGGAGGTACCGACCGGGCGGCGGATCATCGGGGCAAAGATATTCATGGCGCTTCCGTGGGCCGCTGGCAGCGCGGCCGGCCGGCGCGAAGTTGCGCAAGCCTCTCGGACAGGGCCCGGGCCGCAGGGTTCAGAGTGTGGGACATGCGCGCTTTATGCCCGCTGTCCCCGCACAGTGTATGTGCCTGAAGTCCCCACCGTGTCGAAAGGCAGGGGCCGCTGCGGAACCGGCCGGCGGGTGCTCCGGCTCATCGCGGCCCCGGCAGCACGCCATCGCCCAGGTGGCCGATGGCGTGCACGCCGCGCAGCGGGCTCGCGCTGGGAACCGCTGTCGGCCCGCCGTCCGCCCCGCCTTGCGCGCGGTTCTGGCTCAGGAGCGTGGGCGATAGCGCAACGTCAGGTACCAGCTGCGGCCTGGCTGGTTGAAGTAGTAGACGGTTTCGTAGCGTCGATCGAACGCGTTCGCCAGTCTCCCCTCCAGCGCCCAGCCCGGCGCGAACGCATAGCTGCCGCGCAGGTCGAGCGTGGCGTAGCCGCCCAGGCGATGCACGTTGGCGACGTCGTCATAGCGCGCGCCGGCCGTGTTCCAGGTGGCGCCGGCGGTGAAATCGCCGAAGCGGCGGTCGAGATCGATCCGCACCGTGCGCTCGGGTCGCCGCGGCAGCCAGTGGCCATCATTGGGTCCGCCGTCGTCGTTGCGCGGCTGCTGCCAGGTCAGGTAGCCCTGCCAGCGCCAGCCGGCGAGCGTGCCGCCCAGCTGGCCCTCGACGCCGCGGATGCGTGCGTGGCTGATGTTGAGCGGGAAGTAGTTGCTGTCCAGCGCAATCAGCTCGCTGATACGCGTCTGGTACGCGTTCACGGCCCAGTTCCAGCCGTCGCCCTGCTGGGTCAGGCCCAGTTCGGCGCTGCGCGAGGTTTCCGGTTTCAGGTCCGGGTTGCCGCTGCCGTAGGGGTAGTACAGATCGTTGAAGGTGGGCGCATGGAAGGCGCTGCCGTAGCTGGCCGACAGCCGCAGCCCGTGATCGAGCCGGTAGCCCCAGGCGGCGGCGCCGGTGTCGTGGTTGCCGAACTGGCCGTTGTGGTCGTGGCGCGCGGACAGCTGCAGCTCGTTGTGGCCGAACGTGCCTTGGTATTGGGCAAAGATGCCGGTGTCCTGGCGCGTGCTGGCGAGGTAGCCGGTGTCGCTGGACAGATGCTCTTGCTGGTAGTCGGCGCCCAGCGTGAGCAACTGGTTGTCGGCGACGCTGAAATCGTTCTGCCATGACGCCTGGTTGCGGCGCGAATCGGAGTAGCGCAGATAGACGCCGTCGTTGTAGGTGGTGGCCTTGTCCAAGTTCTGGCCCGCGCCCACGGTCACCTGCCAGAACGACAGCGGCCGGAAGCTCAGGCGTGCGCCGGCCACCTGCTGCACATTGAGCGCCTGGTTGCCGTAGGGCGCGCCGTCGAACTCGACGTAGTTGCGGCTGCGCAGCCAGGTGCCGGCCAGTTCCGTGCCGCCGTCCCAGCGGTAGCCGACGTTGGCCAGGGCGTTGTAGTTGCGGTAGGCATCCTTGTCCGGCTCGTTGGCGAAACAGCCGGCGAACACGGTGCCGGCGCCGTCGCGACAGGCGTTGATGCCGCGGGTGTACTGCCCGCCCAGGCTGAGGTTGTACCAGGCGTGCCGATCGCCGCCGGACAGGCCGACCTGACCGCCTGCGGTGCCGCGGCTGCCGGCTGTCACGGCCAGTGACGGGGCGAGCCCGCCATCTGTCTGGCCATGCCGGGTGAACACCTGGATCACTCCGCCGATCGCGTCGGCCCCGTACAGGCTCGACCGCGGCCCGCGTACCACCTCGATCCGCTCGATCTGCTCCACCGGAATCTGCTCGAACGCCGCCAGCCCCGCGCTCACCGTGCCCACGCGCACGCCGTCCACCAGCAGCAGCGTGTGCGAGGAGTTGGTGCCGCGCAGGAACAGCGAGGTCTGCTCGCCCATGCCGCCGGACTGCGCGAAGGTGACGCCGGGCAAGCCGGTCAGAACGTCCATCAGCGAAGTCGGCTGCAGCCGCTCGATGTCCGCCCGCGTGATCACGCTCACCGACGAGAGCGCGTCGTCCACGGTGATCGCGGTGCGCGTGGCGGTGACAATCACCGGATCCATCGGCGCGCCATCGGTCTGCTGGGCGCTGGCGTCACGCACGCTCGGGCCAATGAGCGCGAACGCCACGGCGGTCGCCAAGAAAATCCTGTTCATTGCTGTATTCCTTCGCCGTGCACCCGCGCGCGGCTCAACAAGGGAGTGAGCTGGCAGGACATCGTGGGGAGCAAACGCACGGCCGCGGATGCGCGGCAGAGCCACGATCCGTACCGCAGCCTCGCCCACCGCGAGCCGCCAGGACAGTCGAATCGGGCCGGTCTCCGGGCTTGCGAGCGACACGCGGCGCACCGCGCGTACCGGACCACGCCTTCCCATGCCTGCGGCACAGTGGCTTGTGTGACCCGGCGAATTCACTCGCCTACCGTTGCGGGGGCAGCGCCGGACTGGTTGCGCGCGAACGCGCGACGCACCGGCTTCCCGTTTCATCCCTCGCCATGAAGCAGCAGGGACACCCAAAACAGCGCGCACGCTACCGTCGACATGCTCCGGGCGCAAGCGGTTCAGTGGCTGATCGTTTCGCTCTCCGCCACAAACGGCCGGCAGGCGGCCGACTGTCGTGGGAATGGCATGAGGGCGAGCTGTTCCTCCCAGAGGCCTCGCAAGAACATAAAGTTTTTGTTGACGCAAGCTTTTACAACCACTTAAGGTCGGGAGTAAGTCACGTCTCGTCACGCTCGTGGGGCAAGGGCACGTGCAATGAAGGGGCGCTTTCGCAGGGTCCTCGACGATGTGACTTGAAGTTCGGCGCGGCCTCCACGGTGCGTCTTTCGGCCTTCCGGCCATTTTGGGGAGAGTCCTTCTAATGAGTAATCGCAATCAGAGCCGCGCGATGCGGCTGCGTCACACCGCACTGGCTATCGCGCTCGGCATGAGTCTCACTGGCGTAGCGATGGCACAGTCGCGATCGGCCGGTACCATCTTCGGCAACGCTGAAGCCGGGGCCCAGGTCACCATCAAGAGCAAGGACACGGGCCTGACCCGCACCGTGACGGCCGATGCCTCCGGTCGCTATGCCGTGTCGGAACTTCCGATCGGCACCTATGTGGTCAACACCACGCAGGGCACGCGCGACAACGTCCAGGTCGGCGTTGGCGGCACCGAGGTCGACTTCGTGGCCACTGACCTCGGTCAGGTCACCGTATCGGCGAACTCCCTGCCCGCAATCGACGTGAGCTCGGTCGATACCAGCGTCAATCTTTCCTCGACCGTGCTCAACCAAGTGCCGATCGCACGCGACGTGACGCAGGCTGCCGTGCTGGCGCCGACCGTGATCAAGGGCGACTCACGCTACGGCAACTCGGTATCCTTCGGTGGATCGGCTGCGTCCGAAAACGCGTACTTCATTAACGGCTATCCGGTCACCAACTCGCTGACCAACATCGGCTCCACGACCCTCCCGTTCGACGCCATCGCTTCCGAGCAGGTGATCACGGGCGGCTACAGCGCCCGCTACGGTCGTTCGACCGGTGGCGTGATCAACGTGGTGACCAAGTCGGGCACCAACGAGTGGAAGTTTGGCGGGCTCGTTACCTGGACACCTGACAGCCTGCGCGCCAGCCGCAAGGACATTTATCGTCCGACCGATACAGGCCTGGCTTCGGCCGGTGAGCTCTATCGCGACTACAGCAGCTACACCAACAACGACTTTACCTACGGTGTATATGCCAGCGGTCCGCTGATCAAGGATCGCCTGTTCATCTACGCGTCGGCCGAGTTCGACAAGCAGGCCATCGAGTCTAACGGCATTGAAACCGCCAACCCGGACACCTCGTTTGCCACCGATCACTACACGTCGCCGCGCTGGCTGACCAAGATCGACTGGAACATCAACGACAGCAACATCCTTGAGCTGACCGCGATTTCCGACAAGACGTCGCAGACCAACTCGCTGTACAGCTACAACTACGCCGACCGCACCCACGGTACCGAGAAGGTCGGTGGCTATGGCTACAAGGACGGCGGCGAGACCTACATCGGCAAGTACACCACGTATTTGACTGACGACATTACGCTGAGCGCCCAGTACGGGCGTCAGGAAGTCGGCCACTACTCCGCGCCGTTGGGCTATGACCCAAGCCAGGTGTACGTGCGTGACGACCGTCCGGTCGGCGCTGCCGATATCATTACCGGCAATCAGCCGTATCTGACGATCAACAACCCTGACGCCAACGACAAGACCGACGGTTACCGGATCGACTTGGAGTGGCGCCTCGGTGACCACGATCTGAGTGCCGGCTATGACGTCTCCAACGCAGAGTCTTTGGCCGGGAGCAACACCTCCGGCCCCGGCTACGCCTGGTTCTATGCGCACACCGACGCCGGTGACATTCCGCAGAGCGGCGGCCTTACCACGACGCCGAACAGCGACTACGTTTACCGCTACGTGCAGGCGAACGGCGGCAGCTTCAAGGTCGAGCAGAAAGCTTACTATGTGCAGGATCGCTGGCAGGTTACCGATCGCTGGTTGCTCTCGCTTGGCCTGCGAAATGACGGGTTCAAGAACTACAACTCCGACGGCATCGAGTACGTCAGCCAGAAGAACCAGTGGGCGCCGCGTCTGGGCGTGAGCTGGGACGTGAACGGTGACTCGTCTCTGAAGATCTACGCCAACGCCGGCCGCTACTTCCTCGCGCTGCCGAACAACGTGGCTGTGCGCGGTGCAGCGGGTTCCACGCTCACCAACGAATACTTCACCTACACCAGCGTCGACCCGGTAACAGGTGTGCCGCAGGGTCTGACCGCGCTGGGCAATGGTCCGTACTCGTCCAACAACGAGTTCGGCCAGGCTCCTGATCCGAAGACCGTGGCTGCAACGAACCTGAAGTCGCACTACCAGGACGAATATATCGTCGGCATGCAGCAGCAGCTGGGTTCGAGCTGGAACTGGGGCGCACGACTGCAGTACCGCGACCTGAAGTCTGCCATCGACGACGTTTGCGATAACCGCCCGGTGCTGGAGTACATGGCGGCCAACAACATCGCCGTGGACCCGAACTACAGCTACTCGCCGGATTGCCGCCTGTTCAACCCCGGCGCCGACAATACGCTGCTGCTGGATATCCCGGATGCGGCGGGCAGCACCGATCTGGTGGCCGTGCCGTACACCAAGGAAAACACCGGCATGTACCTGAAGCGCCGGTACCTGGGTCTCGAGGTCTTCCTCGAGCACCCGTTCGACGGCACCTGGTACGGCAAGGTCGACTACGTGCTTTCGCACAACTGGGGCAATGCCGAAGGCCAGCTCGATTCGGACATCGGCCAGCAGGACGTCTCGCAGACCGTGCTGTTCGACCACCGGGAGCTGATGGCGTACGGCGGTGGCGATCTGCCGAATGATCGTCGCCACGTGCTGAAGGCATACGGCTTCTATCAGGTGACCCCGGAGTGGCGCGTCGGCTCCACCCTGATCGCCCAGACCGGTCGCCCGAAGAGCTGCCTCGGTTACAACCCCGAGGGTAGCGAGTTCTTCTACAACTACCTCGACTACGGTCGTTACTACCACTACTGCGACGGCAAGGCCGTGCCGCGTGGGTCGGCCGGTCGCCTGCCGACGGACGTCACGCTCGGTCTCAACGTCGGCTACGTGCCGCGCTGGGCGCCGGGTCTGGACATCCAGCTCGACGTACTGAACGTGTTCGACAAGCAGGTTGCGCAGAACGTGGAAGAGCGTGGCGAAAACGGTGGCCAGGGCGTGATTGCGAGCAATCGCTATCAGGTCATCAGCTACGACGCACCGCGTTCGTTCCGCCTGACCGCGCGGTACGACTTCTCGCTGTAAACGTTGGTTGAGACGGGCGGACCTGCTCCGTCCGTCTTATCCTCCCCATTTGGGCCGCCGATCTGGCGGCCCATTTTTTTGCCGCCAGGCCTCCAGAGAGCTCTTCCTGCCAAGAACCACGCTCTCCATCTATTCAAAGAAGCAACGTGCTGTCGCGCTCGGCGGCGCTCAATCCGTATGCAGCTCGGCGACGAAGTCGTAGATGTCGCCGCGGTACCACGAGCTGGTGAATTCCACCACGCGGCCGTCGTCGAGAAAGCTTCGCCGTTCGATGCTCAGGCCGGCGCTGTTGGTCGCCACGTGCAGCAGGCGGGCGTGCTGGGCGTTGAGCAGCACCGCGCGCAGCCGCTGCAGTGCGCGGCGGGGGCGGAAGCCGCGAAGTTCGAGGGCTTCGTAAAGCGAATCCTCCACCAGCGCAGGGTCCGGCAACAGAGCGGCGGGCACCACGCTGCGCTCGATCGCCAGCGGCTCGTCGCCGGCGTAGCGCACCCGATGCAGCCGCACCACCGCCGCTCCGGGCGAGAGGCTCATCGCCATCGACTCTTCCGGCGAGACTTCGCCGATGCCCCGCTCGAAGAATTCCGAGCGCGGATTGAGGCCGCGCGCGCGCAGATCCTCGGTGAAGCTGGTCAGTCGCGACATCGGCTTGATGATGCGTTCGGCCACGAACGTGCCGGCGCCATGCCGCTGCGTCAGCAGGCCTTCCTCGACCAGCCCGGCGATCGCCTTGCGCACGGTGACCCGGGACAGCTCCAGCGCGCTCGCCAGGTCGCGCTCGCTCGGCAGCGCGTGCCCCGGTTCGATATCGCGGTGTTCCACCACCGTGCGAATGGCCTGGCGCAGGCGCAGGTACGCAAGCGGCTGGCGCGAGCCCGGGTCGCGGCACAGCCGGCGGTATTCTTTGGCGAGGACGGTTTCCATGCCACGACCATACCAATTTCGAACCAATGGCCGCAAGCCGCGCTGCAACCAACAGGCCAGTTGTCCCTGACTAAGCCGGGCTGGCTGGAACATCAGCGTTGCAAACGAATACATCGCAGGTGTTGTCCATTCCGAAGCGCCCGGTCTGGTGCGTTCTGGTATGAAACTGGTAGCATCAATGGCATCGTTGAAGGCCGGGCATGAAACCCGCGCGTGCGACCCCTTCCCTGCAGGCATGAGGTATCCGCTGTGAGCTCTTCCAATCCACAGGTCCACGCGTTCGACCTGGTGATCTTCGGCGGCACCGGCGACCTCGCCGCACGCAAGTTGCTCCCGGCCATGTTCCATCGGTTCCTGGACGGCCAGCTCCCCGACAGCAGCCGGATCATCGGCATTGCCCGCGAGTCGACCGACGACGAGGGGTACCGGGCGCAGATGCGCAAGGCACTCAGCGAGGGGCACGCGCCGGATCCCCAGCAGCTGGAGGCGTTCCTGCAGCTGGTGCATTACCGCCCGCTGGACGCACGCAAGGACGCCGGCTGGGACGACTTTGCCGCGATGGTGGGCGAGCGCCCGGACAACGTGCGCGTGTTCTACCTCTCGACCTCGCCCGATCTGTTCATCGACATCTGCACCCGGCTGGGCCACTACGGCCTCAACCGGGGTGAAGCGCGAGTGGTGCTGGAGAAGCCGATCGGCCGCGACCTGGAGAGCGCCAACCAGATCAACGACGCCGTCGGCCAGGTCTTCAGCGAGTCGCAGACGTACCGGATCGACCACTATCTCGGCAAGGAGACGGTGCAGAACCTGCTGGCGCTGCGCTTCGGCAACGCCCTGTTCGAGCCGCTGTGGAACGCGGCGCACATCGACCACGTGCAGATCACCGTGGCCGAGACACTTGGCGTGGGCAACCGTGCCGCGTACTACAGCCGCGCCGGCGCACTGCGCGACATGGTGCAGAACCACATGCTGCAGCTGGTGTGCATGGTGGCTATGGAGCCGCCGTCATCGCTCTCGCCGGACGCCGTGCGCGACGAGAAGCTCAAGGTGCTGCGTTCGCTCAAGCCGATCGACGAATCGAACGCCGCCCAGCTCACCGTGCGCGGCCAGTATCGTGCCGGCGCAG
The DNA here is from genome assembly GCF_035685805.1 of Dyella sp. Lineage (GTDB taxonomy): Bacteria > Pseudomonadota > Gammaproteobacteria > Xanthomonadales > Rhodanobacteraceae > Dyella_A. The sequence goes on from NZ_DASSAB010000058.1 coordinate 9,460, forward strand.
CCGACGGGCAGAGCGTGCCCGGCTATCTGGACGAGCTCGAGGGCGGCAAGAGCCATACCGAAACCTTTGTGGCGCTCAAGACGGAAATCGCCAACTGGCGCTGGGCCGGCGTGCCGTTCTACCTGCGCACCGGCAAGCGTCTGCCCGAGCGCGTCTCGGAGATCGTGGTGGCATTCAAGGCCGTGCCGCACTCCATCTTCGATCCGTCCGCCGGCGCACTGGCGCACAACCGGCTGGTGCTGCGGCTGCAGCCGGACGAGGGCGTCAAGCTGTGGCTGACCATCAAGCACCCCGGCCCGGGCGGCCTGCGCCTGCGCCACGTGCCGCTGGACATGAGTTTTGCCGAAGCCTTCGGCGTGTCGCAGCCCGATGCCTACGAGCGCCTGCTGCTGGACGTGGTGCGCGGCAACCCCACGCTGTTCATGCGCCGCGACGAAGTGGAAGCGGCATGGCGCTGGGCCGATCCGATCCTCGAGGCGTGGTCCGCCAGCGGCGAGGCGCCCAAGCCATACACCGCCGGCACCTGGGGACCAAGCGCCTCGGTGGCGCTGATCGAGCGCGATGGCCGTACCTGGAACGAGGATGGCGAGTAGCTCCGCCGCGCGGCCGGCACGCAGGGCGGTTCACCCGCCGCTGCCGATGCACAGCCTACGCTGCCGCTCACCCACGCCGCGCGCATCGGCAGCGCCCGCCGCGGCCCCCAGCGCGCTGCCTCACGGACTCCCATGTTGAACCTCGCTACCCACAACTTCACCGACTGCCACGCGCTCGCGGTGGCGCTCGCCGAGCGCCTGGCGCAGCAGCTGCGCGAGGGCATCGCCGCACGCGGCCGGGCCTTGCTGGCAGTGTCCGGCGGCAGCACGCCACAGCATGTCTTTGCCGAGCTGTCGCGCGCGCGACTGGACTGGTCGCGCGTGCAGGTCACGCTGGTGGATGAGCGCTGGGTGCCCGAGAGCCACCCGCGCTCGAACGCACAGCTGGTCAAGTCGCGCCTGCTCTGCAACGAGGCGGCAGCGGCCACCTTCGTGCCCTTGCATGTGGATACGCCGGCGCCGGAGCAGGGCCTGGCCTTGCTGCGTCCGCTGATCGATGCGCTGGCGCTGCCGTTCGACGCCGTGGTGCTGGGCATGGGCGAAGACGGCCACACGGCTTCCTTCTTCCCCGGCGGCGACCGGCTGGCCGAGGTGCTCGATCTGGACGGCGCCGAGCGCGTGCTGCCGATGCGCGCCCCGGGCGCGGGCGAGCCGCGCATCACCTTCAGCCTGCCCACGCTGCTGCAGACGCGGCTGCTGGTGCTGCATATCGAGGGTGAAGCGAAGAAACGCGTGCTGGGCGAGGCGCAGCTCGGCGTCGGTGAGGCCGCGCACTATCCGATCCGGGCGGTGCTGACGCAGCCCCGTGTCCCCTTGTCGATCTACTGGTGCCCCTAGGGCGCCCAGGCGTGCGTGATCGGGCGCTGTCCCGCCACGCGTTACAGGAGTGATGTGATGAGTTCCCTGCACCCCGTCGTCCGCGAAGTGACCGAGCGCCTGCGCGAACGCAGTCGCGACTCGCGCGCGGCCTACCTGGCGAAGATCGCCGCCGCGCGCGGCGACGGCACGCATCGCCAGCACCTGTCGTGCGGCAACCTCGCGCACGGCTTCGCCGCCTGCGGTACCGACGACAAGGCCGCGCTGCGCGCCGGTCGCGCGCCGAACATCGGCATCGTCACCGCCTACAACGACATGCTCTCGGCGCACCAGCCATACGAGCGCTATCCGGAACTGATCCGCCAGATCGCGCGCGCCGCCGGTGCCACCGCGCAGGTGGCCGGCGGCGTGCCGGCGATGTGCGACGGCGTCACCCAGGGCCAGCCGGGCATGGAGCTGAGCCTGTTCTCGCGCGACCTGATCGCGATGGCCACCGCGGTGTCGCTGTCGCACGACATGTTCGACGCCGGCCTGTACCTGGGCATCTGCGACAAGATCGTGCCGGGCCTGCTGATCGGCGCGCTGGCGTTTGGCCATCTGCCTGGCGTGTTCGTGCCCTCCGGCCCAATGCCCAGCGGCATCACCAACGAGGCCAAATCCAAAGTGCGCCAGGCCTATGCCGAGGGCAAGGCCAGCCGCGAGGAACTGCTCGAGGCCGAGGCCGCCGCCTACCATGCACCCGGCACCTGCACTTTCTACGGCACCGCCAATTCCAACCAGATGCTGATGGAGATCATGGGCATGCACCTGCCCGGCGCGAGCTTCGTGGCGCCGGACACGCCGCTGCGCGACGCGCTCACCGCCGCGGCAGTTCATCGCTCGGTGGCGATGAGTGCGCTGGGCGACAGCTACACGCCGGTCGGACACATCGTCGACGAGAAGTCGGTGATCAACGGCGTGATCGGCCTGCACGCCACCGGCGGCTCCACCAATCACCTGCTGCACCTGGTGGCGATGGCCCGCGCGGCCGGCGTGGAACTGCGCTGGGAAGATTTCGATGCGCTGTCCTCGGTGGTGCCGCTGCTGGCGCGCGTGTACCCCAACGGCTACGCCGACGTGAACCAGTTCCACGAGGCCGGCGGCATGGCTTTCCTGATCGACCAGCTGCTGTCGCAGGGCCTGCTGCACGCCGACGTGAAGACGGTCAACGGCACCGGCCTGGACGGCTACGCCCAGGTGCCGGTGCTCGACGCGGTGGGAAAGCTGGCCTGGCAGAAGGTTTCCGGCGAGAGCGGCAACCGCGGCGTGCTGCGCGCGATCAGCGAACCGTTCCGTGCCGACGGCGGCCTGCGCCTGCTCGACGGCAACCTCGGTCGCGGCGTGATCAAGGTGTCCTCGGTGCCCGACGACCGCATGGTGATCGAGGCGCCGGCGATCGTCTTCAACGACCAGGACGAGATCCGCGGCGCCTTCGAGCGTGGCGAGCTCAACCGCGACTTCGTCGCCGTGGTCCGCTTCCAGGGCCCGCGCGCCAACGGCATGCCGGAGCTGCACAAGCTGACGCCGACGCTGGCGGTATTGCAGGAGCGCGGTTTCAAGGTGGCGCTGGTCACCGACGGCCGCATGTCCGGCGCCTCCGGCAAGGTGCCGGCGGCGATCCACGTCTCGCCCGAAGCCGTGTCCGGCGGCCCGATCGCCAAGCTGCGCGACGGCGACCTGGTGCGCGTCGACGCCAACAGCGGCGAGCTGACCGCGCTGGTGGCGGAGGCCGAATGGGCCGCGCGCGAGGTGGTTTCGGCCAACCTTGCAGGTAATGATTTCGGCGTCGGCCGCGAACTGTTCGCCGGCATGCGCACCTTGGCCGACGTCGCCGAACACGGCGCGATGACCTTCCACCACCCCCTGTGGAGAGAGTGAAAGCAATGGATGCACTGACTCTGTTACGCCAAAGCCCGGTGATGCCGGTG
>NZ_DASSAB010000059.1:0-32457 GCF_035685805.1 Dyella sp.
AGGCCCAGCCCGAGTTTCAGGCTCTGTCCGATGCGCTCGGCGTAATCGATCATCAGTGCCGCGCCCGCGGCGTCCAGCACCTCGGCGCAGGTGGGACGCCACAACGCGAGCCAGCGGTCGAAGTGTTCGGCGCGCACCGGATGGCGCTGGTGCGCGGCCATCGGGTTGCCACGGTAGCTGCCGGCGCGGCGCACCACCGAGCACCAGAACGAGGTCAGCAGCTGCTTGTGCGCGGGCCAGTCGCGCACCGCCGGGTTGAACACGGGTCCAAGTTCGGGATCGCGGCGCACCTGCTCGTAGAAGCGGTCGACGAGGGTGGCCAGTTGGGCCTCGGTGGGTGGGGTGACGGTGGCATGCATGCGGGCGGTGACTCGGTCGACGCGCGCCGCCGGGGAGGCTAGGTGCGCGGAGGCGGGGGATCGACGCGGTCGGGCATCTCGTCGGGCATGGGTTCGACCGCGTCAGTGGCCTCGGAGGATGCGCGCGCACCGGCGCGAGCGCCCTGATCTGGGTCATCCTCCAGCAGCGGCACGATGCCGGGGCTATCCAGATCGTCGAACTGCTGGTGGTTCACCGCCCAGAAGAACAGCGCCACGCCTACGCCCACCACCAGCAGGGTCACCGGGATCAGTACCAGGATGATGTTCATGCGCGCAGCACCGGCGAGGCTGGTGCGCTGCGGCCCACGCGCAGGGCGTTGAGCACCACTCCGAGCGAGCTCAGCGCCATGCCGATGCCGGCCAGCCACGGCGGCACCAGGCCGAGCGCGGCGAACGGCACGGCAATGAGGTTGTAGCCCAGCGCCCAGCGCCGGCTCTGCGCGGCGATGCGCTGCATCTGCGTGGCCACCGCGCGGGCGTCGAGCAGGCCGTCCAGACGTCCATCGGCCAGCAGCAGATCGGCATGCGCCTGCGCCAGCTCGGTGCCGCCGGCCAGTGCGGCGGACACGTCCGCGGCAGCCAGCAGCGGCGCGTCGTTGCTGCCGTCGCCCACGGCCAGCACTACGCAGCCGCCGGCACGCGCGGCCTCCAGCAGGGCGAGCTTCTCTGCCGGCGACTGCCGGGCGGACCACTCGTCCACGCCCAGCGCATGCGCCACCGCGGCCACGCGCGCCGGCGCGTCGCCGCTGGCGATCGCCAGCGTGACGTCCTGCGCACGCAGCGCGGCGAGCGTGCGGGGCGTCGATTCGCGCAACCCGTCGTCCACCACGAAACGGGCCAGCTCGCCCTGCGCATCGGCCAGCACCAGCGTGCCGGCCGCTCCCTCCCCGGTATCCGTGCCGCCGCTGGCGGCGAGCGCGAAGTCATCGCGTCCGAGCCACAACGGCGTGTTCTCCACCACCCCGGCCACTCCGGCGCCGGCGTGTACCCGTACCTCGCGCGCCGCCCGGGTGGCGACGGCCGTCGCGTTCGAAGCGGCTGCGGGGGTCAGCGCGAGCCGGCTCAGCGCGCGCGCCAGCGGGTGGCTGCTCTCCTGCGCCAGCGCCGCGGCCATCTGCAGCACGCGCTCGGGATCGAGCCCGCGCTGCGGCCGGATTGCCGCGCGACTGAAGTGCGGCTCGGTCAGCGTGCCGGTCTTGTCGAACAGCGCGTAGTCGACCTGCGCGAGGGTTTCCAGCGCGGCCGCGTCGGTGACCAGCACGCCGCGAGCGGCCAGCACGCCGAAGGCGCGCGTGCGGGTCGCCGGCGCTGTCAGCGCGAAGGCGCAGGGACAGGCAATCACCAACACCGCCACGGCGGCCTCGAACGCGCGCGCGGGATCGACCAGCAACCAGCCCAGCGCCGTCAGCGCGGTGAGCACCAGCACGCGGCTGACAAAACGCGCCACCGCCGGATCGCCGCCGTGGCGCAGCCGGGCCAGCCGACTGCCGCGGGCGCGCCGCGCCAGCGCCCCGATGCGCGCGGCGGCGGTGGCCTCGCCGCTGTGGGTGACGCGCAGCTCCGCGGTGCCGGACACCAGCACGCTGCCGGCCACCACCGCGGCGCCGGCGGCGCGCCGCTGCGGCCGCGATTCGCCCGACAGCAGCGATTCGTCGAGCTCGGCCCACGCGCTATCCAGCACGCCGTCGGCGGGCACCGTGCCACCCTCGGCCACGTGCACGCGGTCACCGGGGAGCAGGGCCAGCGCCGCCACGGTTTCCAGCGTGCCGTCGGCACGCCAGCGTTCGGCCAGCAGCGGCGCGGCATCCACCGCGGCGTCGCCCAGCGCGCCGCTGCGATGGCGCGAACGCATCTCGATGTGCCGCGCCAGCAGCAGCAGGAACACGAACATGCTTACCGAATCGAAGTAGATCTCGCCCGCGCCGCGCCAGGTGTTCCAGCTGCTGGCGGCGAACACCAGCGCCACCGCGAGCGCCACCGGCAGGTCGATGCCGACGCGGCGCGCCCGCAGTTCCGCGAATGCGCAGCGGTAGAACGGCAGCGCGGCGTAGAACACGATCGGCAGCGTGGTGAACAGGCCCAGCCAGCGGAACAGGTTGCGCGTGCTGAAGTCGACGAAATCGACCACGCCGATGTAGATCACGAACGCGTAGGTCATCACCTGCATCGCGCACATGCCGGCCACCAGCAGGCGCTTGAGCGCGTCGTGCGCTTCGCGGCGCGGGTCTTCGTCCACCCGCACGCGCGGCAGCGGCTGGGCGCGGCAGCCGATCGCGGCGATCGCGTCGAGCAGGCCGGGCAGACTCTGGCGCGCCGGTTCCCAAACTACCGAGACCCGCTGGCTGGCCACGTCCACGCCCACCCGCTGCACGCCGGGCAGGGCACGCAGGGCCTGCTCCAGCCGCAGCACGCGGCGCGCATCGGCCAGCGGCGCCATACGCAGGGTGACCTCGGCGCGACCGTCGCGGCGCGACCGCAGCACCTGTGCGGCCAACTGCGGCTGGGCCCAGGCGCTGTTCATGGGCGGGCGGGCGACCCCGGCGTGGGTGCTGCCGCGCGATCGGCCGCGGCGGAGCCAGCCGGCGCCGGCGCGGCGTGGCTGCGCGCGGGCACGCCGAACACCGGGCGCGGTGCCTCGACCGCCGAATCGTCGTGCTGCATGCCCAGCATGATCATCCACACGCAGCCGGCCAGCGAGGCGGCGAACACCACCGCACCCAGCCACAGCACCGGCTGCTGGTACCAGGCGCTGCCGGGTCTAGCGGCTGGCCGTGTCATCGCGCTTGGCTACGTCACCCTGATGGGCGAGGTGATAGACGTAGGCGGCCAGCACGCGCATCTGATCGTCGCTGAGGCGCTTGCCCCACGCCGGCATCGCGCCCTGGCGACCGCCACCGATGGTCTGCTCGATGTCGGCGACGGTGCCGCCATGCAGCCAGATGTCGTCGGTGAGGTTGGGCGCGCCCAGCGCGGGATTGCCCTTGCCCTGCGGCCCGTGGCACGCGGCGCAGGTGGTGAACAGCGGCTGGCCCGCGGCCGCCATCGCCGCATCGTGCGGTGCACCGGAGAGGCTGAGCACGTACTGCGCGAGGTTCTTCACGTTCTGCGCGCCCAGGCTGGACCACGGCGGCATGATGCCGGCGCGGCCATGCTGGATGCTGTCGAGGATGTCCTTGCCGGAGCCGCCGTAGAGCCAGTCGTCGTCGATCAGGCTCGGCGCACCGAGCTTGACGTTGCCGTAGCCACCGCGGCCGTGGCAGGCGGCGCAGTTGTCCACAAACAGGCGGCCGCCCATCTGGATCGCCGCCGGATCGCCGGCCAGCTGCTCCACCGGGTACTGGCGAAAGCGCAGCAGCAGCTCGTCCATCTTCGCGTCGTTGGCCGCCACGTCGCGCGCCAGCTCGCCGTGCGCGGTCCAGCCGAGCACGCCCTTGTGGTTGCCGAAGCCGGGATAAAGCGCCAGGTAGGTGAAGCCCCAGACGAACATCGCGCCGGAGAACAGCACCCACCACAGCGGCAGCTTGCGCACGCCCTCGCGCAGCACGCCGTGCGCCCACACGTGGCCGCTGGTGCCGTCGGGCAGGGTCGGGATCTTCGCGCGCGGTCCCCACAGGAAAAGAAACAGCGTGATGCTCAGGTTGAGCACCACCAGGAACATCACCCACAACGACCAGCCGGCGCTCATGCGCGTTCTCCGTGTTGTTCGTCCCGCGGTTGCCCGTCGACGGCATCTTCCATCGGCAGGCCGGCCATCGCCTGGAACACCGGGCGATGGCGCTTGCGCCAGGCCCAGACCCAGATCCCCACGAACGTCACCATCAGCACGACGGTGATCCCCCCGATGATGTGACCCCATGCCGGATGCATCACTGCGTGCCTCCATGGCCAATCGGCGCAGGCACCTCGGCGGCCGGCTCGTTGCGGATGCCCAGGCCCTGCAGGTAGGCGATCAGCGCGTCCATCTCGGTCTTGCCGGCCAGCGCGGCCGGCGCGGCAGCGATGTCGGCATCGGTGTACGGATCGCCCAGCATGCGCAGGCCGCGCATGCGTGCCTGGATGTCATCGACGTCCAGCTTTTTTTCGGCCAGCCACGGGTAGCCGGGCATGTTCGACTGCGGCACCAGCTGGCGCGGGTTCATCAGGTGCAGCTGCTGCCAGTTGTCGGAGTACTTGCCGCCGACGCGGGCCAGGTCCGGCCCGGTGCGCTTGGAGCCCCACTGGAACGGACGGTCGTAGACCGACTCCTCCGCCTCGGAGAAGTGGCCGTAGCGTTGGGTCTCGGCACGCAGGGCGCGGATCATCTGCGAGTGACAGAGGTAGCAGCCCTCGCGCACGTACACGTCCTTGCCGGCGAGGCGCAGCGCGTCGTAGGGCTTCACGCCCGGCGGTGCCTTCACCGCGTGGGCCTCCATGAACAGCGGCGTGATCTCGGCCAGGCCGCCGATCGACACCATGATCGCGATCAGGATGCCGAGCAGGCCGGCGTGTTTCTCAATCGCCTCGAAATGCTTGTAAGCCATGGTCGTCTCCTCAACCGACGGCCGGCAGCGGGGCCGGGATCTGGTGCGGCACCGGCTCGGGGATCGGCACGGGGATCGGCTTGATCAAGCGCGCGCGGGCATCGGCGGCGGTGTGCCAGAGGTTCCACGCCATCACCCACATGCCCGAGAGGATCAGCACGCCGCCGGCCCAGCGGATCAGGTACATCGGCTTGACTGCGATCAGGCTGTCGATGAACGCGTAGGTGAGCGAACCGTCCGGCTGCGTGGCGCGCCACATCACGCCTTCGGTGACGCCAGCGGTCCACATCGAGCCGATGTACAGCAGGGTGCCCATCATGTGCAGCCAGAAATGGGTCTCCATGCCCTTGCGCGAGTACATCGCCGGCTGGCCCAGCGCGCGCGGCGCCATCGCGTAGAGCGAGCCGATGGTGATCATCGCCACCCAGCCGAGCGAGCCCGAGTGCACGTGGGCGATGGTCCAGTCGGTGTAGTGCGAGAGCGAGTTGACGGTCTTCACCGCCATCATCGAGCCCTCGAAGGTGGCCGCCGCGTAGAACACCAGCGACATCACCATGAACTTGGCCGCCGGGTCGGTGCGCAGCTTCTCCCACGAGCCGTTGAAGGTGAGCAGGCCATTGGCCGCCGAGCCCCAGCTGGGCATCAGCAGGATCAGCGAGAACGCCATGCCGACCGACTGCACCCAGTCCGGCAGCGCGGTGTACATCAGGTGGTGCGAGCCGGCCCACATGTACACCGAGATCAGCGCCCAGAAATTCACGATCGAGAAGCGGTAGCTCCACAACGGCTGCTGCGCCTGGCGCGGCACGAAGTAGTACATCATCCCGAGGAAGCCGGCAGTGAGGAAGAACGCCACCGCGTTGTGGCCGTACCACCACTGCACCATCGCATCGACCACGCCGGAATACACCGGGTAGGACTTCCACATCGACACCGGCAGCGCGATGTTGTTGACGATGTGCAGCAGGCCCACCGCGATGATGAAGGCGCCGTAGTACCAGTTGGCCACGTAGATGTGCTGGATGCGCCGCCGGGTGAGGCTGGCGAAGAACACCACGCCGAAGCTCACCCACACCACCGCGATCAGGATGTCGATGAACCACTCCGGCTCGGCGTATTCCTTGCTTTGGGTGATGCCCAGCGGCATCGTCACCATCGCCAGCACGCAGATCAGCTGCCAGCCCCAGAACGTGAACCCGGCCAGCTTGCCCAGCGCGAGGCGGGCGTGGCCGGTGCGCTGCACCACGTAGTAGCAGGTGCCCATCAGGGCCGAGCCGCCGAAGGCGAAGATCACGCCGAACGTGTGATCGGGGCGGATCCGGCTGAAGGTCATCCAGGACACGTTGAAGTTCAGGGCGGGCCACATCAGCTCGGCCGCGGCGTAGACGCCGAACGACATGCCGATGATTCCCCACACCGCGGCGGCGAGCAGGAACTGCCGCACCACCTTGTCGTTGTAATACTCCGTGTTCGGCATGCTGCCTCCCCTGATCGATACGCCATTGTGCGGATGCAACAACCGCCGCGCGCTGACGGCCGTCATAGGCCTGCGACACTACGCCACATGGCAGCGTGACCCAGCCCGCACGTCCAAGCCTGCGCGGGTTGCGCGTCCGTGGCTTGCATATTCGCGGCGGAAATTGCCGCTCAGGCGCGGCAGGCGGCCGCCCGGGGATTCATCACCCGGCGCCACAGCGGTGGCAGCAGCGCCAGCACGAACATCGTGGCGTAGCCGGCCGGCAGCTGCGGGCTGTCCGCGTGGTGGCGCAGGGACTGGTATCGCCGCCGCGCCACCGCGTGGTGATCGGAGTGGCGCTGCAGGTTGAACAGCAGCCAGTTGGTGTAGCGCTGCGGGGCGTTCCACGAGTGATGGTGGGTTACGCGCTCGTAGCGGCCGGGGGCGACCAGCCGCCGCTCCAGCCCGTAATGCTCGACGTAGTTGATGACCTCGAGCGTGGCCGCGGCAAGCACGCCCTGGCCGAGGAAGAACCCCAGCGCCAGCGGTCCGCCCGCCGCCGCGAATACCGCCATGAAGGCCAGCCACAGCGCGGTCCAGCCGACCATCTCGTTGCGCCACGACCATGGCGAGCGGCCGCGCCCGCGCAGCCGCTGCGCTTCCAGCCGCCACGCATTGCGCACGTTGCGCCACAGCGCGCGCGGCACGAACGCGTAGACCGATTCATCGAGCCGCGCGGACGAGGAATCCTCCGGCGTGGCCACGTGCAGGTGATGCCCGCGCACGTGCTCCACCTTGAACCCCGCGTAGCCCACCGAGGTCAGCAGCACGCCGCCCAGCAGCGGCTCCCAGCGCGTCGACTTGTGGATCAGCTCGTGCGCCGGATTGATCGCCAGCGTGCCGCCGATGACGCCGGTGGACACCAGCCAGCCCAGCTGTGCCGGCAGCGAATCCAGCGCCGCAAAGCGCGCCGTGCACCACGCCAGCAGGGCCAGCCACACCGGCACCACCAGCGCCGTGAGCAGGCGGAAGTAGCGGGCGTTCTCGCGCCGCGCGACCGCCTCCGGCGCGTCCTCATTGCGGCGCTCGTCGCCGCACATCGCGTCGATCCACGGCACCACGCCGAAAATGAACACCACCGGGAACCAGGCCGCGAGTCCCGGCGGCACGCCCACGCGCATGAGCTGCCACGCCCCGAACGGCAGCAACGCCGTGGAGAAGGCCAGCAGGAATCCGAGATCGCGCATGCGCATGGATCGCAGTCTATGCCCGCGACCGTGGCCGGCGTAAGCGGCTCGGCATCCGGCGACGGCAGACTTCGCTGCGTTCCTGGGTGCCGCGTGGCCGTGCCTGTCGCGTCGCGGCATGGCAGCCACCGCGCGATCACCGACTCCATCGACCACGCCGTGAGTCGCCGGACCGTCGTCCGCGGGAACGCGCCGCTGGCGCTGGCGCAGACGCCGGATATTGCGCGCCCGGACGCGCTTTCTCCCGGCCGCGGGCGCTCCCGGCAGCGGCGCCGAGCAGACGCCGATGCGCCGGCGGTCCGGCCGGGCCGCACGCCCTTCTTGCTTTACCTGTCGGGGAGAGGACGGGGGTAAGCAGGCCGCACGGGCCGGGAGCGCTGCGCCAGCGACCGGCCCGGTCCCGGCGCCCTTCACCGTCCACGCCGCGTCAGACGAGGCGAACGCATTGCACGGGGTCACCGTGATCGCCGGCCCGCGTTTTGCTCTTCCCGGGCGCGGCGCGCCTCAGCCGGGGAGGCGCGTCAGCCAGTCGCCGAGTTGCTTCATCACCTGGCTGCGCGCCGGCTCGGCCTCGTTGAACAGCTCGTGGTAGAGCGTGTCGAAGTGGCGGGCGGTGAGCTGGCGGCTGGCCCAGGCGGCCGAAGCGAACTCGCGGCTGCCGGCCGCATCCACCAGCCGATCCGCGCCGGCCGCCAGCAGCAGCGTGGGCACCGCCAGCCGCGAGGCGTCCGCCAGGCACGCCGGCCCGGCACGAAAGATGAAGTCGGCCAGCCGCGGCGTGATCCGCGCGCTGCACAACGGATCGCGGCGGTACGCGGCCACCACCGAGGCATCGTGCGACAGGTGCTCCACCGCCAGCCCGGTGCGCAGCGGCAGGCCGGGCGCGACCCGCGCGAGCAGCGCGGCAAGCGACTGCAGCCACGGCGCCTCGTGGCTTCGGAACGCCGGCGAGGACAACACCAGCGCCGCCGGCGTCACGCGCCGATCCAGCACCGCGCGCGCCGCGACCAGGCCGCCCATGCTGTGGCCGAGCAGCAACGGCAGTGCGGGCGCCGTCGCCGCGTAATCGGCGTAGACGGCGGCCAGGTCCGACAGCAGGTCGTCCTCGCGCGCCAGCGCACCACGCGGGCCGGGGCTCAGGCCGTGGCCGCGCTGGTCGTAGGCCAGCACGTCGTAGCCGCGCGCATTGAACCAGGCCGCCACGTGACGGTAGCGCCCGCTGTGCTCGCCCAGGCCGTGCACCAGCAGCACGGCGCGGCTTGCCTCCGGCGCCGTCCACCGGTGCCGCACCAGCGGCTGGCCATCGGCCATGCGCTGCTCGTCGCGCGTGCCTTCCGGAGCGCGGGCGTAGAGCGGTTGCGGCGTGGAGGCCACGTCCATGGGCTGGCTCGCGTGGGATCAAAACGCGATCATGCAATGCGTGGCCGCCAGCGCCAAGGCGCATCGGTGCTGCGTCGCTGTCGTCATGCACACGAGGGAGTCTTTGACCGTGGGTTGCCTGCCCGTCCCGCTGCTGTTCCTGCTCGGCTTCGGTCTGGGCTATGCCATCGACGGCCAGCGCGGTGCGATGTGGGGCGCCGGCATCGGGCTGGTGCTCGGACTGGCGGGCATGGGCTGGCTGGTGGTGCTGCTGCGCCGCCGGCGCTGAAGCGCTTGCCCGCGCGCCGCGGCAGCCCCATCTTCGGCCGATGACCCACGCCGCCCCGCCCGCCGCGGCGTCCGTGCTGGACGCATTCCATCCCGCCGTCGCCGACTGGTTCCGCTCGAGCTTCGCCGCACCTACGGCGGCGCAGGCACTGGCATGGCCGGCGATCCGCCGCGGCGCGCCCACGCTGGTGGCCGCGCCCACCGGCTCGGGCAAGACGCTGACCGCTTTCCTGGCCGCCATCGATGCGCTGGTATGCGAGGGCGTGGCGCGCGGCGGCACGCTGCCGGACGAGACGCGGGTGATCTACGTCTCGCCGCTGAAGGCCTTGTCCAACGACATCCGCATCAACCTGGACGCACCGCTGGAAGGCATCCGTGCCGCGCTGGCCAGCGCCGGCCAGCCGGACGTGGCGATCCGCACCGCGGTGCGCACCGGCGACACGCCGCAGCGCGAGCGGCTGGGCATGCGCAGGCAGCCGCCGCACATCCTGGTGACCACACCGGAGTCGCTGTACATCCTGCTCGGCTCCGAGTCCGGCCGCGCCATGCTCGGCACGGCCACTACGGTGATCGTCGACGAGATCCACGCGGTGGCCGCCAGCAAGCGCGGCTCGCACCTGGCGCTGTCGCTGGAGCGGCTCGACGCGCTGTGCCAGCGCCGGCTGCTGCGGATCGGGCTGTCGGCCACGCAGAAGCCGATCGAGATGGTGGCGCGGTTCCTGGTCGGTGCCGGCGCTGCATTTCCCTCTTCCCCCCGAAGTGAGGGTGCGGGAACGGGCTGGCCTGCCGCTTCCGGCGAGCCAAAGCGGCGGGGCGACCTTGCCCCGGGCCCTCGTCCCGTGCCTCGCTGCCCTGATCAGGTCGCGGGCAGGCTCACTCCCCAGCGGGGAGACGAGGCCAACGCGCGCAGCGACGTCACCATCATCGACGTCGGCCATCAGCGCCCGCGCGACCTCGGCCTCAGCGTGCCGCCGGTGCCGCTGGAAGCAGTGATGTCACACGACAGCTGGGAGCGGGTCTACCACCAGCTCGCCACGCTGGTGCAGGCGCATCGCACCACGCTGGTGTTCGTCAACACGCGGCGGATGGCCGAGCGGGTCACCCGGCACCTGTCCGAGCGGCTGGGCAAGGCTGCCGTGGCGGCCCACCACGGCAGCCTGGCGAAGGAACAGCGGCTGGACGCCGAGCAGCGGCTCAAGCGCGGCGAACTGGCGGTGCTGGTGGCCACCGCGTCGCTCGAGCTGGGCATCGACATCGGCGACGTGGACCTGGTCTGCCAGATTGGCTCGCCACGCTCGATCGCCGCCTTCCTGCAGCGCGCGGGACGCTCCGGCCACGCGGTGGACGGCACGCCCAAGGCGCGGCTGTTTCCCACCACCCGCGACGAGCTGGTGGAGTGCAGCGCGCTGCTCGACTGCGTGCGCCGCGGCGAGCTGGACACGCTCACCATCCTGCCGCAACCGCTGGACGTACTGGCGCAGCAGATCGTGGCCGAGGTGGCCTGCCGCGAGTGGTCGGAGGATGCGCTCTATGCGCTGGTGCGCGGCGCCTGGCCGTATCGCGAGCTCTCCCGCGACACCTTCGAGGCGCTGGTGCAGATGCTGGCCGAGGGCTACAGCACCCGGCGCGGCCCGCGCGAGGGCTACCTGCACCGCGACGCCACCCAGGGCCTGCTGCGCGCGCGCCGCGGGGCCCGGCTCACAGCGCTCACCTCCGGCGGCGCGATCCCCGACACCGCCGATTACCTGGTGGTGATGGAGCCGCAGGGCACGGTGATCGGTTCGGTACACGAGGACTTCGCCGTCGAGAGCCTGGCCGGCGACATCTTCCAGCTCGGCAACACCAGCTATCGCATCCAGCGCGTGGAACAGGGCCGCCTGCGGGTGGAAGACGCGCACGGCGTGCCGCCCAGCATCCCGTTCTGGCTGGGCGAGGCGCCGGGCCGCAGCGACGCGCTGTCGGCCGGCGTATCGCGCCTGCGCGAGGAAATCGACGCGCTGCTGGCTCCTGACGGTGAGCCGCTCTCTCCCCGGGAGAAAGTTTGGGGTGAGGGTACGCCCAGTACCGAACAGTCCGGCGCGCCCGAACCCTCACCCCCAGCCCCTCTCCCGGCGGGAGAGGGGAGCAAAGCAGCGCGCGCCGTGGCGTGGCTGCGCGACACCCTCGGCCTCGACGAGTCGGCCGCGCACCAGCTGGTCGACTACCTCGCCGCCGCGAAAGCCGCGCTCGGCGTGCTGCCGACGCAGTCGACGATCGTGTTCGAGCGCTTCTTCGACGAGTCCGGCGGCACCCAGCTGGTGATCCACGCGCCGTTCGGCAGCCGCATCAACCGTGCCTGGGGTCTTGCGCTGCGCAAGCGCTTCTGCCGCCAGTTCAACTTCGAGCTGCAGGCGGCGGCGACCGAGGACGCGATCGTGCTGTCGTTGTCCACCAGCCACAGCTTTCCGCTGGAAGAAGTGGCCCGCTACCTGCACTCGGCCAGCGCCGAGCACGTGCTCACCCAGGCCCTGCTCGATGCGCCGCTGTTCGGCGCGCGCTGGCGCTGGAACGCGGTCACCGCGCTGGCCCTGCCGCGCTTTCGCGGCGGCAGGAAATCGCCGCCGCAGCTGCAGCGCATGAAGAGCGAGGACCTGCTCGCCACCGTGTTCCCCGATCAGGTCGCCTGCCTGGAGAACATCGTCGGCGAGCGCGAGATTCCCGATCACCCGCTGGTCGCCCAGACGCTGTACGACTGCCTGCGCGAGGCGATGGATCTGGACGGCCTGCTGCGGCTGCTGCACGGGCTGGAGTCCGGCACCATCGCGGTCGTTGCGCGCGATCTCACCGGCCCCAGCCCGCTGGCCAGCGAAGTGCTCACCGCCGCGCCGTATGCGTTCCTCGACGACGCCCCGCTGGAAGAGCGCCGCACCCAGGCCGCCGGCCGCTGGAAACCGGTCGACAACCCGGCCGACCTCGGCACCCTCGACCCCGCGGCGATCGAAGCCGTGCGTGGCGAGGCGTGGCCGCAGGTGCGCAGCGCCGACGAGATGCACGAGGCGCTGGAGGCGCTGGGCGGCATCACCGCCGAGGAAGCCGCCGCGCATGCCTGGTCGGCATGGATCGAAGCGCTGGAGAGCACCGGCCGGGCCACGCAGCTTTCGCCGCACCGGGCCGAGCCAGCGCGCTCCTCCCGCCGCGGAAAAGGCCGGCCCGTCACCCAAACTGGCGGCCAAGGCGAGGAGCACGCGCAATCTCCCGCCCCACCGGAAACCGCGCGCCGCATCCACGTCGCCACCGAGAAACTTCCGCTCTGGCTCGCGCTGCACCCCGACGCCGCGGTGCAACCGGCGGTCACCGTACCCGCCGCGTTCGCCGCTACGCGCTGGAGCCGCGATGACGCCCTGCGCGAACTCGTGCGCGGCCGTCTGCTCGGCGCCGGCCCGACCACCGTGGACGAACTCGCCAACGCGTTGGGCAGCTCCCCGGCAGATACCGAACAGGCGCTGCTGCGCCTGCAGGGCGAGGGCTACGTGATCCAGGGCCGCTTCACGCCCGCAGCCCAGGCCGCCGACGCGCCTATGGAATGGTGCGAGCGCCATCTGTTGACCCGCATCCATCGCTACACCCTGGGTCGCCGCCGCCGCGAGATCGAGCCGGTGAGCCGGCGCGACCTGATGCGTTTCCTGTTCGACTGGCAGCACCTGGTTCCCGCCAGCCGCCGCCGCGGACCGGATGCGCTCGCCGCCACGCTGGCCCAGCTGGAGGGTTTCGAGGCGGCCGCCGGCGCGTGGGAAACCGAGCTGCTGCCGGCGCGCATCGACGACTACACCAGCACCTGGCTGGATGAACTCTGCCGCGCCGGCCGCATCGGCTGGAGCCGGCTGCGCGCCGCCGCCGGCGGCGGCCAGGGCCCCGTGCGCGGCACCCCGATCGTGCTGCTGCCGCGCCGGCAAATGGCCGTCTGGACGGCCGTGGCCGAACGCGACGCGACCGAGCCGCCTGGACTCTCCTCCCGCGCCCAGGCAGTGGTGGACGCGCTGCGTGACGACGGCGCGCTGTTCTTCGACGAGCTGATGGACCGCGCCCGGCTGCTGCGTACCGAGCTGGAAGATGCGCTGGGCGAGGCCGTCGCCGCCGGCCGCGTCACCGCCGACAGTTTTGCCGGCCTGCGCGCCCTGCTGGTGCCCGCCGCCAGGCGCGACGGCGGCCGGCATCGGCGCCTGCGCCGCGCCGCTTTCGGCGGCATCGAGCACGCCGGCCGCTGGTCACTGGTGCGTGCCGGTACGCCGCGCGACGACGACGAGCTGCGGCGCCGCGAGCAGGTCGAGCACGTCGCCCGCACGTTGCTGCAGCGCTACGGCGTGGTGTTCTGGAAACTGCTCGAACGCGAGGCGGCCTGGCTGCCCACCTGGCGCGAGCTGCGCCAGGTCTACCAGCGACTGGAAGCGCGCGGCGAGATCCGCGGCGGGCGCTTCGTCGAGGGGCTGGTGGGCGAACAGTTCGCCCTGCCCGAGGCCATTCCCGCGTTGCGCGCCGTGCAGCAGCGCCCGCACGATCACCAGCCGGTCATCGTCAACGGCTGCGATCCGCTCAACCTGGTCGGCACCACCCTCGCCGGCGAGCGCCTGCCCGCCGTGGCCAGCACCCGCATCCTGTTCGAGGATGGCGTGGCGGTGGCCGCCCAGGTCGCCGGCAAGCTGCAATGGCTGGTCGAAGCCGATGCGCCGCAGCAGCAGCGCTGGCGCGCGGCACTGGGCACGCGCGGCCCCGCCAGCCGGGCGCTGGCACAGGCCAAGGCGTCCGCGGCCGCCCCGATGCTGCGGTCATGACCGCACGCTCCGGCAGCCGTCGCCCCTGCTTTCATCCACCTGGCGGAAATCGCCCGTTTGCTTAAGCGGCTGACATGGATGGTTGCCGGGCTGCTGGCCGTCCTGGCGCTGCTGGCCTTTCGTTTCCGTCACGACGCGGGCGCGCCAGCCCCGCCGATCAACGCCGCGGCAACGCCAACGCAGCATCGGGAGAAGCCGGATCCGCGGCTGGTCGCGCCGCCGCCGTGGGCACCGCTGCAGTCCAGCGCGCCGACGCTCTGGAAGCTCGGCTTCCGCGGTCATCGCGCCGCCGCCGGGCGGCTGTTCAACGAGGCGCGGCAGTGCCTGATGGCACGTGACGCGAAGGACTTCTTCAGGGGCCAGACGTTCGACGCGTGGGCTTCCAGCCACCAGCCTTATCTGCAATCGCTGGACCCGCGCGCGCGCGCCGACACCGTCGCCGGAGTGAAATCACGCATCGTCCTTGCCGGCGCGTACGAGCGGCTCTGCGGCGACCACGCCGACGCGGTGCTCGCCCACGGCAGCATCTACTTCATGGCGCTGAGCGCGGCGCGCCTGGGCGACGACGACGCCACCGCCTGCATCCTGGCGAACGCCTTCGATGCGCCGACCATGGATCCATCCCAGGCAGCCGCCTTCGATCGGGAAGCCATGGCGCTCGGGCAGCGCGCGCTCACGCACGGACACTGGAACACCGTGCTCGCGCTGCAGACGGTGTATGGCGCGTCGGGCGTCGAGGGTCAGGTGGGGCCGGTGTCGCATATCGACGCCGTGGACTATCTGAAGGTGCTTTACCTGACGGCGCACGGCACGCCGCAGGACACGCCCGAGTCGTCGGGGCTGGCGAAGCGGATCGATATGGTCACCAGCACGCAAGGCATCACGCCATCGCAGGCCTTCGCCGCCCGTCGATGGGCCGACGAAACGTACGCCCGGTTCTTCTCTGCCAGTAGGTCGATCACCGCCCGTCAGGTCGAGAGCGGCGGGTGCGCCCGATAACGGGCCGGCCGCTGCGTACATGGGCGGGGGCGACATCCACGGCCACCACACGGCGGCAGGCGCAGGCTGCTGCCCACTCACCGCAGGAAACGCCGCATGAAACTGTCGCCCCGCTCCCGCCGCGTTGCCCTGCTCGCCTTCATCGTGGCGCTGCTCGCCATACTCGCCGCGGGCTTCTACATGGCCGCGACCGACCAGGAAACGCGGCCCGCCACCGCGCCGGCAGATTCGGCCGGGCCACCGGCGCGTTAAGCCCGGATCGCTGCCGCCGCGCGGAACGTGGCGGCGGGGCGACTCACCTCAGGCCGTGCGGCTGCGCGGCATCAGCACGTCGGACACCGGCTGCTCCGGCCGCAGCCGCAGCAGCTGCCACAGCACGTAGGCCGACATCGCCATGTTCCCCAGCAGCATGATCGCCACGAACCAGGCCACGCGCGGCAACGCGCGGCGCTCCTTGAAGCACACCCACACGTAGAACGTGATGAAGCCGAAGTACGCATCCAGCAGCGTGGCGATGGTCCAGTAACGGTCCGGCCCCGCCGTCAGTCCCTGCCATTGCATCACCGGCTGCTGCAGGCTGGCCCAGCCGGTGTAGACCAGCATGGTGAGGAAGATCGCCGAGAACAGCAGCTTCAACAGGGTTCGGGTGGGCATGGCGCATCCAGGGTGACGAAGGTACAGACGGTACGGAGCACACGCGCCGGCAGTTGCAGCGGCGCCGCGGAGCGCGGCGTCAGGCCTTGCGCGGGCCGGGAAAAAACGCGTTGGTGCGGCGCACGTAGTCGGCGTACTTCGGCCGACGCTCGCCGATGTCCTTCTCCAGCAGCGTCACGCCCGACACGCGCATCAGCAGCACCGACATCAGCAGCGGACCGGCCACGCTCCACCACGCGCCCGCCGACAGCGCGATCAGGTACAGCCCCCACCACACGCAGAAATCGCCGAAGTAGTTGGGATGGCGCGTCCACCGCCACAGCCCGCGATCCATCACCTTGCCCTGGTTCGCCGGGTCCGCCTTGAAGCGGCTGAGCTGCCAGTCGCCACCGGCCTCGAACACGAAACCGACCAGCCACAGCCCGGCACCCACGCCATCCAGCAGCCCCAGCGGCGAGCCACTGCGCGCCGCACCGATCAGCGGCAGCGAGATGATCCACGCCAGCACCGCCTGCAACGCAAACACCAGATACAGGCTCTTGAACGCAAAGCCGGGCTCGTTGCGCTCGCGGATCGCCTGATACCGCCGATCCTCCCCGTGCCCCCAGCTGCGCACGGTGATGTGCAGCGAAAGCCGAAGCCCCCAGATCGCCACCAGCGCCACCACCAGCAGCCCCCGCGCCGTCGGCGCCGGTGCCCCGAACACGTAGACGCAGGCCTGGGCGATGAACATCAGCGACCAGATACTGTCCACGATCGCCACGTTGCGTTTGGCCACGCTCAGTGCCCAGGTGATGACGCCCATCGCGAGCGCGGCGGCCAGACCGAGGCCGTAGAGGAGGAGGTTGTTCGAGTTCACGGAGATCACCTGCGGGTGGGGCGAAGGCTTCAGCGGCGTCACGCGCATGAACGTTACGTTTGACGACTCAGCATGGATGCTGCGCCCCAGCTCCGGGAAGTGGCATCACCGCGCTGGACACGCGGCATCTAGAAGTGAACCGGACCCGTTTTGGCGGCCGCTTCGTCGACGGCCTGGTCGGCGAACAGTTCGCTGTGCCCGAGGCGATTCCCGCGCTGCGGTCTATCGCCCGCCGTGAAGCGAGCGGCGAGCTCGTCATCGTCAGCGGCTGCGATCCGCTCAACCTCGTCGGCACCGTGCTCGACGGCGAACGCGTTCCCGCGGTGATCGGCGCGCGGATCCTGTTTGAGGATGGGGTGGCCGTGGCCGCATGGGTGAGCGGCGAAATGCAGTGGTTGGTGGACGGGAATGCGGAGAAGCAGCAGCGGTGGCGCGAGGCGTTAGGAGTTAGGGGTTCGGCTCGTCGCGTGGCCACCGGAGACGCAAGCCGGTCAAGGAGCGCAGACGCGACACGGTAAGACCCGACCCGTCATGGTCATCTTGCTCGTCATCGACTTGCTCGATGGCTGCATCTTGATGGGTATTTGCTACATTTGTTGCGTTTTTAGCCGAACTTGATGGCTGGCAATTCTAGAGCTTCCCATGCCTGCCAATACTTGCACTACAGTTCACACTTTCAAGATCTATCTGGTCACGCCGACAAGGTCTGGCGGTCCAGATATGAGCATTCACTAACCACGATGGTTGATTTCAGGTGCCAGGAAGCCCAATATACGATCTCGACCGGGTCAAGGTGGCTGGCGCTAGGGGAAACCTGGTGCTGACCCGCCAGGTACAACGCGACTACCAGGAGTTGGGCTATGGACTGTCTGATGTTCATGAATGCGTTGCCAGCCTGGAACTTTCGGACTATCGAGGCGTAGCTGAGTACGGCGGCGTCAAATATGACGTCTATCACCCCCGATATCGTGGGCCATCAGGCTGCGTTGACGAACTCTATGTGAAGCTGGCAGCTCGGGCAGAAGCAACTGTTCCGCAGGCTGCTATAGCGTCGTTTCACCTACAAAGAAAAGGCTAGAAGACATGACTGCTCACTGCCCGCTTTGCGAGCGGGGCGATCTGGAGTCCCGCACCATTGACGAGACCATCCGCCATGGTGGAGTGGAGCTTGTTGTTCCTGGCGTGGAGATCTCCGTCTGCTCGAGCTGCGGCGAGGAGGTTGTCCTTCCGGAGCAAGCAAGGCGAAACGAAGTTCTCTTCGCTGATGCCAAGCGAAGGGAGGATGGATTGATGACCTCTTCCGAGATCGTTGCTTGGCGGAAGCGCCATGGGCTGACTCAGAAGGATGCCGGGATAGTGATTGGCGGTGGGGTGAACGCGTTCTCGAAGTATGAGCGTGGCGAAGTGCTCCAGCTTCGTGCGGTGGACTCTTTCATGCGGGCGATCGACGCCTTTCCACCCGTGCTTGCATTTCTTTGCTTGCGTGCTGGCATAGCAATGAAGCCTGATCGGTCGGGTGCGCCAGTGACGGGGGCTAACGTAATCGCGTTGAGCACCACCAAGAGCATCAGACGAACTTCAGTGAACATCGCTGCGAATGACGAGTGGCAGGACCTTCGTCAGGACGACGGGTCCGCGGTCACGTTTGAGATCGAATACGCGCAGTGCGGTAGCTATGGCTGAGCTCACGTTCCCGCAGGACTACCTGCAGATCAACGATCTATATCGTTGGTCAAGCAAATTTGAGCGTCATGGCGAGTACCAGCCTTGGAGGCATGCTGGGAAGACGCGCGCTCAGCATCGTCACCAGGTGGAAAACGACTGGCTCGAGGCAAAGACGGAAGATGGAGAAAGTCTGAAAGTCTTAAGGGCACTCGTCACGCTTGCACTTCGGATTGTCGCTGAAGATCTAGACGCGTCCGAAAGTCCCGAGATATTGCATGAGCTATCGGCGACCTTTGCGGTTGAATACATCATTTTGCGTGACCCAGCCGAAGAGCAACTTGGAGGATTTTGCGAGTTTAATTGCGTGCACAATGTTTGGCCCTTCTGGCGCCAATACGTGTATGAGACGCTAAAGTCAGCCTCGCTTCCGGTCATTACAGTTCCGTTTTTCCCTGGTCAGAAGGACGGCGCGACTAATCGCAAAGGTCCAAAACGCCGTATCGCCAAGAAAGAGCGAAAAACGCTTCCTGGAGCATGATGCGCACTTGGAAACAGGGGCAGGTTCGACTTTCACGGATTCCCGCCCCGATCCAGACAGCCGGGATTGGACCCCGTTACGAAGCACGAGGATCTGAGCCTGACTCTCTCGCTTCCCCGCCCTCCGGGTACACGCACACCCCCAGCCGCTGGCTCTTGGCCCGATACATCCCCGCATCCGCAGCGCGCAGGTAATCGTCGGTGGTGGCAAAGCCGGCCTGACTGACGACCACGCCGATGCTGGCGGGGCAGCTCACTTCATGCGCGCCGATCGGATACGGCGCTGCCAGCGCCTCGGCGATCTGCCGGGCGCGGTCGGTGGCGCCGGCGGGATCGACCGACTCCAGCAACACGTTGAACTCGTCGCCGCTCATGCGGGCGACCAGGTCGATGGCGCGCACGCAGGTTTCCAGGCGGCGGGCGACCTGTTGCAGCAGCAGGTCGCCGACGTGGTGGCCGAGGGTGTCGTTGACCGCCTTGAACCGGTCCAGGTCCAGCAGCAGCACGGCGAAACGGGTGGAATCGGTGGCGGCCGGGGCGTCGCTGCGCCTGGCGGCGGCGTCCTGGTGCACGGCGATGGCGTGCTCCAGGCGCGCGCGGAACAACGGGCGGCCGGGCAGGTTGGTCAGCGCGTCGTAGGAGCTGCCGCGCTCGGCGAGGTCGCTCAGCGAACCGGCCATGCGCACCGGCCCGCCGTGCTCGAACTGGGCGACGCCGCGCCAGTTGAGCCACACCAGTTTCCCCGAGCCGTGGCGCGCGCGGAAATCCACCGAGAAGTTGGGGCTCTGGCCCGACAGGTGCCGGCGGTACGCGGCCTGCACGCGCTCGTGGTCGTCGGGGTCGATGAGTTGCTGCAGGAAGTGCCAGCCGTCGGCGTGCAGGTGGCCGCTGTCGGCCAGACCGACGATCTCGTTGAAGCGCTCGGAGACATGCAGCACGTCGGTCTGCAGGTTCCAGTCCCAGATGCCGTCGTTGGAGCCGCGGGTGGCGAGCGCGTAGCGGTTGTCCGATTGCAGCAGCTCGAGCTCGGTGTTTTTCTGCACCGTCACGTCGATCATCAGGCCGATCATGCGGTTGGGCCGCCCCGGCTCGACATCCACCCGGCACAGGTCGCGCACCCACACCACCCTGCCGGATTTGGCGATCAGCCGGTAGCTCATCTCGTACGCGTAGCTGTGGGTGGCGTGGTACGCGGCGTTGTCGATGGCCAGCGCTTCGGCCAGATCGTCCGGATGCACGTGCGCGCGCCAGAAGCCCGGGTCGGCGCGCCACTCTTCCACCGCGTAGCCGAACAGGCGCTCCACCTGCGGGCTAAGGAACGTGTTGCCCACGCCGAGCTCCGCCTCCCACACCACGCCGTCGATGGTTTCTAGCAGCCGCAGGAAGCGCTGGCGATCCTCCATCAACACCTGCTCGCCGAGCTCGGTAATCTCGATCAGCACGCCCTGGCGACTGATCACCCGCTCCGCGGCATCCGTCTTCGGATGCAGCTGCAGGCGCATCCAGCGATAGTCCCCGCCGGCCAGGCGCAGCCGGAACACCGGCATGCCGGCGCGCAGCGCGCCGGTGTCGTCGGGGTGCACGAAGTCCAGCAGGGAGCAGCCGAGCGCCCCGTCCACCGCATGGCCGGTGAGCACGTGCCACGCGGCGTTCAGGTAGGTGATGTTCCACCACGCGTCCGTCTGCACCACCGCCTCGGGCAGCAGCTGCAGCAGTTCGTCGGGCGATGTGAGTGAGAACGGCATGGGTGGGTGGTGGTTAGCGAAGCATCGTTGTCGGCTGACGGACCGGTTTCGAGACACCTCGCTGAGCGGGAATCAGGGCGGCGGAGGACGGATTGGATGGTAAACGGCGCCCCGGACCCTGGGGACCGCGGATGCAGACGCCCGTTCCGTTGTCATCCATGCATGGCGGCAGGACGCTGCGCTTGAATCGCCTCAGCGGCTGCCCCGGTCGGAACTTGAGCGCCGGGCGCAGCCCGCAGGCGCTCACGGGCCCGGTTTTCGGCGTGCCCGCTTCTTCGGGGTGGCGGCACCGGTCGCCGGTGTTGCCGCGCCCAGTTGCTCCAGCCACGCCAGGTCATCGACGTGGGCCAGGAACGCGCGCAGGTAGCCCGGTGACAGTTCGCGCATCAGCGCGATGGCGCGGCTGGCGAGCGCGGCGGAGTTGAGCGGGCCGGCGTCGGTGGGAGTGTGGGCGACGGACTGCTGGAGCTGGCGGTCGGCGCGCAGGCTGGCCCAGAGCTGGCGGACCTCGGCGAGCGCGGGGATCTCCGGATAGGCGCTGCGCTCGGCCGGCGCGTCGCTGGCGAGCTGGTCGGCAAGCTGGCGCAACGGGCCGGGTGAGCAGGCGCCCGGTTCGTCGCCCGCGGGGTCGGCCGCCGGCACGTTTGCGGGCGCGCGCAGTTCGGCCAGCCGCGCATCGAGCACGCGGCGCGCTTCGCCATCGATGTGGGCGGCGCGCTGTTCCAGCGACGCGATCAGCTGCGCGCGAACGGCCGAGGCGGTGTCAGGGCGCATGGCCGGGGTCGGTGTTTTTCGGCGCCGCATCGGCGGCCGAGGAGCGCGGGATCGGCGCGATTTCCACGCGGCGGTTTTTCGCGCGGCCGGCTTCGTCGGTGTTGGCGCTCACCGGCTGCTGCGCGCCGAAGGCGGCGGCGAACACCGCGTTCGCCGGCACGCCCGCTGCGACCAGCGCGCGGGTGACGGTGAGCGCGCGCTGGGCGGAGAGCTCCCAGTTGTCGCTGAACTGGCGGTTGTCGCCGTGCACGGGCTGGTCATCGGTGAAGCCGCTGACCATCAGCAGCTCGTCGCGCGCGTGCAGGTACTGCGCCAGCGGCGCGGCGAGGCTGCGGATCAGCTCGCGACCGTCCGGCTGCAGCTGGTCGGAGTTGAGTGCGAACAGCAGGCTGCCGCGAATGCCGATGCGGCCGTTGACCAGGGTGACGCGGCCCTGTGCCAGCGGCGTGGCGAGCGCCTGCTCCAGCGTGGTGCGGCGGCGCAGCTCGGCCTGGCGCTGCTTCTGCGCTTCGTCGAGCTTGTGCGAGAGTTGCAGCTGCATGCCGATGACGCCCACCAGGATCAGCACGAACGCGCCCAGCAGCACCGACATGAGGTCGCCGAAGGCCCAGATCGGGGCGGTGGATTCGCTGTCGAGTTCGACGTCGTCGGTCATGGGGCGGGGCGGTGGCGAGGAGGCACGCATCGACGCGCTGCGCGGGAGCGCCGCAGGAGCCCGCTTGCGGGCGATGCGTTCTGGTTTGACTGGGGATTCGGAGCAGGAGCATCGCTCGCGAGCGGACTCCTGCCGTGGCGCGCGGTGATTTCGCGCCGGGGCGGGGGCAGGTCGATCATGCTTTTGCCGCCTTGCCTGGGGCGCGGCGGCCGGCCGACTGCTGCAGGTCGGCGAGGATCTGCTGCTGCGAGAGCACGCTGAGCTCGACCACTTCCCTGGCCTGCGCCACGTAGTAGGCGAGTTGCTCGTCGCTGCGGGCGAGCGAGCCGTCCAGCGCGGTGGCGATCTGCTGCAGGCGTTCCATCAGCGCGTCGTTGGCCTGGCCGAACTGCGCCACGCCGGCGCCGAACGCCTCGCCCAGGCTGGCCACCTCCACCGCGCTGGCGGTGACCTGCGCCGCGGCGCCGTCGAGCCTGCCGGTCTGCGCCTCGATCTGCTCGGCAAAGCGGCTGCCGACACGGTCGAGCAGGTCGGCCGAGGTGCTGACCAGCGCATCGACCGCGCTGCGCTGTTCGGTAGAGGCGTGGTTGACCGCGTCGAGCAGGGTTTCCAGCGTGGCCAGCAGGCGGCTGCGCTCCTCCAGCATGGCGGTGTCGCGGACCATCGAGTCGGACAGTTTCTGGCGCAGCTCGCCGACCACCTCGGCGGCCGCGCGCGGCGCTTCGGCGGCGGCTTCCACCAGGCGGGCGATCTCGGCGAGGGTGGCGCTGGCGTGTGCCTGGGTCTGCGCGCTGATGTCGATGGCGGTCTTTTCCAGCGTGTCGCAGATCGCCTGTTGCCGGCGGGCGGTCTGCTCCCCGCTGACCTGCCACTGCGAGCCGAGCTCGGCGGTGAGCGCCTCGAGCTTCTCCGCCCACGCGGCGAGACGCTGCTCGTCGCGCGCTTCGAGCGCGGACTGCAGCTCGCCATGCGAGCGATCCACCGCCTGCACCAGGGCCTCGGCATGCGCCTGGAACGCTTCGCTGGCGGCGGCCAGCGCCTGCTGGTTGGCGCTGGCGAGATCGGCGTTGACGGCGTGCTGGTTCGACAGCGCGGCGCTCCACGCGTCGCCGGCGCGGGCGGCGGCGGCGTCCAGACGCGCGGCCACGCCGTCGAGCAGGCCGCTGGAACGTTGCTCGAAGCTGTCGGCAAAGCGCTGCAGCGTGTGGCCCAGCTCCCTGGCGTGCGCGTCGCTGGTCTGGCGATGGCCGGCCAGCGTCTCGGCCGCGCTGGACACGGTGCTGTCCAGGCGTGCGGCAACGCCATCGAGCAGGGTGGCCGCGCGCTGCTCGAAGGTGTCGGTGAAGCGCTGCAGGGCGCGGCCGAGCTCCTGCGCGTGGGCCTCATGGGTGCGACGCTGCTCCACCAGCGCCTCGTTCCAGATGCCGGTGACGGTAGCGGCGGTGGTGTCGAAGCCGGCGGACAGCCCCTGTAGTTGCTGCTGCACGGCCTGGGTCAGCGCGGCCTGCATGGCGGCGGTCTCGCGCGCGACGCTGGCCATGGTGGACTCCACCACCGGCTGCAGCGCGCCGGCGCTGGCGCGCACGCTTTGCGCCACGCTGTCCTTCAGCGACTGCCCGACGGAATCGGCCAGGCGCTGGAAGGTGTCTTCGGTGCTGCGGTGGAAGGCCTGCTGGCTGGCGTGCTGGCGCTCGCCGGCGGCGACGCCGTGCTGCTCGAGGGCGGCGATCATGCCCTGCAGCCGGTCTACAAGCAGCGGCATCGCCTCGGTCTGGCGCTGCAGCAGGCGGAAGCTTTCCTCGCGCTGGTGCGCCTGCGAGTGGATGCGCAGGCTGCTCGCGCTTTTCGCGTCCAGCGACTGCACCGCCTGCAGCCGCTCGCGCCGCACCAGCGCGGACAGCAGCCCGAGCATGGCCGAGCCGGCGACGCCGGCGATGGAGGTGCCGAAGGCGAAGCCCAGCCCGTTGACCGGTGCGGCCAGCGAGCCGCGGATGGCGTCGATATCGGTCGCGCTCTGCAGCGCAATGCCGGTGCCGCGGAGCGTCGCCATCATGCCGAGCAGGGTGCCGAGCATGCCCAGCAGCACCAGCAGGCCGACCAGGTACGGCGTCATTGCCGGTGCCGGTAGCGCCACGCGCTCGCCCTCCACGCGCAGGCGCACGGCGTGGCGCAGGCCCGGGTGCAGGCGTTGCAGCCAGGCGCCGAGCTCCGGCGGGGTGTCGGCAAGATCATTCACCGCCTGTTGCAGCGAGGCGGTGGCCCGGTGGTAGCGGAACAGCTCCGCCGCGCCGGCGAGGTAGCAGGCGCCGATCAGCAGCGCGACGGCGAGGCCGAGCGGATTGCTGCCGAGGTAGCCGATGACGATCCAGCCGACGGCGGCCAGGCCCAGCGCAAACACGGCGGCGAGAAGAAGGTTCTTGGACATGCGAACTCTCAGGAGGTGCGCAGCGCGGCGAGCAGCGCGTCGACCGGTTGAAAACGAAGATCCAGCTCGGCCAGCAGCACGCTTTGCATCTCGCGGCGGAAGGTGTCGAGCCAGTGAGTCTGGCCGCGGACATGCAGGCGCGCGAAGCGCTGGCCGAGCAGCTCGGGCACGTTGGCGAGCAGGGCGTGCTCGCGCGGCGTAAGGGCGACCTCCATCACCGCGTCGACCTCGGCGAGACGGGCCAGATGTGCCCCCTCGCGGGGTCGCTCATCGTGGTCGGTCCCGTGAGCGGGGGAAGCGCCCGTCAACGGCGGATGCCGGTCACCCGTCTTCGCCTGTGCAGACCCGCCCAGTGGATTCCCGCGTGCGCGGGAATGACGGCCAGGGGAACCGGTCGAGACGCCGGAGCCCGGGGAGGCCTGCAAAAGCGCGTCGCGCAGGCGGCCGCGCAGGCGGCCCACCGTGGCCTGCATGGCGCGCTGGCGGGTGAGGTAGCTGTGGCGATACGGCGCGAAATCGGGCTCGTCCGTGGGTGGTGCATTGCACGCGAGCAGCGGCTCGTTGCGGATGGCCGCGAGCAGCGTGTCGCGCGCCCGCGCGCACTCGTCGATCAGCCCGTCCGTGGTCGGTGCCGTGTCCCCGGGCGGCGCCGGGCGGCTGTCGAGGGCAGCCGCCAGCGACAGCGCCTGGTTCCAGTCCAGCCACTGGCCCAGGCGGTCGGGCAGGGAAGGCCCCGGCGCGGCCACGTCTGCCTGCGCCAGGCGTGCCAGCAAGCGGACAAAGGTGGGGCCGCGAAGCGCCGGGCGTGGTGCTGCTTGGGGCATGTCCTTCCGGGCAAAACCGGCAGTTTACCGCGGCAGGCCGGGGCCGGTCCGCTGGCGGTGGCTGACGCCGCGGGCGCAGGCCGCTGCATTCACGCCCGAGGCGGTGCCGGTCGCGCCAGCCGGCGAGATGCGGCTGCGGCACGGGGCGGATCGCGCGCCGACGTCGCCGCGCCGAGGGCCTGCCAGGGGCACGGCGGACTCAGTCGCTGTGATCGGCGATGTAGATCAGCAGGCCATCGTGGATGCGGAACTCGGAGCGGCCGGGCATCGAGATACTCTGGCCGGCCCGCACGCCGTTGGGCAGGTCCATCGCGAAGGTGCCGTCGAACAGGATGTGCGCGGTGGCAGTGTCGCCCGCTTCGCTGTAGGCGGTGACGACCTGCCGGCGCGCGCTGAACAGCGGCTGCGTGCTGCGCGCCAGCCGTTCGAACTCGGCGATGCCCTGCGTGCGCACGTTGAGCGTGCCGCCACTGATGTTCTCGAACACGACGGCCGGGTGCAGGGTGAGCAGCATGGCGTCGACGTCGATGCGGTTGTAGGCGTCGATGTAGCGGTCGATGAGTTGGCGCATGGGTCGGCGACTCGTTGAGGAAGCGGCAGTGTCGCGCAAGGGGGCGACTTCGGCCATGCCCGCCCATTGGCGCGCGTAGAAAACGTAGCGGGGTGTGCTGGACGCGCGCCACGGAGTCACGCGCCGCACGCTGTCGACGCGCAGGCGCCGCGGGTCCCTGCGGTTCACCCGTCCCCCGCCAGATGCCGGCGGGACCGATAGTCGTCCATGGCCTTGCTCACGGCGTGCTCGGCGCGTCACGCGTGCGGCGTGCGGCAGGTGTAGAAACCGGTCGCCGGGCCGCGGCCATCGTGGACCGCCACGTCGGCGCCCTCGCCGTGCAGCGTCACGCGGAAGCAGGGCATGGCGCGCCGTTCATGGGTGGTCGAGTGGGCGGCCCCGGTGGCGGCCGCCCCGTGGTCACTTCACGTTGTCGGTGCGTTCGATGAACGTGGCGACGGCGTCGTGCAGCTGCTTCAGCGAATCCTGGTGGGCGTAGACCATGTGGCCGGACGGGTACCACTGCGTGGTGATGTTCTTGCGCAGGCTGTCGGGGATCGGCAGGTGGTTCATCTCGTACTCGGCGGCGAAGTACGGCGTGGCCAGGTCGTAGTAGCCGCCGTTGAGGAACACCTTCAGATCGGGGTTGGTCTTCATCGCCATAGCGAGATCCGGCATGACATTGGTGGAAGACTGCAGCGCCTCGCCGTCCACCCCCGGCGCCTTGTGCGCGAAGTCCCAGTGGTCGATGTCGGCGAACAGGCGGTAGCGCATGTCCTGGCCGAACTTGAGCTGCTTGCGCACGTAGTCGTTGAACGCGGCGACGTAGGCCGAGCTGATCGCCGAGGACTGCGGGTCGTATTCGCTGGCCTTGCTGAGCGCGTCCAGCGAGGGACCGGCGAAGCGGCTGTCGAGGCGACCGGTGGTGATGGCGCCATCGCCCTGCAGCTCGTGCTCGAACATGCCGCCGGTGACGCGCAGGTCGGCCTTGAGCAGGTACGCCACGGGGAGGCCGGTGTACTGGTGCAGCTTTTCGGCCACCGCCTGCTTGCGTGCCGGGTCGAGCGCCGCGCCCTGCATCAGCGCCTGCGTGTACTCGCCCAGCGCGTACTGCTGCACCTCTTGCAGGAACGGCTCCAGCGCGGCGGGCGCCTGCGGCAGCTTGTGGTGGTAGTAGGCGGTGGCGGCGAAGGTGGGCAGCGCCAGCGCGTACGGCAGGTCCACGCCCGGGTTGAACTCGGGGCCGTCGATGCTGGTGTCGAAGCTGAGGATCTGCGAAAGCAGCACCACGCCGTTGAGGTCGACGCTGTCCTCGTTCTCCAGGATGTTCGCCACCACCGCCGAGCGCGTGGTGCCGTAGCTCTCGCCGAATAGGTACTTGGGCGAGTTCCAGCGGCCGTAGGTGGACAGGAACTGGGTGATGAACTGGGCGAAGGCGTGGGCATCGCCGTCGACGCCGTAGATCGCCTTCTGACGGTCCTTCAGCAGCTCGTCGCGCTTGTCCTTGTCATCCTCGTCGGCGATCAGCCGGCTGAAGCCGGCGCCGGGCGCATCGATGAACACCAGGTCCGATGCATCAAGCAGGCTGTAGTCGTTGTTGACCAGCTCGTAGGGGGCAGCGGGGGTGTGGCTGTCGTCGCTGGTGACCACGCGCCGGGGGCCGAACGCACCCATGTGCAGCCACACCGTGGCCGACCCCGGGCCGCCGTTGTAGATGAAGGTCACCGGCCGTTTGCCGGGCTCCGTGCCCTTCTTGAAATACGCGGTGTAGAACATGCTCACCTGCGGCTCGTGCTCCTTGTCGCCCGAGCCGTGCAGCACCAGCGTGCCGGCGACCGCCTGGTAGTCCACCCGCCTGCCTTCCACGGTAACGCTGCCCTCGGTCTTGGAAGACTGCGGTTTGACCAGCGCCGCGTCGGGCGATGGGTCCTTCGCCTTGGCGTCGTCGGGAGTGTCCTCGCGGGCAAACGTGGCGGTGCTGACGAGCGCGCTGGCGAGCGCGACGGCGAGGACGAGACGGCGCATGGCGGTTCCCTTGTGCGGTGAGGCAAAGGATCGAGCGTAAGCGCTCAGCCGGACGCGGCCATAGCCCGGAAGTCACGCCTCAGGAACGTGCGAGCAGCGCGATTGCCGCACCTGCCAGCGCCAGTCCCACCGCATTGATGCGGCTCAGCCGCTCGCCGAATCCCAGTACCCCGACCAGCGTGCCGAGCGCGACCACGCCGAGGTTCATGGTGGCGAACACCAGCGCCGGGTCGTTTGGCAGCGCCACGTGCGCGCGCAGGTAGAACAGGATGTTGCCGAAGTTGAGCAGCCCCAGCAGCAGGCCACCGGCGAGGCTGCGCGCAGTGAAGCGTGCGCCGCTGCGCTGACGCGCCAGCAGCGCGAAGCCCAGCGCCACCGGCAAGGCCAGCGCGAACATCGCCTGCAGCGAGGCGGCGATCGGAATGCCGGCGGCGGCCACCTGCTTGAGCAGGATGTCGATCGCGCCGAAGCCGGCGAACACCACCAGCGGCCACAGCCAGCCGGGCGTGCCAGCGTCGCTGGTCGCGTGGCTGCGCCAGACCATCGCGACCAGCGCCAGCAGGCCGAGCGCGAGGCCAGCGAGCATGCGCGAGGTCGGCACCTGGCCAAACCAGACAAACGCGGCCAGCAGCGACAGCCGCTGCGCCACGTCCGAGCGCACGATGCCCGCGTGGCGCACGGACGTGCCCAGCGCCAGGAAGATCGCCGGCAGCAGCACCGCCAGCGCCAGCACGGCGACACGCGGCGCGTCCGGCTGGCGCAGCGGCGCCAGCGAGGGATGCAGCACCAGCGCCACCAGCGCACCGGCGGCCAGGTAGTTCCAGGCCACCATCTGTGGCACGTCCAGGCCGAAGCGGCGGGCCAGCTTCAGCCACACCGACACCAGAACGCTGCACAGGATGCTCAGGCACAGGAAGAGCATGGCGGTCCGTCCGCAAAAGCCCGCAACGATAGCCCCAGCGCCCGGGCCCCGCACGGCTTGAACCGCGGGCTAATTTGCCCGGGTGATATTGACTGCGAATTTTTATCCGGGTTAAATGCGGCACCCGCTCACCGGACTGCGCATGACTCCCGCCGACAGCACCCGCTGCACCGCCTTCGAAGGCCACCGATGCCTGGCCACCGGCTCGCCGGAGGAGGTGGCCCGCGCCGTGCGCGCGGCCATGGACGAGGGCCGCGCAACGGCCCCGCTGATCCTCGACGACGCCACCGGCCATCCGCTGGAACTGGACCTGCGCGGCAACCTCGACGAGGTGCTGCAGCGCCTGCGCCCGGCCACCGAACCCCCTGCGCCGCGCGGGCCCGGGCGACCGAAGCTCGGCGTGGTCGCCCGCGAGGTGACCCTGCTGCCGCGCCACTGGGACTGGCTGGGCCGCCAGCCGGGCGGTGCCTCGGTGACGCTGCGCCGGCTGGTGGAGGAAGCGCGCCGCGCCGGCAGCGCCACCGAACAGGCGCGCCAGGCCAGCGAAGCGGCCGACCGCACGATGCGCACGCTGGCCGGCGACCTGCCCGGCTTCGAGGAGGCGTCGCGGGCGTTCTGGCGCGGCGAGCGCGCCACTTTCGACCAGCTCACCATCGACTGGCCCGGCGACGTGCGCCAGCACCTGCTGCAACTGGCCCACCGCGCGTGGGACATCGCCGCCATCGGCGGCTGAGTCGCCCCCCTTTCCCCGAGACACTCCATGTCGCCACCCGCGCTTTCCCGCAACGCCAATTTCCGCCTGCTGTTCGGCGGCAGCACGGTGTCGATGTTCGGCGACCAGTTCACCCTGGTCGCCCTGCCCTGGC
The DNA here is from genome assembly GCF_035685805.1 of Dyella sp. Classification (GTDB taxonomy): domain Bacteria; phylum Pseudomonadota; class Gammaproteobacteria; order Xanthomonadales; family Rhodanobacteraceae; genus Dyella_A. Next base: position 29,559 of record NZ_DASSAB010000059.1, read on the forward strand.
TGGTGCTCAAGCTTACCGGCGACCCCGGCGCGCTTGGCCTGGTGCTGGCCACCATGGCGGTGCCGCGCGCGGTGTTCATGCTGATTGGCGGCGCGGTGGTGGACCAGTTCTCGGCGCGCACGGTGCTGCTGCTGGCGCGCGGTGCCAATGCCGCGATGGTGGCGGCGCTGGCGGCGATGGTGCTCGGCGGCGCGATCAGCATGCCGTGGGTGTACGTGCTGGCGCTGGGGATCGGCCTGGCCACCGCGTTCGCCTACCCGGCCAGCTCGGCGATACTGCCGTCGGTGGTCGAGCCGCGGCACTTGCAGCAGGCCAACGGCGCCATGATGGGCATGCGCCAGCTCAGCCTGTTCGTCGGCCCGGCGCTGGCCGGCGTGGTGATCGGCGCGGGCGCGCATGCGTCCCCGGGAACGGTCGGACTGGCCGACGCGCGGGGCCTCGGCTGGGCCTTCGCCATCGATGCCGGCAGCTTCGCCTGCTCGCTGGTGTCGCTGGCGCTGGTGCGGCTGCCGGCCGCGGCACGGCGCGGGCCCGCGCAGCACGGCGTACTCGGCCAGGTGCTGGGCGGGCTGCGCAGCATCGCGGCCGATCCACCGCTGCGCGCGTTCATGCTGTACGCGGCGGTGGTCTCAATCTTCGTCACCGGCCCGACCCAGGTCGGCCTGCCGGTGCTGGCCGACACGCGGCTGGACCACGGCGCCACCTCGCTGGGCATCGTGCTGGCGGCGAACGGCGGCGGCATGCTGCTGGGCGGCCTTGCCTCGGGTCGGGTGGCGCAATGGGTTCGCGGCCACCTGGGCGCCATGATCCTGTGCTTCGACGCGGGAGTGGGCGTAACGCTGGTGGCGCTGGCCGGGGTGCATTCCACCGTGCTTGCCGCCGTGCTGCTCGGTCTGACCGGAATCTTCGGCGGCGTGGTGCAGATCACCCTGGTCAGCTGGATCCAGCGTCGGGTGGCGCCGAACATGCTCGGGCGCACGATGAGCGTGCTGATGTTCACCTTCCTCGGCCTCGGGCCGCTGGCCGCGGCTGGCGCCGGTGCGCTGCTCAAGCTGATCTCGCTGCCGGCGCTGTTCGTCGCCTCCGGGCTCGCCCTGACGGCGATCGCGCTGGGCTGCCTGAGCAGCCCGGCCTTGCGCGGCATCCGCGCGCAGGACGCCATGCCGCAGGCAGTCTGATCAACCCTTCAGCGCGGCCGCTTCGCGGGCGAGCAGCTCGATGGCGGCCCAGTCGCCGGCCTTGAGTTTGTCGGCGGGAGTCAGCCAGGAGCCGCCCACGCACAGCACGTTGGGCAACGCGAGGAAGTCCTGCGCTGTGCCCAGGGTGATGCCGCCGGTGGGGCAGAAGGTCACCTGCGGCAGCGGGCTGGCCCAGGCACCGATCAGCCTGGTGCCGCCGGCAGGCACGGCGGGGAAGAACTTCAGGAAGCGGTAGCCGCGCTCGATCAGGGTCATCACTTCGCTGGCGGTGGCGGCACCGGGCAGCAGCGGCAGGTCGCTGTCGTCGGCGGCATCGAGCAGCCGGGGCGACACGCCCGGGGAGACAGCGAAGCGCGCGCCCGCGGCCCGGGCGGCGGCCAGGTGCTCGGCGTGCAGCACGGTGCCGACGCCAACCACCGCGCCCTCGACCTCCTGGGCGATGGCGCGAATGGCCTCGAGTGCGGCGGGCGTTCGCAGGGTCACCTCGATCGCCGGCGTGCCGCCGGCGACCAGCGCGCGTGCCATCGGCACCGCGGCGGCCACGTCGTCGATGATCACCACCGGGATCACCGCGGCGAGGCGCATGGTCGTCTCGATCTGGGACTGCTTGTGTTCGATGGAAGAGGTCACGTCGGGCTCCAGCGGCGGCCGGGCGCTCCCGGCGGCAAACGTCAAACGATGAGGATCGGGCGCATCCGTCCGACAGCGACGGCGCACCCGGCCGAGGCGATCAGAGCACGCCGGCACCCAGGTCAGCAGTGGCGGCGTTCTGGCGGAAGATGCCGAACAGCTCGCGGCCCATGCCGACGTGGTGCGAGCCATCGGGCAGGGTCGCGCTGGGGCGGGCGGCAAACTCGGCGGCATCGACGCGCACCTCCAGCCGGCCGCGCACCGCGTCGAGCAGGATGATGTCGCCGTCGCGCAGCTTGGCCAGCGCCCCACCGGCCTCGGCCTCGGGGGTGACGTGGATGGCCGCCGGCACGCGGCCGGAGGCGCCGGACATGCGCCCGTCGGTGAGCAGCGCGATGCGATGCCCGCGATCCTGCAGCAGGGCCAGCGTGGGCGTGAGCTTGTGCAGCTCCGGCATGCCGTTGGCGCGCGGGCCCTGGCCGCGCACCACCGCGACGAAGTCGCCCGCGAGCGTGCCGGCCTTGAACGCATCGATCACCGCCTGCTGCGTGTCGAACACCCGTGCCGGTGCGGTGATCGTGCGATGGCTGGCCGCCACCGCCGAAATCTTCACCATCGCGCGGCCGAGGTTTCCCTGCAGCCGGCGCAGGCCACCCTCGCTGTCGAATGGTTCCGCCGCCGGCCGCACCACCGTGGCGTCGCGCGATTGCGGCGGCGGATCGCGCCAGCGCAACTGGGTACCATCGAGCCAGGGTTCGCGCATCTGCTGGCGCAGGTCGCCGCCGTGCACGCAACGGATGTCCGCATGCAGCAGTCCGACGCCGAGCAGGTCGCGGATCACCACGGCCAGGCCACCGGCCGCCTGGAACTGGTTCACGTCGGCGCTGCCGTTGGGATAGATGCGCGTGAGCAGCGGCGTGATGCGCGACAGTACGTCGAGGTCGTCCCAGTCGATGGCGATGCCGGCCGCGCGCGCCATCGCCACCAGGTGGATCGAATGGTTGGTCGAGCCGCCGGTCGCGGCCAGGCCGACCATCGCATTGACGATCGCCTTCTCGTCGACCGTGACA
>NZ_DASSAB010000060.1:0-86145 GCF_035685805.1 Dyella sp.
AGCGCCGCCGCAGGCGGTCAATCGCGCCGGCCTGATGAGTGCCCGCCTTCGCGGCTGGCGTTCAGATTACGAACGCCTTGCCGCCCGCAGTGCTGCGCGGCGTTCCAGGCTGGCCGGCGACCAGACCTGGTCGATGTCGTAGAACTCCTGCACGGCGGGAACGTCCGGCGGCAGCGTCACCCAGGGCTGTCTGGTCGAGGTGTAGATATGGACGTCCGGCGGCAACCGCCACGGTTCCTTCAGCGTGCCCACGCGCACGAAGGCCACCGCCTTGCCGCCGCCGGGGTAATGGCTCCATAGCGCCACATGACATTGGGCGCAGCGCGCGATCCGCTGGCCCTTGCCGCTTGCCGACGGCGTGTCCACCATGACCGGCTCGCCCTGCAGCAGCTGCAGCCGGTCGGTCTCGATCATCGCGTTGATGACGAACGCGCTGCCGGTCTCGCGCTGGCACCAGCTGCAGTGGCAGCAGTGCACGATCAGCGGCGCGCTGATCAGTCGGTAACGGATGGCACCGCAGGTACAGGCGCCTTCGAAGGTTTCGGTGGTCATGCTGCTGATCCCGCGGGTCATAACGGAGAGGCCGCATCGTCACACCGCTTCGTGCGGGCTTCAAGCACAATGACGGCCCTCGCAAGTCTGGAATGCCCCATGATCTTTCGCTGGTTCGAATCCCTCATCGACGCGTTCAAGGAACCGGTCGACGGCATGCCGCCCGCGTCGGTGTGGCGCTTCTATGCGTTCTACCTGCGCCAGGTGTGGCCGGTGTTCGCGGTGGCGATCGCGGTGGGTTTCGTGGTGGCGATCGTCGAGGTATCGCTGTTCGGCTTCATCGGCAGCATCGTGGACATGGCCAAGGGTGCGCCGGCGGCGGACTTCTTCCAGCGGCACGGCAACGAGTTGCTGTGGATGGGTTTCGTCGCGCTGATCGTGCGGCCGCTGGCGATCGGCGCGCACGACCTGCTGGTGAACCAGGCGATCGTGCCCAGCCTGACCAACCGCATCCGCTGGCAGAACCATCGCTACGTGATCCGCCAGAGCCTGGGCTTTTTCCAGAACGACTACGCCGGGCGCATCGCCAACCGCATCATGCAGACCGGCGCCTCCCTGCGCGAATCGGCGGTGCAGATCGTCGATGCGCTCTGGTACGTGGTGGTCTACACCGGCAGCGCGATCGTGCTGTTCGCGCAGGCCGACGCGTGGCTGGCGGCGCCGCTGGTGGTCTGGATCGCCGCCTACGTGGTCACGCTGGCGTACTTCATCCCCCGCACCAAGGCGCGTTCGTGGGAGTCGTCCGAGGCGCGCTCGCGGCTGATGGGGCGCATCGTCGACGGCTACAGCAACGTGCTCACGCTCAAGCTGTTCGCGCACACCCGCCGCGAAGAGGACTACGTGGCCGCCGCACTCGGCGAGCAGATCGGCAAGACCCGCCGCATGACCCGCATGACCACGGCGATGGACGTCACCATCACCTCGCTCAACGGGCTGCTGATCGTGGGCACCTCCGGTCTGGCGCTGTGGCTCTGGAGCCAGGGCCGCGTCACCGTCGGCGCCATTGCGCTGGCCACCGGGCTGGTGATCCGCATCAACAACATGTCCGGCTGGATCATGTGGGTGGTCAACGGCATCTTCGAAAACATCGGCACGGTGCAGGACGGACTCACCACCATCGCCCAGCCGCGCGCCGTGCAGGATGGGCCGGGCGCGGTGCCGCTGGTGGTGCGCGAGGGTGCCGTGCGCTTCGATCACATCCACTTCCACTACGGCAAGCAGGGCGGGGTGATCGCCGGGCTGGAACTGGCCGTGCGCCCGGGCGAGAAGATCGGCCTGGTCGGCCCCTCGGGTGCCGGCAAATCGACCCTGGTCAACGTGCTGCTGCGCCTGTACGACCTGGAGCAGGGGCGCATTCTCATCGACGATCAGGACGTCGCGCAGGTCACCCAGGAAAGCCTGCGCGCACAGATCGGCGTGGTCACCCAGGACACCTCGCTGCTGCACCGCTCGATCCGCGACAACCTGCTCTACGGCCGCCCCGATGCCACCGAGGCACAGATTGCCGATGCGGTGCGCAAGGCGCGTGCCGACGAGTTCATCCCGCAGCTGGTCGATGGCGAAGGCCGCACCGGCTTCGATGCGCATGTAGGCGAGCGCGGCGTGAAGCTCAGCGGCGGCCAGCGCCAGCGCATCGCGATCGCCCGCGTGCTGCTGAAGGACGCTCCGATTCTGGTATTGGACGAAGCCACCAGCGCGCTGGATTCCGAAGCCGAGGCAGCGATCCAGGACAGCCTCGACATCCTCATGCAGGGCAAGACCGTCATCGCCATCGCCCACCGCCTGTCCACCATCGCCCGCATGGATCGCCTGGTGGTACTGGACAAGGGGCGCATCGCCGAAACCGGCACCCACGCCGAGCTGATCGCGCAGCAAGGCCTGTACGCGCGGCTGTGGGCCCGGCAGACGGGCGGCTTCGTGGCGGTGGAGGATGCGGCGCCGTGAGGAGCATGGTCGCGCCACAGGTTCTACGCAGGCCCGAACCCGGCCCGCTGATGGCCGATGCCGCTTCGCGGCGCAGCCTGGCTCAAGCGGTAGCCCGCGACAAAGGTCCACAGCCATGAGTCGCCAGATCGCCTTGGCTGTGCTGATCGTTGTCTGTGCTGCCTGTAGCCATCGTGACCTTCACGGTTCGGTCTCGCGTTCGCCCGATGGGAACGCGTATCTGATCGTGGCTGACGACAATGGCGGGCAATGCGGACCACTGACGGTCGATGGAAAGCTCTGGGCTCATCCCATCGGGACTCCCGGACAAATCGAGCCCGGGGAGCATGTCATCAAATGTGGCGGCGAGATTTCTTTCTCCATTCCCGCTCAAAGCATCTTCAAGTTCGATTACTGGGGCCCCTAGCATGCGGGCCCCAGATCCTTAAAAAGGCGGGCTCTGCCGCCACTGAATTCTTTCGCCTGCAAGCGATGCAGGCGCAAGCCAGAAGGCAGGGATGGCCGGTTGCCCGTTGAGAGTTCGTCCGAGCTTGCACGCGAGAAGCCGAGCGTCAATTGCCTCTCGTAAAAGAGACATTAGTCTGGCGCGGCGTAGGTATGAGTTTCCTGACCGCGCAGGGGTGCGGCTACTTCCAGAGCCGCGCCGTTTCCGAGGAAGACCGCGAGGCGATAATGAAGCCGCTCGGCCCGCCAGAGCCCTGCGGCCGAGCCGCCGGACATGTAACGCTTGTCGAGGTAGATGCGCGTCCGTACGCCCTAGCGCGAGTGCCATGCCCATGAATACCGTGATGGGGCAAGATTCGCGCTCAGTGATATTCAATACCCGCGGCGTCATGGCCGTCTGACTCCAGCGCCTGGTCCCAAAGGAGGCGTTCATGAGCACCAACAAGCTTGGCGATGGAACGGTCCACAAGCTTCCCGCGGATTTCCGGAGCGCCATCGAGCGCGATGCGGCCGCGTCGGATATGTGGACGGACATCACGCCACTGGCGCGGAACGAGTGGATCTGCTGGGTCACGTCGCCCAAGCAGGAGGCCACAAGAACGCGGCGCATTGCCGTCGGCATCGACAAGATGCGCAAAGGCATGCGCAGGCCCTGCTGCTGGCCCGGTTGCCCGCACCGCTGATTCGGAGAAAGAGCCCCTTGCATCGGGCGTCTCCGATTCAGGCCCGCCGGCTGCGCGGACCCCACCTGGCCTCGGGCATGCGCCGTTGATGCCGGCCTGAGCGCACGCTCGCGCCGCACGCAATCGGGTCGCGTGCGGGTGGCCGGGAGGGGTTGACTCTGGACCTGGATCAAGGGTCTAGACTCAGGCCATGGACACTTCCAACTCGCTCACCATCGGAGCTGTCGCCAAGCGCACCGGCGTTCCCATCGACACCATCCGCTACTACGAGCGCGAGGGCCTGTTGCCCGAGCCGCTACGTCGGGCCTCCGGCTACCGCAGCTATGGCGAGGCGGCGGTGGCGCAGCTGCGCTTCATCCGTCGCGCGAAGGACCTGGGCTTCACGCTCGAGGAGATCCGCGACCTGCTGGCGCTCTCGGCCGATCGCCAGCGTGGCGTGCGGGCGGTGAAGAAGCGCGCCGAACAGCGACTGGCCGCGATCAATGCCCGCATCGCCGAGCTGCAGCGCGTGCGCGATGGCCTGGTGGAGCTGGTGGACTCGTGTCCTGGCCACGGCGCGCCGGAGCACTGCCCGATCCTGCGCGCACTCAACGACGAGGAGAACGCCTGATGGAAAGCACATCCTGTGGCTGCCGCGGCGCGGCGCCCGCTCGCCCCGCCATCGACCCGGTGTGCGGCATGACAGTGGATACCGTCGCCGGAAGGCCGAGCGCGGTGTACGAGGGCGAGACCTTCCACTTCTGCAGCGATGGCTGCAAGGCGAAGTTCGAGGCCGATCCGGCGGCTCATGTTTCCGGACAGGCGGCAGGTGGGGGTTGCTGCGGCAGCAAGGCCGCGCAGAGCGCCGACGCCATCGACCCGGTGTGCGGCATGACGGTGGCCACGGGCGCCGGCAAGCCAAGCGCGGTGCACGAGGGTGCGACCTTCCACTTCTGCAGCGATGGCTGCAAGGCGAAGTTCGAGGCCGATCCAGCGGCATATGTTTCCGGACAGGCGGCCGTTGGCGGTTGCTGCGGCAGCAAGGCCGCGCGGAGCGCCGACGCCATCGACCCGGTGTGCGGCATGACGGTGGATACCGCCGCCGGAAGGCCGAGCACCGTGCACGAGGGCGAGACCTTCCACTTCTGCAGCGATGGCTGCAAGGCGAAGTTCGACGCCGATCCGGCGGCTCATGTTTCCGGACAGGCGGCAGGTGGCGGTTGCTGCGGCAGCAAGGCCGCGCAGAGCGCCGACGCCATCGACCCGGTGTGCGGCATGACCGTGGCCACGGGCGCCGGAAAGCCGAGCACCGTGCACGAGGGCGAGACCTTCCACTTCTGCAGCCATGGCTGCAAGGCGAAGTTCGAGGCGGATACGTCGGCGCACCTGGCCCCGCACGCCGCCGGCGGCCATGGCTGTTGCAGCGCGGCCAGTGCCGGCGCGGCTGGTCATGACACGGATCACGGCCGGCCCACCGTGAAAGACCCGGTCTGCGGCATGGCGGTGGATCCCGATACCGCCACGCATCGCGCCGAGCACGACGGACATGCGTACTACTTCTGCGCGGCGCGCTGCCGGGAAAAGTTCGTCGCCGATCCGGCGGCCTACCTGGGCGAACACAAGGCTGCGCCGCCGGCGCCGGCCGGCGCAATCTACACCTGCCCGATGCATCCGGAAGTACAGCAGGTCGGCCCCGGCGACTGCCCCAAATGCGGCATGGCGCTGGAGCCGATGATGCCCAGCGCGGACGAGGACGACGGTGGCGAGCTGACGGCCATGACGCGACGGTTCTGGACGCTGCTGGCGTTGACCGCACCGGTGTTCGTGCTGGCGATGGGCCCGCACCTTTTCGGCTAGCATGTCGGCGCGCCGTGGGGTGGCATCGCGGGCTGGATCGAGGCCGTGCTGGCGACCGTCGTGGTGCTGTGGGGCGGCGCGCCGTTCTTCCGGCGTGGCTGGAATTCGTTGCGACCGTGGTCGCCGAACATGTACACGCTGATTGCGCTGGGCACCGGCGTGGCCTGGGTCTACAGCACCATCGCGTTCCTGGCGCCGGGCATGTTTCCGCCAAGTTTCCGTGATGCGCATGGCGAGGTGGCGGTGTATTTCGAGTCCGCGGCCGTGATCGTCACCCTGGTCACGCTGGGCGATTTTCTTGAACTGCGTGCGCGCCGGCGTACCGGCGCCGCCCTGAAGGCGCTGCTGGGACTGGCACCGAAGACCGCGCACCGGTTGGACGACCAGGGCCGCGAGAGCGAGGTGCCGCTCGATGCGGTGCAACCCGGCGACACGCTGCGCGTGCGACCTGGCGAGAAGGTGCCCGTCGACGGCGTGGTGGTCGATGGCGAGAGCCACGTGGACGAATCCATGCTCACCGGCGAACCGATGCCGGTAGCAAAGGCCGCCGAGGCCAGGATTACCGGCGGCACCGTCAACCAGGACGGCGCGCTGACCATGCGCGCGGACAAGGTCGGCAGCGACACCATGCTGGCCCAGATCGTGGCGCTGGTCGCCGCCGCGCAGCGCAGTCGCGCGCCGCTGCAGCGGGTGGCCGACAAGGTGGCCGCGTGGTTCGTGCCAGCGGTGGTCGCCTGTGCGGTGATCGCGTTCTTGCTGTGGGCCTGGCTTGGGCCCGATCCGAGGCTGGCGCATGCGCTGATCGCCGCGGTGTCGGTACTCATCATTGCCTGCCCGTGCGCGCTCGGCCTGGCCACGCCGATCTCGATCATGGTCGCCAGCGGGCGCGGCGCGCAGCATGGCGTGCTGTTCAAGGACGCCGGCGCGATCGAGGCGATGCGCGACATCGACACCCTGGTGGTGGACAAGACCGGCACCCTGACCGAAGGCAAGCCCGAGCTGAGCGAGCTGGTGGTGCTGGGCGACCTGCCGCGCGAGCGCCTGCTGACGCTGGCCGCGGCGCTGGAGCAGTCCAGCGAGCATCCGCTGGCCCGCGCCATCGTGCGTGCCGCGGACGGCGACGCGCTGCTGGTGGCGACAGGCTTTCGCAGCCTCACCGGACGCGGCGTGAGGGGCGAGGTCGATGGGCATGCGGTCGCGCTCGGCAACGCACGCTTGCTGGAGGAGCTCGGGATCCTGGCGAACGATGAGGCGGCGACGCGTGCCGAAAGCCTGCGAGGCGACGGTGCCACCGTCATGTTCCTCGCGGTCGACGGCCAGCTGGCCGCGCTGATCGCGGTGGCCGACCGGATCAAGGCCGGCGCGGCCGAGGCCATCCGGTCCCTGCACGCCGAGGGCCTGCGCATCCTGATGCTCACCGGCGACAATGCCACTACCGCCAGGTCGGTCGCCGCCACGCTGGGCATCGACGACATCCATGCCGACGTTTCGCCCGCCGACAAGGCCGACGTGGTGAACCGCTTGAAGCAGCAGGGGCGGCGGGTGGCGATGGCCGGCGACGGCATCAACGACGCGCCCGCGCTGGCCGCCGCGGATGTCGGTATCGCGATGGGCAGCGGTACCGACGTGGCGATGGAAAGCGCGCAGGTCACGCTGGTGAAGGGCGATCTCGGCGGAATCGCCCGGGCCCGCGGGCTGTCGCGCGCCACTGTGCGCAACATCCACCAGAACCTGTTCTTCGCCTTCGTCTACAACGGCATCGGCGTGCCGCTGGCGGCGGGCGCGCTGTATCCATGGTTGGGTATCACGCTGTCGCCGATGATCGCAGCGCTGGCGATGAGCCTGAGCTCGGTATCGGTGGTGAGCAATGCGCTGCGCCTGCGTGGCGCGCGGCTCTGAGGCAGCGCGGTGACGCCTGTCACCCACGAACGTTGACGATGGCCCCTGCCGCGGAACCGGCGGGGCACGGATGATGGCGCCACACCCCGACGGACGGGGAGGGAGAGAGGCCATGAACGTCGTCAACGACACCCGCAGCACGTTCGAACGCCACCTGCCGCTGCTGCTCGGCCTGCTGGCCGCGCTGCTGGCCGGCAAGGCGCTGAAAAAGATGTTCTGGACCGCCTTCGGCATGTACTGGGCGCTGCGCGCCAGCGGCATTCACCTGTTCCAGTGAGCGGGTGCCGGACCGGGGCGATGGCTTAGAATCCCCGCCTCGCCATCAACCCGGAAAAGCCCCCCATGTCCGACGCCATCGCCCTCGTCCAGCGCTACTACGACGCCTTCAACCGCGGCGACTGGGAGGCGATGCTGGAGTGCCTCACCGACGACGTGGCGCACGACCTCAACCAGGGCGGCCGCGAGCACGGGCGCGAGGCGTTTCGGGCGTTCCTGGCACGGATGCAACGCAGCTACGGCGAGCAGCTGCAGAAGATCGTGGTGATGGCCGCCGCCGACGGCCAGCGCGCCGCGGCCGAGTACGAAGTGCACGGCAGTTACCTGGCCGACGACGAGGGCCTTCCGCCTGCGCACGGCCAGCGCTACGTGCTGCCGGGCGGCGCGTTCTTCGCCATCCGCGACGGACGCATCAGCCGCGTCAGCAATTACTACAACCTCAACGACTGGATCGCCCAGGTCGCCGGCGGCTGATCGCATGAGCGTGCGCGTGATCACCTGCGTCGGCGCGGCGGTGACGCCGCATCTGGACGACCTCGCGCGGCTGCGCATCGCGGTGTTTCGCGACTGGCCGTACCTGTACGCGGGCGATCTCGATTACGAGCGGCGTTATCTGGCCGCGTATGCGCAGTCCTCGCGCAGCGTGTTCGTGCTGGCGCTGGATGGCGACACCGTGGTCGGCGCGTCCAGCGGTCTCCCGTTGGCCGACGACGGCGAGGCGTTCCAGGCGCCGTTCCGCGAGCGCGGCATGGCGGTTGACACGGTGTTCTATTTCGGTGAGTCGGTGCTGCTGCGCGACTATCGCGGGCAGGGCATCGGCCATCGCTTCTTCGACGAACGCGAGGCGCATGCGCGGCGCCTGGGTGGATTCGCCTGCACCGCGTTCTGCGCGGTCGAGCGCGAGGCGGACGATCCCCGCCGCCCGCCCGGCCATCGTTCCAACGACGCGTTCTGGACCGGGCGCGGCTACCGGCGCCAGGACGACCTGTGCTGCACGCTGTCGTGGACCGAGCTCGATGACACGACGGAATGCGAGCACCGCCTGCGCTTCTGGCTGCGTCCGCTGGACGCCTGACGACCTTCCTCTCTCCGGATTGCCGAATGACCCGCACCCTCGCCCAATGGCTCGCCTACCAGGAAGGCGTGAACCCGCGCAGCATCGAGCTGGGCCTGGAGCGGGTGCGCGCCGTGTGGCAACGCATGGGCGCCCCGCCGATCGCGCGGCACGTCATCACCGTGGGCGGCACCAACGGCAAGGGCTCCACCGTGGCGCTGCTGGAGGCCATGGTGCAGGCGGCAGGCAAGCGCACCGGTGCGTTCACCTCGCCGCACCTGCTGGCCTACAACGAGCGCGTGCGGATCGACGGTCGCGACGTCGACGACGCGGCGCTGGTGGGCGCGTTCGAACGCATCGAGGCAGCGCGCGGCCAGGGCCCCGCTGCGCCGATCCCGCTGACCTATTTCGAGTTCGGCACGCTGGCGGCGCTGGACCTGTTTGCCCGCGCCAGCGTCGACGTCGCCGTGCTGGAGGTGGGCCTAGGCGGGCGGCTGGACGCGGTCAACATCATCGATGCGGACGTGGCGGTGATCACCACCGTCGACCTGGACCACGTGGACTGGCTCGGGCCCGATCGCGACAGCATCGGGCGGGAGAAGGCCGGCATTGCACGTGCGGGACGTCCGGCGATCGTCGGCGAGGCGCTGCCGCCGGATGGGCTGCTCGCGATGCTGGGCGCGGTCGGCGCGCAGGTGCAACGTGCGGGCGTGGATTTTCATGTCGACCGGCTCGCGCACGGCTGGCGCTGGCGTCACCACGACGGCACCACGATGGAGCTGCCCGATCCCGCCCTGGCTGCACCGGTGCAGTACGCCAATGCGGCGGCAGCGATCGCCGCGCTGCGGGCGCTCGATCCGGGCGTGCTGGGTGCCGATCCGCAGGCGGCGGTCGCCGCGGCGCTGGAGCAGGTGCAGGTGCGGGCGCGCCTGCAGTGTCTGGGCGGTGATCCGGCGCTGTACGTCGATGTGGGCCACAACCCGCAGGCGGCGCGCGCGCTGGCCCAGTGGCTTGATGGCGCGCCCCGCGGGCGCGTGCACGCGGTATTCGGCGCGCTGTCGGACAAGGACGTGGCCGGCGTGATGGGTTCGCTCGGTGCGCGGGTGGATCACTGGCACCTGGCCGGTCTCGATCAGGACACGCCGCGCGGGCTGCCGGCGCAGGCGCTCGTGGAGGCGCTGCAGGCCGCGCTGCCGGGCGCGCCGCACACGGCTCATGGCGACGTCGGATCGGCGCTGGAGGCGGCTCGTGCCGCCGCGCACGCGGGCGATTGCATCCTCGCCTTCGGCTCGTTCTTCGTGGCGTCCGCGGTGCTTTCCTCGCGGCGCGGCTGAACGCGGCACGGCGCGGTTTCGGTGTGACTGGCGCGGCCGGGTATAATTCCGCCGCTTTGTGCTGCGCCTGCCCATCCTGGAGCCCGTCTTGAAAACTCGCCTGCTGGGAGCTGCTGTTCTCATCGCGTTTCTGGTCCTGTTCGTGCCGATGTTCTTTCCCAGCAGCCCGCCCACGGCGGTTGGCGACCAGAGCGTGAGCCTGGCGATTCCGCCGGCACCGGATCGCGACCTGCAGACCAAGACCATGAGCCTGGATCCGGACGCCGCCACGCCCGCGGCCCCCGCCAGCGCGGGCGCCGTGGTGATCCCCGCCGCGGCCGGCGGCAGCAGCGACGCACTCGCCACCGTGGACATCCGCTCGCGGCGGCCGACCGACGTGGAAACCGGTGATCGGGCTCCGGGCGAAGACGCGCCGGTCGCGTCGAACCCGCCGGCGGTGCAGGCTCCCGAGCCCGCCACGGCCAAGCCCGCACCGGCCGAACCGGAACCCGCCAAGCCCGCGCCGGCCAAGCCCGCGGCCAGCGAGCCGGTGATCAAATCGACGCCACCGGCTGAAGCGCCCAAGGCCGACGCGCCGGCCACGCCGCCGGCCACCGCGGCGCGCGGCAGCCACACGCTCAACCTGAGTGCCTACGCCTCCAGTGCCGGTGCCAGGAGCCTGGTGCAGCGGGTGCAGGGGCTGGGCTATCCGGTCAGCAGTCGCGTGATCCAGCAGGGCGGCAAGGCGCTGACCGCGGTGACGGCCGGCCCGTTCTCCAGCCGCGCGGCGGCCGAAAGCGCGCGGTTGAAGATCACCCAGAGCATTGCCGGCGTGCCGGTACGGCTGGAAAGCCACGCCAGCACCCCGGATAGTGATGCGCCCGCCGCGGCATCCACGGGCAGCGCTCGCAGCGCCGGCGGCTGGGCCGTGCAGGTGGCTGCGATGAGCAGCCAGTCCGATGCGCTGGCCTTGCGCGACCGGCTGCGGGCCAATGGCTTCGACGGGTTTGTCGATACGGTGACGGCGGGCGGGCGCAAGCTCTGGCGCGTGCGTGCCGGACCCCAGACGCAGCGGGATGACGCGCAGCGCGTGCGCGACCAGATCAAGTCCAAGCTTGGCCTGGCCGGCAACGTCGTGAGCGTTCCCTGACCCCGGCCCCTGCGGACGGACGGCGGCGCGCATGAACTGGATCGATTACTTCATCGCGGGCGTGCTGGCTGTTTCAGTGCTGATCGGCCTGTGGCGCGGGCTGGTGGCCGAATTGCTGTCGCTGGCGATCTGGATCGGCTCGATCTGGGTCGCCTGGGCGTTCGGCCCCAGCGTGGCGGCCTATTTCGAGCACAGCATCCACACGCCGGCGCTGCGGCTGGTCACCGGCTACGGCATTTGCCTGGCGGCGGTGTTGATCGTCGGTGCGCTGCTCAACGCGATGTTTCGCCGGCTGGTCGCCGGGGCCGGCCTGTCCGGGCCCGATCGCGGCCTGGGCATGCTGTTCGGCTTCGCGCGCGGCGTGCTGCTGGTGGCGCTGATGGTGTTCCTGCTCGGCTTCACGGCGGTCACCCGCGAGCCGTGGTGGCGCCAGTCGATGCTGCTGCCGCATTTCCAGACGGTGGCGATCGCGGTGGGGCAACACCTTCCGGCCAGCACCGCGCGCTATCTGCATCCGGCGCCGGACGCGCTGGACGGGCTGCCCAGCCTCCCCGACGTGTCCGGCGCGGCCAACCTCGACGGCGTGCGCAAGATGCTGGACGCGCGCGGCACCACGGGCGCGCCGTCCCGGGGCGACCTGCAAGCCGCCTTGCGGGGAACGCCCAAAGCACCCACATCCCCAGCTCCGGCGGGTTCGGTTCCGGGCGCGCGAGCGCCCGCCACGGCGGATCCGGCAGACGTTTCCTCGCAGCATCGCTAGTCGCACCACCCACACGCATCACCCACGCAGGCGTAAACCATCATGTGCGGAATCATCGGCATTGTCGGCATCACCGAGGTCGCCTCGGCGCTCTATGACGGCCTCACCGTATTGCAGCATCGCGGCCAGGACGCCGCGGGCATTGCCACCGTGGATGGATCCCGCCTGCGCCTGCACAAGGGCAATGGCCTGGTGCGCGACGTGTTCAACCACGCTTCGATGGCGCGCCTGCGCGGGCGCATCGGCATTGGCCATTGCCGCTACCCGACTGCCGGCTCCGAGGGCGCCGACGAGGCACAGCCGCTGTACGTGAACTCGCCCTACGGCATTGCGTTTGCGCACAACGGCAACCTGATCAACACCGAGTCGCTGCGGCGCGAGATGTTCCACGAGGACCGCCGCCACATCAACACGGATTCGGACTCCGAGGTGCTGCTCAACGTGCTGGCGCACGAGCTGCAGATCCAGGAGCGCATGACGCTTACCCCGGACCACATCTTCAAGGCGGTCGCCGGCGTGCACGCGCGCGCCCGTGGCGGCTACGCCTGCATCGGGCTGGTGCTGGGCTACGGCCTGGTCGCGTTCCGCGATCCCAACGGCATCCGTCCGCTGGTGCTGGGTGAGCGCATCACCGCGGAGGGCCGCGAGTACGCGGTAGCGTCCGAGTCGGTGGCGCTGGACGTGCTGGGCTTCAAGCGCGTGCGCGACATCGCGCCAGGCGAGGCCATCATCATCACCGACGACGGCCAGCTGCACAGCCGCCATTGCGCCGAACGCGCCACGCACGCGCCGTGCATCTTCGAGTACGTGTACCTGGCCCGGCCCGATTCGATGATCGAGGACGTGTCGGTGTACAAGGCGCGCCTGCGCATGGGCGAGAAACTGGCGCAGAAGATCATGCGCCTGCGCCCCGATCACGGCATCGACGCGGTGATCCCGATTCCCGACACCGCCCGCACTGCCGCCAGCGCACTGGCCGGCGCGCTTGGCGTGCCGTTCCGAGAGGGCCTGGTGAAGAACCGCTACGTGGGCCGCACCTTCATCATGCCGGGGCAGGGCGACCGCGTGAAATCGGTGCGCCGCAAGCTCAACGCGGTGGACCTGGAGTTCCGCAAGAAGAACGTGCTGCTGGTGGATGACTCGATCGTGCGCGGCACCACCTCGCGGCAGATCATCCAGATGGCGCGCGACGCCGGCGCAAAGAACGTCTACTTCGCCTCGGCCGCGCCGCCGGTGCGTTATCCCAACGTCTACGGCATCGACATGCCCTCGGCCACCGAGCTGATCGCCGCCGGCCAGACCGAGCAGGAAGTGGAGGCACAGCTCGGCGCCGACTGGCTGATCTACCAGGACCTGGAAGACCTGATCTGGGCCGTGCAGGACGGCAACGAAGACCTCAAGCACTTCGACACCTCGTGCTTCTCCGGCGAATACGTCACCGGCCTGGAGAAGGAATACCTGCAGCAGATCGAGATGATGCGCTCGGACGACGCCAAGGCCGCCCGTCGCACCGCCTGAGCGTGCCCTTTTTGTAGGAGCCCGCTCGCGGGCGATGCTCTTGGGCTTTGATGTTGATCGGAAGCAAGAGCATTGCCCGCGAGCGGGCTCCTACGTTACGAGATCCATGACTGACCTTTACGCCGCCGCCAAGCGCTGCCTCGATGCTGCCGATCCGGCCGAGAAACTGCGCCTGACCCACGCCACCTGGCAGGCGCTGCGGGCCGGCGAACTGGCGCCCGATGCCGCCGCGCCGGCGCCGTTGCCGATCGGTGCTCCCGGTCGTCCCGCCCGCCCCGTGCTGGTCTCCGCGCGGCAGGTGCCGCAACGCGGGCTCGGCACGCCCGAGGGACGCGCGGCGCTGGTGCACGCCGTGGCACACATCGAGTTCAACGCGATCAACCTGGCGTGGGATGCGGTGTATCGCTTCCGCGGCATGCCGGCGGACTACTACCGCGACTGGGCCAGCTGCGCGCATGACGAGGCGCGCCACTTCGCCAGGCTCAGCGACCGCCTGGCCGAGCTCGGCTACGCCTACGGCGACTTCGACGCCCACAACGGCCTGTGGGAGATGGCCGAGAAAACGGGCCATGACGACACCGCCCGCATGGCGCTGGTGCCGCGCGTGCTGGAGGCGCGCGGGCTGGACGTGACGCCGGGCATGATCGAGCGGCTCACCGGCGCGGGCGACCTGCGCACGGTGGAAATTCTCCAGGTGATCCTGCGCGAGGAAGTGGCCCACGTCGCCGCCGGCACGCGCTGGTTCCACTGGTGCTGCGCGCGCGACGGGATCGAGCCGCGTACGACCTTCATCCACCTGCTGCGCACTCACATGGGCGTCAGCCTGCGCGGTCCGTTCAACCGGCCCGCGCGCCTGCAGGCGGGTTTCGACGAGGCCGAGATGGATCAGCTGGCCGCGCTCGCCGCCGCCGTCTGAGCGCATCGATCGCGGCGCTGCCGCTTTGGTGTCCGACCGGAACCGGGGCGGCTGCGCCGCCGTCCCGCCCTTGGGCTATGCGCAAGGGGTCCAGAAACGAAGCGGCCGGTGTCGGGCGGCGACGATGATCGCCCTGCGTTACCCCGCGGTGGAGTGGACATCGGGCTCGCCGGGCGCGTTGCGCGCGCACGATCGAGGCGACGGCTCGCCGGCTCGTTCCAGTCCCGTACGCGATCGATCGACTCCGAGACCAATCGACCGGGGGCGATCGGCCCAGAGCCGAGCGACGGACACAAAAAAAGCCGGCGCGAGGCCGGCTTCTTCGTCGAATTTTTGGTCGGGGAGACAGGATTCGAACCTGCGACTTCTACGTCCCGAACGTAGCGCTCTACCAGGCTGAGCTACACCCCGTGGGAGCCGCGCATTCTAGCGATGCCCCCCGGTCTTGGCAACAGGGGGCAGGGTGTCGCGAGTGCCCATGGCGCGGGGAGGTGTGGCGGTCATCTGCTAATCTTGCGGGCTGCCGTTCACGGCTTTCCGTCACCGCAAAGCAGAGGATTCCATGGCGCTTACCCCGGCCCGCACCATGCCCGGCGTGCTCGAGCTGCTGCCGCTCGACCAGATCGCGTTCCAGCGCATGCTCGACGTGATCCGCCGCAACTACGAGCGCTTCGGCTTCCTGCCGATCGAGACGCCGGTGATCGAGTATTCCGACGTGCTGTTGACCAAGACCGGCGGCGAGACCGAGCGCCAGGTGTACTTCGTGCAGTCGACTGGCGCGCTCAATGCGGAGAAGGACGCCGAGGGCGTGCCGGAATTGGCGCTGCGCTTCGACCTCACCGTGCCGCTGGCCCGCTACGTGGCCGAGCACGAGCGCGACCTCAGCTTCCCGTTTCGCCGCTACCAGATGCAGCGCGTGTACCGCGGCGAGCGTGCCCAGCGCGGCCGCTTCCGCGAGTTCTACCAGTGCGACATCGACGTGATCGGCAAGGACAGCCTGTCGGTGCGCTACGACGCCGAGGTGCCGGCGGTGATCTACAGCGTGTTCCGCGAGCTCAACGTGGGCGCGTTCACCATCCAGCTCAACAACCGCAAGCTGATGCGCGGCTACTTCGAGAAGCTCGGCATCGCCGACGCCGAGCAGCAGATGCTGGTGCTGCGCGAGGTGGACAAGCTGGACAAGCGCGGCGCCGACTACGTGCGCGACACGCTCACCGGCGAAGCGTTCGGGCTGAGTGCCGAGGTGGCCAACCAGATTCTCGCCTTCGTGCAGGTGCGTTCCACCTCGCTCAAGGACGCGCTGGACAAGCTCGACGCGCTGGGCGAAGGCCCGGAGGCGATGGAGCTGGGCCGCGCCGAACTGAAGGAAGTGCTGGGCCTGATCCACGCCTTCGGCGTGCCGGAAACGCACTACGCGCTCAATCTCTCGATTGCCCGCGGCCTCGATTACTACACCGGCACCGTCTACGAGACCACGCTCAACGACCACCCGCAGATCGGCTCGGTGTGCTCCGGCGGCCGTTACGAGAACCTGGCCAGCCAGTACACCAAGTCGAAGCTGCCCGGCGTGGGCATCTCGATCGGCCTGACCCGGCTTTACTGGCAGCTGCGCGACGCCGGTCTGGTCAATACGGCACAAAGCACGGTGGACGTGCTGGTGACCCAGATGGACGAGGCGCAGCTGCCGGCCTACCTGGCGGTCGCCAACGAGCTGCGCAGCGCCGGCATCGCCACCGAGGTGGTGCTGGAGGCGGGCAAGCTCGGCAAACAGTTCAAGTACGCCGACCGCGCCGGTATCCGCTTCGTGCTGGTGCTGGGCGAGGACGAGCTGGCCAAGGGCGTGGTGACGGTGAAGGACCTGCGCCGCGAGGATCAGTTCGAAGTGGCGCGCAGCGAGCTGATCAAGACGCTGCGGGTGGAGCTGGAGCAGGCGGCGGTGATGGGGTGAGTGAAGCACTGCTTCGGGCCGCCGTCTGGGGCTGTGAGCCTAACCATTGCTGAATCTTCATTGCCGTCATTCCCGCGAAAGCGGGAATCCATTGTGGCCCTGTGCGGGAAGAGCAAAATGGATTCCCGCTTTCGCGGGAATGACGGCGGAGAGGGGTGGGGCGATCGGTATCGCCCCCCCGAAAACAGCGCAGCCTGTCTTACATGATTGAACACAACGTCAGGAGACATGGATGCCTCCCAAACAACCGGCCGTTTACATCATGGCCAGCGGCGAACGCGGCACCCTGTACATCGGCGTGACCGGCGATCTCAGGCAACGGGTTTGGCAGCACCGCGACGGCGTGGTCGAAGGGTTTACCCATCGCTACGGCATCAAGCATCTGGTCTGGTTTGAACATCATCCAGACTTTCCCACCGCCATCGCCCGCGAAAAGCAGCTCAAGAAGTGGAACCGCGCCTGGAAGCTGGAGCTGATCGAATCTACCAACGCAGGCTGGCGTGACCTGTGGAGTGACCTGTTGGACTGAGGGCATCATTCCCGTTAGGTGCCACCACCCTGGCGTCTGCGGGCGCCATGCAACAAACAATTCGTCGGAGCCTTACGTGAGCCACACCATCACCCTGGACGGCAGCAGTCTCACCCGCAAGCAGCTGGTCGCCGTCGCCCGCGGCGGCGCGTCGGTGCAGCTGGATTCCGGCCAGCTCGCCCGCGTGCAGCGCGCGGCGGACTTCCTCGCCGAGAAGGTGAGCTGCGGCGAGCCGACCTACGGCGTCACCACCGGCTTCGGCTCCAATGCCGACAAGCTTCTGGGCGCCCATCGCCTGCGTGACGAACTGCCGGGCGGCAACCCGCACCAGCCGGAAGGCACGTTGCTGGACGAGCTGCAGCACAACCTGATCATCACCCACGCCGTATGCGTGGGTAAGCCGTTCGCCGAGGACGTGGTGCGGGCGATGCTGGTGATCCGCATCAACACGTTGATGCGCGGGCACTCCGGCATTCGCGTGTCCACGCTTCAGGCGCTCACCGCCATGCTCAACGCGGGCATCGTGCCGGTGGTGCCGGAGAAGGGTTCGGTCGGCGCCAGTGGCGATCTCGCGCCGCTGTCGCACCTGGCGATCGTGCTGCTGGGCGGCGGCGAGGCGTTCTATCGGGGCGAGCGCATGCCGGGCGCCGAGGCGCTGAAGCGCGCCGGGCTGGAACCGATCCGCCTGTCGTTCAAGGAAGGCCTGGCGCTGAACAACGGCACCGCACAGATGCTGGCCACTGGCGCGCTGGCGCTGGACACGCTGGAGCGCCTGCTCGACACCGCCGACCTCGCTGCCGCGATGACCCTGGACGCCTTCGCCGGTCGCAGCGGCGCGCTGCGCGAGGAGGTGCACGCGCTGCGCCCGCATCCGGGTCAGGTCGAGACCGCCGCCCGCGTGCGCGCGCTGCTGGAAGGCTCGACCCTGGTCGACATTCCGTATCACCTGGTGCCGCGCTTCCGGCAGTGGGCTGCCGATGCGTGGAGCACGCCGGAGGATCAGGCGCTCAGCTTCGACATCGGCTGGGAGTGGGTGCCGGCCAACCAGCGCCACGGTCGCGAGGCGTTCTACAGCCGCTTCCTGCCGTTCAAGGGCGGCAAGAAGCACCAGCCGCAGGACGCCTACAGCCTGCGTTGCATGCCGCAGGTGCACGGCGCGGTGCGTGACGCCTGGGCTCAGGCCTGCCGCGTGTTCGACATCGAGCTGAACGCGGTCACCGACAACCCGCTGATCTTCCCCGACAACGACGCGGCGCAGTTCATCGAGGAGCAGGTGATCTCCGCCGGCCACTTCCACGGCATGCCGCTGGCGCTGGCGATGAGCTACGTGAAGGCGGCGATCCCGGTGCTGGCGTCGATCTCCGAGCGCCGCCTCAACAAGCTCGTCGACCCGGCCACCAACGACGGCCTGCCGGCCTTCCTCACCGGCAACGAGGACGCCACCGACTCGGGTTTCATGATCGTGCAGTACACCGCCGCCGCGCTGGTCAACGACCTGGCCACGCGGGCGCATCCGGCCAGCGTGTATTCGGTGCCGACGAGCGCCAACGCCGAGGACCACGTGTCGATGGGCGCGAACGAGGCGCGCCACGTGCTGGAGATGTGCGAGGACCTCGGCCACGTGCTGGCGCTGGAGCTCTACACCGCCGCGCAGGCACTGGATTACCGCGAGGAAATGCTCAACGCCGCCCGCCGCCTGGCCGCCCGCGGCGACTGGCGCGCGCTGGCCGCCAAGATCACCAACGCGCCGCGCGAGGACAGCCCGCACCACGCCCAGTTCGTCGAGGAGGTGAAGGCACTCACGGCCGCACTGGCCGAGGTGGGCGATTACCACGCCGGCGCCGCGGTGCGCCGCGCCCATGATCGCCTGCGCCAGCACATCAGCTTCATGCACCGCGACCGCGCGATGGACGGCGACGTGCGCACGGTGTGCGAGCTGATCGCCCGTGGCGCCGTGCTCGACGCGGCCTGAGTGGCGGACGTTATTTTTTTTTCCTGATCACCCGGCGCGCCAAGCGCGTCGCCTGTTGCCGGAGTTCCTGATGAGCCTGATCCAGACCCCCGTTTCCTTCGGCGAGCTGATCGACAAGATCACCATCCTGGAGATCAAGTCGCAGCAGATCCGCGACGAAGCCAAGCTGGCCAACGTGCGCACCGAGCTGGACCTGCTCAACGCCACCTGGGCCGCGCATCCGGCCTCGCACACCGACATCGCCGACGAGCGCGCCCGCCTGCTGGCGGTGAACCAGGCGCTGTGGGACATCGAGGACCACATCCGCCTCAAGGAAAAGGCCCAGGCCTTCGACGCCGAGTTCATCGAACTGGCCCGCTCGGTGTACTTCCGCAACGACGAGCGCGCCGCGGTGAAGCGCGAGATCAACCTCAAGCTGGGCTCGCAACTGGTGGAAGAGAAGTCCTACCAGGATTACCGCGCGTCCTGATCCGGCGCTTGAGCGGGCGAAGCGTGGGCGTGCGCCCGGCGGTACGGTCTCTCGCGTGGACGCCCGCCTGCGCTGTCGTGGAGCGGCCCTCGGTGGGTGGCAGGCGAGCCCTCCTGGGGCGTCATTCCCGCGAAAGCGGGAATCCATGTTGACAGTGTCGCCCAGGGCCAGATGGATCCTAGCTTCGCGGGACTGACGCCGAGGAAGAAGGAGGGTGCTGCGCGCTTCCCCATCGGCAAGGCTTGCATCTTGTGGGTGACAAGAGGCACGGCAGGGAGTGGGTTGCCGCTTGCGCGGGGGCTTTCCCTGCCCCGAATTCACAGTCACCGTTCCGCTGACGGCAGCGTGGTCAGAAACCCCGCGCCGCAGCGAATGCCTCGAAGCGCTCGATCACGTCATCCACCGTGATCAGGTCCATCACGCCAGGCTTTTCGATCTTGGCGCCCCAGGGCAGTGCGCTGGCCGGCTTGCCGAGGAAGTGCCGCGCCGCGTCGTCATACCGGTTCACGCACCAGCGGCGGTCGGAGTAGGGGCCCGAGCGATCCGGGTTGCTGGCTGCGTGCAGGCCCAGCACGGCAGTGCCCACGGCATTGGCCATGTGCATGGGGCCGGAGTCGGGGGTCAGCAGCAGCGATGCGCGCGCGAACATCGCCAGCGCGCGTTTGAGGGTGTCCTTGCCGGTGAGGTCCAGTGGCGCTCGGGTGCAGGCGGCGAGCACGGCGTCGGCCATGGCACGTTCCTGCGCGGACGGCCCGCCGACCAGCGCCACACGCCAGTGCCGCGCCAGCGCGTGATCGATCACCGCGGCGTAACGCTCGGTGCGCCAGTTGCGCAAGGCGTGGCTGGAGGTCGGGCTGACCAGCAGCACGGGGAGATCATCCGGCCACTGCGCCTGCGCCCAGGCGCGGTCTGCGTCGGGCACGGGAATGTCCCAACGCACCTGCGTCTGCTTCAGCCCCAGTGGTTCGCAAAAGCTGCCCATGGCGTCGAGCACGTGCTCGCCGCTGCGTGCGGGGATGCGCTCGTTGACCACCAGGCTGTGCAGGTCCTTCGAACGGGCGCGGTCGTAGCCGATGCGCCGCTCGGCGCGGATGCCAAGGCTCAGAAGGTTGGAGCGCAGCGCCACCTGCATCTGCAGCAGGGCGTCGAAACGCTGGCCTTTCAGCTCCGCGTGCACCGCGCGCATGCCGGGACGCCCGGCGTCCTTGTCGAAGGTGACGAAACGCACGCCCGGCAGGTCGCCCACCAGCCGGCGCTCCAGCTTGCCGACGATCCACGTGAGCACGGTGTGCGGCCAGGCATGTTGCAGCGTGCGCACCAGGGGCACGACGTGGGTGACGTCGCCGATGGCGGACGTGCGCAGCAGGCAGATTGAGTCGGGAGCGGGCATCGGCGTGGGCTGGACCGGCTTGGGCTGAGGTGGCTTGGGCTAGACTTGCCCGGCCATGAATGCAGACAACGCCACGAACAGGCCGGGCACGATCGTGCGTGAACAGATCCGCCGGAATGCGGAAGGAGTGATTCTGTTCGACCGCGGGGTGTCGCCACAAGTCGACCACGACTGGTTCGATCCCGATCACTGGCGCCGCCACGGCGTGCTGCAATCGCAGCCGGGCGGTCGCGGCGGAGTGGCGGTGATCGATACGCCTGCCGGCGAATGCGTGTTGCGCCATTACCGTCGTGGCGGAGCGATCGCCGTGCTGATGGGCGATCGCTATCTCTGGACCGGCGCCGCCCGCACGCGGTGTTTCCGCGAATTCCGCCTGCTGCAGGCGCTCTGCACGCGGGGACTGCCGGTGCCCGAGCCGGTGGCGGTGCGCTACCGCCGGCGCGGCCTGTGGTACAGCGCGGACCTGATCACCCGGCGCATCCTGCGCAGCGACACCCTGGCAGTGCGCATGACGATGGCCGGCATCGACAGTGACCTGGCCGGGGAGGTCGGTGCACTGGTGGCGCGATTCCACCGCGAAGGCGTCTGGCACGCGGATCTCAACGCGCACAATGTGCTGGTCGGACCGGACGGGCTGTACCTGATCGATTTCGACCGTGGCCGGTTCCGCCCGGTTGCGTCGGGCTGGCGGTTGGCGAACCTGCAGCGCCTGCGGCGCTCGCTGTTGAAGCTGGGCGCGGCCGATGGCCACGGCGATGGATTCGAGCGCGATGTGTGGGCGCCGCTGCTGCGCGGCTACGAGCGGACCTTCGGCGCATGAGTTGGGCGCTGCATTTTCTCGGTACCGGTGCGGCGCATGCGGTGGAGCTGGGGTCGTCGGCGGCAGTGATCGAGCGCGACGGCGCGCCGCTGCTGCTGATCGACTGCGGACCGGACACGCTGGACCGTTATCAGCGGGCGTACGGCGACGTGCCCACGGCGCTCTACATCACCCACACGCACATGGATCACGTGGCGGGGCTGGAGCGGCTGTTCTTCAAGCTGTGGTTCGATCCGCAGCGGCGCGGGTGCGTGCGGTTGTTCCTGCATGCCGAGCTGCTGCCCTGGCTGCAGATGCGCGTGGCCGACTACCCCGGCGCGCTGGCCGAGGGCGGCGTCAATTTCTGGGAGGCGTTCCGGCTGGTGCCGTGCACGCGCGGGTTCTGGCTGGACGGATGCTGGTTCGACGTGTTCGCCACCCGGCACCATCGGCCCAGCACATCGTGGGGCGTGGCACTGCGCGGCAGCGTCGTCTACACCGGCGATACCCGTCCGGTACCCGAGCAGCTGGCGGTGCATGCGCCGGGCGACGAACGCGTGGCGCACGACTGCGGGCTGGTCGGCAACCCGTCGCACACCGGCGTGGATGATCTCGAACGCGAGTACGACGCGGCCCTGCGCGCCAGGCTCGTGCTCTACCACTACGGCAGCGCGGCCGACGGCGACGCGCTCGCCGCACGCGGATTCCAGGTCGCCCGGTCCGGCGATCGGATCGCGCTGGCGCCGCCCTCGCCACCACGCGCGGACGCCGGCTGACCGCGCGGTTGCGCTTGTCTCGGCTTGGGCGTGCGGCTATCCTTCCGCTTCTTTGCCGGGAGCGGATGACCCGGCAGGCAGGGTCCGGCACGGCGACGTTCCGGCTCCTGTCACCGGAAGCCACGCGGCGAAGCCGCTGGCGCATCCGGTGCGGAGTTTTGCGGAGAGGTGTCCGAGTGGTTGAAGGAGCACGCCTGGAAAGTGTGTATACGGCTAAACCCCGTATCGAGGGTTCGAATCCCTCTCTCTCCGCCAGTTTCTAGCATGCGCTTCGGCGGTCCGGCCGAAGCGGTTTTACTGTCTATGGTGGCCCCGTCGGTCCCCCCGCGACGATAGTTCGTAAACCCCGCCAGGTCCGGAAGGAAGCAACGGTAGCGAATGATTCGGGCGCCGGGGTGTGGCTGGCGGGGCCGCCGCCTTTTCGGGGACGCCATGGGCCCGCGGTCGCGTCGGTGCGGTATGGCCGCACGCTGCCTCCGCGGACGCCGCGCGGCTGACTTGCCCGCGTCGACTTGGCACAATCGGGATTCGCCCCAAGATCTGTCGGCCAACGCACCCCTTCGCCCGCTCCGGTCGTCGGCCGTGCCGGAACGCGACGGCATCGCGGGCCGGTCGTCCGCAACCGGGCGACGCATGAACGTCTCGAGCAGGCTTTAACGCATGTCCTATCAGGTTCTCGCGCGCAAGTGGCGCCCCCGCAAGTTCGCCGAGCTGGTGGGCCAGGAGCACGTGGTGCGCGCGCTCACCAACGCGCTCGACACCGGCCGCATGCATCACGCCTACCTGTTCACCGGCACCCGCGGCGTGGGCAAGACCACGATCGCGCGCATCTTCGCCAAGTCGCTGAACTGCGAGCGCGGCGAGTCGGCCGATCCGTGCGGCGAGTGCTCGGTGTGCACGGCGGTGGACGCAGGACGTTTCGTCGACCTGCTCGAGATCGACGCGGCCAGCAACACCGGCGTGGACGACGTGCGCGAGGTGATCGAGAACGCGCAGTACGCGCCCTCGCGCGGCCGCTTCAAGGTGTATCTGGTGGACGAGGTGCACATGCTCTCCAAGCCGGCGTTCAACGCGCTGCTGAAGACGCTGGAAGAGCCGCCGCCGCACGTGAAGTTCCTGCTCGCCACCACCGACCCGCAGAAGCTGCCGGTGACCGTGCTGTCGCGCTGCCTGAAGTTCAACCTCAAGCGCCTGCTGCCGGATCAGATCTCCGGGCAGATGAGGCACATCCTGGCGGCCGAAAACCTCGCCTACGAGGATGCCGCGATCATCGAACTGGCGCGTGGCGCCGACGGCTCCCTGCGCGACGGCCTGTCGCTGCTGGATCAGGCGATCGCCTACGGCGGCGGTGCACTCAAGGCCGACGACGTGCGGGCGATGCTGGGTAGCGTGGCGCGCGGTCAGGTATTCGGATTGCTCCAGGCACTGGCAGCTGGGCAGGGCGAAACCCTGATGCTCGAATGCGCTCGCATCGCCTCGTATTCGCCGGACTTTGGCGGCGTGCTGGACGACGTCGCTGCGGTACTGCATCGCATCCAGTTGATGCAGCTGGTGCCGGGTTACCGGCTCGAAGCGGGCGATGAGAGCGGCTCGGAGCAACTGGAGGCGCTGGCGGCCCAGTTCGAGCCAGAGGACGTGCAGCTGTACTACCAGATTGCCACCACCGGGCGACGCGATCTGACCCTGGCGCCGGACGCGCGCACCGGTTTCGAGATGGCGGTGTTGCGCATGCTCGCCTTCCGCCCCGGCGAACCTGCGCAGGCCGGCAGCGCTGCGCCACGCCCGGCACCCGCTCGCGCTCCGGCATCCCATGCCGCGCCCACGCCCGGCGCCGCGGCATCGGCTCCGCGTGCTGCCGCGCCCGCTCGTCCCGAAGCGGCGGGGGCCCGGCAGTCGTCACCGGCTGCGGTCGCCGTGCCGGCGCCGGAGCTGGCCACCGCGCCCCCGGCTACCGCGCCCGCCGCGCCGGCCACCGTGCCGCTCGATGCGCAGGGCCTGCCCGACTGGGCAGTCATCGTCGAGCGCGCGGCGCTGCGCGGTCCGCTGGGCCAGCTGGCCCAGAATGCGGCCCCGCGCAGCCGCGAAGGGCAGACCCTGACGCTGGTGCTGCAGGCTGCGCACATGCACCTGGCGGTGGAGCCGATGGTGAGCCAGATGGAAGAGCGCATCGGCGACGTGCTGGGCGAACGGATCCGACTCAAATTCACCAGCGACGTCGCAGCAGTGCTGCACACGCCGGCGGCGCGCGCGGCCGAGGCCCGCGACGCGGCCCAGGCGCAGGCGGTGCAGTCGATCGAGGAAGATCCCCTGGTGCAGGCGCTCAAGCGCGACTTTGGCGCCCGCGTGGTGCCGCAATCCATCAAGCCCGTGCAGGGCTGATCACGAACCGACGGAGAACGTGCGATGAGAGGACAGATCGGCCAGTTGATGCAGCAGGCCCAGCGCATGCAGGAAGACATGAAGCGTGCGCAGGAAGAGATCGCCCGGCTGGAAGTCACCGGCAGCGCCGGCGGCGGCCTGGTCACCGTGCTGATGACCGGCGCCCACGAAGTGCGACGCGTGCAGATCGACCGCAAGCTGTTCGCCGATGACCCGGAGATGGCCGAAGATCTGGTTGCCGCCGCCGTGAACGATGCGGTGAACAAGGTAGCCGCGGTGAGCAAGGATCGCCTGGGCGGCGTCACCGCCGGCATGAACCTGCCACCGGGCTTCAAGATGCCGTTCTGAAGACCCAGGTGACGGGTGCGCGTGTCTGGCGCGCTCCCTCTGATGCTACGTATCTGCCGCGCCGCCCGTCCCATCCACAGGCCTTGATCCGTCCATGTCCTCGTCCTCGCCACTGCTTGCCGAACTCATCGAGGCGCTGCGCTGCCTGCCCGGCGTGGGCGGCAAAAGCGCACAGCGCATGGCGTTCCACCTGCTGGAGCGCGAGCGCGAGCGGGGCCTGAAGCTGGCCGGCGCGCTGGAGCAGGCGATGCAGCGCATCGGCAACTGCAGCCGCTGCCGCAATTTCAGCGAAGAGCCAGTCTGCGCGCTGTGCGCCAGCACCAGCCGGGACCGCCAGGTGCTGTGCGTGGTCGAGTCGCCGACCGACCTGGCTGCGGTGGAGCAGGCCACCGGATACCGCGGCCAATACTTCGTACTGCTCGGCCGGCTGTCGCCGCTGGACGGCCTGGGACCGCGCGAGCTGGGTCTGCACCTGCTGACCGATCGGCTGGCCGAGGGCGAGATCGAGGAGCTGATCATTGCCACCAGCCCCACGGTGGAGGGCGAGGCCACGTCACATTACCTGGCGCAGCTCGCGCGGGCCGGTGGCGCGCGTCCGACGCGGCTGGCGCACGGCGTGCCGCTGGGCGGCGAACTCGAATACGTCGACCGCGGCACCCTGGCGCACGCGTTCGGCAGCCGCCAGGCGCTGGAATGAGCGGTACCGTCGCGCGGCGACCTCGCACACCCCTGGCCGGCACGAACCGGTGAGCGATGACCTCCCCCTGCAGCTCTCGCTGGAGCCACCAGCCGAGCACGAATACCTCGGGTTGCGCACAGCCGCCGGGCTCAGCGCGATGAGTCCCGAAGGCGCGCGTGCCGGACTGCCGGCGAGTTGGTGTGCTGCCTGCCTGCGGCATCAGGGCGAACTGGTCGGCATGGGCCGCGTCGTCGGCGACGGCGGACTGTTCCTGTTCGTGGTCGATATCGCGGTGACGCCGGCCTGGCAGCGCAAGGGGCTCGGCCAGCGCATCATGCAGTCGCTGATGGATCAGGTGCATGCGCGCGCGCCGGCACGAGCAATGGTCGGCCTGATTGCCGACGGCCAGGCGTATCGTCTGTACGAAAAATTCGGTTTCCGGCTGGTTGCGCCGGGGGCGCACGGCATGCTGTTGCGGCTTTGACGAGAGGGCGAGACACATGGGCGACACCATTTTCGGCAAGATCATCCGGCGCGAGATTCCCGCGGACATCGTCTACGAGGACGACGACGTGCTCGCGTTCCGCGACCTCAACCCGCAGGCACCGGTGCACGTGCTGTTCATCCCCAAGAAGCCGATCGCCACCCTCAACGACGGCACTGCCGCGGATGCCGAGTTGCTGGGCAAGGTGCAGCTCGCCGCTGCCCGCTATGCCAAGCAGGAAGGTTTCGCCGACGACGGCTATCGCACGGTGATCAACTGCAATCTGCACGGTGGGCAGACCGTCTACCACCTGCACGTGCACCTGCTAGCGGGGCGAAAGCTGGGCTGGCCGCCGGGCTGAGCAGCGCCGTGCCAACGGTTGCGCAGAAGGAAAAACGCCGGCGCAGGGCCGGCGTTGTTTATGCCACTTATTTTTTCGGCGGCGGTGGCGGGGTGCGCGGCACCACGATGATGCGCGGCTGGTTCCAGTACGGGTTGCCCCAGTAGCCCGGCCCCCACGGGCCAAAGCCCGGTCCCCAGAACGGGTCGTAGAAGCCCGGCGGATAGTTCACCACCGCCGGCCGGCGTGGCCACAGGTAGACCACGTCGGCCTCGACGCGCGGATAGGCGTAATTGAAGTCGCCGACCTTCTGCGAAACGATGCCGTGCAGGGTGCCGGTGACGGTCACCTCGCGGCCGCGGGTGAAGACCTCCGGATCGTAGAACCCGGCGCGGCAGGCGACGAACCGGCCCTGCTGGTTGTCGTCGTTGCTGCTGCCCGAGCGCGGCCGTGCCTGCGAGTCCAGCGGACGCGAGAGCAGGTAGAAGCAGGTTTCCTGCGGGCCGGGTTCGGTCTTGATGATTTCGCCACCCCAGCGCACGTGGGTGCCGCCGGCGCCACCTTGCTGGGCATTCAGCGTGGAGACGTCGGCATAGTTACCTTCCAGCGGCTTGGGCACCGTGGCGCAAGCGGCCAGCAGTGCGACAGCAGAGGCGAGCGTTAGCGATCGATAGACGGACATGGGGTCTCTCCAGCGGGGGCGACGGCACTGCCGTCACATTGAACTCATTGGACCACGCGCGGCGCGTGAAAATCCCGTGCGGCGCGTCGGAACGCGCGCAGCGATTCACGCGCCGGTGGGTCGCCGGCATAGCGCAGCGCCAGGTACTGCTGCATCAGCGCATCCAGCGCCTCGCGCTGGCCCGGCATCGCTCGCGCCGCACGGGTCAGGTAGTGCTGCGGACCCTCGCCACGGCGCCGCGCGACGCCGGCCCGGCCCAACTTGCGTTCCAGCAACCGCAGGCCGGCCAGCGCCGGATCCATGGCCGTGCGCCGCAGCATCGCCCAGGTGAGTCCGGCGGTGGCGAACAGCACGCTGCCAATGATCAGCAGCAGGGTCAGCATCTGCGTGTCGGTCTGCTGTACCCCGAACGGCGTGAGCAGGCCGCGCTGGCGCAGCGCATCGAAGCCGATAACGCCTTTGTCCCACCAACGGTTGACGACGTCCCAGCGGTTGCGAAACCCCTGCAGCCAGGCGTCCTGGTACCACGGGCGACCGTCGCCGCCGGCCGCGGCGGCAGCGCCCAGATTGACCCGCTCGGGCCGCACCGCGGCGGTCGGGTCGACTCGAACCCAGCCGCGGCCGGCCATCCATACCTCACTCCAGGCGTGCGCGTCGGACTGGCGCACCAGCAGGTAGTTGCCGAGCTTGTTCCAGAACCCGCCCTGGTAACCGGTAACCACGCGGGCAGGCACGCCAGCGGCGCGCATCAGCACGGTAAAGGCCGAGGCGTAGTACTCGCAGAAGCCTTCACGGGTGGAGAACAGAAAGTCGTCCATCCGGTCGCGTCCCAGTGGCGCTGGCGCCAGCGTGTAGCTGAAGCCGTCGTCGTGGAACATGTCCAGCGCCGCGCGCACGATGGCCCGGGTGTCGTCACCGTGGCGGGCGCGCCATTGCCGGCCCAGTGCCAGCGTGCGTGGATTGAAGCCTTGCGGCAGCTGTAGCGATGCCGCAAGGCCGCGCTCGAGCCGCGGCTGCAGCCGGTAGTGCAGCGCCGAAGTGAGGCGGTACGTGAGCGTGTCGTTGACCGGCCGGGCGTGCACCAGCGTTCGCCCGGGCTGAAGTTGTGCCCCTTCCACCGACGCCAGCGGAACATCGAGCGCCGGCATCACGCGACGCGCGGTCGGCAGCAGGGTGATGGTGTAGCTGACCGGATCGCTCGGCTCCGCCAGATCGGCCGGATCACCGGCGACGTCCGCAGCGTGCCAGCTGCTGCCGTCGTAGTTCCACATCACGTAGCCGCGGAAATACAGCAAGGCACGTTGTGGCAACGGGCCATCGAAGGCGACGCGCATGGCCGGGCTGTCGTCGATCAGCAGGTCGGTCATGGCGCCGGGCGACATCTCGCTGCTCAGGCCGCTGCGCGCCTGGTCGTTCTGCGGTGCGCCCCATAACGGCGCGCCCAACCGCGGCACCAGCGCGAACGCGAACAGGGTCAGCGGCAGCGACACCACCAGCAGCACCAGCCCCGGGAGCAGCTGGCGCGGCAGCGTGGTGGGCGCCTGTCCCGGCTCCAGCGATCGCAACGCGGCCAGCGCCGGGAGCAGGCCCACGCCGACGCCGACGGTGGCGAGCAGGCTCTGGTCGAACAGCAGCGCGGCCATCAGCGCGAAGCAGGCGAATGCGGTGCCGACCCGCACGTCGCGTGGCGACTCGCTCTCGAGCAGCTTGAGCACCAGCAGGCCCACCGCCAGTGCCGCGCCCGGCCCACGGCCGAAGATCGTGCCGTAGGTGGTCAGGATCGCCAGCGTGAGCAAGCCAAGCAGCGGAAGCTTCAACCAAAGCGGCGCCTTGACCGGCTCACGTCGCCGCTGCCACCAGCGCAGCGCCAGCACCACGACCAGTCCTGCGCTCAGCCACCAGGGCGAGTGCGCCGCATGCAGCACGAGCACCGCCAGCACCGTCAGCGTCAGCAGGTCGAAACTGCGCGCGCCCAGCACGGCGCCGGCCGACCGGGGCGAGCGCGCGAACCAGGTCATGGCAGCAACGCCAGGGCGCTCATGCAACGCGCGTATTGGTCGGCGCCGCTGCCGGCAGCGATCTCCTGACTGGGCAGCCACAAGCTGTAGCGGCGGCCCTGCGCGTGCGCTTCGCCGACCCAGCGGGCGAGCCGGGCGATACGCGACTCGCCGTCCAGATGCGGCAGCTCGCGCCAGTCCAGTCGCCATTCCTGGTAAGACTGCGGTTGCTCGAAGTCCTTCACCAGCAGGCCCTCGTGGCGCGCGCTGGCTTTCCACGCGATATGCCGCTGCGGATCGCCCGCGCGATAGTCGCGCAGCGCGGCGAGGTCGTCGCCGCGGTGCTGGCGCTGGCGCGCGGGGTCATCGTCGGGTGCCTGGGGAGCCGGGCCGAGGGGTTCCGGCCGGGGCCACACCAGCACCGACTGCTCCGGATACAGCCAGCTCCAGGCGCGGAACAGGCCCAGCGGCCAGGTGCTCCACACCCGCACCCGTGGCAGTGCCTGCCAGCCGCGGTGCTCGGTCGGCAGCGCGAACGTGAGCTCTGCTTCGGCGCCTGCGGCCAGTGCAAAGGCCTGTTGCTGCTCGCCGAGGTCGACGCGTACGGACTCGCGAGCGCGCGGCGCATTGAACACCAGATGCAGATCGATCGGCTGCCCGGCGATCGCGTGTCCGGCGCGAATGGTGCCGAGCACCAACCCGTCCAGCGCGCGGAACGCCACCAGCATCGAGCTCATGCTGGCCGCGCCGAGCAGGCACGTGAGCAGCAGCGCGGCGTTGTTGGTGTAGTTGAGCGACCCGACCAGCATCACCAGGAGCAGCATGCCGAAGCCGAGCCCGAACGCGGTGGGCACGATGTAGATGCGTCGACGATGCAGTTCGATCGGCAGCGGCTCGGGCTGGCGGAAGCGGGTAAGCGCGGGCAGTCGCTGTTCGGCCCAGCGCTGCATGCGTTGCAGCGACGGGGCCATCAATCCACCGCCACCTCGGCCAGCAGCTCGCGGGCCAGCGCGTCGCCGCTGCTGCCTCGGCTGGGCACCAGTCGGTGGCCGGCCAGCGGCACGAACAGCGCCTGCAGATCTTCCGGCAGCACGTGGGCACGCCCGCTCAGCAAGGCCCAGCTGCGGGCCGCGGCCAGCAGCGAGAGCCCGGCGCGCGGGGAGAGTCCCACGCGAATGTCGGTGTGGCGCCGGCTCGCCGCCAGCAGGGCCTGCAGGTAGTCGAGCAGCGCCTGGCTGGCAGTGATGGCCTGCGCGCGCTGCTGCAGGTCCAGCAGGCTCGCGCCGTCGAGCTTGGGCTGGAGCTGGCCGAGCAGGCTGCGACGATCGCTGCCTGTGAGCAGCGCGCGCTCGGCGCTGGCGTCGGGGTAACCCAGCGACACGCGCAGCATGAAGCGGTCCAGCTGCGAGTCGGGCAGGGCAAAGGTGCCGTTGAGATCGAGCGGGTTCTGCGTGGCCACCACGTAGAACGGCACCGGCAGGGCGTGCGTCTGCCCGTCCACGGTGACCTGGCCTTCGGCCAGCGCCTCAAGCAGTGCGCTCTGGGTCTTCGGCGTGGCGCGATTGATCTCGTCGGCGAGCAGCAGCCCGGCGAAGATCGGGCCGGGATGGAACCGGAACTGCGCCGTCTCGCGCTCGTACACGCTCACGCCGATAATGTCCGACGGCAACAGGTCGCTGGTGAACTGCACGCGCTGGAAGTCGAGCGAGAACGTGGCCGCCAGGGCATGCGCGAGCGTGGTCTTGCCCACCCCGGGCACGTCCTCCAGCAGCAGGTGGCCGCCGGCGATCAGGCAGGTAAAGGCCAGCTTGACCTGGCGCGGCTTGCCCAGCAGCACCTGGTTGACCTGGGTCAGCGCCGCCTCGAGGCGTTGGATGAGCGGATCGTCGCGAAGCGGAGTGGTGGCAGACATGGTGGTAGGCAGTTCCCTGGCGACGCGGCAGAGCGCAAGACGTGCGTGACCGGTCGAGTGTAGTGGTGCCTGTCGCACGCTGGCGAGCCACGTTCGTGGCACTGTTTGTCGCGCTCACGGCGGTCAAGGTGATGCTCGCGATGCGCCTGGCGCCGTTCGGCGACGAGGCGTTCTATTGGCAGGAAAGTCGTCATCTGGCGTGGGGTTACAGCGACCTGCCGCCGCTGACCGCGTGGCTTGTCCGGCTTGGCGAAGCCGTGGCGGGGCACGGGTTGCTGGCGATGCGCTGGCCGTTCCTGCTGTTGGGGGCAGCGCTGCCGTGGCTCGTCGTGCAGTTTGCGCGCGAGGCGTTCGATGATCGGGTCGGCTGGCAGGCCGGCCTCCTCTGCCTGGTCCTGCCGCTTGCCGGCACGCTGGGTGTGCTGACCCTGCCGGACGTGCCGCTGACCGTGGCGATCGCGCTGGCCATGCTGGGCCTGCTGCGCGCTGCCGCGCGCGACCGCCGTGGCGACTGGCTGCTGCTGGGCCTCGGCCTCGGCATCGCCTGGAGCACGCACTACCGAGCGGCCATGGTGATGCTGGTAGGCCTGCTCTTCATGGCGCTGGAGCCGCGGGGGCGGCTTCTGTGGCGAAGGCCGGGCCTGTGGCTCGCGCTCGGCTGCGCCACGTTGGGGTTGCTGCCGCTGGCCGTGTCCAACTGGCAGCAGCATGGCGCGGGGGTGGCCTTCCAGCTGGTCGACCGCAATCCCTGGCAGTTTCACGCCAGCGCGCTGGTCCAGCCGCTGGAACAGGCGCTGGCGTGCACACCCTTGTTGTATGGCGTGTTGCTGTGGTCGGCGTGGCAGGCCTGGCGTCGCCGCGGGCAGGGCGCGCCGTGGGACGTGCTCGCGTGGCTGGCGGTCGGCTTCATCGGCCTGTATTTCGTGCTCGGCCTGTTCGCGGACGACCTGCGTTTTCGCGCGCACTGGCCGCTGCCAGGCTACCTGCCGCTGCTCGCCGCGCTTCCGGCGCTGCTCTGGCACCCGGGTGGCTCGTTGTTCGGCAGGCGTCTGCTGGCCTGGGCCGCCTGCACGGCCTTGCTGGGGCAGGGGCTGGTGCTGGGTTACCTCGCGCTGGCCACCACCCCCGGCGGCGCGGCGCGGCTGGCCGGAGCCAAGGCCTTTCCCTATGCGTTTGTGGGCTGGCGCGAAGCGGCTGCGCTGGTGCGGCCAGCGATCGCGGCCGCGCCGACGGCACTGCTGGTGGCGGACAACTTCGTGCTGGCCGCGGAGCTGGAGTTTTTGCTGGGAGGGCGGCGTCCGGTCTTCAGCCTGGACAGCCCGCTGAACATCAAGCACGGGCGGGCGCCGCAGTTGGCGATATGGCAGCGCGACGAGCATGCCCTGCGGGCGCATGCCGGTGAGCCGATGCTGCTGGTGGTGGAAGAGACCGCGCAGAGCGAACGCGAACGGCTGGCGTGGCAAGGCACGTTGTGCCGCCGCATCGAGGCGCCGCGCCTGCTCGGCCGGGTCGATGGCTATGCGCGACGCAAGCGGTTTGCGCTGTACCTCGGTACCGTGCCGGCAACCGGTGCGGGCGACCAGCCCGCGGACGGTCGCGAGCGCGCTGCGTGCGTGATCTGGCGACAGTCGCACGAGGCCGCGCAGCCGTAATCGCGGCCCGCGCGTCTCAGGGAATCGTCATGCCGGCGGACCGTAGCAGGCGGGCGAGGGCGATCAACGGCAGCCCCACCAGTGCGGTCGGGTCGTCCGTGGTGATGCGGTCGAACAGGCTGATGCCGAGGCCCTCGCACTTGAAGCTGCCGGCGCAGTCCAGCGGCCGCTCGCGCGCCACGTACCGCACGATCTCATCGTCGTGCAGCGGACGAAATACCACGGCGGTGTGGTCCACGTGCGTTTGCTGCGTGCCGTGGCGCGCGTCGAACAGGCACAGCGCCGTGTGGAAATGCACGGTCCGGCCGCGGCTCAGGCGCAGTTGCTCGCAGGCACGCTCGATGCTGCCCGGCTTGTCCAGCACCTCGCCATCCAGTTCCGCCACCTGGTCGGAACCGATCACCAGCGCCTGCGGGTGCGAGCGGGCCACTGCCCCGGCCTTGGCGCATGCCAGGCGCAGCGCACGCGCGGGCGCACTCTCGCCCGGTAACGCCGCCTCGTCGGTACCGGGCGCAGCCTGGGCGAAGCCATCCAGCAGCCGGTGCAGCAGTTCGGCGCGGTAACGCGAGGTGGAGCCCAGCACCACCGATGCGGTCATGCCCCCGGCTCGCGCTGGATGTGCTCGCGCATGGCGCTGTCCAGGTCGTGCTGGGCCTGGCTCAGCGCCGCCATCAGGGGCTGCAGGCGAGCGCGGGTGTCGCGCATCGACCGGGCGGTCTCTTCCATCTGGTCGAGGCTGGCCCACGCGGCGCAGTCGCGGATCCACAGCCGCTGCTGGAGCAAGGCCCGCAGGCCCGCATCGATCGCCTGCCGGGCATCCTTCTCGCTGGCCTGCGGTGTGTCCGGATTGAGCGACATGACGGCATGGGCCTGCTGCAGACCGCCGCGACAAGTCTTCAGGTCCGCCTCGAGCCGGTCGGCCAGGTCGAGCAGGTTCTGCAGGCTCGCGTTGCGCTGCCACTGCCGCTTGCGCTGCGCCAGCACCATGCCGACGCACACCACGAGCAGCCCGAACAGGGCGGCTGCACCGGCTATCATCATCTGGGGAGTCACGTGCTCGCTTCGCCGGAAAAGTCGGATGCCCAGTCTGCCGCATGCGGGGCGGCGCAGGCAAAAGGCCCGCCGTGGCTCCCGGCGTGCACGCGAAGGGGTTCCCGCCCGGCTCGGCTGTTGACTTGGAGCCGGGGCAAACCCATAATTTCGCGATTATGTCCGTGACACTGCCAGAGTCCGTGGACGCTTGGCGCATGGTTTCGGCGCGGCGTTCGTTTGTTGGAACGCTTCCTGTAGCCTCGATGCCCCGCCTTTGCGGGATGCTCGCGGGCAACAGCGGCGAGGTCGAGTTCGAGCTGGAATTCGGTCGCGACGAGCTGGGCACGGCATATCTCGATGTACGCGCCAAGGCGCCGCTTACCGTGGTCTGCCAACGCTCTCTCGAGCCGTTCGTGCTGCCGGTGGAAGTGGACAACCGCCTCGGGTTGATTCGTTCGGAGCGGGAAGAGTCGGGGCTGTCGCCCGGCTGCGAGCCGCTGCTGGTCGAGGAGACCGGCATGCTGGTCACCGCCGACGTCATCGAGGACGAACTGTTGTTGGCGCTGCCGCTGGTTCCGATCAATCCGGACAGCGCGTTGCCTGAAGAAGTGACAAGCCCGTCGGAGGACGACAGTCCTGCCCAGGGTCGTACCGATAATCCGTTCGCGGTGTTGCGCGAACTCAAGAAATAACCCGCTCGATACAAGCGATTACGTTGGAGATCCGCCATGGCCGTTGCCAAGAGCCGCAAGACCCCGTCCACCCGCGGCATGCGTCGTTCGCACGACAAGCTGCAGACCGTGCAGCTGTCGACCGACCCGACCAGCGGTGAGGTGCACCTGCGCCATCACGTGACGGCCGACGGTTACTACCGCGGCAAGAAGGTGATCGACACCGCGACCACGGCGGTCGAAGAGGATTGATTCGAGCCTTCGGGCATCGATGATCGGCAGGACGGCGCGGCGACGCGCCGTTTTGCTTTCAGGCGCCCGCGCACGTAACTTGTCGGTCCCGCCCGCCGCAGTGTCACCCGTCTCGATGGACGGGCCGCCGCCCGCACGACCGCGCTGATGGATAGTTGAATGGCCCCGATCTACGCCCGTATCACCGGTACCGGCAGCGCACTGCCGGATCGCGTCGTCACCAATGCCGATCTCGAGAAGCTGGTCGAGACCAGCGACGAGTGGATCGTTGCGCGCACCGGCATTCGCGAGCGGCACATCGCTGCACCGGGCGAGACCACCGGCGACCTGGCAGTCACTGCCGCCCAGCGTGCGCTGGAGGCTGCGGGGGTGAAAGCGTCCGAGTTGGACCTGATCGTGCTCGGCACCACCACGCCCGACATCATTTTTCCGTCCACCGCCTGCCTGGTGCAGCACCGTCTCGGGGCCAACGGCTGCGCCGCGTTCGACGTCAATGCGGCCTGCTCGGGCTTCATGTATGCGCTGGGCATCGCCGACAAGTTCATTCGCAGCGGCCAGTCGAAGAAGGTGCTGGTGATCGGTGCCGAAACGCTGACCCGCATGGTCGACTGGACCGAGCGCGAGACCTGCGTGCTGTTCGGTGATGGTGCCGGTGCGGTGGTGCTGGAGGCTTCCAGCGAACCGGGCATCTTCGCCACCTGCCTGCACGCCGACGGCGGGCACAAGGACCTGCTGTACAACCCGGTCGGCGTGTCGGCTGGTTTCACCGACGAGCCGAATCATGGCGTGCGCATCCGCATGTCCGGCCGCGAGGTGTTCAAGGTGGCAGTGAAGACACTCGATTCGCTGGTCGACGAGACGCTGCAGGCCGCCGGCATGCAGGAGTCGGACATCGACTGGCTGATCCCGCACCAGGCCAACCTGCGGATCATCGAGGCCACCGCCAAGCGCCTGAAGATGTCGATGGACCGGGTGGTGGTGACGGTCGACAAGCATGCCAACACCTCCTCCGGCTCGGTGCCGCTGGCGCTCGACTTCGCCGTGCGCTCGGGCAAGGTGCAGCGCGGCCAGACCCTGCTGCTGGAGGCCTTCGGCGGCGGCTTCACCTGGGCGTCGGCGCTGCTGCGCTACTGATCGCAGTCGCCGGATGTCACCTCGGATGCCGCCTTTCGGGGCGGCATCTGCGTTCTACGGCACGAAACGTCGCGATACGGCTGCGTACGTCAGTGAATGCTGGCACCATGCCCGTTTTCCATGATCGGGTTTCGCCTGCATGACTGCATCTGCCTCCTCGCTGGCCTTCGTCTTTCCCGGCCAGGGCTCCCAGTCCGTCGGCATGCTGGCCGAGCTGGCCGAGCTGCATCCGCAGGTGAGGGCGACGTTCGACGAGGCGTCGGACGGCGCAGGCGTCGACCTGTGGGCGCTCAGCCAGCAGGGTCCGGAGCAGCAGCTCAACCGCACCGAATATACCCAGCCGGCGTTGCTGGCGGCCAGCGTGGCGGTATGGCGCCTGTGGCGCGCGCAGGGCGGTGCCGTGCCTGCCCAGCTTGCCGGTCACAGCCTCGGCGAGTACAGCGCGCTGGTCGCCGCCGAGACGATTGCCCTGCGTGACGCCGCACACCTGGTGCGCATTCGCGGCCAGGCGATGCAGGAGGCCGCGCCGGAAGGCTCCGGTGCCATGGCCGCCGTGCTCGGCGCCGACGATGCGGTAGTCGAAGAGGCCTGCCGCGATGCGTCGGGAGTGCACGTAGTGGTTGCGGCCAATTTCAACTCCCCGGGCCAGGTGGTGATCGGTGGCCACGCCGATGCGGTGGACAAGGCGCTGGCCCTGCTGGCCGAACGCGGTGTGCGCAAGGCGGTGAAGCTGCCGGTGAGCGTGCCCTCGCACACGCCGCTGATGCGCGAGGCCGCCAACCGGCTGGCCGAGGCGATGACGGCTTATGCCTGGCACGTGCCGAAGATTCCCGTGGTGCAGAACGTGGACGCCCGCGTCCACGACACGGTGCAGTCGATCCGCGAGTCGCTGGTCAGCCAGCTCTATCTGCCGGTGCGCTGGACCGGCTGCGTGCAGGCGCTGGTCGCCGGGGGCGCCACCCGCATCGCCGAGTGCGGGCCAGGCAAGGTGCTGGCGGGTCTCGTCAAGCGCATCGACAAGTCGGTCGAGGCGCGCGCGCTCGGCACCCCGGGCGACTTCGAGACCACCCGCACCGAGTGGGTCTGAGCCCTCCCGATTTCGAACCGAAAGGATTTGTGCATGAACGACATACTCAAGGGTGAGGTCGCGCTGGTCACCGGCGCGAGCCGCGGCATCGGCGCGGCGATCGCCGACGAGTTGGCCGCCATGGGCGCCACCGTGATCGGCACCGCGACCAGCGACAGCGGTGCATCGGCGATCGGCGATCGCCTGGCCGCGCGCGGCGGCCACGGCCGCAAGCTCGACGTCACCGACGGTGCCGCCGTCGATGCGTTGATCGATGGCATCGGCAAGGAGTTCGGCGCCGTCTCCATCCTCGTCAACAATGCGGGCATCACCCGCGACCAGCTGCTGATGCGCATGAAGGACGAGGACTGGCAGGCGATCCTCGACACCAACCTCACCTCCGTCTACCGCACGTCCAAGGCGGTGATGCGCGGCATGATGAAGGCGCGCAAGGGCCGCATCATCTCGATCGCCTCGGTGGTCGGGGTCACGGGCAATCCGGGGCAGGCCAACTATGCGGCGGCCAAGGCCGGCATCATCGCGTTCTCCAAGTCGCTGGCGCGAGAGATCGGCAGCCGCGGCATTACGGTGAACGTGGTGGCGCCGGGCTTCATCGACACCGACATGACGCGCGCGCTCAGCGAGGAGCAGCGCAGCGGGCTGCTTGGCCAGATCGCACTTGGCCATCTCGGTGAGCCCACCGACATCGCCAAGGCGGTAGCCTTCCTGGCGTCCCCCGCGGCGGCCTACATCACCGGCGAGACGCTGCACGTCAACGGCGGCATGTACATGCCGTGACACCGGCGGCGCATCGCGCCGCCCCTGATCGGGCCAGTTGTCGCCACCGAACCCGTTTTAGGCGACAATGCGCTCTTCGCGCTGGCCTCCGGGCCATCGTGGCTCCACCGTCAGCGGGACGTACAAGCCCTCCCGGGCACGCGACCGCAGGCTTATGCCGGAACCCGCCGGCGCAGCATAAAAATTTCTCCTTGGGAGGTTTGGTACATGAGCACCATCGAAGAACGCGTCAAGAAAATCGTCATCGAGCAGCTGGGCGTGAAGGAAGATGAGGTCACGGCGAACGCTTCGTTCGTGGACGATCTGGGCGCAGATTCGCTGGACACGGTCGAGCTGGTGATGGCTCTGGAAGAAGAGTTCGAGACCGAGATCCCGGACGAAGAAGCCGAGAAGATCACCACCGTGCAGCAGGCCGTCGACTACATCAAGGCCCACTCCAAGGATTGATCGAGTCGGGAGCCGGAAGTGCTTCATGCCTTCCCCGGTTCCGATGATCCGATAGCGAAAGCTGCGCCACATTGGCGCAGTTTTCGTTTCTGAATTCTGCAACGTCCGATCCCGTATGGTGCGCTAGCCGCGCCGGGCACATCGGACGCGTCCACCGGCGGCCGATCCGCGGCGGACGGCGACACCATGGCATCACGAAGGAACTAGAGCATGAGCAAGCGACGCGTGGTAGTGACCGGCATGGGCATCATCTCGCCGGTCGGCAACGACATTGCCACGGCCTGGAAAAACGTGCTGGAAGGCAACAGCGGCATCGGCCCGGTCACGGCCTTCGATGCCAGCGCCTATGCAACGCGCATCGCCGGTGAAGTGCACGGGTTCGACCCGGTGGCGGCGTATTTCCAGGGCACCGACGTGCCGCCGGACGAGCAGCGCTCGATCGGCAAGGACTTCAAGCGGATGGATCCATTCATCCACTACGGCATCGTCGCGGGCACTCATGCGTTTCGTCAGTCCGGCCTGCAGGTCACCGATGCCAATGCCGCGCGCATCGGCGTGGCCGCTGGCGCCGGCATCGGCGGCCTGCACACGATCGAGGCTACCGCCATCGAGCTGGCAGAGAAGGGGCCGCGCAAGGTGTCGCCGTTCTACGTGCCCAGCTCGATCATCAACATGGTGGCCGGCAACCTGTCCATTTACCACGGCCTGAAGGGCCCGAACATCGCGCTGGTGTCGGCCTGCACCACCGCCGCCCACAACATCGGCATGGCGATGCGCGTGATCCAGTACGGCGATGCTGACGCCATGCTGGCCGGCGGTGCCGAGTTCGCCACCACACCCACGGCGATGGCCGGTTTCTGCTCGGCCAAGGCGATGTCCACCCGCAATGACGATCCGACCCACGCCAGCCGCCCGTGGGATATCGGCCGTGACGGCTTCCTGCTGTCCAATGGCGCCGGCATGCTGATGCTGGAGGAGTACGAATTCGCCAAGGCGCGCGG
Source organism: Dyella sp. (assembly GCF_035685805.1). Taxonomy (GTDB): domain Bacteria; phylum Pseudomonadota; class Gammaproteobacteria; order Xanthomonadales; family Rhodanobacteraceae; genus Dyella_A. The sequence goes on from NZ_DASSAB010000060.1 coordinate 39,103, forward strand.
CGCCAACATCCTGGCCGAGATCATCGGTTTCGGCATGAGCGGCGACGCATTCCACATCACCGCGCCCAGCGGTGAGGGTGCCGAGCTGGCCATGCGCAATGCACTGACCGATGCCGGTCTCGCGCCCGAAGGCGTGCAGTACGTCAATGCACACGGCACCTCCACTCCGGTGGGTGATCTGGGCGAGGCCAGGGCGATCCGCAACGTGTTCGGCGAGCACGCCACCGCCAAGGGCCGGTTCGCAGTGAGTTCCACCAAGTCGGTCACCGGCCACCTGCTCGGTGCCGCCGGCGGCGTGGAGGCGATCTTCTCGATCATGGCGCTGCGCGACGGCGTGATGCCGCCCACCATGAACCTGCAGGAGGTCGACCCCGAGGTCGCTGCGCTGGGCATGGATCTGGTGGCCAACCGGGCCGAGCAGGCGACGCTGGATGTGGCGATGTCCAACTCGTTCGGGTTCGGCGGCACCAACGGCACGTTGGTCTTCCGTCGCGTCTGAGTACCGCGTGACCTGCCATCGCCGCCGGCTGAGCGGCCAGCGCGACCTGCTCGCGCTGGCCGCTGCCTTTCCCGAGCGCTATGCCGGCCTGCTGCAGAGCGTGGTGCACGCCACGCCACAAGCGCGTTTCGACATCCTGTTCGTCTGTGCGGGCGAGCGGCTGGAGCTGGGTGCGAGCGGGGAGCTGCGCGACGAACGCGGCGCCGTCGTGCAAGGCAGCTTCCTCGACGCGCTGGACGCACGCTGGCGTGCGTTGCAGTTGCCATGCGAGCCCGATGACGCGCTGCCGTTCCGCGGCGGCTGGCTGCTCTTCCTTGCCTACGAACTGGCCGGCCAGATCGAGCCGCGGCTGGCGCTCGACCCGCCCGCGACCATGCCGGTTGCACTGGCGCTGCGCTGCCCTGCGGCAGCAATCATCGACCACCACCGCGGCGACACGACATTGGTGGCCGAGGCGGGTCACGAAGCGCTGCTGGACCAGGTCGAGCACGACCTGGAACGGGCACCGCCGCGCTCGACTGTGGCGTTCCCGGTGCAGATCGATGAAGACCCGCCGGCACGGTTCCTCGAGGGCGTGGCGCGCATCCATGACTACCTGCGCGCCGGCGATATCTTCCAGGCGAACCTGTCGCGCGCCTGGCGTGCCCGCTACGCCGCCGAGCCCGCCCCCGCGGCGCTGTACGAAGCCCTGCGCTGCGCCAACCCCGCGCCGTTCGCCGGATTGCTGCAGCAGCCGGGCTGGGCGGTGGTCAGTTCATCGCCGGAGCGGCTGGTGGAGTCGCGCGCCGGCCTGGCGCAGACTCGCCCGATCGCCGGCACCAGGCCGCGCGTGGCTGGCGATGACGAGTCTGCGCGCATTCTGGAGCTGAGCGCTCACCCGAAGGAGCGCGCCGAGCACGTCATGCTGATCGACCTGGAGCGCAACGACCTGGGGCGCGTGTGCGCGCCGGGGACGGTCGAGGTCGACGAGCTGATGGTGGTGGAGAGCTATGCCCACGTGCACCACATCGTGTCGAACGTGCGCGGTCGCTTGCGCCCGCAGGTGACGCCCGGGCAACTGATCGCGGCGACCTTTCCCGGCGGCACCATCACCGGCTGCCCCAAGGTGCGTTGCATGGAGATCATCGCGGAACTGGAAGACGCGCCGCGTGGCGCGTACACCGGCGCGATGGGCTACCTCGACCGCAATGGCGACATGGATCTCAACATCCTGATCCGCACCCTGGCGGTGGTCGGCGACACCGTGACGTTGCGTGCCGGTGCGGGAATCGTGGCCGACTCGGTGGCTGCCGCCGAGCTGGACGAGACGCGCGCGAAGGCTCGCGGCCTGCTGCGTGCGCTGGGCGCCACCGACTGATGGGTCCGCGCATGCTGATCGATGGCGTGGCGGGCGAGGTGGTTCCGGCACTGGATCGCGGGCTGTGTTACGGCGACGGCCTGTTCGAGAGCGTTCGCTTCGAGGGCGCCCACGCACCGCTGTGGTCGCGTCACATGCAGCGCCTGCGGGAAGGCTGCGATCGGCTGGCGATCGCGGCGCCGGATGCGGCGGTGCTGCTGGAGGAGGCGCGAGCGGTCAGTCGCGGCATGCCGCGCGCAGCCGTGCGTATCACGGTCACCCGCGGCGTGGGCGAGCGAGGCTATGCGCCACCGGCCGTGCCGGTGCCCAGGCGGGTGGTTGCCGCGTTCGACCTGCCCATGCCGGGTGCGGAGGCGCTTGTCCATGGCGTGCGCGTGCGCCGTTGCCGGCTGCAGCTGTCCGAGCAGCCCCTGCTGGCCGGCATCAAACATCTCAACCGGCTGGAGCAGGTGCTGGCGCGTGCCGAGTGGAGCGATTCCACCATTGCCGAGGGCCTGCTGTGCGATGCGGCTGGCCGGGTGATATGCGCCACCATGGCGAATCTGTTTGCGGTCATGGATGGCCAGCTGGTGACGCCTTCGCTTAAGCGCTGCGGCGTGGCCGGCGTGGCGCGAGCGGAGGTGCTGGCCGTGCAGGCGGCAGCCCAGGTGCGCGATATCGGCTTCGACGAGCTCATCCGCGCGGAAGAAGTCTTCCTCAGCTCGAGCATCCGCGGCATCCTGCCGGTTCAGTCGGTGGGCGCTAAGGTCTTCGCCCCCGGTACCTTCGCCCGTGGCCTGCAGCGGCACTGGCGGAATCTCGGTTTCACGTTGGAGCAGGCATGAGTCGATTCGTTATGCGCGGCCGCGCGGCGTGGCGCGCCCTGGTGCTGTTGCTGCTGCTGGCCGGTGCCGTGGCACTGGCGTGGGGCTGGCGCGACTTCGCCCGTTTCAGCGCCTCGCCACTGGCGGTCAGCGGCCAGCACGCAACGCTGGATGTGCCGCGCGGCAGCGGCTTCAAGCAGATCGTCGCGCAGCTGCGCGAGCAGGGTCTGACCCAGGCCTCGCCCTGGTACTGGCGCGCGCTGGCCGAGCAGATGCACGTCGCCGGGCGCCTGCACGCGGGTGAGTACGCGCTCGAGCCGGGCATCACGCCGCGCACCCTGCTGCAGAACATGGCCGCCGGCCACGTGCTGCAGCATGACTTCACGATCGTCGACGGATGGACCTTTGCCGAGCTTCGCGCGGCGCTGGATCGCTCCGACACGCTTGATCATCTCAGCACCGGGCTGGACAACGCGGCGCTGATGCAGCGGCTGGGGGCACCGGGCGAGGCGCCGGAGGGCCGCTTCCTGCCCGAGACCTACGCATTCGTGAAGGGTGACAGCGACCTCGACGTACTCAAGCGCGCCCGCGCAGCCATGCAGAAGACGCTTGATGCCCTGTGGCCCGGCCGCGACAAGGACCTGCCGCTGGCCACACCGTACGAGGCGCTGATCCTGGCCTCGATCGTGGAGCGCGAAACCGGGCGCGCCGACGAGCGCAAGCGGATCGCTGGCGTGTTCGTGCGCCGCCTGCGAAACCACATGCTGCTGCAGACCGACCCAAGCGTGATCTACGGCATGGGCGCGAGTTACGCCGGCAACATCCGCCGCAGCGACCTCGCCACCGATACGCCCTACAACACCTACACCCGTCCGGGTCTCCCGCCCACGCCCATCGCGCTGCCCGGCAAGCCGGCGATCGAAGCCGCACTGCATCCGGCGGACGGCGACGCGCTCTACTTCGTCGCCCGCGGCGATGGCAGCCACGTTTTCGCAAGCACCTTGGCCGAGCACAACCGCAACGTCGCCTGCTTCCAGTTGAAGCGCTGCCCATGAACCTGCGCGGACGCTTCATCAGCCTCGAAGGCGGCGAAGGGGCCGGCAAGAGCACCTTGCTGACGGGCCTGCGGGACCACTTGGCAGGGCAGGGTATCGACCTCGTGCAGACGCGCGAGCCCGGCGGCACGCGGTTGGGCGAAGCACTGCGAACCCTCCTGCTCGATCCCGCGCTGGGTGGGCTCAGCGCCGAAAGCGAGTTGCTCATGATGTTCGCCTCGCGCGCGCAACTGGTGCGAGAGCGCATCGCGCCGGCGCTGGAGGCGGGCCAATGGGTGCTGTGCGATCGCTTCGCCGACGCCAGCTACGCCTACCAGGGTGGCGGTCGAGGCCAGCCGATGGAGCGGATCGCCTCGCTCGAGTCCTGGGCCTGCGCGGGGCTCGCGCCGGACCTCACCCTGCTGCTCGATCTGCCCGTCGCAGCGGGCCGTGCGCGGGCGGCGGGCCGGGGCGAGGCGGACCGGATCGAGGCCGAAGCGGATGCTTTCTTCGAGCGCGTGCGTGCGACCTATCGCGCACGCGCGCTGGCCGAGCCACGGCGCTTCAGGATGATCGATGCGGGCGGCACGCCACAGCAGGTGCTGCACGAGGCGATCGCGGCGCTGCAGCCGCTGCTGCGGGAGGCGAGCCGATGAGCGCCATGCCCTGGCACGCCGAGCACTGGCAACGCCTGCAGGCAAGGCGGGAGCGCGGCGCCCTGCCGCACGCGCTTCTGCTTTGCGGGCCGGCGGGTCTGGGCAAGCGCGTCTTTGCGGAACGCTTCGTGCGGGGATTGCTTTGCGTGCAGCCGGTGGGCGGCGAGGCGTGCGGGCACTGCCGCAGCTGCGCCCTGCTGGCCGCCGGCAGCCATCCCGATCGCGTCGCGGTGAGCTACGGCTTGCGCAAGGACGGCGTGCAGCGCAGCGAGATCGTGGTGGACCAGGTTCGCGATCTGTCCGCCCGGCTGGCGATGTCCAGTCAGTTCGGTGGCTGGCAGGTCGCCACCATCGACCCGGCCGATGCACTGAATGCCGCCGCCGCCAATGCGCTTTTGAAGACGCTGGAAGAACCGGCTGCGCAGACCATGCTGGTGCTGGTGGCCGATGCGCCCTGGCGCCTGCCGCAAACCATCCGCAGCCGCTGTCAGCGCTTCGAGTTCCAGTTGCCGGAAGCCGCCGCCGCCCTGGCGTGGCTGCAGACCCAGGGCGTGGAGGACGGCGCCGCGGCGCTGGAGGCCGCCGGTGGCAATCCGGGGCTGGCACAGCGCTGGTCGCAGGACGGCTCGCTGGCCCGCCGCCGCGAGGTGCGACGGGACCTGGCCGCCTTGGCGGGCGGGCGCGGCGAAACCATGGAGGTAGTGCGCCGGTGGCTGGAGCAGGAGCCGGCGCAGCGGGTATGGTTTGCCGCGCAGGCCGCAGCCGACGAGGCGCGCGCCCGCACCGCAGGTGAGCCCGGCCCGTTGTCCAGCGCGCTCGATGCGATAGGTCTGCTGGACTGGCACGCCAGTGCCAACCGTACGCGTGAATCACTGCGCGGCCCGCTGCGCGGTGACCTCGCGCTGCTGGAACTGCTGGCCCGCTGGCGCTGACGCGCCGGTTCGTCGGTCCGGGCTTCCCGATCATGGCTTGGCCCTCGTCCGCGCAGACCCGCCTGCTGGTGGTGGCGCCTCACCCCGACGACGAGACGCTCGCCGGCGGCGTGCTTGTCCAGCAGGTGCTGGCCGCCGGCGGCGCGGTGCACGTGTTGCTGCTGACCGATGGCGACAACAATCCGTGGCCGCAGCGCTGGCTGGAGCGGCGTTGGCGCATCGGGCCGGCCGAGCGGCAGCGCTGGGCAAGCCTGCGCCGGAGCGAGCTGTGCGAGGCGATGGGTGTGCTGGGGCTGCCTCCGCATGCGCTGACTGCATTCGGCTGGCCGGACCAGGGGCTGACCCGCCGGCTGCAGACGTCTGCCGGCGAGTCGCGCGCCGCCGTACGCGCCGTGCTGGACGCTTTCGAGCCCACGGTGGTGGCGATGCCGGCGCTGGAGGATCGCCATCCCGACCACAGTGCCGCCCATGTGGTGATGCGCCTGGCGTTGGCCGACCTGGTGCCGGCACCGGCCATGCTGCTCTACACGGTGCACACAAGCGCGGCCGCGTCGGCTGGCGACATCGCGCTGCAAGCCGATGCTGCCCAGCAGCGGCGCAAGCATCAGGCGCTGGCGTGCCACCGCACTCAGCTCGCTCTCAGCGGCAAGCGCATGCAACGTCTGGCTGCGCGTACCGAGTCCTACCGCTTCCAGCCCGCCGCGCCGTGCGACGCGCTGCCATGGCATCCGCCGCGCGCGGTGTGGCCATGGCTCACCCTCACCATGGTGAGCGCCGAGGGCGGCCGGGTGCTGTCGTGGAATCCGGCGGCCACCGCGCCGCACGACGCGCCCACAGTCTTTGCCAAGCTGCAGCTGGCCTGGCCGTCGCTGTGGATTTTCGACCACTGGGGCTGGTGCGAACTGCGGCGATGACCCGCCCGTCGCGCTTTGCGCCCGCCCTCGCGCATCGCTACGATGGCGTCCTGCCATCCGATCTGCGGATGGCCCGCCAGGAGCCGGCATGAATCCCGTCGTCGCCCGCCAGGGCATCCTCTCGCTTAAGATCAAGGACATTCCTTCGCTGTATGCGGCGTACATGCCTTTCCTGAAGCAGGGCGGGCTGTTCGCGGCGACCACCCAGCGCTACGCGCTTGGCGACGAGGTGGTGTTGCTGATCAGCCTCATCGACGAGAGCGAACGGATGTCGGTCGCGGGCAAGGTGGTGTGGATCAGCCCCGTGGGTGCACAGGGCAACCGCCCGGCTGGAATCGGCGTGCATTTCAACGAGTCCAGCGACGGCGAAGTCGCGCGTCAGCGGATCGAGAACCTGCTCGCAGGCATGACCGCATCGGACCGCGCAACCAGCACCATGTGACGCACGCCCGGCAGGACGCGCACGGCGACGCAAGGTCGCCAAAACGCCGCACCGCAATACTTGTCGCGTCACCTGCCTGCACTGATACAATAGTGCGATCCCCGAAACAGATCGCAGCTGATCGAACGCTCGCAAACGGATTGCGAGCGACCGTGACGAAGCCAATCGCTGTCGTCGCCCTTCGCTGAAGCTGCTCCCGGACCGTCCATTCCACGGTCACTGATGCGCCCGCGGGCGCGGAGGTACGTTGCATCGTGCTCGCCGAATACTGGCCCATCCTGTTGTTCATCGGCGTTGCCACCGGCCTGGGCCTGGTGCTGCTCGCCGTCGGTCTGCTCGCCGGTCCGCGCCGTCCGGAAGCGGAAAAACTTGCGCCGTACGAGTGCGGCTTCGAAGCCTTCGAAGATGCGCGCATGCGTTTCGACGTGCGCTATTACCTGCTGGCGATTCTTTTCATCATCTTCGATCTGGAAATCGCCTTCCTGTTTCCGTGGGCGGTGGTGTTCCAGAAGATCGGCCTCACCGCGCTGATCGAGATGGCGCTGTTCCTGCTGCTGCTGGTGATCGGCTTCGCCTACGTCTGGAAGAAGGGAGCGCTGGAATGGGAATGATGTCTTCCGTCGAGCGGGTGATGCACAACCCGCAGCCGCTGAACCTGGTCGACGACATCCTGCGTCCGGCCGGCGACAACCCGATCGTGCAGCGCGGCTTCGCCACCACCTCGGTCGATGCGCTGATGAACTGGGCGCGCACCGGCTCGATGTGGCCGATGACCTTCGGCCTGGCCTGCTGCGCGGTCGAAATGATGCATGCCGGTGCCGCGCGACTGGACCTGGACCGCTACGGCGTGATCTTCCGCCCCAGTCCGCGCCAGAGCGACGTGATGATCGTGGCCGGCACCCTGGTCAACAAGATGGCCCCGGCGCTGCGCAAGGTCTACGACCAGATGCCCGATCCCAAGTGGGTGATCTCGATGGGCAGCTGCGCCAACGGTGGCGGCTACTACCACTACTCGTATTCGGTGGTGCGCGGCTGCGACCGCATCGTGCCCGTGGACATCTACGTGCCCGGTTGCCCGCCTACGGCTGAAGCGCTGATCCACGGCATCCTGCAACTGCAGAAGAAGATTCGCCGTACCAGCACCATCGCGCGTTCCTGAAGGCGCTTGCCCCATGACTGACACGCAAGACACTTCGCTCGCCGCCCGGCTGGCTGCCCGCTTCGGCGACACCCTCGCCATCAGCGTGGTTCGTCGCGAAACGACCGTCGAGCTGGCTGCCGCGGACCTGCTGGCCGTGGCCACTGCGCTGCGCGACGAGCCGCAGTTCCGCTTTGGCGAGCTGATTGACCTGTGCGGCATCGACTACCTCGGCTACGGCCAGACCGAGTGGGAAACCGACACCGCTGCCGGCGACGGCTTCTCGCGCGGCGTGGAAGGCGCTGCGATGGGTCGCTTCAACTGGGAGGGCCGCCCGCTGCCTGGGCGTAGCCCCCGGCGCTACGCCGTGGTGGTGCACCTGCTGTCGATCGAGAACAACCAGCGGCTGCGCCTGCGCGTGTTCGGCGAGGACGACACGCTGCCGGTGGTGCCGTCGCTCACCTCGGTGTGGGCGGGCGTCAACTGGTTCGAGCGCGAGGCCTTCGACATGTACGGCATCCTGTTCGACGGCCATCCGGATCTGCGCCGCATCCTCACCGACTACGGCTTCGTCGGGCATCCGTTCCGCAAGGATTTCCCGCTGATCGGAAACGTCGAGGTGCGCTACGACGCCGAGCAGAAGCGCGTGATCTACCAACCGGTCACGATCGAGCCGCGCGTGCTAGTGCCGCGCACCATCCGCGACGACGCCGATCTGCTGCAGGCCAAGGCCGAGGCCGCCGACCACTGGCGGGAGAACTGAGAATGGCCCAGGAAATCCGCAACTACACGATGAACTTCGGCCCGCAGCATCCCGCAGCCCACGGCGTGCTGCGCCTGGTGCTGGAGATGGACGGCGAGACCATCGTGCGCGCCGACCCGCACGTGGGCCTGCTGCACCGTGGCACCGAAAAGCTGGCCGAATCCAAGCCGTTCAACCAGTCGATCGGCTACATGGATCGCCTCGACTACGTGTCGATGATGTGCAACGAGCACGCCTACGTGCGTGCCATCGAGACACTGCTCGGCGTCGAGCCGCCGGAGCGCGCGCTCTACATCCGCACCATGTTCGACGAGATCACCCGGATCCTGAACCACCTGATGTGGATCGGCTCGAACGCGCTCGATCTGGGCGCGATGGCGGTGTTCCTGTACGCGTTCCGCGAGCGCGAAGAGCTGATGGACTGCTACGAGGCAGTTTCCGGCGCGCGCATGCATGCCACCTATTACCGCCCCGGCGGCGTCTACCGCGACCTGCCTGCGCAGATGTCGCAGTACCGCGAGTCGCCCTGGCACAAGGGCGCCGACCTCAAGCGCCTGAACAGCTGGCGCGGAGGGTCGATGCTCGACTTCCTCGATGCGTTCACGGCCGACTTCCCGTCGAAGGTGGACGAGTACGAGGAATTGCTCACCAACAACCGTATCTGGAAGCAGCGCACCGTCGGCATTGGCGTGATCAGCCCGGAGATGGCCCAGCAGTGGGGCATGACCGGCGCGATGCTGCGCGGTTCCGGCGTGGAGTGGGATCTGCGCAAGAAGCAGCCGTACGCCAAGTACGCGCAGATGGACTTCGATATCCCGGTCGGCGTCAACGGCGACTGCTACGACCGTTACCTGGTGCGCGTGGAAGAAATGCGCCAGTCCAATCGCATCATCCAGCAGTGCGTGAAGTGGCTGCGGGCCAATCCGGGCCCGGTGATGCTGAAGAACTTCAAGGTCGCGCCGCCGTCGCGCGAAGAGATGAAGGAGGACATGGAAGCCATGATCCATCACTTCAAGCTCTTCACCGAGGGCTACGGCGTGCCCGCCGGCGAAACCTATTGCGCGGTCGAGGCGCCGAAGGGCGAGTTCGGTTGCTACCTGGTGTCCGACGGCGCCAACAAGCCGTTCCGCGTGCACCTGCGCGCGCCGGGCTTCGCGCATCTCTCGTCGATCGATCCCATCGTGAGCGGCCACATGCTGGCCGACGTGGTGGCGATGATCGGTACCTACGACCTCGTGTTCGGCGAAGTCGATCGCTGAGCCGGAGGAAAGAACCCCATGAAAGCCACCGGACATTTCGATCAGGTCAAGAACGTTGACCCGCTCGTCGTACTCACCGAGCACACCCGCCATCACATCGATGCGTGGGTGGCCAAGTTTCCGCCCGATCGCAAACGCTCGGCGCTGATCCAGGCGTTGTTCGCCGCGCAAGAGCAGAACCAGGGTTTCCTCACCGACGAACTGATCACTGCGGTGGCGAAGTACCTCGATCTGCCGTCGGTGTGGGCGTACGAGGTTTCGAGCTTTTATTCGATGCTGGAAACCAAGCCGGTTGGCCGCAACAACGTGGCGATCTGCACCAACATTTCCTGCTGGTTGAACGGCGCCGAGGAGCTGGTGCGTCACTGCGAAAAGAAACTCGGCGTGAAGCTCGGCGAGAGCACCGCGGACGGTCGCGTGTACCTGAAGAAAGAGGAAGAGTGCATTGCGGCGTGCGTGCGCGCGCCGGCAATGACCGTCAACGGGCATTACCACGAAAACCTGGACGTCCAGACGCTCGACAAGATTCTGGACGGGTTGGAGTAGATCATGGCAGTCGGACCCGCACCGCAAGAACATCAGGTTGTCCTGACCACACTACATTTCGACAAGCCGTGGGCGATCGGCAGCTACGAGCAAGTGGACGGCTACAAGGCGTGGCGCAAGATCCTCGCCGAGAAGCCCGACCCCGCGACGCTGATCGAGGAGATCAAGAAGAGCGCCCTCCGTGGTCGCGGCGGCGCAGGTTTTCCGACCGGGCTGAAATGGTCGTTCATGCCCAAGGGCACGATGCAGAAGTACATGCTGTGCAACTCCGACGAATCGGAGCCCGGCACCTCGCATGACCGCGACATCCTGCGCTACAACCCGCATGCCGTCATCGAGGGCCTGGCGATCGGCTGCTACTGCACCGGTGCCACGGTCGGTTACAACTATCTGCGCGGGGAGTTCCATCACGAGCCGTTCGAGCATTTCGAAGAAGCGCTGAAAGAGGCTTATGCCGCGGGTCTGCTGGGCAAAAACATCCTGGGCAGCGGCATCGACGTGGATATCCATACCGCGCTCGGCGCCGGCGCCTACATCTGCGGCGAAGAAACGGCGCTGATGGAGTCGCTTGAAGGCAAGAAGGGTCAGCCTCGGTTCAAGCCGCCGTTCCCGGCCAACTTCGGCCTGTATGGCAAGCCCACCACCATCAACAACACCGAGACGTATGCCTCGGTGCCGGCGATCCTGCGCAACGGCGCGGACTGGTTCCTCAATCTGGGCAAGCCGAACAACGGTGGCGTCAAGGTCTTTTCGGTCTCCGGCCACGTGGCCAGGCCGGGCAATTTCGAGATCCGACTCGGCACGCCGTTCAAGGATCTGCTGGAGATGGCCGGCGGCATGCGCCCGGGTCGCACGTTGAAGGCGGTGATCCCCGGCGGCGTCTCCATGAAGGTGTTGCCGGCGGACATCATGATGGACCTGACGATGGACTTTGACGCCATCCAGAAGGCCGGTTCGGGCCTCGGCTCGGGTGCGGTGGTGGTGATGGACGACACCACATGCATGGTCAAGGCCTGCCACCGTATCTCGCGTTTCTACATGGCCGAATCCTGCGGCCAGTGCACGCCGTGCCGCGAAGGCACCGGCTGGATGTATCGCGTGCTGTCGCGCATCGTCGAGGGCAATGGGACGCAGGACGATCTGCATCGCCTGAAAGCGGTGGCCGGGCAGATCGAGGGGCACACCATCTGCGCCTTCGGTGAAGCCGCCGCGTGGCCGGTGCAGGGTTTCCTGGGCCGCTTCTGGCATGAATTCGAATACTTCGTCGAGCACGGTCGGTCGATGACCGACGACGCGTTCGCAAAAACCGACCGTGGAGTTGCCGCATGAGTGCGCAGCCGGTAAATAACGCGGCGCCCGATCTGCTGAACATCGAGATCGACGGCAAGCCGACGCAGATCCGCAAGGGCGCCATGATCATCGAGGCGGCCGACGGCATCGGCGTGCCGATCCCGCGGTTCTGCTACCACCGCAAGCTGCCGATCGCCGCCAACTGCCGCATGTGCCTGGTCGACGTGGAGATGGGCGGCAAGCTGATGCCCAAGCCACAGCCGGCCTGCGCCACGCCGGTTGCCGAAGGCATGAAGGTGATGACGCGCTCGGACAAGGCGCTGAAGTTCCAGAAGGACGTGATGGAGTTCCTTCTGATCAACCATCCGCTCGACTGCCCGATCTGCGATCAGGGCGGCGAGTGCGAGCTGCAGGACGTGTCGCTGGGCTACGGCCGGGGCGTGTCGCGCTACACCGAGCGCAAGCGCACCGTGGCCGACGAGAACATCGGGCCGCTGGTCGCCACCGAGATGACCCGCTGCATCCAGTGCACCCGCTGCGTGCGCTTCACCAGCGAGATCGCCGGCACCTACGAGCTCGGCGGCATGAACCGCGGCGAGAACCTGCAGATCGGCACCTATATCGGCAAGACGATCGAGACCGAGCTGTCCGGCAACATCATCGACGTCTGCCCGGTGGGGGCGCTGACCAACAAGCCGTTCCAGTTCCAGGCGCGGCCGTGGGAGCTCATCGCGCGGCCTTCGATCGGCTATCACGACGCGCTGGGCTCGAACCTGTGGCTGCACACCCGTCGTGGCGAAGTGCTGCGCACGGTGCCGCGAGACAACGAGTCGATCAACGAGTGCTGGCTGGCCGACCGCGACCGTTACAGCTATCAGGGCCTGTACGCCGCCGACCGGGTCACGGCACCGGAGGTCAAGCGGGACGGCCGCTGGCAGCCGACCACCTGGGAGGATGCGCTGTCGTTCGCCGCCGAAGCGCTGCGCAAGACGCCGGGCAGCGAGCTCGGTGTACTGGCGCATCCGGCGACGTCGAGCGAGGAGGGTGACCTGCTGCTGCGCCTCGCCCGCGGCCTGGGTAGTGCTCACGTGGATCATCGCCTGCGCCAGCGCGATTTTGCCGATGCCGCGGTGGCATCACCGTTTGCCATGCCCGTGGCCGCGGTGGCCCAGGTCAAGGCGGCCCTGCTGATCGGTTCGCAACTGCGTCACGAAATGCCCCTGCTGAACCACCGCCTGCACCAGGCGGTGAAGGCGGGGGCACGGGTCTATGCCGTCAACCCCGCTGGCTTCGACTTCAACTATCGGCTGGCCGGCGAGGCGGTGGTGGCGCCGCACGCGCTGGTCCAGGCCACGCTGTCACTGGCCAAGGCCGCGGTTGCGGCGGGCGCCGAAGCCCCTGCGGCACTCGCCGATGCCATTGGCAGTGCCGAGTTCGACCAGGGCGATGCAGATGCGCTTGCCGCGCTCAAGCAGGGCGAGTCGCTGATCGTGCTCGGCGAGCTGGCCGTGACGCATCCGGAGGCCTCCTGGCTACGGGCGATTGCGCGGTTCCTCGCCGATGCCACGGGGGCCGCACTGAACGAGCTGCCGGTGGGCGCCAATGCGGTCGGGCTGGCCCGGGTAGGCGTCTTGCCGGGCAACGGCGGCCTCGATGCTCAGGCAATGCTGACGCAGCCGCGCAAGGGTTACCTGCTGTATGGCGTGGAGCCGCCGCACGATTTCGCCGATGGCGAGGCAGCGTTGCGTGCGCTGCACGGCGCCGAGACCGTGGTGGCGTTCTCGGCGTATGCCAGCGCCACGCTGCGTGACGTGGCCGACGTGATCCTGCCGATCGCACTGCTGCCCGAGATCGACGCCACGCTGGTGAACGTGGACGGTGTGGCACAGCAGCAGTTGGCCGGCGCCAAGGCGCCGGGCCAGGTGCGGCAGGGCTGGAAGGTGCTGCGTGCACTGGGCGGCCTGATGCAGCTGGCCGGGTTCGAGTTCGACGACATGGCGAGCCTGCGCGAGGGCATGCAGCAGCGTGCCGCCCATGCCGCCGGCCATGCGTTGGCCCAGCGTGCCCCTGCCGCGGGGCTGAGCCGGCTCGCGATCTGGCCGATCTATCGCATGGATGCGGTACTCCGCCGTGCTCCTGCGCTCAACGCCCATCCACTGAACCGCGCCCCGGCGGTCCGCCTCAACGCGGACGAGGCGGCGCGGCAGGGGCTTGGCGATGGCGCCGCGGCACGCGTGGGCAACGTGGCCCTGCCGGTCGTGCTCGACGCTGCGGTGCCAGACGGCGCGGTGTGGATCGATGCAGCCCACGAGCTCACCGCCACCCTGCCGGCTTACGGCGCGTCCATTTCACTCAGCAAGGCCTGACCCGATGCTTGAGCAACTTTTCAATCAGGTGGGTCTGCCGGTCCTGTACATCGTGGCGATCGTGCTGCCGCTGATCATCGCCGTGGCGATGTTCGTGTACTGGGAGCGCAAGGTCATCGGCTGGATGCACGTGCGCATGGGGCCGAACAAGATCGGTCCGCTGGGCTTGCTGCAGGCGTTCGCGGACGTAGTCAAGCTGCTGATCAAGGAAGTGATCCTGCCGACCAACGCCAACCGTTTCCTGTACTACCTGGCGCCGTTGCTGGCGCTGGTGCCCGCGCTGGCGGCGTGGGCGGTGATCCCCTTCGGCGAGCGGATGGTGCTGGCCAACGTCAACGCGGGGCTGCTCTACCTGCTGGCAATGACCTCGCTGGGCGTGTACGGGATCATCCTTGCCGGCTGGGCTTCCAACTCGCGCTACGCGCTGCTGGGCGCCATGCGTTCGGCCGCGCAGGTGATCTCCTACGAACTGGCGATGGGCTTGTGCCTGGTCTGCGTGCTGGTGCTCGCCGGCTCGCTCAATCTCAGCGACATCGTGCATGCGCAGGCCGGCAACAAGGGCATGCTCGAGTGGTTCATGTGGCCGCTGCTGCCGGTGTTCGTGATCTATTTCATCTCCGGCGTGGCCGAAACCAACCGTGCGCCGTTCGACGTGGCCGAGGGCGAGTCGGAGATCGTGGCGGGATTCCACGTGGAGTATTCCGGTTCGGCGTTCGCGATCTTCTTCCTGGCCGAATACGCCAACATGATCCTGGTCAGCTTCCTGGCATCGATCCTGTTCCTGGGCGGCTGGCTCAGCCCGCTGCAGGGCGTGGTGCATGCCGACGCCCCGAACTGGATCAACTGGATCTGGACGGGCGGCTTCGCGTGGTTGTTCATCAAGGCCTTCGTGATGAGCTTCCTGTTCCTCTGGTTCCGCGCCAGCTTCCCGCGCTACCGCTATGACCAGATCATGCGGCTCGGCTGGAAGGTATTCATTCCCATCACCATCGCATGGGTTCTCGTGGCCGGCTGCATGAAGTATTTCGGCTGGGTCAGCATCGGCACGGGGGTCTGAAGAAAGCCATGTCCCGCATTACCCACTATTTCAAGAGCCTGCTGCTCATCGAGCTGCTCAAGGGCATGGGCCTGACCATGCGCTACATGTTCAAGCCCAAGTACACGATGCGCTACCCGATGGAGCACATCCCCAAGTCGAACCGCTTTCGCGGGCTGCACGCACTGCGCCGTTATCCGAACGGCGAGGAGCGCTGCATTGCCTGCAAGCTGTGCGAGGCGGTGTGCCCGGCGCTGGCAATCACGATCGACTCGGCGCCGCGTGCCAGTGACGGGCAGCGTCGCACCACGCGCTACGACATCGATCTGTTCAAGTGCATTTTCTGCGGCTTCTGCGAAGAGAGCTGCCCGGTCGACTCCATCGTCGAGACCTCGATCCACGAGTACCACTTCGAGCAGCGTGGCGAGGCGATCGTGACCAAGCCGCAGCTGCTGGCCATCGGCGACCGTTTCGAGGTGGACATTGCTGCGGCCCGCGCGCAAGACGCGGCGTACCGGTGAGGGCAGGGACATGATCAATCCACAGTTGTTCCAGCTCATCTGCTTCTACGCATTCGCCGGCGTGACCGTCGCCTCTGCGCTGGCGGTCATCACCCTGCGCAACTCGGTGCACGCCGTGCTTGCCCTGGTGCTCACTTTCTTTTCCAGTGCCTGCCTGTGGCTGCTGGCGGAGGCGGAATTCCTGGCGATCGCGCTGATCGTGGTCTACGTCGGCGCCGTGATGGTGCTGTTCCTGTTCGTGGTGATGATGCTCGACATCGACCAGGAGAAGGTGCGCGAGGGCTTCGTGAAGTTCCTCCCGGTGGGGCTCGTCGTTGCGTTGGTGATGCTCGGCGAGATGCTCGCGCTGATCGGCGTGCGCGCGATGCATGCAACGGCACTGGGGCCGAATCCGGCCACGGTGGCGGGTGTTACGAACACCGCGTGGCTGGGCGGTGCGCTCTACACCGAATACCTGCTGCCGTTCGAGATCGCGGCACTGATCCTGACGGTGGGCGTGGTGGCAGCCGTGGCCCTGACGCTGCGTCATCGGGGCGGAATCCGCCACCAGACCGCAAGCCAGCAGGTTTTCACCAATCCCGCCGATCGCCTGCGCATCGTCAAGATGGCGCCGGATCTTTCTTACGACCGGCCAGCCGACGCGGCCGTCGCGAGCCTGCCCGAGGAGCCCAAGGCATGATCACGCTCTCGCACTACATCGTGCTCGGCGCGGTGCTTTTCTGCATCTCGGTCGCCGGCCTGTTCATCAACCGCAAGAACGTCATCGTGCTGCTGATGGCGATCGAGCTGATGCTGCTGGCGGTGAACATGAACTTCGTCGCGTTCTCGCGCTTCCTGGGCGACGTGTCCGGGCAGGTGTTCGTGTTCTTCATCCTTACCGTGGCTGCGGCGGAATCCGCCATCGGCCTGGCGATCCTGGTCCTGCTGTTCCGCAATCGCAGCACGATCAACGTCGCCGAAATCGACAGCATGAAGGGTTGACCCGATGCAGCTTTCGACATCCATTCTGCTGCTCATTGCCCTGGCGCCACTGGCTGGTTGCCTGCTGGCGGGCTTTTTCGGCAAGTTCATCGGCCGGGCCGGCGCGCACAGCGCCACCATCGCAGGCCTGCTGGTCGCCTGCGGGCTCTCGTTCTACGTGCTTTACCAGACGACGGCCGGCGGCGCGGCCGTCTACAACCAGAACCTGTACACCTGGTTCGAGATCGGCAAGTTCAGCGCCAGCGTCGGTTTCCTGGTCGATCATCTGACCGCGATGATGATGGTGGTGGTGACGTTCGTGTCGCTGCTGGTGCACGTGTACACGATTGGCTACATGGCTGAAGACCCCGGCTATCAGCGCTTCTTCAGCTACATCTCGCTGTTCACCTTCTCGATGTTGATGCTCGTGATGAGCAACAACTTCATGCAGCTGTTCTTCGGCTGGGAAGCGGTGGGCCTAGTGTCGTATCTGCTGATCGGCTTCTGGTACAAGCGACCGACCGCCATCTTTGCCAACCTCAAGGCGTTCCTGGTCAACCGCGTGGGCGATTTCGGCTTTCTGCTCGGCATCGCCGCGGTGCTGTATTTCCTCGGCACCATGGACTACGCGACCGCGTTTGCCGGTGCGCCGTCACTGGTCGGGAAGACGCTGCAGATCACCCAGAACCACGCGTGGGACGCAGCCACCGTGATCTGCGTACTGTTGTTCATCGGCGCCATGGGCAAGTCGGCCCAGGTGCCGCTGCACGTGTGGCTGC
This sequence comes from Dyella sp., assembly GCF_035685805.1. GTDB lineage: Bacteria > Pseudomonadota > Gammaproteobacteria > Xanthomonadales > Rhodanobacteraceae > Dyella_A. The sequence goes on from NZ_DASSAB010000060.1 coordinate 56,398, forward strand.
CCGATTCAATGGAAGGCCCGACCCCGATTTCGGCGCTGATCCACGCCGCGACGATGGTGACGGCGGGCATCTTCATGGTGGCGCGCATGTCGCCGCTGTACGAGCTGTCCGGCTCGGCGCTGAGCTTCGTGATGGTGATCGGCGCGACGGGTGCCCTTTTCACCGGCCTGATCGGCATCGTGCAGAACGACATCAAACGGGTCGTCGCGTACTCCACGCTGTCGCAGCTCGGCTACATGACGGTCGCGTTGGGCGTGTCGGCGTATTCCGGCGCGGTGTTCCACCTGATGACCCACGCGTTCTTCAAGGCGCTGCTGTTCCTGGGCGCCGGCTCGGTGATCATCGCCATGCACCATGAGCAGGACATGCGCTACATGGGCGGCCTGCGCAAGTACATGCCGATCACCTGGATCACCATGTGGATCGGTTCGCTGGCGCTGTGCGGCGTGCCGTTCTTCGCCGGGTTCTATTCCAAGGACGCGATCATCGAGGCGGTGGGCGAATCGCACCGCTGGGGCTCGGGCTATGCGTATTTCTGCGTGATGGCCGGTGCTTTCGTCACCGCGCTGTACACCTTCCGCCAGATGTACCTGACCTTCCACGGCAAGGAGCGCTTCACCGTGGTGGCCGAGCACGGCCATGGGCACGACCATCACCCGGTCGACGATCCTTCCGTGCCGCATCACGATGCGCACGGCGAGGAGCACGGCGCCACGCACGACGAGCACCATGCCGGTCATGAGCCGGGTGTGCTGCATCACGCGCCCAAGGAGTCGCCGTGGGTAGTGACGCTGCCGCTGGTGCTGCTGGCCATTCCGTCGCTGCTGGTGGGCTTCTTCACCGTCGGGCCGATGCTGTTCGGTGACTGGTTCGGTCAGGCGATCCACGTGGACGAAGCGAACAACGTGCTCGGAGAGCTAGCGCACGAATTCCACGGGGCGCTGCCGATGGCGCTGCACGGCTTCCTGCAGATGCCGTTCTTCCTCGTGCTGGCGGCGTTCGTCATCACCACCTACATCTACCTGTTCAACCCCGCGCTGGCCGGTTCGATCAAGAAGGCGCTCAAGCCGCTGTGGGTCGTGCTCGACCGCAAGTACTGGGTCGACGACCTGTACTTCGCCCTTTTCGCCCGCGGCGGCGTCAAGCTTGGTCGGTTCTTCTGGAGGGCGGGCGACGCGGCGGTCATCGACGGCGCGCTGGTCAACGGCTCGGCCGGTTTGGTGCAGCGCATCGCCAGCGGCGCGCGCCGCCTGCAATCCGGCTACCTCTACCACTACGCCTTCGCGATGATTCTTGGCCTGATCCTGCTGCTCGGCGGATTCTGGCTGGTCGGGCAATAAAGGGAACTCAGCTCCATGTTCAATCATTTGCTCAGCCTGCTGATCTGGCTCCCGGTCGTTGGCGCCGTTCCCGTGCTGCTGGCCGGCCATGGCAAGCCGAACCTTGCGCGTTGGCTCGCGTTGCTGGTGGCGGTGCTCGCGTTTGTCGTGAGCCTGTTCCTGCTGGTCCAGTACGACCCGGCCAACCGTGCCATGCAGCTGGTGGAGGACCACCTGTGGATTGCCTCCCTCGGCGTACATTACGGCCTGGCCGTCGATGGCATCTCGGTGGCGCTGATCGTGCTCACCACGTTCGTGAGCATCCTCGTCATCGTCGGCGCCTGGGAGGTGATCCAGGACAAGCCGCACCAGTACATGGCGGCCATGCTGGTGCTCGAGGGGCTGATGATCGGCGTGTTCTGCGCCACCGACGCGCTGCTGTTCTACGTGTTCTTCGAGGCCATGCTGATCCCGATGTTCATCCTCATCGGCATCTGGGGTGGTCCGCGCCGCGTCTACGCCACGTTGAAGTTCTTCATCTACACGTTCCTCGGCTCGATCTTCATGCTGGTCGGCCTGATCTACCTGTACCTGAAGGCCGGCACGTTCGACCTGCACACGCTGGCGGCGCTGCCGCTGACGTTGAGCGAGCAGAGCTGGCTGTTCTTCGCCTTCCTGCTGGCGTTCGCGGTCAAGGTGCCGATGGTGCCGGTGCATACCTGGCTTCCCGACGCCCATGTGGAAGCGCCTACCGGCGGTTCCGTGGTGCTGGCGGCAGTCATGCTGAAGATCGGTGGCTACGGATTCCTGCGGTTCTCGTTGCCGATCGTTCCCGATGCGTCGGCGCACTTTGCCCCGCTGGTGATCGTGCTCAGCCTCGTCGCCGTGGTCTACATCGGCTACGTGGCGCTGGTGCAGGAGGACATGAAAAAGCTGGTGGCGTATTCGTCGGTGGCCCACATGGGCTTCGTCACGCTCGGCATCTTCATTGCCTTCATGCTGGTGCGCGACAGCGGCAACCTCGACATGGCCAAGCTCGGCATGCAGGGTGCGATGGTGCAGATGATTTCGCACGGCTTCGTGTCCGGCGCGATGTTCACCTGCATCGGCGTGTTGTACGACCGCATGCATACGCGCCAGATCAAGGACTACGGCGGCGTCATCAACGTGATGCCCTGGTTCGGCTTCTTCTACGTGTTGTTCGCCATGGCCAACTCCGGCTTGCCGGGCACCAGTGGCTTCGTCGGCGAGTTCATGGTGGTGCTGGCCAGCTTCTCCGCCAACCCGTGGATCGCCTTGTTCGCCGCCTTCACGTTGATCATCGGCGCGGCCTACACGCTGTGGATGGTCAAGCGGGTGCTGTGGGGAGAGGTCACCAACCATCACGTGGCCGAAATGAAGGAGATCAACGGTCGCGAGACGTTCGTGCTGGTTGCCTTCGCCGTTGCCGTGCTTGCGCTGGGCATCTGGCCGCAGCCGCTGATCCACCTGATGGACACCTCGGTGTCGCAGCTGGTCCAGCAGCTCGCTGTTCACAAGATCTGATCGGGACCGACCATGCCCTCAATGAATGACATCCTGATCCTGCTGCCGGAGTTCTACCTGGTGGCGGCCGCGTGCCTGCTGTTGCTGCTGGACGCGTTCATGAAGCCGGAGCAGCGCGGCCTGCTGCACTGGCTTTCCATCGCCGTGGTGGCGGTGGCGATTTATCTGGTGGTGGCCGGTGCGCCGCCGGTGCCGGTGAGGGCGTTCCACGGCATGTTCCTGCGTGACGGCGTCGCCACCGTGCTCAAGGTTTTCGCCTTGCTGACCACGATCCTGGTGTTCGTGTATTCCCGGCCGTATCTGCGCGACCGCAAGCTTTTCCTCGGCGAGTTCTACACGCTGATGATCTTCGCGCTGATCGGCGTGATGCTGCTGGTGTCGGCGGGCAACCTGGTCACCGTATACCTGGGGCTGGAGCTGCTTTCGCTGTCTTCCTACGCGCTGGTTGCACTCAATCGCGACGCACCGCTGCCCTCGGAGGCAGCCATGAAGTACTTCGTGCTCGGTGCACTCGCGTCCGGCATGCTGCTGTACGGCATGTCGATGGTGTACGGCGCTTCAGGCATGGGCGGTGCGGCAACGCTCGAGCTGTCGCGCTTGCAGCACGTGATGGGCTACACCACTGCGCCGACGCTGCTGCTGTTCGGGCTGGTGTTCATGGTGGTGGGCATCAGCTTCAAGCTGGGTGTCGCGCCGTTCCACATGTGGATTCCCGATGTCTACCAGGGTGCGCCGACCCCGGTTACCACGTTCATCGCCTCCGCGTCGAAGCTCGCCGCGTTCGGCATGGCCTATCGGTTGCTGGCCGGAAGCATGGGTGAAGTAGCGCACCAGTGGCAGTTGATGCTGGCGGTGCTGGCGGTGCTGTCGCTGGCGATCGGCAACCTGGTCGCGATCGTGCAGACGAACCTCAAGCGCATGCTGGCCTATTCGACCATCTCGCACATGGGTTACCTGCTGCTCGGGCTCGCGGCAGCCAATCCCGAGGGCTATTCGGCAGCGTTGTTCTACGCCATCAGCTATGCGTTGATGAGCACGGCGTCGTTCGGCGTGATCCTGGCGCTGTCGCGGGCAGGTTTCGAGTGCGAGGAGATCGACGACCTTCGCGGCCTCAACCAGCGCTCGCCCTGGTTCGCCTTCCTCATGCTGCTGGTGATGGTGTCGCTGGCCGGCGTGCCGCCGATGTTCGGCTTCTTCGCCAAGCTGCTGGTGTTGCAGGCGGCGATCCATGCCGGGCTGATGTGGCTGGCCATCGTCGGTGCCGTGTTCGCGATCATCGGCCTGTACTACTACCTGCGCGTGGTCAAGGTGATGTACTTCGACAAGCCGCTGGAAGGGTCGGAGCTGCGTGCACAGGCTGATGGCTCGCTGCGGATCGTGCTTTCGCTGAACGCGCTGGGTCTGCTGGCGCTGGGCCTGTACTGGGGACCGCTGATCGCGTGGTGCCGCAGCGCGTTCCCGGTCTGAGGCAACTTTCTGACAGAAAAAGCGACAAGAGGCTTGCAAGAAATCGGCCATGTCGCTATAGTTTGCGGACTCTGATGCGGGGTGGAGCAGTCTGGCAGCTCGTCGGGCTCATAACCCGAAGGTCGCAGGTTCGAATCCTGCCCCCGCTACCAGATCTTTCTTAGAACAAGAAAGCCTCCTCGTGAGGCTTTTTTGTTGGGCGCAAGGAAGCGTCGCATACTGGCCGGGCATCTGCCTGCAGGCCGGTAGCCCGGAAAGGCTGGATGAGCCGGCACATCGGCGTGGTAAGGGACTGGGCCGTTTCGAGCCCTTTTTTTGTTTCTGGCGATTGGAAAAACGATCCGGACCGACATGGATACGCAGGCACTGGCAAAACGCTTCACCGACGTTCTGGCCGATCTCGGGCTGGAATGCCTCGGTGTCGAGTTCACCCCGTCGCATGGGCAGAGTACGCTTCGCGTTTACCTCGACGTGCTGGACCGCTCCGGCGGCCGCGAGGTGAACGTCGACGACTGCGAGTCCGCGAGCCGCGAACTCTCGGCACTGCTGGACGTGGAAGACCCGGTTCCGGGTCATTACGTGCTGGAAGTGTCCTCGCCCGGTATCGATCGTCCGTTGTTCACCGCCGAGCAGTTCGCGCGCGTGCCGGGGCAGGAAGTGAAGATCCTGCTCAAGGCGCCCATCGAGGGTCGCCGCCGCCTGCGCGGCAAGCTGGTTCAGGTGGAGGGCGAGCGGATCGTGCTGGAAGCGGAAGGCAAGACATTCGAATTCGACCATGCGGACGTGGAAAGCGCGCGCGTGGTGCCGGACTGGGTGGCGCTCGGCTACGTGCCGCAGCCCAAGCGCGGCGGCAAGACACCGGCCAAGACGGCCCCCAAGTCATCCATCTGAAAGCGATCGGGCGTCCGCTGGACGCTAACGGAGTTGCTGCAATGAGCAAAGAACTGTTGCTGGTAGTCGACGCGGTAGCCAACGAGAAAGGCGTGCCGCGCGACGTGATCTTCGAGGCAATGGAGGCCGCACTGGCCTCGGCGGCGAAGAAGCGCTACCCGGACGAGGATCCGGACATCCGCGTGGAGATCGATCGCCAGTCCGGCGAGTACGAGACCTTTCGCCGCTGGGAGATCATTGCCGACGACGGCGAGATGGAGTCGCCTTATTTCCAGGTGCGCCTGATGGATGCGCTGGACGAGCGCGAGGACGCCCAGGTCGGCGAGTACGTCGAGACCCAGATCGAGAATGCCGAGTTCGGCCGCATCGCGGCGCAGGCCGCCAAGCAGGTGATCGTGCAGCGTGTGCGCGAGGCCGAACGCCAGCAGGTGGTCGACGCGTTCCGCGATCGCATCGGCGAGCTGGTGGTGGGCATCGTCAAGCGCGTCGAGCGTGGCAACGTCTACCTCGACCTGGGCAGCAATGCCGAGGCCTTCATCCCGCGCGACAAGACGATTCCGCGCGAGTCGGCTCGCGTCGGCGACCGCGTGCGTGGCTATCTGTACGAAGTGAAGTCGGAAGTGCGTGGTCCGCAGCTGTTCGTGTCGCGCGCCGCACCCGAGTTCATGATGGAGCTGTTCAAGCTCGAGGTGCCGGAAGTCGGTCAGGGCCTGGTCGAGATCAAGGGCTGCGCCCGCGATCCGGGTGATCGCGCCAAGATCGCCGTGCTGGCCCACGACAGCCGCACCGATCCGATCGGTGCGTGCATCGGCATGCGCGGCTCGCGCGTGCAGGCGGTGTCCAACGAGCTCAATGGCGAGCGCGTGGACATCATCCTGTGGCACGAGAACCAGGCCCAGTTCGTCATCAATGCGATGGCGCCGGCCGAAGTGCAGTCGATCATCATGGATGAGGAAAAACACTCCATGGACATCGCGGTGGCCGAGGACAAGCTGTCCCAGGCGATCGGCCGCGGTGGCCAGAACGTGCGCCTCGCCAGCAAGCTCACCGGCTGGCAGCTCAACGTGATGACGCAGGACCAGGTCACCGCCAAGAGCGAGGCCGAGCAGGAGGCCGCCTTGCAGCTGTTCATGGACAAGCTGGAAGTGGATCAGGAAATTGCCGCCATCCTCGTGCAGGAGGGTTTCTCCAGCGTCGAGGAGATCGCCTACGTGCCGAGTGCCGAGCTGCTGGCGGTGGAGGGCTTCGACGAAGACATCGTCGAGGAACTGCGCGCCCGTGCCCGCGACGCGCTGCTGACCGAAGCGCTGGCAGTGGAAGAAGGCATCGAGGAGCACCAGCCCTCGGAAGAGCTGCTGGCGATCGAAGGCATGGACGAGGCCACCGCGTACGCGCTGGCGGCCCGGGAAATCAGTACGGTGGACGATCTGGCCGACCTCGCGGTGGACGACCTGATCGACATCGAAGGCATGGATGAAGAGCGCGCTGCCACGCTGATCATGGCTGCGCGAGCGCCGATGATCGAGCGGCTGGAGAAAGGCGGCTAACCGCGGGCGGCAGCGCCCTGGATGGGCGCGCCGGGAGAACCCTGCGGGGCTCTCCACCAGGGACGGAGGTGGACGTGCAGGCAACGCCGCACGGACGATAAGCGCGGGAACGGCGGAGAAAGAACACGATGTCGGATGTCACGATCAAACAACTCGCCAAGGTACTTGGCATGCCGGTGGACAAGCTGCTCGGGCAGCTTGGCGAGGCGGGCATGAAGTTTTCCGACCCGGAGCAGGTCATCAGCAGCACCGAGAAGGTGAAGCTGCTGGGCTTTCTGCGTCGCACCCATGGCAAGAACGAGGCTGCGCCGGAAGTGGACGATTCCGCGCCGCGCCAGATCACGCTCAAGCGACGCAAGGTCAGCGAGCTGAAGGTTGCCACGCCGGGCGGCCGCGGGGCGCCGTCGAGCGCGAAAACAGTCAATGTGGAGGTGCGCGCCAAGCGCACCTACGTCAAGCGCAGCGTGATCGCCGAAGAAGCGAGCGCCGAGCCCGAGCGCGAGGAGGCCGTGCGCAAGCTGGCCGAGTCGCAGCAGCAGCGCGAGCACGAGGAGCAGGAGCGGGTCGAGGCAGAGCGTCGCCGCGAGGAAGAAGCCCGCCAGCGTGCGGCCGAAGCCGAGCGCGCCGCGGACCAGGCGCGCCTGCAGGCGCAGGCTGAGGCCGAGGCCGAAGAGGCCAGCGCCGCCGATCAGGCCGCGCCGGCTGAGGCACCTGCGGCCAGCAGCAGCGATGCGACTCCTGCCGAGTCAGCTCCGGCCGCGGGTGGGGCCAGCACCGATCACAGTGCGTTCGGCATGATCGTGCCGCGCATCCATGAGCCGCGTCGCCGTGAAAAGAAGGTGGTAGTGGCCGCAGCTCCCGCGCCGGCCCCCGCGCCGGCGCCGGCGCCGGCCGCTCCTGCCAGTGGCGATGCGGGTAGCCGCAACGCCAAGGCCAAGCACGGTCGCGATCGTGATGATGCGCCCGGCGGCAAGCGCTTTGCCGGCGGCGAGCTGCATCTGTCGGACGCCGACCGCGCCCGTCGCTCCAGCAAGCGCGGCAAACCCGGTCGCGGCGGCCGTGATTCGATGCGCAGCAGCAGCGCGTCGGCGTCGTCCGGTCCACACGGGTTCACCCGTCCCACGGCCGCGGTCGTGCGTGAAGTGCAGGTGGGCGATGCGAATGTGGTCGCCGAGCTGGCGCAGAAGATGGCGGTGAAAGGCTCGGAGGTGGTCAAGGCGCTGTTCAAGATGGGCGTGATGGCCACCATCAACCAGACCATCGATCACGACACCGCGGTGCTGGTGGTCGAGGAACTCGGCCACACGCCGGTGGCCGAAAGCCAGGATGACGCGGAGGCGGCACTGGCAGCACACACGCAGAATGCCGAGCTCGAGGGCGAGAAGAGCCCGCGTCCGCCGGTGGTCACCATCATGGGCCACGTCGACCACGGCAAGACTTCGCTGCTGGATTACATCCGGCGCACCAAGGTGGCGTCCGGCGAGGCCGGTGGCATCACCCAGCATATCGGTGCGTACCATGTGGACACCCCCAAGGGCGTGATTACGTTCCTGGATACCCCGGGCCACGCAGCCTTTACCTCGATGCGTGCCCGCGGCGCTCAGTCCACCGACATCGTCGTGCTGGTGGTGGCGGCCGACGATGGCGTCATGCCGCAGACCAAGGAGGCCGTGCAGCACGCCCGCGCCGCCAAGGTGCCGCTGATCGTCGCGGTCAACAAGATGGACAAGACCGACGCGAACCCCGACAACGTCAAGCAGGGCCTGTCCAACCTCGAGGTGGTACCCGAGGAGTGGGGCGGCGATACGCCGTTCGTGCCCGTATCGGCCAAGGCGGGTACCGGTATCGACGATCTGCTCGATGCGATCTCGGTACAGGCCGAGGTCATGGAGCTCACCGCCGTCAGGGACGGCGCGGCGTCGGGCGTGGTGATCGAGTCCAGCCTGGATCGCGGTCGCGGCCCGGTGGCCACGGTGCTGGTGCAGCAAGGCACGCTCAAGCGCGGAGACTTCGTTGTCTGCGGCGTCGAGTTCGGCCGCATGCGCGCCCTGGTCGATGAAACCGGAAAGACCGTGCAGGAAGCCGGTCCGTCGATTCCGGTGCAGGTGCTGGGCCTTTCCGGCGTGCCGGAGTCCGGCGACGATTTCGTGGTGGTGGCCGACGAGCGGCTGGCCCGCGAGGTGGCGGCCGAGCGTGCGCAGAAGCGCCGCGATACCCGCATGGTGAGCAAGGCCAACCGCCTGGAGGACATCATTGCCCAGATGGGTCAGGGCGACGTGCAGTCGCTCAATATCCTGGTCAAGGCGGATGTGCAGGGTTCGGTGCAGGCACTGCGCGAGTCGCTGAGCCAGATCGGCAACGAGAACGTGAAGGTCAACGTGATCGCCTCGGGCGTGGGCGGCATTACCGAGTCCGACGCCACGCTGGCGGCAGCCTCCAAGGCGTTGATCATCGGCTTCAACGTGCGCGCCGATGCGTCGGCACGCAAGGTGATCGATACCTCCGGTCTGGACGTGCGCTATTTCTCGATCATCTACGACGTGATCGATCAGGTGAAGCAGGCCGCTTCGGGCTTGCTTGGCGTGGAGATCCGCGAGGAGATCATCGGGCTGGCGCAGGTGCGTGATGTGTTCCGCAGCTCCAAGTTCGGCGCCGTGGCCGGCTGCATGGTCACCGAGGGAACCGTCAAGCGCTCCAAGCCGATCCGCGTGCTGCGCGACAACACCGTGGTGTTCGAGGGCGAGCTGGAATCGCTGCGCCGGTTCAAGGAGCTGGTGGACGAAGTGCGCAACTGCATGGAGTGCGGCATTGCCGTCAAGCAGTACAACGACGTCAAGGTCGGCGACCAGATCGAGTGCTTCGAGCGGATCGAGGTGGCGCGCACGCTGTAACGGCGCTTGCGGGGGCGCCCCGCGCAAGCGGACGCCTTCGCTGGGCCGTGATCGGGAGCCCGGGCAGCCTTGTCCGGGCTTCTTGTTTTGTGTTCTTTTTTGCTGTGTCCGCCATCGATGCGCCGTGCGCGTCGCGGCGATCGAATCTAGGAGGCTCCCATGCCCTCACGCGACTTCAAACGTACCGACCGGGTTGGCGCCGAACTGCGCCGCGAGTTGGGCCAGTTGGTGCACGCCGCGGTGCGCGATCATGCGCTGCCGTCGGTCAGCGTCTCCGATGTGGAAATCACCCGCGACATGGACTGGGCCACGGTGTGGGTCACGGCACTCCAGGCCGAGCAGGCGCCGGAGGCATTGAAGGCGCTGAAGGATCTCACTGGCGAGTTCCGTCGGGCACTGGCGCGCGGCATGCGACTGCGTCGGGTGCCTGAGCTGCGGTTCAAGTACGACGATTCGGTTGACAAGGGCGAGCGTATCGAGACGCTGCTGCGCCAGGATGCTCCCCCTGCGGCCGCGGACGCCCCGGCCAGCGAAGACGACACCTCCACGGACGACTGATGGGGCGCATCGCTTTTCGTGACCTGCACGGGCTGGTTCTGCTCGACAAACCCCTCGGGCTGAGCTCGAACCAGGCGCTGCAGGCCGCGCGGCGGCTGTTCCGCGCCGCCAAGGGCGGTCACACGGGCGCGCTCGATCCGCTGGCCACGGGCCTGCTGCCGCTGTGCTTCGGTGAAGGCACCAAGATCGCCGGCCAGCTGCTGGGGTCGCGCAAGGCGTACCTGGCCGAGTGCCGGCTCGGCACGACCACGACCACCGCGGATCTGGAAGGCGAGGTCATCGCCGAACGCGCGGTGCCGGAGCTTTCGGACACGCTCATCGAAGCCGCGTTGCAGCCGTTTCGCGGGCGCATCGCACAGGTTCCCCCCGTGTATTCGGCCATCAAGCAGGGAGGCGAGGCGCTGTACCTCAAGGCGCGCCGCGGGGAGACGGTCGAGGTGCCCGCACGCGAGGTGGAGATCCACCGGCTGGAGCTGGTCGCGCGCGAAGGCAATCGCCTCGTCCTGCGCGTGGAATGCGGCTCCGGAACCTACATCCGCAGCCTGGCGGTGGATATCGGCGAGGCGCTCGGTTGCGGCGCACACCTGTGCAGCCTGCGCCGGCTCTGGGTCGAGCCGTTCCTCGAGCCACAGATGGTCACGCTGGAACAGATCGAGCAGGCCGCAGGGCAGGGTGACACTCGCTTGCTTGCCCTGATGCGGCCGGTGGGCGAAGGGTTGGCGCATCTTCCCGCGGTGCCCCTGGATGCGGTCGCGAGCCAGGCGCTGTCGCGCGGACAGCGGGTGCAGCTCGACCCGTCGGTTGCACCGGTCGGCCGCTGTGCCGCCTACGGAGACGACGGCGCGCTGCTGGCGCTGGCCGAATGTGACGCGCAGGGGTGGCTACGGGTGCTGCGCGGCTTCAACCTGCCGCCACCGTTACCTCTGATCGAGGCAGGACGGCCGCCGTCGTGACGGCGGCGACTGCCGGTTGTGACGGTCTTGTTGTCGCGAGGCTCCCGTCGCTACAATAAGGAGCTTGATTTACCCGATTCAATCAACCAGGCGAAGCTTACGCAACGTCATTGCAGTGGCGTTGCGTAAGCTTCGCATCCGCTTTTAAGGAAGAGATACCCATGTCCCTCACCGCAGAACAGACCGGCAAGATCATTGCTGACTTCGGCCGCGTGCCCAACGACACCGGTTCGCCGGAAGTGCAGGTTGCCCTGCTGTCCGCGCGTATCGACCACCTCACCGGCCACTTCAAGACCCACAAGCAGGATCACCATTCCCGCCGCGGCCTGCTGCAGCTGGTCAACCGCCGCAAGAGCCTGCTCGCCTACCTGAAGGATCGCGACCTGGCTCGCTACCAGACCCTGATCGAGCGCCTCGGCCTGCGCCGCTAATCCGACAAGGACAAACATCACGTGGCGAAAGTAACCAAGTCATTCCAGTACGGTAATCACGAAGTCACGCTGGAGACGGGCGAAATCGCCCGCCAGGCATCCGGTGCGGTCATGGTCAGCATGGGCGGCACCGTGGTGCTGGTCACCGCGGTTGCGGCGACCAAGCAGCGCGAGGGGCAGGATTTCTTCCCGCTCACCGTCGACTACGTGGAGAAGTTCTACTCCGCCGGCCGCATCCCCGGCGGCTTCTTCAAGCGCGAAGGCCGCCCCACCGAGAAAGAGACGCTGACCTCGCGTCTGATCGATCGCCCGGTGCGCCCGCTGTTCCCGGAAGAGTTCAAGAACGAAGTGCAGGTGATTGCGCAGGTCGTGTCGCTCAACCCCGAGGTTGATGGCGACATTCCGGCCCTGCTGGGTGCTTCCGCCGCGCTGAGCCTGGCCGGGATCCCGTTCCAGGGCCCGATCGGCGCTGCGCGCGTCGGCTACGCCAACGGCAAGTACCTGCTCAATCCGTCCGCGACGGAGTTGAAGACTTCCGAGCTGGATCTGGTTGTCGCCGGTACCGGCGGTGCGGTGCTGATGGTGGAGTCCGAAGCGAAGCTGCTGTCCGAGGACGTGATGCTCGGTGCTGTGATGTTCGGCCACCAGCAGATGCAGGTGGCGATCAATGCCATCGGCGAACTCGCTGCCGAGGCGGCCAAGCCGTCGTGGAACTGGCAGGCACCGGCGCGCAATGAAGCGCTGGTCGCCGCCGTCAAGGGTGCCGTCGGCAACAAGCTCGAAGAGGCGTTCCAGGTGCGCGACAAGCTGCAGCGTCGCGACGCCATCTCGGCGATCAAGGCCGAGGTGCTGGAGTCGCTCAAGTCCGACGCCGAGCAGCACGGTTGGGCCACGGGTGAGCTGTCGAAGGAGTTCGCCGAGCTCGAATACCGCACCATGCGCGACAGCGTGCTGAAGACCAAGGTCCGCATCGACGGCCGCCAGCTCGACGACGTGCGCCCGATCTCGGTGCGCGTGGGCGTGCTGCCGCGCACCCACGGCTCGGCGTTGTTCACCCGTGGCGAGACGCAGGCGCTGGTCGTGGCCACCCTCGGCACCACCCGCGACGCGCAAATCATCGACGCACCGGAAGGCGAGTCGAAGGATCCGTTCCTGTTCCACTACAACTTCCCCCCGTTCTCGGTGGGTGAAGCCGGCCGCTTTGGCGCGCCGAAGCGTCGCGAGATCGGCCATGGCCGCCTCGCCAAGCGCGGTGTGCAGGCCGTGAAGCCGAGCATGGAAGAGTTCCCGTACGTGGTGCGCGTGGTCTCGGAGATCACCGAGTCCAACGGCTCCTCGTCGATGGCGTCGGTGTGCGGTTCCTCGCTGGCCATGATGGACGCCGGCGTGCCGCTGAAGGCACCGGTGGCCGGTATCGCCATGGGCCTGGTCAAGGAAGGCGGCGACTTCGTGGTGCTGTCGGACATCCTGGGCGACGAGGATCACCTCGGCGACATGGACTTCAAGGTCGCCGGTAGTGCCGATGGCATCTCCGCGCTGCAGATGGATATCAAGATCGACGGCATCACCGAAGAGATCATGAAGGTGGCGCTGGAGCAGGCCAAGCGTGGGCGTCTGCACATCCTCGGCGAGATGGCCAAGGTCATCAGCACGGCCCGCTCGGAAATGAGCGAGTACGCGCCGCGCCTGCTCACCATCAAGATCCACCCGGACAAGATCCGCGAAGTGATCGGCAAGGGTGGCGCGACCATCCGCTCGATCACCGAAGAGACCGGCACCACCATCGACATCACCGACGACGGCACCGTGATCATCGCCTCGGTCAACCGCCTGGCGGCCGACGAGGCCAAGAAGCGGATCGAGCAGATCGTCTCCGATGTCGAGCCGGGCCGCATCTACGAGGGCAAGGTCGCCAAGCTGATGGATTTCGGTGCGTTCGTCACGATCATGCCGGGCAAGGATGGTCTGGTGCACGTGTCGCAGATCTCCTCCGAGCGCGTCGAGAAGGTGTCCGACAAGCTCAAGGAAGGCGACATCGTGAAGGTCAAGGTGCTCGAGGTCGACAAGCAGGGTCGTATCCGCCTGTCGATGAAGGCAGTGGCCGAGGACGAAGCCGTCAACGGCTGATCGGCAGCACCTGCGGCATCACGAAGGCCCGGCGGAGACGCCGGGCCTTCTTCGTTTTATCGCCACATGCATTTGCTAGGATGCCCCGGGTACCCCGCAAACGGAGTCAGGCATGGCCGATCAGGCAAGCGAGTTCATCAGGCAGGCCCAGGCTATGGCCCAGCAGTCGTGGGAACAGTGGATGCGCCAGCTGCAGCAGAGTCCGCTGCCGTCCGCCTCACCGTTCCCGGGCCTGGGAGCGGCAGCCGGGTTTCCCCCGATGGGGGCGGCGTTCGGCTCGGGCGCGCCCGGCGGCTCCCCGATGAGCGATGTGCTCGAGCGCAGCCTGAGCGGCATCAAGGGCTATCTGGACTGGATACAGCGGGCGGCAGCCACGGGCCAGGGCAATCCGATGGGGGCAGACTGGCAGACGCAGGTACAGCAACTGTTCGGGGGCGCACAGCCGTTCGGCGGAATCGACAGCACCGCGGCGCAGGGTTTCGTGCAGCAGTGGCAGGCGTGGCTGGCGGCCGCTGCCGGTGCCCCCGGCGGTGCCCAGTGGCACAAGCCGCCGCACATGCCCGCATTCGGCCTGCAACGCGAGCAGCAGGAAAAGCAGCAGGCGCTGATGGCTGCCATGCTCGACAGCGCCGAGCAGCAGCGCCGCTATCAGGCCCTGCTGCTGCGGGCGCTTGCCCAAGGGCTGGAACGCCTGCAGGACAAGCTGGCTGCACACTCCGAACCGGGCCGGCAGATCGAGTCGCTGAAAGCGCTCTATGACCTGTGGATCGACTCGGCCGAAGAGGCTTACGCGGAGATCGCGCTCAGCGGCGAGTTCCGCGAGGTATACGGGGAGATGGTCAACGCGCAGATGCTTGAGCGTCAGCTCATGCAGCAGCAGCTCGAAGAGGTGTGTCGTCAGCTGGGCCTGCCCACGCGCAGCGAGGTAGACAGTCTCGGCAAGCGCCTGCAGGAAGTCCGTCGCGAGCAGCGAGCGGCTGGAGGGGGCAGTCTGGCCGGCGAGCTGGCGAGCTTGCGCGCAGAACTTGCGGCGTTGAAGAAGCGGGTCGCGTCGGGCGACGGCGAGATCCGGTCCAGCCAGGAGCGCCCCGCATCCGCGCCGGCGCAGGTGCAACAGGGCGTTCGAAGGTCTCGTGCAGCAAGCCCGGCAGCCGCAGGGAAGGGGGGCACGTCGCCGCGTCGCTCTTCTGCCGCGAGCAAGGCCCCGGTGCAGGCGGCGGTCGGCAAGAAGGTCGCCAAGGCCGCTGCGGCGCCAGCCCCCGCCCCCGCGCCGAAGCAGAAGGCCGCGCGCGCCGAGTCGTCGGCCAAACCGGCCAGGGGCAAGTCCCGTTCCAAGGCAGCATCCGCCAGCGCGGGAGGCAAGGCATCGACGTCGGCGAAGCCTGCCGTGCTCCCCGGCATTCCGGCACCACGCCGCGGCAAGCGCAAGTAAGGAATCAGCATGTACACACCCCTGCGCATCGACCCCACCCAGGCAATGGCCGAGATCCAGCGCTTCCAGACCAAGCTCGCCGCCGGCTTGCAGAACCTCCCCAGGCTCGGTGAGCCCGAATACGCCAACACGCCGCGCGAACTCGTCTACAGCGAAGACAAGCTCAAGGTATGGCACTTCACCGGAACGCGCCCGACCGCCAGGACGCCGCTGCTTATCGTCTATGCGCTGGTCAACACCGTCTGGATGACCGACCTGCAGCCCGATCGCTCGCTGGTGCGCAACCTGCTCGAGCAGGGCGAGGATGTCTACCTGATCGACTGGGGCTACCCGGACGGCGCAGACCGCTGGCTCACCCTGGACGATTACCTCAACGGCTACCTCGACCGCTGCGTCGACGCGGTGCGCGAGCGGCATGAGCTGGACGCGATCAACCTGCTGGGCATCTGCCAGGGGGGCGCGTTCTCGCTGTGCTACACGGCAATGCATCCGGAAAAGGTCAGGAACCTGATCACCATGGTGACCCCGGTGGACTACCACACGCCGGACAACATGCTCTCGCACTGGGTGCAGAACCTCGACGTCGACCGCTTCGTCGACGTGATGGGCAACATCCCGGCCGGGCTGATGAACTGGGTGTACCTCACGCTCAAGCCGCTGCGGCTGAACCAGCAGAAGTACGTCGGGCTGGTCGATATCCTCGACAACCCGACCGAGCTGGCCAACTTCCTGCGCATGGAAAAGTGGATCTTCGATTCGCCCGACCAGGCGGGCGAGGCCTTTCGCCAGTTCATCAGGGATTTCTACCAGGGCAACAAGCTGGTCAAGCACACGCTGGAAATCGGTGGGCGCACGGTCGATCTGGGCCTGATCCAGCAGCCGGTGCTGAACATCTACGCCGAGCAGGACCATCTGGTGCCGCCGGATGCCTCGCGAGCGCTGCGCCAGCACATCGGCACGCGCGACTACACCGAAGTGGCGTTCAAGGGAGGGCACATCGGGATCTACGTCTCCGGGCGCGCCCAGCGTGAAGTGCCGCCGGCGATCCATCAGTGGCTGCGGGCGCGCGCATGACCGGGCCGGGTGCCTGGCGTGGTTGAAGGCAGGCCACTGCAGCGCTCGCGACGTCACCGCACATTGGCTGGCGTGTGCGGCGGGATCGCCGGCTTCTACGGCTGGGATCCCACCCTGGTGCGGATCGGGTGGATCGTGCTGACCCTGCTGGGCGGCTCCGGCATACTGCTTTACCTGGTGATGTGGCTGGTGATGCCCGACGGCACGTGAGTGCCATGCGGCCCCGCCGCCGCAGCGCAGCCCACTCCCTTTCCACGCCGCGGCCGATGCCGCGGCCATCAGCGTGTGAAGCCATGACCTCTTCGATGGACTACGACCGTTACGACCGCGTCCGCGCGGTGCAGTGGCAGGACGATCACCTGCGGCTGCTGGATCAGCGGCTGCTGCCACACGAGGAGCGCTGGATCAGCTGCCGCACGGCCGAGGATGTGATGCAGGCGATCCGGGACCTGGCGGTGCGCGGCGCGCCGGCGATCGGCATCGCGGCGGCGTGGGGCGTCGTGCTGGCAGCCCGCAACGGCGAGCCGCTGGAGCCGGCGCTGGCGATGCTGCGCGCTGCGCGACCGACCGCGGTCAACCTGATGTGGGCGCTCGACCGCATGAAGGCCGTCATCGCTGGCGGGGCGGACGCGGGTGCGCTCGAACGCGAGGCGCAAGCCATCCAGGACGAGGACCTGGCCGCCAACCGGCACATGGGCGAACTCGGCGCCGCCCTGATCGCGCCCGGTTCGGGCGTGATGACCCACTGCAATACCGGCTCGCTGGCGACCGCCGGCTTTGGTACCGCCCTGGGCGTGATCCGCGCCGGTGTCGCCGGCGGCCGCATCGGGCAGATCTTCGCCGGCGAGACACGACCCTGGCAGCAGGGCGCCCGGTTGACCATGTACGAGCTGGTGCGTGACGGCATTCCTGCCCGCCTGATCGCCGACTCCGCCGCTGCACACCTGATGAAATCCGGCGCGGTTCAGTGGGTCATCGTCGGGGCCGACCGCATTGCCGCCAATGGCGACACGGCCAACAAGATCGGCACCTACCAGCTGGCCATCGCCGCCCGCCACCACGGCGTCAAGTTCATGGTGGTGGCGCCGTCGTCCACCGTGGACATGGCCACGCCCGATGGCGAGGCGATCGAGATCGAGCTGCGCGACAGCACCGAGCTGCTGTCCCATGCCGGACAGCGCACCGTGGTGGAGGGAGCGCAAGCGTGGAACCCGGTGTTCGACGTGACGCCCGCCGACCTGATCGACGCCATCGTGACCGAGCGCGGCGTCATCGAGCACCCGAACGCTACTGTCATGCAGGCGATGTTCGGCGGGTGAAGCTGTCGCGCGACATCACGCTGTTTGCCGCGGGCGGCGTGCTGGGGCTGCTGATCGACGCGTCGGTGGTGCAGGCGCTGGTGGGCGCGGCCGGCTGGAATGCCTACCTCGCCCGGCTGATCTCGTTTTGCCTGGCAGCGAGCTTCACCTGGTGGTGGAACCGCCGCTTCACCTTTGCCGGGCGCTCCAGCGGTCGTCGTGCCCATGCCGAGTGGCTGCACTGGATGGCGCTGATGAGCATCGGTGCCGCGGTGAACTACGGCGTCTACGCGCTGTGCCTGGCGTTTTTTCCGGCCCTGCATCGGCTGCCCGCGGTGGCCGCGGCGGCCGGCTCGGCGGTCGCCGCGCTGATCAATTTTTCAGCAGCCCGCGGGCTGCTTTTCAGCAAGCCTCGTGCGACCCCGTAAGTTGTTGAAAAACAAGCGCTAAATACTGCCTCTCAAAGTCCTTTCGTGGTACACTCCACGGCTTGGATTCCGGGTCGCCTGCGCACGCGCCTGAGGCGCTCGCGGTGCGGCCCTTTTTCGTTCACTGGGAAGCCGATTGATGGCAGAACTCGCCAAAGAAGTCATTCGCGTCAACATCGAAGATGAGATGCGCCAGAGCTACCTCGACTACGCCATGAGCGTGATCGTGGGACGCGCCCTCCCCGACGTGCGCGACGGCCTCAAGCCGGTCCATCGCCGCGTGCTTTTCGCGATGAGTGAACTGGGCAACGCCTGGAACAAGCCGTACAAGAAATCGGCCCGCGTCGTCGGTGACGTCATCGGTAAGTACCACCCGCACGGCGACGCCTCGGTGTACGACGCCATCGTGCGCATGGCGCAGCCGTTCTCGCTGCGCTACATGCTGGTCGACGGCCAAGGCAACTTCGGTTCGGTCGACGGCGACAACGCGGCAGCCATGCGCTACACCGAGGTGCGCATGTCGCGCCTCACCCATGAGCTGCTGGCCGACATTGACAAGGAAACGGTTGACTTCGGCCCCAATTACGACGAGAGCGAGCACGAGCCGCTGGTGCTGCCCACCCGGGTGCCGACGCTGCTGATCAACGGTTCGGCCGGTATCGCGGTGGGCATGGCCACCAACATCCCGCCGCACAACCTCACCGAGGTGATCGGCGCGACGATTGCGCTGATCGACGATCCCTCGCTGGGCATCGACGAGCTGATGGGCTACATCCCGGGGCCGGACTTCCCGACCGCCGGCATCATCAACGGCTCGGCAGGCATCGTCGAGGCCTACCGCACCGGCCGCGGCCGCATCCTGGTGCGCGCGCGCGCGGAGATCGAGACCGAGCCCAACGGGCGCGAGACGATCCTGATCCACGAGCTGCCCTACCAGGTGAACAAGGCGCGGCTGATCGAGAAGATCGCCGAGCTGGTGAAGGAAAAGAAGCTCGAGGGCATCAGCGAGCTGCGCGACGAGTCCGACAAGGACGGCATGCGCGTGGTGATCGAGATCCGTCGCGACGCGATGGGCGATGTGGTGCTGAACAACCTGTTCCAGCAGACCCAGCTGCAGGTCACCTTCGGCATCAACATGGTGGCGCTGCTGGACGGCCAGCCGCGGCTGTTGAACCTCAAGGACATCCTCGAGGCGTTCATCCGCCATCGCCGCGAGGTGGTTACCCGTCGCACCATCTTCGAGCTGCGCAAGGCACGTGCACGCGCGCACATCCTCGAGGGCCTCACCGTCGCGCTGGCCAACATCGACGAGATGATCGAGCTGATCAAGACGTCTGCCTCGCCGGCGGAGGCGCGCGAGCGCATGCTGGCGCGCAAGTGGCAGCCGGGCATGGTCGGTGCGCTGCTGTCGGCCGCCGGCGCCGATGCGTCGCGTCCGGAAGACATGGATCCGCGCGACGGCCTCAAGGCCGAGGGCTACCAGCTGTCCGAGGTCCAGGCGCAGGAGATCCTCGCCATGCGCCTGCACCGCCTGACCGGGCTGGAGCAGGAGAAACTGTCCGACGAATACCGGCAGATCCTCGAAACCATCCGCGGCCTGATCGAGATCCTGGAAAACCCCGACGTGCTGCTGAAGGTCATCCGCGAGGAGCTGGAGGCGATCAAGGCCGAATTCGGCGACGCGCGCCGCACCGAGATCCAGGCCTCGCAGGAAGATCTCAACGTACTCGACCTGATTGCCCCGGAAGACGTGGTGGTCACGCTGTCGCACACCGGCTACATCAAGCGCCAGCCGGCCAGCACCTATCGCTCCCAGCGCCGTGGCGGCAAGGGCCGTTCCGCCTCCGCCTTGAAGGACGAGGACGTGGTGGAGCAGCTGTGGGTGGTCAACACCCATGACACGCTGTTGGCCTTCTCCAGCACCGGTCGCGTCTACTGGCTCAAGGTTTACCAGATCCCCGAGTCCGGCCCCAACGCGCGCGGCAAGCCGATCATCAACCTGCTGCCGCTGGCCGAAGGCGAGAAGGTGCAGGCGGTGCTGCCGGTACGCGAGTACGTCGAGGATCGCTTCGTGTTCTTCGCCACCCGCGCCGGTACCGTGAAGAAGACCCCGCTGACCGAGTTCGCCTTCCAGCTGCAGAAGGGCAAGCAGGCAATCAACCTGGCCGACGGCGACGCGCTGGTGGACGTGGCGATGACCCACGGCAACAGCGACGTGCTGCTGTTCGCCTCCAACGGCAAGGTCAACCGCTTCGACGAGAACACGGTCCGTTCGATGGGCCGCACCGCCACCGGCGTGCGCGGCATGCGGCTGGCCGAGGGGGCCGAAGTGGTCTCTATGATCGTGGCTGCCGAGGGTGACATCCTCACCGCCACCGAGCGCGGCTATGGCAAGCGGACGGCGCTGGAGGAGTTCACCAAGAAGGGCCGCGGCACCCAGGGTGTGATCGGCATCCAGTGCTCCGAGCGTAACGGCCCGCTGGTGGCCGCGGTGCAGGTCACCGAGGCGCATGAGCTGATGCTGATCTCCAACCAGGGCACGCTGGTGCGCACGCGGGTGTCGGAGGTTTCCCAGCTCAGCCGCAACACCCAGGGCGTCACCCTGATCAAGCTGCCGGCGGACGAGGCCCTGGTCAGCGTGGTGCGGCTCGATGCCGACGACGACAGCAGCGATGAAGCCGAGGCGCCGCTGGGCGTCGACGGGCAGTCGCCGCAGGGCGAGGTGACGGAAGCGACTGAAGTGCCGCCGGGCGACGATGCCTGAGCGACATGCGTCGCACGCGTGACCAGACAGCCCGGCATCCGCCGGGCTGTCTGGTTATGGGGCCGCATCGCTGCTGCGCGAGCGTTTGAGCAGCCACAGGTTGCGCCCGTAAAGCACCGGCAGGAACGCGTAGCTGAGGATCACCGGAAGCTTGTCGATGTGCAGCGCGTAAAGCAGTTGCAGCGCGCTGCCCCAGAAGCTCAGGTGCCAGAACACCGGCGGCACCACCAGTTTTCGCGCCTTTTCCGAGTGCAGCCACTGGATCAGGAAGCGCGCACTGAACAGGCCTGCGCCGAGCAGGCCCAGTGCGGTCCAGCCGCGCGAGTCGCGATAAAGCCATGGCAAGGCGTGGCCAAGCAGCGGTTGGAGCAGTCCATCGGATGCAGGCATCGGTCCCTCCGGGACGGGCATGGCACAGGGCAGGGGCGCGGCAGGCGTTCGACGGCTGCCGCGAGCGCGTTTCCGATCAGTCCGTGACGGACGCGAGCATGGCCTCTGCGCTGGAGACGCGCAGCTCCCCCGCTGCCTCGATGTGCAGCTGCCGAACCACGCCATCCACGGCGTACAGCGCGAACCGCCTGGCGCGCGGGCCGAGCCCGTAAGCGCTGCCGTCCAGTTCCAGGCCGAGCGCCCGGGTAAAGGCGCCGTTGCCGTCGGCGAGCATCAGCAGGCCGGCCGGCACGTGCTGGTCGGCAGCCCACGCCTGCATCACGAATGCGTCGTTGACCGACAGGCAGCAGACGTCGATGCCGCGCGCGCGGAAGTGCGGGTACTCCGCCACGAAACCGGGCATGTGGTGCTCCGAGCACGTCGGCGTGAACGCACCGGGCACGGCAAACATCACCATGCGGCGGCCGGCGAACACGGCGGCGGTACCGGTGGGCAGGGCGGTGCCGCCGTCGACCACGGTCAGCGGCACATCGGGGGGGGTCTGGCCAATTTCTATGGTCACGGGCGCTCAATCTGAAAGGAGGGCAACCGCACGATGCTAAACCGTTCCCGCCGGCATCGTCGCCTTGAATCGTCGTCCGCCGGACCTACCTTGGGGCCAAGCGGTGATCGCACCGTAACCTTTTGAGGAACCTGCCATGAGCAACCGCAATCCGACGATGTGGAACGCAGCCAACGTCTTCCCGGACGAAGTGCGCCAGGCCTTCGATCGCTTTTTCCAGGGCCAGGACAGCGACGCCTCGCACGTGGTCACCAGCCAGTGGGCGCCGCGGGTGGACATCCGCGAGGACGAGCAGCGCTTCGTGATCCTGGCCGATGTGCCCGGCGTGGATCCGGCGCAGATCGAGATCAGCATGGACAAGGGCATCCTGACCATCAAGGGCGAGCGCGCCGCGCCGGCCGAGCCGGACGGCAAGTTCACCCGCGTCGAGCGGGCCCGCGGCACGTTCCACCGCCGCTTCACGCTGCCGGACAGCGCCGACGCCGAGAGCATCACTGCCACGGGCAGGTTCGGCGTGCTGGAAATCGTTATCCCGAAGAAGCCGCTGGCGACCCCGCGCCGCATCACCATCAACGCGGCCGAGTAAGCTAGCGCATTGATGTATCCGCGGCGGCTCCCTTGCCGCCGCGGATGCTGTTTGGTGATCCTGCGCCCGGGAGAGGTGAGTGGAGTTCAAAGATTATTACGACATCCTTGGCGTCAAGCCGGAGGCGAGCGAGGCCGAGATCAAGGCTGCCTATCGCAAGCTGGCAAGGCAGTACCACCCGGACAAGAACAAGGACGCCGGCGCCGAGGACAAGTTCAAGGCCGTCAACGAGGCCAACGAGGTGCTGCGCGACAAGGAAAAGCGCCGGGCCTACGATCAGGTGCGCGCCGGCGGCTACCGCGGCGGCGAGCAGTTCCGGCCGCCGCCGGGCTTTGGCCAGGGCCAGGGCTTCGACGGCGACATGGGCGATGGCGACTTCAGCGATTTCTTCGAGAGCCTGTTCGGACGCGGCGGCGGCGGTGCCCGCGGACAGCCGCGACCCAGGCGCGGGCGCGATGTCCAGGCCAGCGTGCAGATCGACCTGCAGACCGCGTTCGACGGCGGGCGCACCCGCGTTGCCATGCACGATGGCCACGGCGGCGAGCGCGTGCTCGAGGTAAAGATCCCCGCAGGCATCCAGCCGGGTCAGGTGATCCGGCTGTCCGGGCAGGGTCAGCCCGGCAGCGCGGGCGGACCGGGCGGCGACCTGCTGCTCGAAGTGGGCGTGCGCGACGACGCCCGTTTCAAGCTCGACGGTCGTAACGTCCTGCATGTGCTCGCAATCGCTCCATGGGAGGCTGCGCTGGGCGCCACGGTGCCGGTGCCGACGCTGGCCGGGGCGGTGGATCTGCGGATTCCGGCCGGCTCGCAGTCGGGAAAGAAGCTGCGGCTGAAAGGCCGCGGCATGCCGGGTGCGACGCCGGGTGATCAGCTGGTGGAGTTGTCCATTCGCACGCCGCCGGCGGCGGACGACAAGCAGCGCAAGGCGTACGAGGCGCTGCACAAGCATTTCGCCGACTTCGATCCGCGCGCCTGAGCCTGGTTCGGCCGGGGGGGCAACGAAAAACGGCGCCTGCGGGCGCCGTTTTCTTGCAGCTGCTTCCCGCCGGAATCAGGCTGGCAGCAGTTCGGTCAGCGTGGCCACCAGTTCGTCTTCCTTGATCGGCTTGGTCACGTACGCCTTGGCGCCCTGGCGCATGCCCCAGACCTTGTCGGTCTCCTGGTCCTTGGTGGTGACGAGCACCACCGGGATGTGGGACGTGGTGGGGTCCTTGCTGATCGTACGGGTCGCCTGGAAGCCGTTGAGGTTGGGCATGACCACGTCCATCAGGATCAGGTCGGGCAGCTCGCGCTTGGCCGCCTCGACGCCGGCGGCACCGTCCTCTGCGGTGAGCGCTTCGTGGCCGAGTTTCTCCACGACGCGTTTCAGTCCGAGCAGCTGCGACGGCGAATCGTCGACGATGAGGATGCGGGCCATAAGGTGGGGATCCCTTGAGCTAAAGTGAATGGATTCTAAGCTGCGCCTGCCGTGCTTCCAAGTGAGCGCGTTCAGGCCGATGCGTGGCGCACGACGGTGCGGCCGAACGACTGCCCCGCCAGCATGGCAGGAAAGACGTCCGCGAGCTGGTCGAGCGACACCTCGCGGGTGGCGATGCGGTCCAGGTGGAGCGGTTTCCAGTCGCTGGCCAGATGCTGCCAGACGCGGTCACGCTGGTCGCGTGCAGTGCCCGCACTGGCGACGCCAAGCAGGTTCACGCCCCGGATGATGAAGGGCAGCACGGTGCTTTCGAACCCCACGCCGCCGGCGTTGCCGCACACCGCCACGTTGCCGTAGGGGGCGATCAGCGGCAGCAGCCCCGCCAGCATCGCACCGCCGACGTTGTCCAGCGCGCCGCCGAATCGCGCCGAGTCCATCGGCTTGCCGCTGAAGCCGAGCTGGTGCCGGTCCAGGCACTGCGCCGCACCCAGGCTGGCAAGGAAGGCGAAATGGTCGGGCTTGCCGCTGATGGCGTGGACCTCGTAGCCGGCACGGGCGTACATGTCGACCGCCAGCATGCCCACGCCACCGGTGGCACCGGTGACGGCAATCGGTCCACGCGACGGCTGCTGGTGGTTGTCCTGCATCTGCAGCAGCGCCAGCGCCGCGGTGAAGCCGGCGGTGCCGAGGATCATGCTCTCGCGCAGGCTGAGGCCGCTCGGCAGTGGAATCGTCCAGCGCGATTCAAGCCGCACGTATTCGCCGAAGCCGCCGTCGCGCGTCTCGGACAGTCCCGCGCCGGTGCAGAGCACAGCGTCGCCCTCCCTGAACGCCGGATCGGTGGAGGCCACCACATGGCCGGCGACATCGATTCCACCATTGAGCGGATAGCGCCGCAGGATCTTGCCCTTGCCGGTGCCCGCCAGCGCGTCCTTGAAGTTGACCGACGACCA
Organism: Dyella sp.; assembly: GCF_035685805.1. Classification (GTDB taxonomy): domain Bacteria; phylum Pseudomonadota; class Gammaproteobacteria; order Xanthomonadales; family Rhodanobacteraceae; genus Dyella_A. The sequence goes on from NZ_DASSAB010000060.1 coordinate 81,031, forward strand.
GGCCGACTTCACCAGCACTTCGCCGGGCGAGAGCGCGTCGGCCGACAGCGTCTCGACGCCACCGCGGTAGCCCTCATCGTCGCTGTGGATGCGGAACGCGCGGAAGTCGGGTGAGGCCATGGAATGTCTCCGGGTCGAGATGGGCGCGAGCCGCGCCAGGGACGTGCGGGTGTGGGCTCAGGGAGCCACGGCGGATTTGTCGATCCACTTCGGCACGTAGGTCGGCCGGTAGTCGGCCATCCAGTCGAACAGGGCGTCGATGTCCTCGCCGAACCAGACGCCCTCGAGCTGCGGCGACCGTACGAACGCCTCGTCCACCATGTGCTGCATGGCCTGGCGCAGGCGTCGATAGTACCCCTGAACATCGAGGAAGGCGCAGGGGTAGGTGTGCAGCCCCAGCTGCGCCCAGGTCAGCATCTCGAACATCTCGTCCAGCGTGCCGAAGCCGCCGGGCAGGGCGACGAAGGCCTGCGAGAGCTCGTACATGCGGGTCTTGCGCTCGTGCATGGTCTCGACCACGTGCATCTCGGTGAGGCCGGCGTGGGCGACTTCCTTCTCCACCAGGTGGCGGGGTATCACGCCGATCACGCGGCCGCCGCCGGCCATTACGGCATCGGCGACGATGCCCATCAGGCCGACCTTGCCGCCGCCATAGACGAGCGCGATATCGCGCCGGGCCAGCTCCGCCCCGAACGCCCGCGCCTGCGCCGCATATTCGGGCCGCTCGCCGCTGCTGGAGCCGCAGTACACGCACAGTGCCTTCAGTTCGTTCATCGCTGATCCCTTTGGAAAAACAAAACCCGCCCTCTGTTCAGGAGGGCGGGTCGATGGCCCGCGCTGCGGCAGACCCGGTCGTTGCGGCTCAGTTGCCCTTGTGGATGGCGCGCTTGTCCACCGCAAGCGCCGCCTCGTGCACCGCCTCGGACAGGGTCGGGTGGGCGTGCATGATGCGCGCCATGTCCTCGGCCGAGCCCTTGAACTCCATCGCCACCACGCACTCGGCGATCAGCTCGGACACGCCCGGGCCAACCATCTGCACGCCGAGGATGCGGTCGGTCTCGGCGTGGGCAATCATCTTCACGTGGCCGACCGCCTCGTTCATCGCCACGGCGCGGCCGATGGCGGCAAACGGGAAGCTGCCGACCTTGTAAGGCACGCCTTCCTCCTTCAGCTGCTTCTCGGTCTTGCCGGCCCAGGCGATCTCCGGTTCCGTGTAGATCACCCACGGGATCGTGTCGTAGCTGACGTGACCCGCCTTGCCGGCGATCCACTCGGCCACCGCGATACCTTCCTCGAAGCCCTTGTGCGCAAGCATCGGCCCACGCACCGCGTCGCCCACGGCCCATACGCCGTCGACGCCGGTGTGGCAGTGGTCATCGACCACGATGCGACCGCGCTCGTCCAGCTTCACGCCGCAGTCGTCCGACAGCAGGCCGTCGGTATAGGCGCGGCGGCCGACGGCCACCAGCAGCTTGTCGACCACCAGCTCGTGCTCGCCATCCTTGTCGGCGTAGGTGAGGTGCACGGCGTTCTTCTTCACCTCGGCCTTGGCCAGCTTGGCACCCAGCTTGATGTCCAGGCCGAGCTTGCCGAACTCCTTCAGCGCCACCTTGGCGATGTCGCTGTCCACCGCGCCGAGGAACTCGGGCATCGCCTCCAGCACGGTCACCTCGGCACCGAGCCGGCGCCACACGCTGCCGAGCTCCAGGCCGATCACGCCCGCACCGATCACGCCCAGACGCTTGGGCACGTCGTTGATGTCCAGCGCGCCGGCGTTGTCGATGATGTGCTTGCCGTCGAACTTGGCGAACGGCAGCTCGATCGGCACCGAGCCGGAGGCCAGGATCACGTTGGTGGCGCTGATGGTCTGCTTTGCGCCGTCGTTGCCGGTGATCTCCACCTGGTTGCCCTTCAGCAGCTTGCCCGTGCCGAAGTAGCTGGTGATCTTGTTGGCCTTGAACAGCTGCGCCACGCCGCCGGTGAACTGCTTGACGATCTTGTCCTTGCGACCGATGAAGGTGCCCAGGTCGACCTTGGCGTTCTCCACCACGATGCCGTGCACCGGCAGGTTGTGCGCAATGTTGTAGAACTGCTTGGACGAGTCCAGCAGCGCCTTGGACGGAATGCAGCCCACGTTGAGGCAGGTGCCGCCGAGCGCCTGCTTGCCGTCCTTGCCCACCCACGCGTCGATGCAGGCAGTCTTGAGGCCGAGCTGGGCGGCGCGGATCGCGGCGTGGTATCCGGCCGGGCCGCCGCCGATGACGATGACGTCGAATTTGTCGCTCATGACGTGTTTCCTTGCTGGCGGGCTGTGCGAGTCCGCGGGTGTTGCAGAAGATGGGCTCTGCTAGTGGAAAGGCAACCGGCAAGACCGCTTGTTTCAGGCGCTTGCCGGCACCGGAGCTCCGTGCTCATCGGCACGTGAGCGAGTGCGCTCACATGCCAAGCAGCATGCGCTGCGGGTTCTCCAGCTGGTCCTTGATGTCGACCAGGAACAGCACCGCGTCCTTGCCGTCGATGATGCGGTGATCGTAGGAGATGGCGATGTACATCATCGGGGCGGCAATCACCTGGCCGTTATCGACGATGGCGCGCTCCTTGATGGTGTGCATGCCCAGGATCGCGCTCTGCGGCGGGTTGACGATCGGCGTGGACAGCAGCGAGCCGAAGGTGCCGCCGTTGGTGATGGTGAACGTGCCGCCCTGCAGGTCGTCCAGGCTCAGCTTGCCGTCGCGCGCCTTCTTGGCGTAATCGGCGATGCCCTGCTCGATGTCGGCAAAGCCCATGTCCTGCACGTCGCGCAGCACCGGCGTAACCAGACCCTTCTCGGTGGATACGGCGATCGAGATGTCCTGGTAGCCGTGATAGATGATGTCGTTGCCGTCGACCGACGCGTTGACGATCGGGTGGCGCTTGAGCGCCTCGGCGGTGGCCTTGACGAAGAAGCTCATGAAGCCGAGCTTGATGCCGTGGGTCTTCTGGAACTGCTCGCCCAGCGACTTGCGCATCTTCACCACCTCGCTCAGGTTCACCTCGTTGAACGAGGTGAGCATGGCGATGGAATTCTTCGACTGCATCAGGCGCTCGGCGATCTTGGCGCGCATGCGGGTCATCGGCACGCGCTCTTCCGGACGCGAGCCCGGAGTCGGCCTGGCGGCCGGCGCGGCGGCGGGTGCGCTGGCCGCGCCACCCTTGCCGTAGTTGACCAGATCTTCCTTGGTCACGCGGCCATCGCGGCCGGTGCCGGCGACCTTGGACGGGTCGATCTTCTCTTCCTCGGCGACGCGGCGGCCGGCGGGGGAAAGCTCGTCCGCACCCTTGCCGGCACTTTTCTCGGCCTTGGGTGCCTCGGCCTTGGCCGGGGCAGGGGCGGCGGGCTTGTCTTCCTTGGCGGCGGGGGCCGGTGCAGCCGCGGCTGCGCCTTCCTCGATGATCGCGATGATCTGCTCGCTGTTCACCGTGTCGCCCTCGGCGTGCTTGATCTCCTTCAGCACGCCGTCGACGGTCGAGGGCACCTCGAGCACGACCTTGTCGGTCTCGAGGTCCACCAGGTTTTCGTCGCGCTTGACGGCGTCGCCAACCTTCTTGTGCCAGGTGGCGATGGTGGCGTCGGAAACCGACTCGGGGAGAACGGGAACTTTGACTTCGATGGACATGCTTGTCTTACTCCGCGGAGTGATCGGTGCCGACTGGCGTAACCAGGGCTTGTTCGACGAGCGCCGCCTGTTCGGCGACGTGAGTATTGAGATGGCCTGCGGCCGGTGCGGCCGAGCGGGCGCGGCCGGCATAGGACAGCGTGTGCCTGGCGCTCACGCAGGCCTGCAGGTGATGGCGGATCTGGAACCACGCGCCCTGGTTCATCGGTTCTTCCTGGCACCAGATCACCTCCTTGGCGGAGGGGTATCTGGCCAGTTCGGCGCCGACTTCCGGGCGCGGGAACGGATACAACTGCTCGACGCGCACCAGCGCCACATCGGTCAGCTCGCGCTTTTCGGCTTCCTCCAGCAGGTCGTAGTAGACCTTGCCGGCGCACAGCACGACGCGCTTGACCTTCTTGGCGGGCAGCTCGCGATGCTCGCCGATCACCAGCTGGAAGCTGCCGTTGGCCAGCTCGTCCAGCGAGGACACCGCCAGCTTGTGGCGCAGCAGCGACTTGGGCGTCATCACGATCAGCGGCTTGCGCACTGGGCGCAGCATCTGCCGGCGGATCATGTGGAAATCCTGCGCCGGGGTGGTCGGCACGCACACCTGCATGTTGTCCATGGCGCACAGCTGCAGGAAGCGCTCGAGGCGGGCGGAGGAATGCTCCGGGCCCTGGCCTTCGTAACCGTGCGGCAGGTACAGCGCCAGCCCGCACAGGCGGTTCCACTTCGACTCGCCGGAGCTGATGAACTGGTCGATCACCACCTGCGCGCCGTTGGCGAAGTCGCCGAACTGGCCTTCCCAGATGTGCAGGGTGTCCGGGTCGGTGGTGGACGAGCCGTACTCGAACGCCATCACCGCCTCTTCGCTGAGCAGCGAGTCGATTACCTCGACGCTGGCGTTGTCGCGGATGGTCGCCAGCGGCAGGTAGGTGTGGCCGTCCTTCTGGTCGTGCAGCACGGCATGGCGATGGAAGAACGTGCCGCGGCCCGAGTCCTGGCCGACCAGGCGCAGATTGCTGCCAGCGTCGATCAGGGTGGCGTAGGCGAGATTCTCGGCGAAGCCCCAGTCCGCGGGCTGTTCGCCGGCGGCCATCTTGCGGCGGTCGTCGTAGATTTTGTTCACGCGCGACTGCAGGGTGAGGTCGCCCGGCAGGTCGAGCAGGCGGTTGGCCAGCTCCACCAGCTTCTTCTTCGGCACCGTGGTGTCGGCCGGCATCGACAGCTTGTTGTTGTGGAAGCGGCTCCAGTCGATTTCCAGGTCACGCACCGGCGTGGGGTTGAACTCGGCCAGCGGGGCCCCCGCCTCCAGCCGCTCGCGGTAGGCGTCCAGGCGCTTCTGGGCATCGCCCTCGGCGATCACGCCTTCCTTCTGCAACTGCTGGGCATAGAGGTCGCGGGTGGTCGGGCGCTTGCGGATGATCTGGTACATCAGCGGCTGCGTGGCCGCCGGCTCGTCGGCCTCGTTGTGGCC
>NZ_DASSAB010000061.1:0-72873 GCF_035685805.1 Dyella sp.
GCTGGCGGGCTCGGACGATTCCCGCCATCCCGAATCACAACTCTTCGATCGACACGTTGTGGTTGGTGTAGATGCAGATGTCGCCGGCGATCTTCAGCGCCTTCTCGACGATGGTGCGCGCGTCCAGCTCGGTGTTCTCCAGCAGGGCCATCGCGGCGGACTGGGCGAACGGGCCGCCCGAGCCGATCGCGATCAGGCCGTGCTCGGGTTCCACCACGTCGCCGTTGCCGGAGATCAGCAGCGAGGTTTCCCGGTCGGCCACCGCCAGCATCGCCTCGAGCCGGCCGAAGCGGCGGTCGGTGCGCCATTCCTTGGCCATCTCCACCGCCGCGCGGGTAAGGTTGTTGTTGTGCTTCTCCAGCTTCTGCTCGAACAGCTCGAACAGGGTGAAGGCATCGGCAGTGGCGCCGGCGAAGCCGGCCACCACCTCGCCGGTCTTGCCCAGCCGGCGCACCTTGCGCGCGTTGCCCTTCATCACCGTGTTGCCCAGCGTGACCTGGCCATCGCTGCCGATCACGACCTTGCCGTCGCGGCGCACGCAGACGATGGTGGTGGCGTGGAAGGATTCCATACGAAGCTCCAAAGGTTGAGCGAACGAGATGGGGATGGGTTGGCGGGCTTCAATGCGCTCCTACGGCTTTCGCCTGGCGCGGGGATGCGCGGCGTCGTAGACCTTCGCCAGGTGCTGGAAATCCAGATGGGTATAGATCTGGGTGGTGGCGATGTCGGCGTGGCCGAGCAGCTCCTGCACCGCGCGCAGGTCGCCCGAGGACTCGAGCATGTGGCTGGCGAAAGTGTGCCTGAGCAGATGCGGATGGATGCGCTTGGCGCTGCCGTGCGCCAGCGCCAGTGTCTTCAGCCGCGCCTGTACCGTGCGCGGGCTGATCGGGGCGCCACCGCGCCCCCGGAACACCGGGCTGGCCGGCGCCATGCCGCCGGCGCGAGCCAGCGCCCGCAGCGCCTCGACCGCGTGCCGGCCCACCGGCACGATCCGCGTCTTGTTGCCCTTGCCCAGCACACGCACCTCGCCTCCGTCGAGGTCCAGGTCCTGCCAGCGCAGCCCGGTCAGTTCGGACAGGCGCAGTCCGGAGGAATAGAAAAGCTCCAGCATCGCCCGGTCGCGCACGGCCAATGCGCCGTCGCTGCCGGTTTCGATCAGGCTGGCCGCTTCGTCCACGTCCAGTACCTGCGGCAGCTTCCGGTGCACCCGCGGACCGCGCACGCCGAGCGCCGGATCATGCGCCAGCTGCCCTTCGCGGCTGAGGTGGCGAAACAGGCTGCGGCAGGAGGAGAGCAGTCGCTGCAGGCTCTTCGGCGAGAGTCCCGCGCGGTGTTCGGCGGCGATGAAGCGGCGCAGGTGATGCGTGTCCAGTGAAGCGAAGCCTTGCAGCGCGTTCGAGTGCATGTAGCGCAGCAGCTTGGCCAGATCGCGCCGGTAGCCGGCCAGCGTGTGCGGCGAGGCCTGGCGGTCGGTGCCCAGGCGGGACAGCCAGGCATCGAGCTGGGCTTGCGCGGCCTCGCTCACGACGGCCGCGCCCTCAGCCGAGGTCGCGCGCGCGCTGCAGCGCCGCGGTGATGGTCGAGGCGATCATCTTCAGAAACAGCGTGCCCATGCCCGGCTGGAAGTGATCGCCGTCGCTGGAGCCGATCGCCAGCAGCCCCAGTTCGCCCAGCGGCATCACCGCAGCGGAGCGCACTTCACCGGCGCGCTGTCCGAACAGCCGCTGCAGCCGCTCGGACGAGAGGCGGCCGGAAATCGGCTCGTGATGGGCCAGGAACTCGGCGAACTCCGGCACGCCGGCCCGGCCGTCCGGGATCTGCAGCAGCCAGTCGGCCGGCGGCAGCGTGGCCGGCCCGAACAGCACCAGCCGCACCTGCTCGGTGTGAAAGTCGGCGCTCAGCTTGGCGATCACGCTGCGCGCGGTGACCTCGGGGGTGTTGGCGCGCAGCATGGCCACGGTGAGGTCGTGCACGCGCTTCATCAGCCGCTCGTTCTCGGCGGCGATGGCGATCAGTTCAGCCAGCCGACGTTCCAGCTCGACGTTCTTCTCGCGCAGGCTCTGTACCTGATAAACCGCCAGCGACGCCGCCGCGCCCTGTTCGCGCGGCAGGGTCAGCTTGGCCGCCAACTCCGGATAGTCGCTCAGGAACTGCGGATGCTCACGCAGGTAGGCAGCGACCTGGCCGGCATCCAGCGAGTCGGTGACGGTATCGGTCATGGGCGGACATCCTCGAACGGCAGAAGGGCGCGTCGTTGGGCGCGCGGACCGGCCGAGTGTGCGATGCGCGCCGCATTACATCAATGGCGGAACCGCGCCCGCGGCTCAGCCGAGCCATTCGCCTTCGAACGCGAACGCAGCCGGACCGCTCATCCGCAGCGCCCGCCCGGGCCCTGGCCAGCAAATCTCGAGGCTGCCGCCCGGCAAGTCCACGCGCACGCGTTCATCCACCGTGCCGCGGCGGCGCAGTACCGCCATCGCGGCACACGCGCCCGTGCCGCAGGCGAGGGTCCAGCCGGCACCGCGCTCGTGCACGCGCAGGCGCAGGTGGTCGCGGGCGATCACCTGCGCGAACCCCGCGTTCACCTGCTGCGCAAAGCGCGGGTGGCCGGTGAGGGCCGGACCCAGCGTCTCCAGTGCCGTTGCCTGCAGATCGTCCACCACGACCACCGCGTGCGGGTTGCCCATCGAGACCGCGCCGATGCGAAGCGTTCGTCCGTCCACCTCGATCTCATAGCTGTCGTTCTCGCCATCGGCCGCAAACGCCAGCGTGGCCGGTTCGAAACGCGGCTCGCCCATGTCCACGGTGACCCAGTCGGGGCGGTCGACCTGCACCGCAACTGGTCCGGAAGGGCTCTCCAGCCACACCGGTTGGTCCAGCGGCAGTGCGCCGGCGCGATGCAGCCAAGCCGCCACGCAGCGCGCCCCGTTGCCGCACTGCCCGGACATCGAGCCGTCGCTGTTCCAGATGCCGTAGTAGTAAGCGCAGGAGGCGTCGCGCGCCGGCTCCAGCGTCAACAGCTGGTCGAAGCCTATGCCGGTGCGCCGATGCGCCATCGTGCGCACCAGCTCGGCCGTCAGAGGCAACGCGGTGTGGCGAGCATCGAGGACGACGAAGTCGTTGCCGATGCCGTGCATCTTGGTGAAGCGCAGCGCCACCGTAGGCTGGCTCAGGGTTGGCTGGGCGGCGGTGTCACGGTGGAAGCCGCCGCCGGGGCCGTGGCCGGAGGCGTCGCGGCGGGCGTGGCCTTGCTGGGCAACACCAGCGGACCCTTGTTGCCGCAGCCAGCCAGGCTGACAACGGTCAGTACGAGCAGCGCGGCAACAGGCGCACGACGCATGGCAACTTCCTCAGGCAGGGCGCGCCAGTATAGCCCGCGGCCGAGTGGCTATTCCTGCTCACGCTGCGCGGTGTTGTCGGTAGATCGCTGGGTATCGCCTACCCGCACGGTGCCGTTGTACAGGGCATCGCGAGTCAGAAAGTAGACTTTCGGATTCCACTGCCAGTCGGCATAGAGATCACCCCCTCCACAGCCGACTCCACGCATATTGGCGCGCCCTGCGATCATGCACTGGGCGTTGCCATGGCCCTCTTTGCTGAGCTGCTTGTCCAGGATCGAGACATCCATGGCGTTAGCTCCCGAATCGAAGCCCGTGCGGGAGCCGGTAAGCTGGGTACTGTAGAAACGCAGCTCATGACTCATCCTGCGTTTAGCCACCACATCACCGTAGGTCAGCGCGAGATCGTTCCGGCGCTGCATCGCGCGGACGCGCTGGTTTGTGTCGAGCTCTTTCCCTATCTGGTCGCGGGTCGCGGCGAATCGCGAATATCCCCGCTCAGCCGACAACGCGACCCACGCCCATGCCTGCACCGGGTCGCGAGGGACGCCTTGGCCGTTCAAGTAAAGCAGGCCGATGCTCAGTTGCGAGGGCTTGTCTGCGTAGCGCGCACCGATCAGAAACAGCCGCATGGCAGCATCGTAGTCGCCACGGGCGTACGCGATCATGCCCCTGTACTGGCCGAACTGGTCGGGATGGCCCCACGTGCTTGCTACCCGCATGCCTTCGAGCAGGGTTCGGGCGTTACCGTCGTCCGGCGAGGAATCTGACGCCGGAGTTGCCTTGCAGGTCAGCAAAGCGCTTGTCAGGCAGGCGAAGAGCACAAGCGTACGCATGGGACACCTCCCTTGGTCACGTGACGTGAAAGCAACGCTACGCTGATGCAAATGCGCGCCCAAGTGCCGCCAATACAACCCGCCCCCAAACATCCAAGGGCGTCCCGCCGGGTCATCCAGCCGCACGCGCTGCTTGCCGCAACTGACCGCCGGGATGCCACCTATCGCGATCGTGACGCGCGGCACTCACGGGGCACCCGCTCAGGTCTCCTGTATGGCGAGCCGTTTGGCCTAGTGTCCGGTTCCGGCTCCCGTCTGCACACGTTCTGACTACTACGCTCGACGGCACACAAACCGTCGCGGCCTGTCCGTATGTAGCGGCCGGACATTGCGCCACGGGATCGGGCCGTATCTGGCTGGTGTCTTGTTCGACGCCCGGCATGTGAGTGATCGGTCGTGCCGCGATGCCACAGCTGCTGGATTACCCGTGTCCTGGCGACCATCTCGGCGGAGCTTAGGTCGGGCTCTTCAGGAGTCTTTCCGCCACCGGCCCGGCGTCCAACCCGCGCCCGGATCGCACGCCCGGCCATCAGGCCCGCCGACGGCGTGCTCAGACACTATTCGCCACCGGGTGCGGGTGAGGCGCTCTTGTCTTTCCCTGTGGTGAGCGCTCCGACGGTCACGCTGCCCTTGAACTGGGCGTCGCGGGCTTTGAAATAGATCTTCGGGTCCCAGCTCTCGTCGGCATAGAGATCTCTGCTGCCGCAGCCTGCGGCGCGCAGGCCGGCCTTTGCTGCGCGCATGCATGCGGCACTGCCGGTGCCCGACGGGCCGCTGGCGATCTGGTCCACGCCGGAGTCGAATCCGGTGTGCGAACCCGTCAGCTGGCTACGGTAGTAACGCAGTTCCCGAACCATTCGTGGCTTGGCCACGTCGTCGGCATAGGTAAGCGCCAGGGCGTCGCGTGCGGCGCTGGCCTCGGTGCGCTGGTCGCCAGACAGATCCTTCCAGATCCGGTCGCGGGTCGCCTCGAATGCGGGATAGCCACGCTCGGCGGACAACGCCGTCCAGGCCCAGGCCTGCACCGGATCTCGTGCCACGCCCTGCCCGTTGAGATACATCAGGCCGATGCTCAGCTGGGACACCTTGTCCGCGTAGCGCGCCCCGATCAGGAACAGTCGCATCGCCGCCTCGTAGTGGTGATCGCTGAAGGCGACCATCCCCTTGTACTGACCGAACTGATCCGGATGCCCCCACGTGCTGGCATCGCGCATGCCGTCGATCAGCGTGCGCACGTTCTGGTCCTCCGGCGTAACCGCCGGCGCTGTCGCCGCCTGCGCGAATGAAGACCGAAAGGCGCCGCCGAAGGCGAGCGCGAAGAGGGTGAGAGCGAGTGGACGAAGCATGGCGAACCTCCTTGGTCGCAGTGTGCTTGGGCTACCCTAGCCGCTGGCGCGGCTGCCGGGCATCTGCCGCAGGTCATACGCCGCTGATTGCGTTGTAAGGGAGTGCCTACGTGGATTGGGAGCATTTGCTGGCGTTGCCCGCGACGCTGATTCTGGTGGTTGCCGCACTGCTGGGGCTGGTGGCGCTGGTCAGCGCGGCGGGTGTGCGCCGGCATTGGCGCGAGCGCCGTCGGGTCCGCGGCACGATGCGGCTGCTCTTGAGCCTGGTGTGGCTGATGCTGGCCCTGCTCGCGGCCGGGCTCGGCCTGAGCTTGCGCGGGTACCGCCAGCTCACTGAGGAGGCGCCGGTGGTAGCGGTGGACGCGCACATCCAGTCGCCGCAGCGCTGGACCCTGGTGCTCACCTGGCCCGATGGCAGCACGCGCGAGGTGACGCTGGCCGGCGATGCGTTCCGGGTCGAGGCGATCGTGCTGAAGTGGAAGCTGCCGGCGCTGCTGGCAGGTGCGCCGCCGCTGTATCGGCTGGACCGTCTGGACGGCCGATACGAGGATGCTGCGCAGGAGCGCGAGGCGCCTCGTACCGTGATCGATTTCGACCAGGCCGGCCGCTTCGACCTGCTTACCCTGAGCAAGCGCTACCCGCAATGGCTGCCCGAGCTCGACACGGTCTACGGCTCCGGCGCGTTCCTGCCGCTGGTGGACGAGGGGCACTACGAGGTAAGCCTGATGCGCACCGGGGCGTTGGTGGCGCGCCCCGATGCCGCTACCGCACAGCGCCTGGACGAGTCGCTGCGCTGAGGTTCCGCGGCGGCCGCGTCAGGCCAGCTTCTTGGCGTAGCGCCAGGCGGCGCTGCCGTCCTCGTAGAAGCGGTTGATGCGGGCGAACCGGCGATAGCCCAGCCGCTCGTACAGGCGCATCGCGTTGACGTTGTCCAGCCGCACCTCCAGCCGCAGCTCGCGGCAGCCGCGTCGCCGCGCGCTGCGCTCCACGGCCGCCAGCAGTGCCGAGCCCACGCCGTTGCCGCGCGCCTCCGGCCGGCTGGCCAGCGAATACAGCCGCGCCACCGTGCTGCCGCGGCGGTAGAACACCACCGCGGTGCCGAGAAAACGCCGATGGTTGGTGGAGGCCACCAGCACGCTGGCGCTGTCGCTGTCGAGATGGCGGCGGTACTGCGCGCGGCTCATGCGGTCGCTGTCGAAGGTGGCCTCTTCCAGTGCCACCAGGTCATCCAGATCCGAAAGCTGGGCGCGCCGCACGCGCACCGGCGCCGTGGCGGGCATGGGCGCCACGGGCGACGGAGCGGGCGGCAGGGCGGGGCGCGGGTTCAGGTCGTTCGACTCCAGCAGCAGGCAGGGCCGTGGCATCACGCGGATCCGGATGCACGCGGTGCGGCGAGCGCGGCACTGTAGTGCAGCCGGCCAGCGGGTGCATCCAGGCGCGAACCGTAATGCGAGGTTTAATCCGCCTTCAGTGCCGTCGCTTGTGCCGCCCGTCGGCTATGCGACACTGCGCGCCTTGCGCCGCGCCGCACTCTGGACGTCCTGCGACGACGCACTCCCCCTGCGCTCGTTGAGGTGTCATGACCCGCCTGGTCATCGTTGTCGAAAAAGCTTCGGACTGGAGCTCCTACTACCCATCCGTCGACGTGATGAGCGCGATGGATTACCTGCGCGAACCGATCAGCGGGGACGACGAACGCACGCACGTCATCAACCTCTGCCGCAGCTACAAATATCTCGGCACGGGCTACTACGTGTCGCTGCTGGCGGAGGCGCGCGGCCACCGCGTGATGCCCTCGGTGCGCACCGTCAACGACCTGCGCCGGCGCTCGCTGTACGGCTTGAACATCGACGACCTCAACCAGAAGCTCACCCACTTCCTGCCCGCCGGTGGTCGCGACACCACCGACTTCGGCATCCTGGTGTACTTCGGCGAGACCGCTTACCCGGCGCTGCAGGATCTGGCCCGCCAGGTGTTCGAGATGTTCCCCTGCCCGCTGCTGCGAATCGAGTTCGAGCGCGAGCGGGTGTGGCAGGTCAGCTCGATCAAGCCGGTCGGCCTGCACACGCTGGACGACGCACAGGAAGACGCCTTTGCCACCGAGCTGGACCGCTTCTCCAAGAAGCTCTGGCGCAAGCCGCGTGCGCGCAAGCGGTTCCGGTATGACATCGCGATGCTGGTCGATCCCAACGAGCAGATGCCGCCGTCGAACAAGAAGGCGCTGAAGTCGTTCGTCGAGGCCGGCAAGGCGCTCGGGATCGAGGTCGACCCGATCGGCAAGAACGATTACCAGCGGCTGGCCGAGTACGACGGCCTGTTCATCCGCGAGACGACCGCCAGCGACAACCACACCTACCGCTTCGCGCATCGCGCCGAACGCGAGGGCATGGTGGTGATGGACGACCCCACCTCGATCCTGCGCTGCACCAACAAGATCTTCCTCAACGACCTGATGGTCTCGCGCAAGCTCGCCGTGCCGCGCACCGAGATCCTCTACCGCGAAAACCCCAAGGGCCTGAAGGACGTCGGCGAAAAGCTAGGCTTTCCGATCGTGCTGAAGATCCCGGACGGTTCCTTCTCGCGCGGCGTGGTGAAGGTGGAGGACGCCGCGGCGCTGGAGAAGGCGGCCGGCGAGCTGTTCCAGCACAGTGCGCTGCTGCTGGCGCAGGAGTTTCTCTACACCGAGTTCGACTGGCGTATCGGCGTGCTCAACCGCGAGCCGCTGTACGCGTGCAAGTACTACATGTCGCGCGGCCACTGGCAGATCTACAACCACGGTGCCAAGGGCACCGCGAAGTCCGGCGGCTTCGAGACCATTGCGGTGCGCGACGCGCCCAGCGAGGTGGTGAAGCTGGCGCTGAAGGCCACCAACGCCATTGGCGACGGGCTGTACGGCGTCGACCTCAAGCAGGTCAACGGCAAGCCGGTGATGATCGAGGTGAACGACAACCCCTCGATCGACGCCGGCGTGGAAGACGTGTACCTCGGCGAGGATCTCTACCTGCGCGTGATGCAGGAATTCCTGCGCCGGATGGAGCACAAGCGGCTCGGCATCGGCCGCTGAGACCCGCCGCGGTTCGGCGGCGGCGGATCTCAGCCGCGCATGTGTCAGCCGCGCGTGCGGCGCGCGCGCAGGCCCAGGCCCGCCAGAGCGCACGCCGGCGCCAGCAGCAGCCAGAATGCGGGCGACCAACCGGCCTCGGCGGTATGTGCCGGCAGCGGCGTGAGGCCCAGCGCGAACGCGCCCACCGCCAGCCAGACGGCGCTGATGGCGGCAACCCAGTGGGAGAAGTCAGGCGCGGCAGAAACGGGCGAAGACAGGCGGGACATGGAACGCTCCGGGTGCAGTAGGACGATGCATGGAGCCTCCCCTGCCCGCGTCTCAGCGACTGCGATGGGCGCTGCCCGCTGCATCATTCCGGCGTCGACGCGCGTATCAACCACTCCCACGCCGCTCGACGAGGACCCGCCATGACCCGCCGCCATTCCGCCCTGCTTGCGCTGCTCGGCGCCGCCGTCTTGGGCGGCTGCGCCAGCCACCCGCCGCTGCGTCACGCCGACCATGTCGACCTGGGCCGCTACATGGGCACCTGGCACGTGATCAGCCACGTGCCGTACTTCGCCGAGAAGGGCGACGTCGCCAGCGCCGACATCTATGCACTCAAGCCCGACGGCACCATTGCCGTGACCTACCGCTACCGCAAGCGCATCGACGGGCCGGACAAGACCTGGAACGGCAAGGCCTGGTTGCCTGATCCGGCCGACCCGGCGCACTGGAAGGTGCAACTGGTGTGGCCGCTGCGCTCGGACTACGTCATCGTCGACCTGGCCGCGGACTATCGCTCGGTGCTGGTCGGCCTGCCGTCGCGCAAGCTGATGTGGATCATGGCGCGCGATCGCCAGCTGCCGGAGGCGGAATACCAGCGCCTGCTCGGCGTGGCGAAGGCCGAGGGCTTCCCGGTGGACGAGGTGCGCAAGGTGCCGCAGCGCGCCGAGGACATCGGCCAGCCCGGCTTCGAGCCGTAGCGGCCGCACCGCCAGCTGCCGGGCCGGGCGAGCGCACAGCGGGCGCTAGAATGTGCGCTTACCCGCCGCTGGAAACTGCTTCATGACCGACGCCCGCTATGCCGTCTTTGGCCATCCGATCAGCCACTCGCTATCGCCGCGCATCCACGCGGCGTTCGCGCAGCAATTCGGGCAGGTGGTCGATTACCGCGCCATCGACGCCGCCCCGGCGGCCTTCGACGCCGCGGTGCGTGCTTTCTTCGCCGACAGCGGCCACGGCGCCAACGTCACCCTGCCGCACAAGGCGGCCGCGCTGGCGCTGGCGGACGAAGCCAGCGAGGCGGCGCGCCGGGCCCGCAGCGCCAACGTGCTCACCCGTCTCGACGATGGCCGGCTGGCCGCACACAACACCGACGGCGACGGCCTGGTCCGCGACCTCACCGCGCGGCACGAGGTGGACTTGCGCGGCCATGACGCGCTGCTGCTCGGTGCCGGCGGTGCCGCCCGCGGCGTGGCCTGGGTCCTGCTGGATGCGGGCGTGCGCAGCCTGACCATCGTCAACCGCACGCCCGCCGCGGCCGACGCGCTCGCCGATGCCATCGGCGAACCCGGCCGCGTACGCACGCGCTACTGGGACGACCTGGCCACCATCGGCAGTTTCGACCTGATCCTCAACGCCACCTCCGCCGGCGTGCTGGGCCAGGCGCTGGCGCTGCCGACGGCGCTGGTCGGCAGCCGTGCGCTCTGCTACGACCTGAGCTACGGCGAGGCGGCGTTCGGTTTCCTCGCCTGGGCCCGCAGCAGCGGCGCGCTGTTTGCGTTCGACGGCCTCGGCATGCTGGTGGAAACCGCGGCCGATGCCTTCGCCCTGTGGCACGGGCAGCGGCCCGACACCGACGCGGTCTACGCCGCCTTGCGCGGATAGGGCACCACCGTGCTCGCCTGCCGCAGCGGATGCGGCGCCTGCTGCATCGCGCCGTCCATCAGCAGCCCGATCCCCGGCATGCCGCACGGCAAGCCGGCGGGCGTGCGTCGCGTGCAGCTGGACGACGCCAGCCGCTGCCGCCTGTTCAGCCGGCCCGAGCGGCCGGCGGTGTGCGCGCGGCTGCGCCCGCAGCCGGTGATGTGCGGCGTCGACCGGGCGCAGGCGATGCGCTGGCTCGAGGCGCTGGAACGCGCCACCGCATGAGCGCACGCCACAGCACCGCAACATCGCTGGCCTAGTCTGGCCGGCCGCCGGCGCCGTGCCCGGCTCACGATGGTGTTGTCCATGCGCATGTCCCGATCGTCGACCCGCCCTGCCCAGCACGGCAGCGGCCGGTTCGCCGCGCTGATCCTGCTCGGTCTGCTCGCACTCGCCGCCGTCGTGGCGGCGATGCTGTGGCAGCGCGGCGAGGCGGATCGCGCCGTGCCTGCCCGCACGATCACCGCATCGCCGCCGCCTGCCATCGACAGCTCGAACCGTGCGCCGCCCGCGACGAGGGACGACGGTTCCACGCAGGCGCTGTTGCGCGCCGCGCGCGCCGCCGTCGCCGCGCGCCAGCTGCTGGCGCCGGCCGGTGCCAGTGCGTTCGAGCACTACCTGGACGTACTGCACGACCAGCCGGACGAGCCGGTGGCGACCGAGGCGCTGCGCGAACTGTTTCCGTTCGCCGCCGAACAGGCTGCCGGAGTGATCCGTGATGGCGACATCGACGAAGCGCAGCGCGAGATCGACCTGCTGGCGCGGGCCGATCCGGCCAACTACACGCTGACCCTGCTGCGCAACCAGCTGGCCGAGCGGCAGCGTACGGCCTCGCTGGCGGCTGCGCCGGCGGCCGTGTCCCGTGACGCTGCCGACCCGCGGCCCACGGCGGCGGAGTCGCCACCGGTCGCTGCGGCGAAACGCGTCGCGCCACCGACGCCGGTACCGGTTGTCGGCGCGCGCCCATCCCGCGGCGTGGTGGCCGCTACGACACCGACGGCCCCCACGCCAGCGGTGCTGCTGCGCCGGGTGGAGCCGTACTACCCGCAGGCGGCGCGCCGCTCGCGGCGCGAGGGCTGGGTGGAGCTGCAGTTCGTGGTCACGGCCGACGGGCACGTAAGCAACGTGCGCGTGCTGGACGCCGCGCCGAGCCGGGTGTTCGACCTCGCTGCCAGCAACGCGGTGCAGCGATGGGTGTTCGCCCCGGCCACCCGCGCCGGCCGCGCCGTGGAAACCACGCTGCGGCAGCGTCTCGACTTCCGCCTGTAACGCGGCTGCCGCGGCGTCACCGCACTGCAACGCGTGGCCGGCACCATGCGCGGCCGCCCGCGTCGTCTCCGGAACCCTGTCATGCCGCTCCGCTCCACGCTCCCCGTCCGTTCCTCCGGCGTGTCCCGCCTTGCTGTCGCGGCCGTGCTCGGCTGCGTGCTATGGCTTGCCGGTTGCGGTCGGCCCGGCGAGGGCGCGGCCGCCGCCGGCCCGGCAAGCAGTTCGGTCGACAGCGATCGTGACGGCATTGCGATCCTGCTCGGGCTGGCCGACAGCGCGTTGCAGGAAAAGCGCCTGCTGGCGCCCGAGGGCGCCAACGCCTACGAGTTCTACCTGAGCGTGCTGCAACTGGACCCGGCCAATGCGGAGGCGCACCAGCACCTGGACGACACCTTCACCGAGGCGATGGGCCAGGTGGAGCAGGCGATCAACACCCGCGCGCTCGACGAGGCGGCCCGTGAACTGCGCCTGCTGCGCGAGGTCGACGGCAACAACTACACGCTGTCGCTGCTGGCCGGCAAGCTCGACGCACAACGCATGATCGTGGTGCGTGAGGACGAAGCCCGGGCCGCCCGCATGCGCGAGGCGCAGGTCACCGCTGCGCGCCCGTGAGCAGGCTCAGCGCAGCTGCGGCGCGAGCCGTCGACGCAGCAGCTGCACCAGCTCCGGCTGCATGTAGTCGTAGCGGTCGGGGATGTCCAGGCAGATCAACTGCCGGCCCTTCAGCAGCGCGCCAAAGCGCGCGCGCAGCCGTCGCCGATGCACCGGCTCCATCACCACCACCAGCTCGGCCCAGGCGACCTGCCCGCCGCTGAGCGGCGTCTCCGCGTCATCGGCCAGGCCGGCGGAGTCGGTCTCCCAGCCGGGGTGGTCGGCGAACACCGCCGCCGCGGCCGGGCTGCGCAGGCGACGGCGACTGCACAGGAACAGCATGCGGCGCGGCCGGCTCATGCGTCGTCCAGATAGTTGTCCTTGAGCCGCACGTAGTGATCGGCCGAGTAGTGCATCTGCTCGATCTGCCGGTCGCTCAACAGCCGCGCGCAGCGGGCCGGGTTGCCCAGCCACAGCTCGCGCTCGCCCACCACCTTGCCGGGCGGCACCAGGCTGCCGGCGCCGACGAAGCCGTAGCGCTTCACCACCGCGCCGTCGAGCACCGTCGCATGCATGCCGATCAGGCAATAGTCGCCGAGGGTGCAGGCGTGGATCACCGCGCCGTGCCCCACCGTCACCCCTTCCCCGATCACCGTGGCAAACCCGCCGGGGGAATACGGACCGTCGTGGGTGACGTGCACGATCGCCCCGTCCTGCACGTTGCTGCGCGCGCCCACGCGGATGAAGTGCACGTCGCCGCGCAGCACGGCGCCAGGCCAGATCGACACGTCGTCGGCCAGCTCGACCCGGCCGATCACCGTGGCCGCGGGATCGACGTAGACGCGCTGGCCAAGCGCCGGGGCGTGGTCCTGGTAGGAGCGGATGTTCATGCGCCCATTCTAGGCGGGCGCGACGACGCGCGAGCGGCCACCGTGGCGCGGGCATCGGCCGGGTCGGTCATGCCGGCGCGTCGGCCTGTTCGTCCTGCAGCACCTGCCGGGCGGCGAGATAACCGGCCTGCACGGCGCGCTCCCATGCTTTCCAGTCGAGCACACCGATGTGATCCAGCTCGGGCGTGATCAGGCGCTGCGCCAGCGCCCGCCGCTGCAGCGCGGCGGTCTCACCGTTGACCATGCCGGCACGAACCAGGCTCGACACCAGGCCGGGACGCTGGTGCTTGCGCACGAGCAGACGCCACCACGGCGGCGTGGCCGACTCGTCGACATCGGTGCGCAGACTGATCTCGGCGCGCACGTCCAGCGCGGTGATGTGGCGGATGCCGTCGGCCGCCATCACGTCGGTGGGCAGGTTGTTTGCCAGCGCACCGTCCACGTGCACCCGTCCACGTTCCAGCACCGGCGGCAGCACGCCGGGAATCGCGCTCGATGCGCGCAGCCAAAGCCACAGCGGGCCGTGCCGGTGCACCCGCTGGCTTTCGCCGGAGAGGCTGGTGGAGACACAGAAGAACGGCAGCGGCAGGTCGTCGATCTGCAGTGCGCCAAAGCTCTCGCGCAGCGCACGCGAGGCCCGTGCGCCGCGGGTCAGCGCGACGATCGGCACGGTCCAGTCCGACAGCGGGCGTCCGCGCACGAACGAATCGACACAGCGCGCCTGCCACTGCGCCAGCGGCCAGCCCGCCGCCAGCCCCGCGCCGACAATGGCGCCGATGCTGGTGCCGCCGACTGCATCGAACGCATGCCCGGCCTCGCCCAGTGCGCGCAGCGCGCCGAGATGGGCCAGCCCGCGTGCGCCGCCACCGGCCAGCACCACGCCGCGGCCGTGGCCGCTGATAAGCCGCGCCACGCGTGCCGTGTCGGCCTGCCGGCACAGGTGGTGGTGCATCAGCGGGCCGCTGAACATCGCCCGCCACCGCCCCGCCGCACCCAGCGTCACGCCGTGGCCCGGATGCAGCAGCAACAGGTGCCGCGGGCGGTGCCGGGCCAGCGCCGGATCGCCCAGCTGCGGCCACGGCCGCGCCTCATGCGCGGCCAGCGCCACCGGCAGCAGCACGTCGGCCTGGCGCAGGCAGCGCTGGCGCCAGGGCGCATCCGCGGCCTCGTCCAGGTAGATCACGAAGCGCACCTGCGCCTCGCGCTCGGCGAACCAGTCGGCGCTGCGGCCCGCACCCGCCTGCGCGTCCAGCAGCAGGCAGCTGCCGAGTGGCTCCAGCGCCTGGCACAGCTGCATCGCCAGCACCCGGGCCGGCACGCTGGCGTCCACCGGCAGCAGTGCAAAGGTGCGCGGGGCGTCCGCATTGGCGTGGTCGCGCGCCCGCGGCTGCAGTCGCGCCACGGTGCTGCGCGCCAGCTGCAGCAGCGCCGCCGGGTATCGCTGCAACAGGGCCTCGAACGCGGCCCGATCCAGTCGCAGCAGCTCGCTGTCGCGCAGCGCCCGCACTGTGCGATGGCGCGCACCGCCGCCGAGCAGGCTGGTTTCGCCCACGCACATGCCGGCGCCGAGGGTATGGGTCAGCGCGGCCGCCCCGTCGAATACCCCCAGCCCCCCATGCACCAGCAGGTACAGCGCGTCGGCGGGCTCGCCGGCCTTGAACAGCGGGCGTCCGCCCGGCAGGCCGAACGGCACCAGCCGGGCCGACAGCTCGCGCCGCCCGGCCGCGCCCAACGCGGCGAACGGGGGATGCTGGCAAAGCAGCTGGTCGAGCTCGGCGGACCGCATCCGCCGATGCTAGGCAGCGCATGTGACAGGACGACGCCGGGCGCCGCCGCTTGATTTCACCGGACCCGATCGCCACGCTGGATGTTCACCAGGAGCCTGCATGCGTCACGACACCCCCGCACATGACAACCCGCTGCTGAGCGACGCCACGCTGCCGGCGTTCTCGCGCATTCGGCCCGAGCACGTGGAGCCGGCGATCGACCAACTGCTGGCGGACTACCGCCAGGCCATCGACGCGCTGACCGCAGGCGATGCGCCGCGCGATTTCGATCGCCTGATGCTGGGCCAGGAGCGCCTCGAGCAGCGCCTGGCACGGGCGTGGGCGCCGGTGGGCCACCTGCATTCGGTGGCCGACAGCGAAGCGCTGCGCAAGGTCTACGGCCCGGCCGAGGAAAAACTCACCGAGCACGCGATCGAGCTGGGCCAGAACCGCGCCCTGTACGCCGCGGTGCAGGCGCTGGCCGACGCGCCGGGGTTTGCCGACCTGCCGCGTCCGCAGCGGGCGCTGGTGGAACACGCGCTGCGCGATTTCCGCCTCTCCGGCGTGGCACTGGAGGAGCCGGCCCGCACGCGCTACCGCGAGATCGGGGTGGCGCTGTCCAAGCTGTCCACCGAGTTCTCCAACGCGGTACTCGATGCCACCGATGCGTGGCACGAGCACGTCACCGACGAGCGCGACCTCGCCGGCATTCCCGAATCCGGCCGCGCGGTATTGCGCCAGTACGCCAGGGAACAGGATCTGGAAGGCTTCCTGGTCACGCTCAAGCAGCCCAGCGTGCAGGCGGTGCTGACCTACGCCGACAACCGCGGCCTGCGCGAGCGCGTGTACTGGGCCTATCAGACCCGCGCCTCCGACCAAGGCCCGGATGCCGGCAAGTACGACAACTCCGAGCGCATCGAGCAGATCATGGCGCTGCGCCACGAGGCGGCGCAGCTGCTCGGTTTTGCCAACGCGGCGGACGAATCGCTGGCGACCAAGATGGCTGCGTCCACCGACGAGGTGCTCACCTTCCTGCGCGACCTGGCCGCCCGCGCCAGGCCGGTGGCGAAGCAGGAGCTGGATACGCTGCGCCGCTTCGCCACCGATCAGCTGAAGCTGGACAACCTCGAGCCGTGGGACGTCGGCTACGCCTCCGAAAAGCTGCGCCAGCAGCAGTACGCGCTGGACGAGGAGCAGCTCAAGCCGTACTTCCCGCTGCCGGCGGTGCTCGATGGCCTGTGGGCGATCACCCGCAAGCTCTACGGCATCGAGCTGGCCGTGCGCGACGACGTCGACGTGTGGCACCCGGACGTGCGCTACTACGACGTGCGCGATGCCGACGGCCGCGTGTTCGCCGGCGCCTACATCGACCTGTACGCGCGCACCGGCAAGCGCGGCGGCGCGTGGATGGACGTGTGCCGCGCCCGCTTCGACGACGGCGCCAGCGCGCAGCTGCCGGTGGCCTTCCTCACCTGCAACTTCGCTCCGCCCACCGAAGGGCGGCCGGCGCTGCTCACGCACGACGACGTGCTCACGATGTTCCACGAGTTCGGCCACGGCCTGCATCACCTGCTGACCGAGGTGAACCTGCCCTCGATCGGCGGCATCGACGGCGTGGAATGGGACGCGGTGGAGCTGCCCAGCCAGTTCATGGAGAACTTCGGTTGGAACCGCGAGGCGCTCGACCTGTTCGCCCGCCACTGGCAGACCGGCGAGCGACTGCCGGAAGAACTGTTTCAGCGCATGCTCGCCGCGCGGCATTTCCACGCGGGTCTGTTCCTGGTGCGCCAGCTCGAGTTCGCGCTGTTCGACTTCCTGCTCCATCGCGACTACGAGCCGGCGCGGGGCGCCCGCCCGATGGCGGTGCTCGAACAGGTGCGCAAGGAAGTGGCCGTGCTGCACCCGCCGGCCTGGCAGCGTTTTCCGCACGCCTTCAGCCACATCTTTGCCGGCGGCTACGCGGCCGGCTACTACAGCTACCTGTGGGCGGAACTGCTCAGCGCCGACGCCTTCGGCGCGTTCGAGGAAGCCTCCACCCGCAGCGGCAGCGTGATCGATGCGGCCACCGGTGCGCGCTTCCGCCAGGAAGTGCTGGCCGTAGGCGCCAGTCGACCTGCACTGGAAAGCTTCGTCGCCTTCCGCGGCCGCAAGCCCGAGCCGGAGGCGCTGCTGCGCAGCCACGGTCTGGTCGACTGAGTCGCCGCGCGCAGGCGTCGCGCCGGACATCGCGCGCGGGCACGGCCTGGCCGCGGCGGGCCAGGCCGTCCCGGCGCCGCGCCGATGGTGCGCCACGGGTCGTCCGGTGCTGCCAGCTGCCCCGTATGCCATCCCTTACAATGCGCCGATGAAGATCGCCAGCTGGAACGTCAACTCGCTCAACGTGCGCCTGCCGCATCTCACCCAGTGGCTGGCCGATGCGCAGCCGGACGTGGTGGCGCTGCAGGAAACCAAGCTGGAGGACGCCAAGTTCCCGGTCGACGCGCTCGCTGCCGCCGGCTATCGCGCGGTGTTCGCCGGCCAGAAGACCTACAACGGCGTGGCACTGCTTGCGCGTGCCGGCAGCCAGCCGGATTTCGCCGACGTGGTCACCGACATACCCGGGCTGGACGATCCGCAGCGGCGCATCCTCGCTGCCACCATCGGAGAGCTGCGCGTGGTCGACTTGTACGTGGTCAACGGCAAGGCGGTGGGGGATCCGAAGTACGCCTACAAGCTGGACTGGATGGCGCGCGTGCGCGAGTTCCTCGCCGGCGAGCTGGCGCGCCACCCCAACCTGGTGGTGCTGGGCGATTTCAACATCTGCCCGGACGATCGCGACGTCTACGATCCGGTTGCCTGGGGCGAGGACATCCTGTGCTCGCCGCCCGAGCGCGCCGCGCTGAAGGCGATCACCGAACTGGGCCTGCACGACAGCTTCCGGCTGTTCGAAACCGACGCCGGCCACTTCAGCTGGTGGGACTACCGACAGGCCGCCTTCCGGCGCAACATGGGGCTGCGCATCGACCTGATCCTGATCGGCGAGGCCCTCAAATCAGCCGCCCGCGGGGCCGCCATCGACCGCGCGCCGCGCACGTGGGAGCGTCCCTCCGATCACACGCCGGTGACGCTGGACCTGGATATCTGAGCACACATGACGACGACACCGAATGATTGGCCCAGCTCGCTGGACGACAGCGAGCTGGACGAACTGGACACCTACCTGCGCGCCCACGCCGGCGACGATCACCTGCTGCTCGACGGCGTGCACGGCCTGCTCTCGGCGCTGGCGGTAGGGCCGCTGCAGGTGATGCCGGACGAGTGGCTGCCCGAAGTACTGCACCATCCGTTCGCCGACGAAACCGAAGGCAACCGCGTGCTCGCGCTGCTGGCCAAGCTCAACGACTCGATCGAGGCGGAGCTGGACGTGGACGCATACGAGCCGATTCTCGGCGAGATCGACACCGAGACCGGCCCCGCGCTCAGTGCCGCCGGCTGGTGCGAAGGTTTCAGCCGCGGCATCGACCTGCGTGCGGGGCTGTGGGAAAAGCGCCTGGCCGAGGATGCCGAGTTGATGGAGCTGCTCGGTCCGGTGATGGCGCTGGCGGTGGACGAGGGGGTGCTCAACTCCGATGCCGATTTCGAAAAGCTCAGCGACGACGAGTACGACGAGTGCCTGAGCCAGCTGCCGGCGGTGCTCGGCGCAGTCAACCAGTACTGGCAGGAGCACCCGGCCACCGAGGAAGAGCTGGACGCCCAGGTGCAGGCCGCGGCCGAGACCGGCGAAGAAGCTGCTTCGCCGCCGCGGCACCGCAGCGGCCACTGGGTGCACTGAGCTCGTCACGAGAGTTGGCCCCGGTGCATGCGCCGGCCCCCCGCCCGCAGTCGCGGAACACTGGCGCGACGGCCCGGCCGAACCAGGGCATTCCCGATCGCCCGATCTCTCCCTCCCCCCCGCACGTGTCCCGCCTCCGCACGACATTGCCCGCGAGCGTGGGAGTCCGGGGTCCGAGGAGGGAGAGCACGATGGATTCCCGCGTGCGCGGGAATGACGGCCATGGGGGGCGTGGATGCCCCCGCCCCGCGTCGCCAGCGCTGCCTTTCCACGCAGTCACCGGGCGTCTCCCGCCTCCGTGCGTCATTCCCGCGTTCGCGCGAATCCATGGTTCGAGGAGAAGGGCACGATGAATTCGCCGTCCGCGGGCACGACGGCCATGGGGGCCGCGGATGCCCCGGCTCCGCGCGTTTGCCCCCGCTGCCTGTTCATGCGGTCGCCCGGGCGTCTCCCGCCTCCGTGCGCCATTCCCGCGTTCGCGGGAATCCATGGTTCGAGGAGAAGGGCACGATGAATTTTCCTTCCGCGGGCATGACGGCCATGGGCGCCGCGGATGCGCCGGCTCCGCGCGTTTGCCCGCGCTGCCGGTCCATGCGGTCGCCGGACGTCTCTCGGTTCCTTACGCTGTTCCCGCGTCCGAGGGAATGACGTCCATGGCGAGGACGCCCCGTCCCCGCGTATCTGCCCGCGCGGCCTGTTCACGCGGTCGCCGGACAGCTCCCGATTCCTCACATCATTCCCACGTCTTATACCCGCGTCCGCGGAATGACGGGCATGGGGGCGTGGATGCCCCGGCCCCGCGTATCTGCCTTCGCTGCTTGCCCATGTGGTCGCCGGACAGTTCCCGATTCCTCACGTCATTCCCGCGAACGCGGGAATCCACGTTTGTCGCGGCCGCGCGCGGTGCCTCACCGCGTTCGCGCGAATGAAGGCCGTGGCTTTTGCGGCGCGTCGGCTCCGCGCGTGCTGTCCCGCCTGCCATACCGACAAGCAAGCGCCGACAAGCAAGCGCGCCCGGCGCCGGTCGTCGCCATGGCGAAACGATCCGTTCCCGTGCCGTCGCTTGGCTAACGCGGGTTGCGCGATCATCTTGTGCGCCTCACCCCACGGAGCACACCGATGACCGAGCGCCGCATCTTCCGCCGCATCCGCGGCACGGACACCGCCGACGGCGCGGGCGTGAAGCTCAAGCGCATCATTGGCCAGAGCGCGCTGGACATGCTCGACCCGTTCCTGCTGCTGGACGAGTTCCGCTCCGACCAGGCGGGTGACTACATCGCCGGCTTCCCCGAGCATCCGCACCGCGGCTTTGAGACGGTGACCTACATGCTCGCCGGCCACATGCAGCACGGCGACAACCACGGCAATCGTGGTGATCTGGGCCCCGGCAGCGTGCAGTGGATGACTGCCGGGCGCGGCATCGTGCATTCGGAAATGCCGCAGCAGGAGAACGGCCTGATGTGGGGTTTCCAGCTGTGGGTGAACCTGCCGGCGAAAGACAAGATGACCGCGCCGCGCTACCAGGACATCGCGCCGGAAGAGATTCCGCTGGTGCATCCGGTGGACGGCGTGGACGTGCGCGTCATCGCCGGCGATTTCGGCGGCGCCAGCGGCCCGGTCAGCGGCGTCGCCACCGCGCCCATCTACCTCGATCTCGCCGTACAACCGGGCGCCACGATCACCGTGCCGCTGCCGGAAGGCCACAACGCGTTCGCCTACGTGTTCGAGGGCGAGGCGGCGCAGGTCGCCGGCGAGTCGCTCTCGCGCAGCGAACTGGCGGTGCTCGGCAAGGGCACGTCGGTAAGCATCGCCGGCGGCGCCACGGCGGCGCGCGTGTTGCTGGTCGCCGGGCAGCCGCTGAAGGAGCCGGTCGCCCGCTACGGCCCGTTCGTGATGAACACCACCGAGCAGATCCACCAGGCCATCGCGGACTTCCGCGCCGGCACCTTCTAGGCCCTGCGCCCTATCCTGCTGCCGCCAGCCACGAAAGGACGCGCGCCAGCGCGTCCGGCACCGGCGCAGCTCCGTCGACAAGGCACGCGTGCTCGTCCTGCGCCGGCGGCTCCAGCGTCGCCAGCTGGCTGTCCAGCAGCGTCACCGGCATGAAATGGCGACGCGCCCGCATGCGCCGCGCCAGCTCGGCGCGCGGCACCGCGAGGTACACGAACCGCACGCCGGGGCCGGCCGCCCGCAGCCGCTCGCGATAACTCCGGCGCAGGGCCGAGCAGGCGACCACGCCGGACGCGCCCTGCTCGATCCGGTCAGCCATCCAGAGCGCCACGGCGTCGAGCCAGCCGCCGCGGTCGCTGTCGTCCAGCGCGATACCGGCGGCCATCTTGCCGCGGTTGGCAGGCGGATGCAGGTCGTCCGCATCGAGAAACGATGCCCCCATGGCGTCGGCCAGCGCGGCGCCGAAGGTGCTCTTGCCGCTGCCGGACACGCCCATCACCACGACCATCCGCGGGCCTGCTGCGGCGTGTGTTCGATCGGCCGTCATGCGACACCGGCGACCGCAGCGCGCGGGCGCTCCAGACGGTGCGGCACCGCGCGCCGTGCCGCCCGTGGTGATGTCGGGAGTGGCCGCACATCCGGCCGCGGCCGGCCCGCATACGTCGCGGTCATCGCTTCACGCTGCCCAGCAGCAGGCCTTGCAGGTAATAGCGCTGCAGCGCCAGGAACAGCGCCAGCACCGGCAGCACGGTGACCACCGAGCCGGCCATCATCAACTCGGTATCGCGCGCATGCTCGCGTGACAGCGAGGCCAGCCCGATCGACAGCGTGTAGTGATCCTGCCCGGTCAGCACGATCAGCGGCCACATGAAATCGTTCCATGCGGTGAGGAAGGTGACGATCGCCAGCGTGGCGATCACCGGCCGCAGCAGCGGCAGCACGATCTGCACGAAGATGCGCGCCTCGCTGGCGCCGTCGATGCGCGCCGCCTCCAGCAGTTCGCGCGGAATCCCGCGCGCGTACTGGCGCACCAGGAAAATGCCGAACACGCTCGCCATGGCCGGCAGCACGACGCCGGCATAGCTGTTGACCAGGCCCAGGTATTTCAGCAGCAGGAACAGCGGCAGCATCGCCACCTGCGCCGGAATCACCAGGGCGCCGAGCAGGCCGCGGAACAGCAGCGTGCGGCCGGCGAAGCGCAGCTTGGCGAAGGCGTACCCGGCCATCAGGTTGAACGCCAGCGACACCAGCGTGATCGCGCCGGACACCCCCAGGCTGTTGAGCAGGTAGCGGCCCATGCCGGCGCGCAGGAACAGCGTGCGGTAGTTCGCCAGCGTGGGGTGTGCCGGCAGCAGCGGCGGCGGCAGGGCGCCACTCTCGCCCGGGTGCATCAGCGACACCGAAGCCATCCAGGCCAGTGGAAACAGCGCCATCGCCGCGGCGCCGACGAGCGCGACGTGGACCAGCACCTTGCCGGTGCGCGGACTCATGCGCGCTCGCTCGCGTCGTCGTGGTTGCGCGCCAGGTACAGCATGGCCGCGGTCACCGCGAACATCACCAGGAACAGCAGAAAGGCCACCGCCGAGGCCGAGCCGAGGTTCCACCAGGTGAATCCCTCGTCGTACATCAGGTAGAGCACGCTGACCGTGCTCTGCAGCGGACCGCCTTCGGTCATCACGTAGGGCTCGGCGAACAGCTGGAAGTACCCCGAGACGGTGAGGATCGCCACCATCAGTGCCGTCGGGCGCAGCATCGGCAGGGTGATGTGGCGCAGCTGCCGCCATGGCGAGGCGCCATCGATGCGGGCGGCCTCGTACAGCTCGCCCGGAATCGCCTGCAGCCCGGCCATGAAGATGATCATGTTGTAGCCGAAGTTCTTCCACACCGCGAAGGCGATGATCGTGGGCATCGCCCAGCGCGGGTCGCCGAGCCAGTCGACTGGCCCGATGCCGAGCTGCCCGAGTACCCCGTTGACCACGCCGTAGCGCGTGTTGAACAGGTAGCGCCAGATCAGCGCGACCGCCACCACCGTGGTCACCACCGGTGCGAACAGCGCGGTGCGGAAGAACGCGCGCGCGCGGGTCAGCGGTGAGTTCAGCAGCAGCGCGGCGCCCAGCGAGGCGGCCACCGACAGCGGCACGCCCACCGCCACGAAATACACGGTGTGTCCCAGCGCCGACCAGAACAGCGGCCGGTGCAGCAGCGCCCAGTAGTTGTGCAGGCCGACGAAGCGCAGGTTGTGCACGTCCGCCAGCGCGTAGAGGTCGTAGTCGGTAAGGCTGAGCGCCAGCGCGCCGAGCACCGGCAGCAGGAAGAACACCGCCAGCACCGCCAGCGCGGGAGCCAGGAACAGCCACGCGGCGCGCGGCGGATTCACGGCGTGGCCTCGCGCCGCGCGAGCACCCACCGGCGCTTGGCCAGGATCGCGTCCACGCGCCGGTCCAGCTCGACACAGGCCGCGTCGATGGTGAGCTCGCCGGCGATCGCCCGTGCCGCCACCAGCTGCATCTCGTTGGCGATGCGCTCCCACTCCGGCACCGGCGGCGTCGGCCGCACGTGTTCGAGTTGCCGGCGGAACGCCTGCGCCTTGGGATCGCGGCTGAGCGCGCCTTCGGACCACGCGCTGCGTCGCGGCGGCATGTCGCCCAGCAGCGCATAGAAACGACGCTGCACCGCCGGCTCGGACAGGTATTCGATCAGCGCCCAGGCGGCCGCCTTGTGCTGCGACGCCCGCACGATCACCAAGCTGGCGCCGCCGGCCGCGCCCGCGCCGCGACCATCCGGGCCGGGCAGCGGTGCGGTGGCCCAGGCGTCCTGCTGCGCGGCCGGCAGTCGGTGGCGAAACTCGCCGATGTTCCAGGGCCCGGAAAAGTAGAACGCATAGGTGCCGCGGCCGAATTCCTGCCACGGGTTGCCCGCTTCCACATTGGTGATCGCCGGTGCCTGGTGCAGACGGAAGGTGTCGACATAGAACGACAAAGCGCGGCGGAACCCGGCGCTGCGGAAGTTGCCGTAGCGGTTGCCGTCGCGCAGCAGCGGCGTGTCCTGCTGCAGCGCCAGCGACATCAGCTGCTCGTACTCGTTGGTCGGCAGCAGGATGCCGTAGCGGTGTGCGGCCGGATCGCTGAGCGCCGCGAGCATGCGCCGCCATTGCGCCCAGTCCTGCGGTGGCTGGTCGAAGCCGGCGGCGGCGAGCAGGTCGCGCCGGTAGAACAACAGCCGGGTGTCGACGTACCAGGGCACGCCGTACAGCGTGCCGTCGACCATGTTGGTAGCCCAGATGCTGGCGAAGTAGTCATCCGGCTGCACCACCGCCGAGCGCGTCACGCGCGACTGCAGCGGCTCCAGCGCGTGCAGCGCGGCCAGCTCCGGCAGCCAGGTGTTGCCCAGCTGCATCAGGTCGGGCATCGAGCCGCCCGCATAGGCGGTGAGCACCTTCTGGTGCGCGGCGCTCAACGGCAGCTGCTGCAGCCGCACGCGGATCTGCGGGTGCGCGCGCTCGAACGCCGGCAGCAGGGCCTGCACCGCCTCGCCTTCGCCGCCGAAGGTCCAGAACTCGAGTGTTTGGGTGGCCGGCGCGCGAGCCTGGCAGCCGCCGAGTGCGAGCAGCGCCACCCCCGCGATGCCGCGCATCCACCGGCCGATGCGAAACACCGGCCGATGCCGCGCCACGCAACCGGGTACGCGCGGCACCGGCAGCAGCAGGCGCTGGCGCGCGGCGGCCGTCACGGCGTGGCCGTCGCCTCGTCGAGCCAGCCGCCGGTGAAGCCGGCGCGCTCGAGCCCCTTGCGGATGTACGCGTTCTTCTTCATCACGCTCCAGACGAAGCCACTGCGCCAGTTGGCGATCATCAGCAGGATCGGCCCTTGGTCGATGCCGAGCTGTTCGTCATCTACCCAGCCCAGGTCCGGCACCAGTTTGCCCGTACGCAGCTCGGTCTGGGTGTGGAAGCTGGGGTTGAAGGCGTCGACGAAGCCGTACTGGTCATAGATGTGCTTGCCGTAACGCCGCTTCATTTCGGCCAGCGCGGGGATCACGATCTCCGGCGCAAAGGCGATCGAGCCGCCGGCCGCCGTCGGCGCGATGGTGCCGTCGTCGGAGATGTAATCCAGCCCGGCCCCCCGCGCGGTGTAGCCCTCGAACTTCTTCTCGCCCTGTGCGCTCTTGACGATGAAGCCGCCCGGGCCGTTGCTGGCGGTCAGGCCCCACACGTTCTTGCCGTAGCCGGTCCAGCCGCCGGGGTTGGCGATGGCGTAGTTGCGCTGGCTGTAGGTGGCGCGGCGGCCGTTCTCGAAGTAGTCGAGGTTGTGCTGGCGGTTCCAGTCGTCGCGGATGCCGCGGAAATCGATCCAGGCTTCGGTGTACTGGTGCCCGAACAGCGGCGCGAAGTTAAGGAAGGTCTGGCCGTAGAAGCGGCCCCAGGTGGTGTCGTTGGTGGACGACCAGGCCTTCCACGCCACCGGGTCGACCGGGTGGGTGGGCGAGCCCAGTGCCAGGATGTAGACCAGCTTGCCCTCGTTGTAGCCCTTCCAGTCAGCCGGAATGAACTTGCCGCCGGGGGTCCAGCCCATCGAGATCAGCGGCGGGCGTGCCTGCATCCACGGCCACTCCACCGCGCGGTAGATCGCGTCGGCCAGTGCGCGGATCTGCTCTTCCTCGGCCGTGGCGCGGTCGTAGTACGACTGCGCGAACAGCACGCCGCCGAGCAGCAGCGTGGTGTCCACGCTCGACAGCTCGGTCCAGCGCCCTTCGCGCTTGCCCGTCTGCATGTCGAGGAAGTGATAGAAGAAGCCGTGGTAGCCGGCTGCGTCGTCTTCGCTGGCGTTCTGCGGCGCGTCGTGGAAGAACTTCAGTGTGGCCAGCGTGCGCTGTACCGCCTGCTCGCGCGTGATGTAGCCGCGCTCCACGCCGATGCCGTACGCGGTGAGGCCGAAGCCCACCGCGGCGATGCTCGAGAACGACTCGCCCGGGTAGTGGTCCGGCACCATCCCGGTGACCGGATCGGCGCTGTCCCAGAACCAGCGGAACGTGCGCTGCTCCAGGTCGTCCACCATCGCCTGCTGGGCGGCGCTGGGGCGGTAGGCGGGAGCGGCACCGCCCGCCGCGGCGCGGGCCGGCGCCGCGCACGCGCCGGCGAGCACCAGCGCCGCGGACGCGGCAGTGGTGCAAAGGGTTTTCACGACAGCAGGGAACATGGCGTACACACTCGCATGGCTACGGGGGAACACGGGCCTTGCCGGCCCGCCAACGCCGTGGGGACGGCGCGATGCCGGCGCGATCGGGTGCGCCAGCGAAAGATCAGGCGGCGATCGCTGCATCCGCCGGGGGCGCCTGGCAATAGCGGGCGATGAACGCCTCGTGTGCCGGCATCGCGTCGACGCAGTCGCCCACCACGCGCTGCACGTGCTGCATGAACGCGGCCAGCTCGTGCGGCGGCAGCTGGTCGACCAGCGGGTGATAACGCTCCGGCACGATGCCCTGGCCGATCATCACCTGCACCCAGCTGACCAGCGCGAACATCTCTTCACCCTCGCGGAAGAACCGCCCGCTGTCGCGGAACAGCGCAATGTTCTCCTTCAGCGAGGCGGGGATGTCCATCGCGCGGCACTGGTTCCAGAACGGCGTGTCGCTGCGCCGGGTGGCGTGGTAATGCAGGATCAGGAAGTCGCGGATGCGCTCGCACTCGAACCGCGTCTGCGCGTTGTAGCGCTCGATCAGCACGGGGCTGAAGTCCTGCCGCGGAAACAGGTTCAGCAGTCGCGAGATGCCCGACTGGATCAGGAAGATGCTGGTCGACTCCAGCGGCTCCATGAAGCCGCTGGCCAGGCCCAGTGCCACCACGTTGCGGTCCCACGCCTTGCGCCGCAGGCCGGTGGTGAAGCGCAGCGGGCGCGGGTCGCCCAGCGCCTTGCCGTCGAGGTTGGCGAGCAACGTGGCCGCCGCCTCGTCATCGCCGACGTGCGCGCTGGAATACACGTAGCCGTTGCCGGTGCGGTGCTGCAGCGGAATGCGCCACTGCCAGCCGGCGGCGCGGGCGGTGGAGCGGGTGTACGAGGTGGGCGGGCCCACCTTCTCGCAGGCCACCGCCAGGGCGCGGTCGCAGGGCAGCCAGTGGGTCCAGTCGTCGTAGCCGGCGTGCAGCGTCTGCTCGATCAGCAATCCGCGGAAGCCGGAGCAGTCGATGAACAGCTCGCCCTCAATCGCCTCGCCGCTCTCCAGCACCACCGCCTGCACGTAGCCGTCGCCGGCACGCTGGCGCACCTGCGCAATCTTGCCTTCGATGCGGTGCACACCGCGTGCCTCGGCAAACTCGCGCAGCATGCGCGCGTAGCGGCCGGAGTCGAAGTGGTAGGCGTAGGCGACGTTCGCCAGCGGCGAGCCGGGCGGCGCGTCGCTGGCCGAGGCCATGAACTTGCCGCGCGGTGCCGCCAGCGTGTTGAGGGAATACTCGCCCAGGTCCGCCGCCAGCCCCAGCTGCGCCGCGCGAACCCAGTACTGGTGAAAAGGCAGCAGGCCGAGCATGCGGCCCAGGTCGCCGAAGCCGTGGATGTAGGAGTCGCCCAGTTGGCCCCAGTCGTTGAACTGGATGCCCAGCTTGAACGTGCCCTGGACGCGCCGCACGAACTCGATCTCGTCGATCCCGAGCAGGTTGTTGAACAGCTTCAGGTGCGGCACGGTGGCCTCGCCCACGCCGACCGTGCCGATCTCCTCCGACTCGACCAGCCGGACCGCGTATTCCGGCCCCAGCACCTTGGCGAACGCCGCCGCGGCCATCCAGCCGGCGGTACCGCCGCCGACGATCACGATGTTCTTGATGCGCGAATCGCTCATGCCGCACCCGCAAGAAAAGCGGCGCGGCCAGGCCGCGCCGGGAGAAAAGTTGGCACCGCGGATGCATCGATCCGCGGTGCCGTATCGACACCTAGAACTTCATGCCCACTTCGAACTTGAACGTCCGCGGGACGAAGGTGATGTTGCCGGTCGGGTTGTAGCGGGTCTGCAGCACATAGGGCGATGCGCCCGCGGGGATCTGGTAGATCAGGTCGTTGTAGTTCCTGAAATTGAACACGTTGAGCACGTCGAAGCGCCCATACAACGTGACGCCGTGGCCCAGCTCGAAGTTCTTGGTCGCCTGGAAGTCCACGTCGCGGTAACCGAAGATCTTCGGCCCGACCAGGAAGCGGCCGCTGCCTTCGGGGGTACCGGCGATCGGCGTGCAGGTGCTGCCGGTGGCGAAGACGTATGGTCCGTAGCAGGCGGTGGTGTTGCCGGGCGTCGGCGTCGCCAGTGTCAGCTTGACCGACATCGTGATGTCCCACGGCCCGTCGACCACCCCGGTGGCGACCAGGCGATGGCGCGGGGCCGCATTGGAGTCGATGAACGGGTAGTTCCCGAGCGTGGCCTCGTCGAACGAGTAGTGCTCGCCGATGTCCCGGTTCTGGGTGGCGCTGGTGTAGGTGTATGAGAACGTGGCGCCCCAGCCGGATTCTTGGTCATACGGCTTGTTGGCCGACAGCAGCAGCTGGGTGGTGCGTGTCTCGATGCCGTTGTTGCCCACGATCAGCGCGCCGAAGCCCGGCACGCCGTTGCCCCACGGCTGACTGCCGCCCTGGAAGAAATCGCCGTTCGGATAGCGGTTGCCCAAGGTGAAGCCGAAGCCGTCGTAGCTCAGCACGCGCGCCAGCGTGGCGTCGGTCTGCCACTCGCCGATGCGGTTCGACATGCCGATGCTGAACTGGTCCGAGTGCGGCGCCTTGAGGTGGTTGTTGAGCACGTCCACTTCGGTGCCGGCATTGCTCGACGCGAGCAGCGCCTGCAGGTTGGGCAGGCCGTTGAGGTAGCTCGGGTCCCAGTCGTAGCAGGCGTCCGGGTTGGAGCCCCGATGGCAGTTGCCGGTAGCAGGATCACGGAAGTACACCGTGTACTGCGGCAGCGCCGCCTTGGTGGTCTCCAGCTGCAGGTAGTCGAACAGGTTGCGGTCGTAGGCGCGGCCGACGCCGCCATGGATCACGTGCGCCTCGTCGTTGTTGAGGTCGTACGAGAAGCCCAGGCGGGGCTGCCACTCGCCCTTGAAGTTCTTCCGGTTGTGGCCGTTGCTGATGTAGTCGTTGACGTTGATGCCACCCAGCGCCAGCGCCTGGGCATAGGTCTGCCCGGCCGGCGCGTTCGGGTCGGGGTTGGGGCTGTTCAGCGCGTCGATCACGTTCTGCGGCGTGACGAAATCGGTGTACGCGGGGTTTTTCTCGTAGTCCCAGCGCACGCCGAGATTCAGCGTGAGCTTGTCGTTGACCGCCCAGTCGTCCTGCACGTAGATGCCGAACTGCTTGGCCTTGGTCTCGACCGTCGGGCTGAGCCCGAGCCCGGTCACGGGCTTGGTGAAGAATGCCTTGTAGGGAATCGCGCTCACGCCGCCGGCGGTGACGTCGTAGTAGAACTGCGGATTGATGTCGGCCGCGTCGGCGGCGGTGAGGGTGATGTCCTTGTACTTGAAACCGGTCTTGACGACGTGGTCGCCGTTCCACTCCAGATCGTTGAAGGTGAGGTCGTCCTGGATCGACGGTCCCTTCTGGCCCTTGTTCTGGGTCGACAGCGGATTGGCCGCGCCGGTGGCGACGATGGTCGGGTCGGAGTCGGGCAGCGGGTAGGTGTACACCACGCCGTTGCCGAGGTTGTTGGCGACCGGGGCGTTGAACGCGTCCTCGTGGGTCAACAGCAGCTCGTTGAAGTACGCCTCGCCGCTGTGCTGCCAACGCAGCACGTAGCGCTTGTCGTCGTTCTTGGTCTTGTACGCCGCAGACGCCGAGGTGGGACCGCCGATACCGCCGGTCTGGTTCTCCTTGCGGATCTGCGCGCTCAGCTCGAAGCGGTCGCGGTCGGTCGGCTCCCAGTCGATCTTGCCGAAATACAGGTTTTCCTCGAACGGCAGGTTCGACGGTCCGAGCTGAGCGGCCGCATCGGCCGGCAGGTACGGCACGCCCGGAATGGCATTGGCGTCCGGCACCACCGTGATCGGCGTATTGAAGCGCTTCGCCTCGTAGGTGCCGAAGAAGTGCATCTTGTCCTTGATGATCGGTCCGCCGATGGCGAAGCCGTACTCCTTCTCCTCAGACTCGGTCTTGCGGTCGGCTGCCTCCTCCGCCGGGGTGCGCTCGCGGAATGCGTCGTTGGTGTAGCGACCGAATACCTCGCCGTGGAACTCGTTGGTACCGGACTTGGTCTGCGCCGTCACCGCTGCCGAGGAGATCTGGTCGTACTCGGCCTTGTAGTTGGAGGTGATCACCTTGTACTCGCCGATCGCCAGCTGCGGGAACGGATTGCCCTGGCTGCCGATCTGGCCGCTGATGCCGCCTTCCTTGACGTAGCTCTTCTGGCCGACGCCGTCGATGTAGACGTTGGTGGAGCTCTTGTTCTGCGCACCGCCGCGCAACGTGGTGTTGCCGTTGGAGCTGACCTCGAAAATCATGCCCGGCACGGTGTCGGCGAACTCCAGGAAGTTGCGCGAGATCTGCGGGATGGTGTCGATCTGATGCTGCGAGACGGTGCCGCCGACTTCCGGCGTACGCACTTCCTGCAGCGTGGTGGCCGAGACGGTGACTGCGCCCATCGTGGTGGCATTGGCGGCCGACGCCGGTGCCGCCGCGCCCGCCGCGGCGGCTTCCAGGTTGAGCGTGGAGGTTGAAGCCACCGTCAGGGTGACCGCCTTCTGCGTCCCCGGGCCGGCGTCCACCTGGTACGTGCCCGGTTGCAGGCCGGTCAACGTATAGCTGCCGTCGGCGCTGGCGGTGGTGCGGCGGGTCGTACCGGTGGCGGGGTTGAACGCCGTGACCTGCGCATTGGGCGGCGCATTGCCGCGCAGCGTGGCGTAGGCGGACTGGCTCCATGCCGTCGATGGCGCCGCGCCGATCGCCACGATGCTGGTGGCGATGACGCTGGCGAGCAGCTTTCTCTTCAATTGCAGTGGAGCCTTCATGTCGACCCTCCCAAAGGATGTTTTTATTGATTGCCCTGAGCGGGCTTCAGGTGGTGGCAGCGGGTGGCAACCCTCGCGCGCCGCAGCTGTCGCGGACCACGATTTCGCAGCCGAGGGTGTCGGCTGATACGGGGGTCTGGTCGGATGCATCCAGCAGCGCGGCCAGTCGCTCGAGCGCACTTCGCCCCAGGTCCACGATGCGCACGCGCACCGTGGTCAGCGGCGGCGAGACGTAACGGGTCACCGGGATATCGTCGAACCCGGTCACCGCCATCTCGCGGGGAATATCCAGACCGGCTTCCTTCAGCGCATAAAGGCAGCCGATCGCCATCATGTCGTTGCCCGCGAACACCGCCTGCGGCCGCCGTGCCTGGGCCAGCAGCTGGCGGCCCGCGCGGTAGCCGGCCTCTTCGGTGAAGTCGCCCGGAATCACCTGGGCCAGCCCGTCCGGAGCCAGCTCCGCCATGGCGCTGCGGTAGCCGTGTTCGCGCTGCTGCGCATCGAAATTGCCCTCGGGACCGCCGATGAAGGCAATGTCATGCAGGCCGCAGTCGACCAGGTGACGCACCATGGCGCGGGCGCCGGCTTCGTTGTCGATGTTCAGCACGCTGTAGTGCGGGCTCCGCACGGCGCTGTTGAGCAGCACGGTCGGTAGCGACTCGGGCAGGTTGGCCTGCAGGAACGGCAGGTCTGCGCGCGAGGAAAGGATCAGCATGCCGTCGACGCGGCCACGCATCGCCTGCAGGGCCGCGGCCGCGTCCTCGACGCCGTCGTGCGAGCTGGACACCAGCAGATGCAGCCCGCGTGCTCGCGCCGCCTGGTCGATACCGCGGATCAGCTCGGAGAAGAACTCGCCATACAGGTCTGGCAGCAAGGCGCCAATGGTGTGCGTGCGCCGGGTGATCAGGCTGCGGGCGGCGCTGTGTGGCACGTAGCGCAGCCGCGCGGCGACCTCGCGGATGCGCCGCTCGGTCTCGGCCGTGACACCGCCGCTGCCGTTGAGCGCGCGCGACACCGAGGCGACCGACACCTTGGCCTCGCGCGCCACGTCTTTGATGGTCACCGTTGTCACGAATCCGGCCCTTTGGTCCGCGCCGACCCCAGCGCTGGGCGGAACGTAAACGTTTTCATGGAAGTTTGTAAAGCTTTTGGAAATCAGCGATTTGTTGCGCTGCGGGATGATTCGTCAGGCGTTGACACCGTGCTCACGCAAGGCCGCCCGGGTGATGCGATTTCGGCGGCCGTCGACGCAGTGCCTCTATTCCTGCGGTGCAACAAGCAGGAGCCACCCGACAAGCGCCTGTCCCGGGTCACCAGCCCCTCAAGCCGGCAAACAGCACGCCGATAGGTCTGTGCAGCGACCCCATCGCACAAATGCACACCGAACGCCCCATCAGAGCACCGCATCACGAAAATTTAAGATTCCGCTTGCACGCGGTTAAATTTAAATTAATCTAAGCGCAGACAAGCGGCTGTATGGTGAACCTCCGGTTCTCATCACAACCTGTCATCAACCTACTGATTATCCAGCCATGATTGCCCTCACTACCGCGGCCTTGCTCGCCCTTGCCGGTTTCGCCGGCGCGGTGCGCCGCGTTCCACCCGGTCAGGTCCACAGCCTGTATCGCCTTGGCAAGCCGCGGCGGCTGCTGCAGTCCGGGACCCACTGGGTGTTGCCGGGGCTCGACCGCATCGGGCACCGGATCGATCTGGCGGGCCAGACGCTGCGCTTCGAGCAGGCACAGGCCGATCAGCGCGAGTGGCGCGGCACGGTGTACTGGCAGGTGCTGGAACCGGAGCGGGCCGACGCGGTGATCGAGCAGGCGGTGCAGCTGATCCGGCACGGCGCGCTGGAAGCGCTGCGGGGCGAGGCGGACGATGCCGGCGCCGATCGTCGCGCCATCGGCACCCGCCTGAAGCAGGCACTCAACGGCTCGCTTCGCGAGCGCGGCATGATGGTGACCCGGGTCGATCTGGAGCTCGCGTAGCCAGTTGATCTTGCGCAGGCCCGGCCCGAGAGCCGCCGCGCCAGGGGAGGCGTTGTTACCAGCCCGCTTCGGCGGGTTTTCTTTTGCGTCGGCAGCGCCCGATACTCCGCGGCCCGCCGTCCCGCCACACGGAAATCGAGATGACCGAGCGCACCGTCCTCCAATCGCAGCTCGAACAGGGCATTGCCGCGCTCGGCTTGCGCCTGCCCGACGACGCGGTGGCGCGGTTGCTCGATTACCAGGCGCTGCTCGAGCGCTGGAACGCGGCTTACAACCTCACCGCCGTGCGCGACCCGGCCGAGATGGTCACGCGCCATTTGCTCGACTCGCTGGCGATCCTGCCTCACGTCAGCGGCAAGACCCTTGCCGACCTCGGTACCGGCCCGGGCCTGCCCGGCATCGTGCTGGCCCTGGCCGCCCCGGGCCGGGAGATCCTGCTGGTGGACTCCAACGGCAAGAAGGTGCGCTTCCTGCGCGAGGCGATCCGTTCGCTCAAGCTCGAAGGCGTGCGTGCGGTGCAGTCGCGGGTGGAAGACGTCACCGGTCAGTTCGACTGCATCACCGCGCGTGCGTTCGCCAGCTTCGCCGACATGCTCGGCTGGGGCGGGCACCTGCTGGCGCCGGGCGGGCGCTGGCTGGCGATGAAAGGGCGCCGCCCCGACGAGGAGCTTGCCGGCGTGCCGGCGGGCTTTGCCCTGCGCGCCATGCACGTGCTGCAGGTACCGGGGCTGGAGGGCGAGCGCCATCTGGCGGTGCTGACGCACGCGGACGCAGCCGTCGCCTGAATGGGCCTGCATGCCCGAAGCAGTCGCCCCGGCGACGGTGCGGCCCGGCGGCCTGCTAATCTAACTTTCCTTTTCGACCGCGAACGGTAGCGACGACACCATGGCCCGCATCATCGCTGTCGCCAACCAGAAGGGTGGCGTCGGCAAGACCACCACCGCCGTCAACCTCGCCGCCTCGCTGGCCGCGGCCAAGCGCAAGGTGTTGCTGGTCGACCTCGATCCGCAGGGCAACGCCACCATGGCCTCGGGCGTGGACAAGCGCGAGGCGCGGCCCAACGGCTGCGAAGTGCTGATGGAAGAGGCGCCGATCGAACAGGCCATCGTCGCCACCGAGGCGCAGTACGACCTGCTGCCGGGCAATGGCGACCTCACCGCCGCGGAGCTCAAGCTGATGGACCAGCTCGCGCGCGAAAGCCGCCTCAAGGAGCAGCTGGCGAAGGTGTCCGATCGCTACCAGACGATCCTGATCGACTGCCCGCCGTCGCTGCACCTGCTCACCCTGAACGCACTTACCGCAGCGCACGGCCTGTTGATCCCGGTGCAGTGCGAGTACTTCGCGCTCGAAGGGCTCTCCAGCCTGCTCGACACGGTGCGTGCCGTGCGCCAGCGGCTGAACCCGACGCTGGAGATCGAAGGCCTGCTGCGCACCATGTACGACGTACGCAACAACCTCGGCAACGAGGTGTCCGCCCAGCTCACCCAGCATTTCGGCGACAAGGTGTTGCGCTCGATCATCCCGCGCAATGTGCGCCTTGCCGAGGCACCCAGCCACGGCCAGCCCATTCATCTGTACGACCGCAGCTCGCGCGGCGCGATCGCCTATATCGGGCTCGCCGGCGAGATCATCCGCCGCGAGCGCGGCGCCCAGGCGGCGCTCGCCGCGTTGGCGGACATGCACGACGATCCCGCCTCCGCGCAGGCCGTCGCGGTCAATCTTCACCAGGAGTAAGCATGGCCGCGAAAAAGCGTGGACTCGGACGCGGGCTCGACGCCCTGCTCGGCGGCGGCGACGACGCCGGCACGCCATCGGTGATCGACCAGGAGGGCGAGCTGCGTACGCTGCCGATCCAGCAGATCCAGCCGGGCAAGTACCAGCCGCGCCGGCACTGGAACGACGAGGCGCTGGACGAACTGGCGGCGTCGATCAAGGCGCAGGGCCTGATCCAGCCGGTGGTGGTGCGCGCACTCGGCAAGAACAGCTACGAGCTGATCGCCGGCGAGCGCCGCTGGCGTGCCGCGCAGCGCGCGCAGATGAGCGAGATCCCGGCGCTGGTGAAGGACGTGCCCGAGGTCGCCGTGCCGGCGATGGCGCTGATCGAGAACATCCAGCGGCAGGACCTCACGCCACTGGAAGAGGCCGATGCGCTGAAGCGGCTGATCGACGATTTCGACCTCACCCACCAGCAGGCCGCCGACGCCGTGGGCCGCTCGCGCGCCTCGGTCTCCAACCTGCTGCGCCTCACCGATCTGCCCAACACGATCAAGAAGCTGCTCGACGAGGGCAAGCTGGAGATGGGCCACGCCCGCTGCCTGCTCACCCTGCCCGAACGCGAGGCCGAGTCGCTGGCGCTGGAAGCGGCCCGCAACGGCTGGACCGTGCGCGAGCTCGAAGAGGCCGCGCGCAAGGCGCAGACCGCACCCAAGGGCAAGGCGAAACGCGAGCCGTCGCGTGACCCCAATGTCGCCGACCTGGAGCGCGAGCTGGCCGAGCGCTTCGCCACCCGCGTGGAGCTGGCGCAGGGGCGCGGCGGCAGGGGCAAGCTGGTGATCCACTACCACAGCAACGACGAGCTCGAGGGCATCCTCGGCAAGATCCGCTGAGCATGCCGCCAGTCGCCGGCGGCGCGGCTGCGTGAGCACGGCGTCACGCCTGCAGCAGTAAGCACGCGCCAGTGGGTGCACGGGGCGCCGTCGCGCCATCCAGCGCGGCCCGCGCGCTTGGGCGATAATCGCGCGCTCAGCCCTATTCCGGACCGGCTCCCATGCCCCAGCTCTCCGTCGTCGTTCCCGTGTTCAACGAGCGCGACAACATCCCGCCGCTGCTCGCCGAGATCGCCGCCGCGCTGCGCGGCCAGGTCGACTACGAGGTGATCTACGTCGACGACGACTCCACCGACGACAGCCGTGCCGTGCTGACCGCGCAGAAGGCGCAGCATCCGGAGCTGCGCGTGCTGCATCACGTGGCCCGGTCCGGCCAGAGCACCGCCGTCTGGAACGGCGTGCGGGCGGCGCAGTCGCCCTGGATCGCCACGCTGGACGGCGACGGCCAGAACGATCCGGCCGATATCCCCAAGCTGCTAGCCGCACGTACCACCGCGGCGGCGGATGTGCGCTTGTTTGCCGGCTGGCGCACCACGCGGCGCGACAGCTTCAACAAGCGCATCTCGTCCAAGGTGGCCAATGCGGTCCGCTCGCGCATGCTCAGGGACGCTACCCCGGACACCGGCTGCGGGCTGAAGCTGTTCGAGCGCGAGGTGTTCCTGCGCCTGCCCTACTTCGACCACATGCACCGCTACCTGCCGGCGCTGGTCAAGCGCGCCGGCTTCCAGAGCCAGAGCGTGCCGGTGGGCCATCGCCCGCGCACGGCGGGCAGTTCCAAGTACGGCATGCTCGACCGCCTGTGGGTCGGCCTGGCCGACCTGCGCGGCGTGGCTTGGCTGATGCGCCGCGGCAAGGTCACCGCGGTCGAGGAGCTCTAGCAGTCCAGCCGCTGCCCGGCGCATGGCGCCGACACGCGACGTTGGCGTCCGGGCGCGTAGGCTCGGCGCATTTTCCCGGCGCGGAGCAGCGCATGGGCCTTACGGTAAAACGGATCTACCAGCCCGCCGCGCCCGATGACGGCGTACGCGTGCTGGTGGACCGCCTGTGGCCGCGCGGGGTGAGCAAGGACGCGGCCGCGCTGGACCAGTGGCTGCGCGAGGTGGCGCCCTCGCCGGCGCTGCGGCGCTGGTTCAACCACGAGCCGGCGCGTTGGGAGGCGTTCCGCCACCGCTATGCCGCCGAGCTCGACGACCTCGCCGAGTACTGGCGACCGCTCGCGACCCAGTCGCTGCACCGCCAGGTGACGCTGCTCTATGGCGCGCGCGATGACGAGCACAACCACGCCGTGGCGCTGAAGATCTACCTGGAACGCTGGCTGCAGGCACACGGGCCGCGTTGAGGCCCCGCGTCATGGCTCCTGCGTGGCCGGCACGGTATCGGCGCCGCTCCAGTTCGCGAGCGCCAGCCGGGTCCGCTCGCGGCCCAGCTCGATCAGCTCGCGGGCACGATAGAACTCGTACGCGGTGGAGAGGTTGCGCGGCATCTGGATCAGCAGGTCCGGCGCGTATGCCGCCAGGCGCAGGCGCGACAGGTTCGACTGCATCAGGTCCATCGACTGGTTGAGCAGG
This sequence comes from Dyella sp., assembly GCF_035685805.1. Lineage (GTDB taxonomy): Bacteria > Pseudomonadota > Gammaproteobacteria > Xanthomonadales > Rhodanobacteraceae > Dyella_A. The sequence goes on from NZ_DASSAB010000061.1 coordinate 36,899, forward strand.
TCCAGCGCGCCCAGCTCGGCCGGCCGCGGCTCGCCTGCGCCCGGCCGTAGCCGGCTCAGCCATCCACCCACGCGGCTGTGGTAGCTCTCGTCGTCCTCGGCCACCAGCTCCTGCACCCGGACGGTCTCCGCCGGGCCGTCCACGCTGACCGCAAACACGTGATCGGCGCGCTCGCGTATCAGCGGCGTGACCGGCACCGGGTTGAGCAGCGCGCCGTCCAGCAGCAGGCGACCGTCGATGCGATGCGGGCGGAAGATCGTGGGGATGGCGATGGACGCGCGAATCGCGTCGAACAGCGAGCCGCGAGTCAGCCACACCTCGCGCTCCCGCTCCAGGTCGGTGGCGACAGCGGTGAATGCCAGCGGCAGCTCCTCGATCGAGACATCGCCGATCAGCTCGCGCAGGGTGCCGATCAGCTTTTCGCCCTTGATCAGGCCGCCGCCGGAGAAGGTCCAGTCCAGCAGCCGCAGCACGTCGAGCCGGGCCAGCGTGGAGACCCAGTCGCGATAGACGTCCAGTTTGCCCATCGCATAGATGCCGCCGATCAGCGCGCCCATCGAACTGCCGGCAAGCGCCACGATCTCGAAGCCGGCGGCCTCGATCTGCTCGATCGCCCCGATGTGCGCCAGCCCTTTGGCGCCGCCGGCGCCCAGCGCCAGCGCCACGGTGGGCCGGCTCGCGCGGGACCGGACCGGGGCATCAGCAGCACCGGGTGCAGGGTTTTCGGATCGGGCGGATGTCTCGGCCATGGCGGCTCGCGTGCGGTGGAGGAGCGCCATAACATTGTGCAAACGCCCCGATTCCGTACGATGCCAGAAAGGTGTGAAGGCAGCGACCGCCGCGGGATCGGGCCGCGCCCTGGCCGCCCCCGGCCGGCCGGCCGCACCGACGTCTCTCCAGGAACAGCACGATGCAACCGAGCACCAGACGACCGCCGCCGGCGGCTGCCACTGTCCGTCCTGCGCGCGGGGTCGTTGCATGACCTGGCAGGCCTGGGCGACGGTGGCGGTCATCGTGGCGGCGATGGCGCTGTTCGCCAGCGAAAAGGTGCGCATCGACCTGGTGGCGCTGATGGCACTCGCCGCGTTGGTGATCCTGGGCGTGGTCAGTCCGGCCGAGGCGCTGAGCGGATTCAGCAACGAGGCCACGGTCACCGTGGCGGCGATGTTCGCGCTCAGCATGGGCATCGAACGTTCCGGCGCGCTGGAGCCGCTCAGCCGGTTGCTGATGAAGATCAAGCGGCCGTGGCTGCTGACCCTGGCGATGATGCTGGCGATCGCGCCGCTGGGCGCCTTCATCAAGAACATCGCGCTGGTGGCCACGTTCCTGCCGCTGGCGTTGAAGGTGTGCCAGCGCACCGGCACGTCGCCCGGCCGCGTGCTCATGCCGATGGCCTTCGCGGCGCAGATGGGTGGCGTGTGCACGCTCATCGGCACCTCCTCCAACCTGCTGGCCGACACCCTGGCGCAGAAGCACGGCATGGCGCCGTTCGGGGTGTTCGAGTTCACCCCGATGGGCGCGCTGCTGGCGGTCGTCGGCATGGTCTACCTGATGGTGATCGGCCGCTGGCTGCTGCCGCGCCAGACCCACACCGACATGCCGGTGGAAGTGGACATCGGCAAGTACGTGACCGAGCTGGAAGTCACCGAGCAGTCGTCGTTGCTGGGCAAGAGCATCGCCGACGCCAGCCTCGGTGAACGCTACGGCGTGTACCCGCTGGAGCTGCTGCGGGGCGAGCGCCGCATGTGGTCCCCGCGATCGCAGCAGATCGCCCAGGGCGACGTGCTGCTGGTGCGCGGGGACTGGGAGAAGATCGAGGAATTCCGCCGCCAGACCCACCTGCGCAACGCCCCGGACGGCCACTACGCGCATGCCGACGACCGCCCGCGGGTGATGGCCGAGATCATGGTCGCGCCCGCCAGTCCGCTGGAAGGCCGGCGTTTCGGCGAGACCGGCATCGGCTGGCGCTACGACGCCGTGGCGCTGGCGATCCACCGCCGCGGCCAGGTGCTGCGCGAGAAGCTCAGCGACGTGTCGCTTGCGGTCGGCGACGTGCTGCTGGTGCTGGTGGCGGAAGAGGCCATGGCCAACCTGCGCAACGACGAGTCCTTCATTGTGCTCAGCGAGCGCGAGAAGGCGCCGCACACGCCGCGCAAGGCGTTCTACGCGGTGGCGATCATGGCAGCCGTGGTGGTGGTGTCGGGGCTGCGCTGGCTGCCGATACCGATCGCGGCGATTTGCGGCGCCACCGCGATGGCGCTGGCCGGCTGCTTTGGCCGTAAAGACGTCTACGAAGGCATGGACTGGAAGATCATTATCCTGCTCGGCGCGATCCTCCCGTTGGGCGTGGCGATCGAGAAGAGCGGGCTGTCGACGGCGGTGGTGCACATGGGCATGGCTGTCGTCGGCAGCCACGGTCCGCTGGCTGGCCTGCTGATGATCTACCTACTCACGGCGCTGCTCACCGAGCTGATGGGCCACAACCCGTCGGTGGTGCTGATGGTGGGCATTGCCGCGTCGGTGGCGCAGGCGCTGCACGTGGATCCGCGCCCGTTCGTGGTGGCGGTGGCATTTGCCGCGGCGACCTCGTTCGCGACCCCGGTCGGCTACCCCACCAACACCATGGTGTACTACGCAGGCGGTTACCGCTTCACCGACTTCATGAAGGTCGGCATTCCACTGATCCTGTTGTTCTGCGCCCTGTCGATGTGGCTGATTCCGCACTTCTGGCCGTTCCAGGCGGTAGCGCACTGAGGCGACGCCGCTCGCACCGTTGCTGAAGCGAAGAACACGCGGGTGCGCCAAACGTGCCCGCTGCCGAGGACGTCTCGCGGGACCGCAACGCGACGCAGCGGCTCAATCGCAAGGCTTACCGGCCGTACCCGGTCAGCGCCAGCTGCAGCGAGATCTTCATCTCCTCGCGCAGCGGCAGCGGCGCCACGATCTCCGCGTCCGGCCCGTACTTGAGCACGTCCATCAGCAGCTCGCGCGAGTTGGAGTACGGCACCTGCAATTCGTAGCGCCCGTCGGGCAGCCACTCGCCCTTCTGCTGCGAGTGCCAGTGTTCGTCGGCCACCCAGCGCGCCGCGTGCTGGGAGAAGCGGATGGTCGCCCACGCCTTGGGCTTGCCCGCAAAGATGCCGTAGCTGGAGGAAAGCAACTCGTTGAGGTCGGCCTCGGCCACGTCGATGGCGGCCGCGTCCAGCGCATGCGGCTCGACGATGCGGTCCACCGCGAAGCTGCGCAAGGCCTCGCGGTCGTGGTCCCACACGTCCAGGTACCAGTTGTCGCGGTAGTGGGTGAGCCGCTGCGGCGAGACCGTGCGCTTGCTGTCGGCATTGGTGGTGCGCGCGCGGTAGCGGAAGCGCAACTGCTTGCGCTCCAGCACGGTGCCGGCGGCGATGCGGAACACCTGCTGGTCGAGCTTGCGCTCGCCCCAGGGGATGACCCGGATGCGCTCGATCGGCAGCGCCTTGCCGCTGCCCTGGTCGGACAGCAGCCCTTCGATGCGGGCCTTGAACGGCGCCAGCGCACCGGCCAGCACACCCGGCCCGCTGCGACCGATCAGCTCGTTGAGGGCCAGCAGCGCCGCCAGCTCGTCGGAGGTGAGCCAGAGCCCCGGCAGTTCGAAGCGCTCGCCCTCGCCGACCTCGTAGCGGAAGGCAGCCTGCTCGCCGCCACCGCTCTCGATGGGCGCGCCCAGCGCGTCGCGCAGGAACGCGATGTCGCGGTAGAGCGTGGCGCGCGAGCACTCCAGCTCGTCCATCAGGCGCGGCAACGGCACCGGGTAGTGCGCCGACTTCAGCAGGCGGTGGAGAGTGAGAATGCGCTCGTAACGGTCCATGGCATATCGTCGGCGGGAGGCGTTGTGTAGCATGGGCACGCCTCGAAGCGGCCGCAAGCCCACAGCAGTGGCCGCGTTCGATCATGACGCCTTCCCCGCGCCCGCCTTCGCCTCCCCGGACGACGACACCTTGACGCAAGCAACGCGTGCTACGCCGGATACCGGCATTTCCGACGCCTCGCCTGACAGCGGCCGCGTCCGCCAGCGCATGCTGGCGGTGACGCTGCGCACGTGGTCCGACGCCGGCTACGGCCTGTGGGCGCTGCAGGGCCTGGCACTGGCCGTCGGCATTTACCGCCACGGACGCGGCGAGTCGCTGGTACCACTGGCGCTGGGGACGCTGTTCGTCAGCGCCGGCCTGATACTGGCGTGCGTGCGCAGGCCGGGCCTGCCTCCCTGGCACGGCTGGTATCCCGGGCGCAGTGCGTGGCCGCCGCGCGAGGCGCTGATGGCGCTGGCGGTCTATCTGCCGCTGCTTGCGGTGGCGGGCCTCACCCGGGGCGACAACAGTTTCTGGGCCACCCGCGTGGCTGGCGCCGTGCTCACCCTGTGCAGCGTCGGCATGCTCTACGGCAGCCCCCGCCGGGCGCCTGGTGAATCCGCGCGCTCACCTTCGCGCAACAGCCTGGCGATGGATCGACTGCTGGCCGGGCTGTATGGCGGCGGCCTGTGGCTGTGGCTGTGCGTTGCCGCCGATCGCAACCGGCTGGGACCGGCCGAGGCCGCCCATCAGCCCTGGCTGCTGATCCTGCTGGTGCTGGCCCTGCTGCTGGGTCTGCTCGAAGGCATGCGCTGGCACGTGTTGCGGCCGGGGCAGGGCGAGGGCGCCGCACGTGCACGGAGTTCGCTCCTGGGCGCCCGTTTCGTCGCCGCCTTGCTCACTTATGCCGTGCCCTGCACCGCGCTGCTGCTGGCCGATCGCTGGCAGGTGAGCGGCTGGATGGCGCTGCTCGCCGCCCTGTGCGGCGTGGCGGGCCGATCGCTGGAGCAGCGACTGCACGCTCGCGCCAGCGCGGCGTCCGCTCCCCTCGCCGCCACGGTCTGATCGCGCCCGTTTTTTTGCGGGCGCAGTTCACTGGTCGTTCAACGCGGGCCGCTATGGTAGCCGGCGACATTTGCTTAACAATTGGATCCAGCTTCGATGAAAAACACGTCTCTCGCCGTCTTGTTCGTTTCTGCCCTTGCCGCTGGCGGCACCCACGCCCAGGAGGTCGCGATCGACCCCTCCGGTGCGCCAACCAACAGCGGCTGGAGCGGCTCGGGCGAGTTCGGTTTTGCGTCCGCACGCGGCAATTCCCGCTCGGAAAACCTCAACGCCAAGCTCGGCCTGACCCAGGAGAACGAGCTGTGGAAGAACAACTTCTTCCTCAACGGCCTGCGCTCCAAGGGCGAGGTGTCGGTGGTCGACGCCAATGGCAACACGGTCAGCCAGTTCAGCACCACGGCCAACCGCTACGAAGGTGGTGCGTCGGTGGGCTACAAGCTCGACCCGCGCAGCTACATCGTGGGCGCGGGGCGCTATGAGCACGACGACTTTGGCTCCAACCTCTGGCAGAGCACCGTGTCGCTCGGCTACGGGTACATCGCGTTGAAGAATCAGCGCACCGAGCTGTCGTTCGAAATCGGCCCCGGCTACAAGCGCTATCGCCCGGCCGACGAGTTGCAGGATGTCGGCGGCGTGACCGTGCCGGTGCGCCAGGAGACGGTAGGCGAGGGCGTGGCGCGTGGCCTGGTCAACTACAAGTACCGGCTTACCGACAACACCGCGTTCGAGGACACGCTGCTGCTCGAAGCGGGTTCGAAGAACAAGTACTACCAGAACGACGCCGGCCTCTCGGTCAGCATGACCAAGAAGATGGCGCTCAAGCTCGGCTTCCAGGTGCGCTACAACAGCGACACGCAGCCGGGCACGCAGAGCACCGATACGCTCACCACCACCAACCTGGTCTACAACTTCTGAGCCGCGTTGCGGCTCCGGGTCGATGAACGAAAAGGCCGGCTGCACTGCAGCCGGCCTTTTTCATGGGGGCGACTACCGCCGTTCAGCGGCCACGATCGAGCAGTGCCCGCGCGCCCTGCGCCAGCAGCGCCTGCGCCACCTGTACGCCGAGTGCGTCGGGCTCGGACGCGGCCCCGCATGCGCCGGCCACGATCAGTTCGCCGCTGGCGGCATCGCCGACCAGACCGCGCAGATCCAGTCCGTGCTCGGTCCGCACGCACCACGCGCCCACCGGCACCGTGCAGCTGCCGCCGAGGGCGTGGTTCATCGCGCGCTCGGCGGTGATGCACACGCGCGTTTCGGCGTCATCCAGCGCCCGCAGCAGGGCATGCACGGCCGGCTGATCCGCGCGCGCCTCGATGGCGATCGCCGCCTGTCCCGGGGCCGGCAACCACTCGGGTGCGGCCAGCCGGCTGCGGATGCGCGCGGCGAAATCCAGCCGCTCCAGCCCGGCACAGGCGAGCAGGATCGCGTCGTACTCGCCGGCATCGAGCTTGGCCAGTCGCGTGCCCACGTTGCCGCGCAGGTCGCGCAGCTGCAGGTCCGGCCGTGCCGCGCGCAGCTGCGCCTGCCGGCGCAGTGACGAGGTGCCTACGCGCGCGCCATGCGGCAGCGCCGCGAGGTCGGCGTGGTGGTTGCTGACGAAGGCATCGGCAGCGTCGGCACGCGGCAGGATCGCCGGCAGCACGAAGCCCGGCTCCAGCTCGGCCGGCACGTCCTTGAGCGAATGCACCGCGAGCTCGGCGCGCCCTTCCAGCATGGCCACCTCCAGCTCCTTCAGGAACAGGCCCTTGCCGCCGATGGTGGCCAGCGGGCGATCGAGGATCTCGTCGCCGCGCGTGCTCATGGGCACCAGCTCCACCGCCAGGCCGGGATGCGCCGCGCGCAGCAGCGCGGCCACATGCTCGGCCTGCCACAGCGCAAGCGCGCTCTTGCGGGTGGCGATACGCAGGGTGCTGAGGCTCATGGGGATGTCCGTGGCGTGGGGTGCGAGGCAGCGCGGCTGCCCGAGACCCCATTGTCGCGTAAACGCGCCGCACGGTCAGCGCATGACGCCGCGGGACACGCCGGGGCCGCATGTCGCCGCGCCGCGTTCGCCGATGCAGGCAGGGCGGCGTGACCTCATCTCCCAACCACAGGGTCGGCTGCGCGGCAATGCCCGTGCCCGATCCGCGCACCGCCGCCGTTCGCTGCCTGGGCGGCGGCGAAGCTTCAGCCCATGCGCAGCAGCTTGCGCAACGCGGGCAGGTTGCGCCGACTGACTTCCGGATGCAGCTCGGTGCCTGCCAGGCGCGCCAGCGTGCGGCCGTCGGGCAGCGTCTTCAGCCCCACCAGGCGCGCGTTCGGCACCAGGCAATTGCGGTGCAGGCGCACCAGCTGGTCGGGATAGGCTTCCTCCAGCTGCCGCAGGGATTCCTCGATCAGCAGCTCGCCGCTGGTGTGCTGCACCACGACGTATTTTTCATCGGCGAGCAGGCAGATCACCTCGCTCAGGGCTATCCGCACCTGCTCGTTGCGCAGCCGTCCGTGCAGGTAGCCGGTGCTCTCCGCCGGCGTGGCGTCGAGGCGGCGTGCCGCACGCTGCAGCGCCTCGCGCAGGCGTTCCAGCCGCACCGGCTTGAGCAGGTAATCGACCGCACCCAGGTCGAACGCCTCCACCGCGTGGTTTTCGTAGGCGGTGCAGAACACCACCTGCGGCCGCGCCCGCCCGGCCAGCCGCCGGGCCAGCGCGGTGCCGTCGATGCCGGGCATGTTGATGTCCAGCAGCACCACGTCGGGCGAGTGCGCGGCGATGGCGGCGATCGCCGCCTCGCCGTCGGCCACGCTGCCGGCGATCTCGCAGCCGTCGCACTCCCCCAGCAGCGCGGCCAGCCGCATCCGCGCCAGCGGCTCGTCGTCCACGATCAGCACGCGCATGGCTGCACTCCATCGGTCCGCGAGAGTTCGCCAGGCAGGCTAGGGCCCATGTCCAGCCTCCAGCGGCAGGCGCAGGCGCACCACGAAGCGGTCGCCCTGCGGGCCGGCCTGCACCTGCGCTCGCGCGCCGTAGCGATAGGCGACGCGCTGGCGCACGTTGTCCAGTCCGAGGCCGTGGCCGCCGGGCGCGGGTGCTGCCGGCAGCGGGTTGTCGATCACGATCACCAGCGCACCGTTCTCGCAGTGCCCGCGCAGGGTGATCTCGCCGCCCTCGCGCAGCGGCTGGATACCGTGCCGCACCGCGTTCTCGACCAGCGGCTGCAGCAGCAGGCGCGGCAGCGGGAAGCCGGCCGGCAACGCGTCGAGCTGGCGCAGCACACGCAATCGCGGCCCCAGCCGCAGCTGTTCGATCGCCAGGTAACGCTCGACCAGGTTGAGCTCGTCGGCAAGCGTGCCGTCGCGGCTGCCGTGCTGCCCCAGCGCGGCGCGGAACAGCTCGGACAGATCCTCCACCGTGCGCTCGGCCGCGGCCGGATCGACCCGCACCAGCGCCGCCACCGTGTTCATGCTGTTGAACAGGAAGTGCGGACGAATGCGCGCCTGCAGCGCCGCCACCTGCGCCTGCGACGCCGCGGCCAGCCGCTGCTGCCACTGCGCCAGCACGAAGAAGTAGCGCAGCATCGCAGCACCCAGCAGCGCGGCAATCAGTGCGTTGTCGCGCACGAACTGGCCATATCCGCCGGTGATCAGCGCCAGCCCCAGCGCGCCATCGGCCCAACGCGCCACCGCGCTGCCGGCGATCACGATCAGCACGATCAGCAGCCATACGCCGGCATACGGCAACCAGCCGGACAGCCGCTGCAGGCGCGCCCGCGCCTTGCACAGGCTCAATGCGATGAGCACCGACAGCCACGCCACGAATGCCATGCCCACGCTGTAGCCGCGCCAGCCCAGGCGCGTGTCCGGCGCCAGCCACACGACGGTGACGGTGAGCGCGCCCACCACCAGCAGGGCGAACAGCGCCGGCAGCCGGCAGAAATCCGGCAGCGGGCTGTGGGAGCGGGACGGACGCACGTCGGAGCGCATATCGGCGCAGTATGCCGCCAGCGGCGACGGTGCGCCGTTCAGGCGCGCAGGCGCTTGCCGAGCCACTCGCGCAGGTCGCCGATCTCCTGCGGACAGACCGAGTGCGGCATCGGGTAGGTGTGCCAGTCCACGACGTAGCCGAGCGCTTCCAGCGCGGCACGCGAATCCAGGCCGCGCTGCAGGATCACCACCGGGTCCATCGTGCCGTGGCCCCAGAACAGCGGCACCGCCGCATTGGCGGCGTGTCGTTCGGTGGCGAGCGTGGAGGCCAGCGGCAGGTAGGTGGACAGCGCCACGATCCCCGCCAGCGCGTGGGCGTGCCGCAAGCCCGCCGCCAGCGCGATCGCGCCGCCCTGCGAGAACCCGGCCAGCACGATGCGTTCGCTGGGGACACCCCGCTCGTGCTCACGCTCGATCAGCGCTTCCACCGCGGCGATCGAGCGGCGCATGCCGACTTCGTCCTGGCGACTCAACAGATCGAACCCGACGATGTCGTACCAGGCGCGCATCGGCATGCCGCCGTTGACCGTCACCGGCTGCACCGGCGCATGCGGAAACACAAAGCGCAGCGGCGGCCAGTCCCGCGCCGCCAGTTCCGGCACCACCGGCGCAAAGTCGTTGCCGTCCGCGCCCAGCCCGTGCAGCCAGATCACGCTGTGGGTGGGCTGTGCGCCGGTTTCGCGCTCGACGGTGGGCAGCAGGCTCATCGCTTCGTTTCCATGGCAGGCGTCGGGGCCGCATCGTACCAGCGCGGGCGGGTCACCCTTGACCAATGGCGGGTGTGCGCCGGTGTGGCGGCTCGCTACGCTGGTCGGATTGCCACCGTGGAGCTACCCATGCATCGCACTGCGCTTGCCGTCCTCGTCGCCCTGCTCGTGTCGCCCGTCCACGCCGCCGTGCCGGCCGCGCCGGCGCCGGCCCCGCTCGACCTGGAAACCATCATGGCCAATCCGGACTGGATCGGGCATCCGGTGGAGTCGCCGTACTGGAGCGTCGACGGCGATGCGATCTACTACCGCGTGCAGCGCGACGGCAGCCCGGTGCGCGACCTGTACCGGGTCGACCCGGCGAGCGGCCGCAGCGAGAAGCTCGACCCTGCCGCCGAGGCAACGGCCGACGGCCCGGCCGTCTACGATCGCCGCCACGCGCATGCGGCCTTCATCCGCCACGGCGACGTTTTCGTGGTGGATCTGCCCGGCGGCGCACGCCGCCAGGTCACCCGCACGCCGGCCGACGAATCTTCGCCGCGTTTCTCCGCCGACGGCCGCACCCTGCAGTACCGCCAGGGCAACGACTGGTTCTCCTACGACCTGGCCGCCGGCGTGAGCGCCCCCGTCGCCGTGCTGAAGTTCGCCGACGATCCGCAGGCGGAAAAGCCCGACGCGCTGCGCGATCACCAGCGCGCATTGTTCGGCACGCTGCGACAGATCCAGGACGACAAGGCCGCCGAGCGCGCGCAGGAGAAGGCGCTGCAGGCGGCCGATCCGGGACGCGCCCCCGAGCCGTTCTGGCTCGGCGACAAGGTCACCGCGGTCGATACCGAACTCTCCCCGGACGGCCGCTGGATGCTGCTGGTGACCGAGCCGAAGGATGCCGCCAACGGCGAAGCGCCGAAGGTCATCCACTTCGTCACCGACTCGGGCTATACCGAGGCGCAGGACGCGCGCAGCTACGTCGGCCGCAAGGACCCGACGCCACAGTCGCTGCTGCTGCTGGATCTCTCCACCCATGCAAGCTACCCACTCGATACAGCCGTGTTGCCGGGGATCAAGGACGACCCGCTGGACGCCCTGCGCCGGCAGGCGATCGCGGCGCGCCAGAAGGCCGGTGACGACGACGGGGCGAAGGCGCTGAAGGCGCCGGACGTGCGCCCGGTGCACATCGTCTCGGGCGAGAACGACGGCTCCGGCGGTGGCATCGCCTGGAGCGACGACGGCGCCCGGCTCGCCATCCAGCTGCGCGCGATCGACAACAAGGACCGCTGGATCGCCAGCGTCGACTTCGGCAAGCACGCGCTGGTGAACCAGCAGCGCCTGCATGACGACGCCTGGATCAACTGGAACTTCAACGATTTCGGCTGGCTCAAGGACAACCGCACGCTGTGGTACCTGAGCGAACAGACCGGCTGGTCGCAGCTCTACGTCAAGCCGTTGGCCGGCAAGGCGAAGCCGCTCACCGCGGGCCAGTTCGAGATCAGCCATCCGCAGTTGAGCGACGACGGCCGCTGGTTCTACGTGCGCTCCAACCGCGCGGCGCCCTACAGCTATGACGTCTACCGCGTGCCCTCGGGCGGCGGCGAACTCACCCGCCTCACGCAGTACCAGGGCACGGGCGAGTTCGCGCTGTCGCCGGACGGCGAGCAGCTCGCCGTGCTGCATTCATCGCCCTACCGGTTTGACCAGCTGGCCGTGGTGCCGTCGACCGGCGGCGCGGCGCGCGAGCTGACCGACACCATGAAGCCTGCGTTCACCGCACACGACTGGATCGTGCCGGCCATCGTGCAGGTACCGTCCTCCCATGGCGCCGGCGCGATCTACGCCAAGTACTACGGCCCGGCCGACGACACCGCCGCGCCGGCTTCGCGCCCGGCGGTGATCTTCGTGCACGGCGCCGGCTACACCCAGGACGTGACGCTCGGTTCCACCTACTACTTCCGCGAGCAGATGTTCCACAACTTGCTGGTTCAGAAGGGCTACGTGGTGCTCGACATGGACTACCGCGCCTCCGAAGGCTACGGCCGCGCCTGGCGCACCGCGATCTACCGGCAGATGGGTCACCCGGAGCTGGAAGACCTGCTCGACGGCAAGGCCTGGCTGGTGAAGCAGCACGGCGTGGACCCGAAGCGCGTGGGCATCTACGGCGGCAGCTACGGCGGCTTCATGACCGAGATGGCGCTGCTGCGAGCGCCGGGCGAGTTCGCCGCGGGTGCGGCGCTGCGCCCGCCGTCGGACTGGGTCACCTACAACCACGAGTACAGCTCGAACATCCTCAACGATCCGCAGCTCGATCCCGCGGCGTACACCACGAGTTCACCGATCGAGTACGCGGCGAATCTCGCCGACCCGCTGCTGATCGAACACGGCCTGATCGACGACAACGTGATGGCGGCCGACTCGATCCGGCTGTACCAGCGGTTCGTCGAGCTGCACAAGAAGAACTTCTGGATCTCGCTGTATCCGCTGGAGCGCCACGGGTTCGTTCATCCCGACGCGTGGTACGACGAGTACCGCCGCATCGACGAGTTGTTCGATACCTACGTGAAAGGCCGCGCCGCGGCGCCCTGACGACGGCATGCAGCGGGTCGCGCCGCCGCGCCGGCGCGATCCGAAGTGCGCGCCTGCCGCACGCGGTCGGCACGCATACACTGGCCTCCACGCCGCCAGGGAATGGATGCCATGCCACTCGGAAAACTCTCGCTGCGCCTGGGTATCGCCCTGATCGCCATGCCCGCGTCGCTGCTGCTGGCCGGCCTGCTGCACAGCGGCTACCCGGCCGGCCTGTTCGTGCCGGCGCTGGTCCTGGCCATCCTGTACTGGATCGACCTTCGTGCAGCCCTGGGCGAGGCCGCCAGCGACGCGCCCGGCGTGCGCGCCGCGTGCCGGACGCTGGCCATACCGGGGCTGGTGATCGGCCTGGGACTGACCGCGCTGGCGCTCTCCGCCGCGGTGGACGCCTGGCGTGCGCTACGGACCGGCTCGCTGGCGCAGGCGGGCTTCTCGCCCGGCGCGTTGGTGCTGCTGGCACTCGCCTTGCTCTGCGGGGTGCTGCTGATCCGCGGCGCCTGGCGCAGTGCCAGGGGGCGGAGCGTCGGCCGGGCACGGGGCCTGCGGCTGGACAGCTGGTTCCACGTGACCTTCGACGACACCCACGTGCACCTGGACGTGCACCCGCCGGGGCGACCCGCCTGGCAGGACGCGTTCCCGTGGAGCGCGATCGTGCGCGTGTGCTTCAAGGACGAGGGCCTGTACGCCTCCGACGGGCTGTACATCTTCACCACGCTGCGGCCGGAGTCGTTCGTGGTTCCCACCGAGGCGGACGGCGGCGAGGCGCTGTTCGCGGCCCTTTTCGAGCGTGGCTACTTCCCCGACGAGGTGTTCCGCCAGGCGATCTCCTCCACCGACGGCGGCTTTTACTGCTGGCCGGCGCTGGAGGAGGGAACCGGCGCGCGCTGAGTGCAGCGCCGGTGTTGCGCGCGGCCTCAGCCGCGCAGCGAGCGAAACAGCATGTAGATCGCCACCACGATGATCACGCCGGCGAAGATCGCGTTGAGCGCGCCGCGGGTTTTCGCCAGCCGCTTCGCACCGATCGCCCCGAGCCAGCCACCGGCCACGCCGCCGCCGATGAACGCGGCGGCGACCGGCCAGTCGATCAGGCCGGAAAACGCGTAGTTGGCTGCGGCGGTCAGGCCGAACGCGCCGACGGCGAACAGCGACGTGCCGATCGCGTGGATGATCTCCATGCCGCTGGCCAGCATCAGCCCCGGCACGATCAGGAATCCGCCGCCGATGCCGAAGAAGCCCGACAGTGCGCCGGCGCCAAGGCCCACGCCGGCCAGCCGCGGGTTGGTGTGCGGCAGCGGGTAGCGGTCCGGGCCGCCGCCGCGGCGCCCGCGCAGCATCAGCGCGGCCACCACGATCATCAGCACGGCGAACAGCACCAGCAGGCGCTGGCCATCGACCGCCTTGCCGATGGTCGAGCCGATGAAAGCGCCGACCACGCCGGTCGCGGCAAAGATGAAGGCGGCCCTCCAGCGCACGTGGCCGGCGCGTGCGTGCGGGATCAGGTTGGCAAACGCATTGAGCGACACCGCCAGCGCGCTGGTGCCGATGGCCAGGTGCGGATTGCGCACGCCCACCACGTAGAGCAGCAGCGGCACGGCGAGGATCGAGCCGCCGCCGCCGATCAGCGCCAGCGAAAAGCCGACGGCCGATCCGCAAGCGATGGCGAGCAGGGCCTGGATCAGGTCAAAGGGGGGCATCGTGTGGCTCTCGCGGTTGGTCAGTCGTGGCAGAACTGGTCGAACAGGGTCTGCATCAACGCATGCACGCGTGCATCGCTGATGCGGTAGTAGATCGATTGCGCCTCGCGCCGGCCGCTCACCACGCCGTCGCGGCGCAGCAGCGAGAGATGCTGTGACACCACGCTTTGCGCCAGTCCCAGCGCCTGCGCCAGTTCGCCCACCGAGCGCTCACCCGGGATCAGCTGGCACAGCAGCATCAGCCGGTTGTGGCTGGCCATTGCCTTGAGCACGGCGATCGCCTCGTCGGCGTGCGCGTGCATGCGCTGCATCGGCGGCGCGGCCGGGCCCGCGCCGTGCGGCTTCGTTGCCGTTGCCATCACTGCCCCCGGTACGCGCGCAGGCGCGGCGCGAACGCGGCGAGGTCGTAGCCGGCGCTGGCCGCCCGCGCCAGGATCGCGCGGTCATCCAGCGCGTCGGTGGCCTGCAGCGCCCACAGCATGGTCGAGCGCGTGCCGGTGCGGCAGAACGCCAGCACCGGCGCGGGCAGCTCGGCAATCGCCTGCGCAAAGGCGCGCGCCTGGTCGTCCCGCACCTGGCCCGAGACCACCGGCAGCGGCCGGTAGGCGAGCCCGGCGCGTGCCGCCGCGGCGGCCAGTGCAGCGTCCGCCGGTTGCCCGGGTTCTTCGCCGTCCGGCCGATTGTTGACGACGCTGCGATAGCCCTGCGCCGCGATCGCGGGCAGGTCGTCGGGGCTGATCTGGGCGGCCACGCCGATCGTGTCGGTGAGGCGCTGGATGGTCGGGGCTTGGGTCATGGTCAGGTTCCGGGGGGATGGGAGGCGGCGCGGGCTCACAACGCGTCGAGCGGGATCTTCAGGTAGCTCACGCCGTTGTCGTCCGGCGGCGGCTTGTGGCCGGCACGCATGTTGATCTGCACCGAGGGCAGGATCAGCTTGGGCATTGCCAGGGTGGCATCGCGTGCGGTGCGCATCTGCACGAAGTCCGCCTCGGTGATGCCCTCGCGCACGTGCAGGTTGCCGTGCTTCTCGGCGGCCACCGTGGTCTCGCAGGCGTACTCGTCGCGGCCCGGTGCCTTGTAGTCGTGGCACAGGAAGATGCGCGTGGACTCCGGCAGCGCGTAGATGGTCTGGATCGAGCGGTACAGCGTGGCCGCGTCGCCGCCGGGAAAGTCGCAGCGCGCAGTGCCGTAGTCGGGCATGAACAGCGTGTCGCCGACGAACGCCGCGTCGCCGATCACGTGCGTCATGCAGGCGGGCGTGTGGCCGGGGGTATGCATCGCCACCGCCTCGATCCCGCCCACGCGGTAGTGCTCGCCATCGGCAAACAGGTGGTCGAACTGGCTGCCGTCGCGGGCGAACTCGGTGCCGGCGTTGAACAGCTTGCCGAAGGTGTCCTGCACGGTGCGGATGTGCTCGCCGATGCCCAACTTGCCGCCCAGCTGCTGCTGGATGTACGGCGCGGCGGAGAGGTGATCGGCGTGCACGTGGGTGTCGATCACCCAGTCCACGGCGAGGTCGTGCGCACGCACCCAGGCGACGATCGCGTCGGCCGAATCATGGCGCGTGCGGCCGGAGGCGGCGTCGTAGTCGAGCACGCTGTCGATCACCGCGGCGCGCCTGGTGGCGGGGTCGGAGACGACATAGCTGAAGGTATTGGTTGGTTCGTCGAAGAACGCTTTGACGTCGGGGCGTTGCATGGCTTTCTCCTTCGCTTGAGGGCGCGCGCTCAACTGCGCGCCGCAGGAATCTTCGACGCCAGCCACCAACCGGCGACCATGGTGGTGATCAGCACGCCCAGCGCCGGCGTCGCGGCCGTGAGCGAGGCCAGGGCCGGGCCCGGGCAGTAGCCGGCGATGCCCCAGCCGATGCCGAAAAGGGCCGCTCCACCGACCAGCCGCGCGTCGAAGCGGCTCGCCGTCGGCAACTGGAAGCTCGGCTCGAACAGCGGCCGGCCGCGGCGAAACACCAGCCGGTAGCCGATCGCGGTGGTCAGTACCGCACCGCCCATCACGAACACCAGGCGCGGGTTCCAGGCGCCGAACAGGTCGAGAAAGCCCTGCACCACCGACGGCTGGGTCATTCCGCCCAGGCTCAGGCCCAGGCCAAACAGCAGGCCGGCCAGCATGGCCACAGTCATTTTCATGGTCAGACCACTCCCAGCAGGTGACGCAGGACAAATACGGTGGCGATACCGGCAGCCATGAACACGCCGGTGGCCAGCAGTGAACGCGGCGACAGACGGGCGATGCCGCACACGCCGTGACCGCTGGTGCAGCCACTGCCCAGGCGCGTGCCAATGCCCACCAGCAAACCGGCCAGCGCCATCAGCGGCAGGCCGACCGGCGGCGCGCCGATGCCGCGGTCCTGGCCGAACAGGCTCAGCAGCAGCGGTCCGGCGATCAGGCCGATCACGAAGGCTACGCGCCAGCCGCGATCGCCGCGATTGCCGATGAAGACGCCGCTGGCGATGCCGCTGATACCGGTGATCCGGCCCAGGCTGGCCATCAGCAAGACTGCGGCGCCCCCGATCAGGACACCACCCAGCAAGGAAAGAAGGTATGGGTGCATGAGTCAATATTCGTATATGCGATTAAACGAATATAAAGGCGCCCGAGCCGGCACGCAAGAGGGGCTGCCGTCGCGGGCTCTCGGCGAGCGGTGCTGCCGCTGCCCCGGGTGCATCCGGCGCATGCCCCATGCCCCGCGGGTTGCACGCAGAACACTTTGCCGGCGCAAAAGCTGTGATCTAGATATTTGCCTTGACAATTAAACTCACAGCAATAGAATGCCCGGCCATGAACCGTCCCGACGCCCTCACCCCCCCGATCGCCAAAGGCCCCGCCGAGAGTCTCGGCGTGCTGCTCGGGCTGGTCCGCTCCGAGATCGTGCGGGCCATGGAAGCCGAGCTGGCCGCGCATCAGATCGACCTGCGCTTTACCCAGTTCCTGATACTCAAGCGGCTGGCACGGCTCGGTCCGATGAGCGCCAGCGAGCTGGCCCGCTCGGTGGAGCTCGACGGCGGCGCCATGACCCGGCAGCTCGACCAGCTGGAAGCCAAGGGTTTCCTGCGCCGCACGCCGCATGAGCAGGATCGCCGCGCCCTGCGGATCGAACTCACAGACGCGGGCGACGCCCTGTGGCACCGGCTCACCGACTGCAACGACCGTGTGCTGGAGGCGGCCCAGCGGTCGCTCAGCGGCACCGAGCGCGAACAACTGCACGACTACCTCGAGCGCGTGCTGCACGCACTGCGCGACAAGTCCTGAACCCATCTCCCCAGAGACCTTCCCCATGCGTCTGCATTCCCTCGCCGCCGGACTCGGGCTCACCCTGCTGCTGGCCGGCTGCGCCAGCGACGGCGGGCTGCACCCCAACGGCTCGCTGACCGACCCGTCCGCCCTTGCCACCGACCAGAGCCTGGCGCGCCTGCACGTGGCCGAAGCCAGCTGGCCCAGCGACGACTGGTGGACCACGCTGGGCGATCCGCAGCTGAGCGCGCTGATCAACGAAGCGCTGCGCGACAACCCCGGCCTGGCCAGCGCCGACGCCCGTGCGCGCGCCGCACAGGCAGAAGTCGGCAGCGCCGATGCCGCGCGCGGCCCGCAGGTGAACGCCGCGGGCGCCGTCTCCGGCGCGCGCCTCCCCACCACGGCCGTGCCGGCCGATGTCGGCGGCGGCCACTTCGTTACCGCCAAGTACGCCTACGCCAGCTTCAACTGGGGCCTGGATCTGTGGGGCGGCAAGCGCGCCGCCTGGGAAGCGGCGGTGGGTGCGGCCAAGGCCGCCGACATCGAGGCGCGGGCCGCCCGCATCGAGCTGTCCACCAACGTGGCCCGCGCCTATGCCCAGCTTGGCTATGCCTACGCCCGGAAAGACGTCGCCGATGCCGAGCTGGAGCGCGCCTCCGCGGCGCGCAAGCTCACCCGCCAGCGCGTTGCCGCGGGCGTGGACAGCAAGCTGCAGCTCAAGCAGGGCGACGTCGAGGTCGCGCAGGCCGAGCGCGCGCAGGCCGTTGCCGACCGCGCGGTCGACGCGGCGCAGTCGGCGCTGTCGGTGCTGCTGGGCAAAGGGCCCGACCGTGGCCTGGCGATCGCCCGCCCCGGCCTGCTGCAGCCCGCTGCGGTCGCGGTGCCGGCCGATCTCTCCGCCGGCCTGATCGGCCATCGTCCCGACCTCGTCGCGGCGCGCTGGCGGGTCGAGGCGGCACAGCAGAACATCAAAGCCGCCAAGACCGAATTCCTGCCCAACCTGAGCATCGGCGCCATGGCCGGCCTACTGGCCACTGGCGGCACCAACCTGTTCCAGCTGCCGGCGCGGTTCTACCAGTTCGGGCCCACCCTGAGCCTGCCGATCTACGACGGCGGTCGCCTGCGCGCGAACCTCGACAGCAAGGACGCTGCCTACGACCTGGCCGTGGCGCAGTACAACCAGACCCTGGTGAGCGCAGTGAACGAGGTGGCGGACGATCTGTCGGCACTCGACTCGCTGGGCGCCCAGGTGACGGCGCAGCAGCGCGCGCTGGATGCCGCGCAGCAGGCGTGGGAGCTGGCTCGCCAGCGCTACGACGCCGGCATCGGCAGTTACCTCGAGGCACTCAGCGTGCGCCAGCAGCTGCTCGTCGCGGAGCAGGGCATGGCCGCGCTCAAGGCGCAGCAGGTCGACCTGTCGGTGCAGCTGATTGCAGCGCTGGGCGGCGGCTACCGGCCGCGCGACCGCAGCAGCGAGCCGCCTGCCGCTGCCGAGCTTTCCTCTTCCCCCACTTCCCCTTCCGATCGTTCCTGAGGCCGACCATGTCCAGCCAAACCTCCCAGCCGGCCGACGCCCAGGCCGCCCCTGCCGCCACTCCGGCCGCCAAGCCGCCCAAGAATCGCCGCGGCCTGTTCCTGCGCCTGCTCGTGGTGGTGGTGGTGATCGCCGCCATCGCGTGGACCGCGTGGTACTTCCTCGAAGGCCGCTGGTACGAGGGCACCGACGATGCCTACGTCAACGGCAACGTGGTGCAGATCACTCCGCAGATTCCCGGCACCGTGATCAGCATCGGCGCCGATGACGGTGACCGGGTGCACGCCGGCGACGTGCTGGTGAAACTCGACAAGAGCAATGCCGAGGTTGCGCTGGCCGAAGCCCGCGCCAACCTTGCCAGCACCGTGCGCAAGGTGCGCGGGCTTTACAGCAGCGTCACCGGCGCCCAGGCCGACGTGGCCGCGCGCCAGGTCGCGGTGGACAAGGCCCGCGCCGACTACAACCGACGCAAGGACCTGGCCCGCTCCGGTGCGATCTCCGCCGAGGAACTGGCGCACGCCCGCGAGGAGCTGGCCGCCGCCGAAAGCGCGCTGACCACCACGCAGCAGCGGCTGCAGACCAGCAAGGTGCTGGTCGACGACACGGTGGTTGCGTCGCATCCGGACGTCCAGACGGCCGCCGCCAGGCTGCGTGCGGCCTACCTGGACAACCAGCGCACCACGATCGTGGCGCCGGTCGACGGCTACGTCGCCAAGCGCTCGGTGCAGCTGGGCCAGCGCGTGGCGCCGGGCATGGCGATGATGGCAGTGGTACCGCTGCATCAGGTGTGGGTGGACGCCAACTTCAAGGAGACCCAGCTGACCAAGATGCGCATCGGCCAGCCGGTGGAGATCACCAGCGACGTGTACGGCGGGGACGTCACTTATCGCGGCACGATCGAGAGCCTTGGCGTGGGCACCGGCAGCGCGTTCTCGCTGCTGCCGGCGCAGAACGCCACCGGCAACTGGATCAAGATCGTGCAGCGCATCCCGGTGCGCATCACCTTCGACGACCCGAAGCAGCTCGATCGCCATCCGCTGCGCATCGGCCTGTCCACCACCGTCGACGTGAACCTGCACAACCAGGACGGCCCGATGCTCTCGCAGCAGTCGCCGGGCAAGCCGATCCTGGACACCGACGTGTACGAGCAGCAGGCCGCCAAGGCGGACGAGATGATCGAGCAGATCATTCACGCCAACATGGCCGGCAGCCACGGCAAGTAACGCCCTGCCGCCTCCCGCTCGCGGGAGGCGGCGCGCTCCGCCGCCGTACTCCTCGCCGCTGCATCCGCGCGTCGCCACCGGCGGGCGCCCACCGACCTCTTCCGAGCCGCCATGAGCACTGCATTCCGTCCACCCAACCTCGCACTGACGACGGTCGGCCTGTCCCTGGCCACCTTCATGCAGGTGCTGGACACGACGATCGCCAACGTGTCGCTGCCGACCATTGCCGGCAACCTCGGCGTGAGCTCCAACCAGAGCACCTGGGTGATCACCTCGTTCGCCGTCAGCATGGCGATCTCGCTGCCGCTGACCGGCTTCCTTACCCGCCGCTTCGGCGAGGTGAAGCTGTTCATCTGGTCGACGCTGCTGTTCGCGCTGACCTCGTTCCTGTGCGGCATCTCGCAGAGCATGGGCATGCTGATCCTGTTCCGCGCGATCCAGGGCGCGGTGGCCGGCCCGATGTACCCGATCACGCAGAGCCTGCTGATCTCGATCTATCCGCCGGCCAAGCGCGGCATGGCGCTGGCGCTGCTGGCGATGGTGACGGTGGTGGCGCCGATCGCCGGCCCGATCCTGGGCGGCCTGATCACCGACAACTATTCGTGGCCGTGGATCTTCTTCATCAACGTGCCGATCGGCATCTTCGCCTCGATGGTGGTGGGCGCGCAGATGAAGGGGCGCGAGGAAAAAACCGAGCGACCGAAGATCGACTACGTCGGCCTGATCACCCTCATCATCGGCGTGGGCGCGCTGCAGGTGGTGCTGGACAAGGGCAACGACGAGGACTGGTTCAACTCGCAGTTCATCGTCATCACCAGCATCATTTCGGCGATCGCGCTGGCGGTGTTCCTGATCTGGGAGCTCACCGACAAGGACCCGATCGTCAACCTCAAGCTGTTCCGCCACCGCAACTTCAGCGCCGGCACGCTGGCGCTGGTGCTGGCCTACGCGGCGTTCTTCTCGATCGGCCTGATGGTGCCGCTGTGGCTGCAGCGCAACCTCGGCTACACCTCCACCTGGGCCGGTTTCGCCACCGCCCCGCTGGGCGTGATCCCGGTGCTGCTGACCTTCGTGGTGGGCAAGTACGCCAATCGGATCGACCTGCGCCTGCTGGCCAGCGCCGCGTTCGCGGTCATGGGCATGACCTGTTTCATGCGCTCGGATTTCTACCTGCAGATCGACTTCTACCACGTGGCGCTGGTGCAGCTGCTGCAGGGCCTGGGCGTGGCGCTGTTCTTCATGCCGGTGCTGTCGATCCTGCTGTCGGACCTGCAGCAGAACGAGATCGCCGCGGGTTCGGGTCTGGCTACCTTCCTGCGCACGCTGGGCGGCAGCTTCGCCGCCTCGCTCACCACCTTCATGTGGGAGCGCCGCGCGGTCACCCATCACGCCCAGCTGGCCGAGCAGATCACGCCGTACAACCCCACCGCACAGGCGGCGCTGCAGCAGATCGGCCACGGCGACACCACCACGGCCGCGGCCAGCATCAACCAGATGATCACCCAGCAGGGCTATCAGATCTCCTTCAACGAGGTGTTCCACGTGCTGGGCTGGATCTTCCTCGGCCTGATCGTGGTGATCTGGCTGGCCAAGCCGCCGTTCGGGGCGAAGCCGGGGCCGGCAGCCGGCGGGCACTGAGCATCATGCGGCGCGGCCATGGGGCGTCGCTGATCGGGCGGGACAGGGGCCGGTTCCCGCGCCCGGCGCTTCAAACCGCCGCACCCCATGGAGCCTGCTCCAGCGTTGAGCAGGCCCTGCACACCACCTAAGCTTCGCGTATGACCGCATCGCCACGCTCGCTGCCGCTACATGCGCCCCGCCGCTGGGCGCTGAGCGTGCTGGCTTGGCTGATGCTGGTGCTGAGCAACGCGCAGGCGGTGCCGACGGTGGCCATGGTTCATGCCGCCAGCGCGCTGGCATCGGCGACGGCCATGGCCGTGCCTGCACCGGCCCGCGCCGAGTTCGGCCCCCCGCACGCCGCCGGCCACGGCACCGCCCAGCACGGGTCGCCGGCGCCTATCGCACACGCCGCCGCCGACGGATGCTGCGCACCCGCCGATGGCAGCGCCCACGCAACCGCGACGTTTTCCTGCCATTGCCCCACGATGTGTGCGCCCGCGCTGCTGCCGCTGCCGGGACTGGCGATGGCTGCACGCCTGCCGCTGGCCATGATCGTGCCCGCGGCCGTTCCGGGCGCGCCGTATCGCCCTGCGTCGCCACCGCTGCGTCCGCCACAAGCCTGAGTTCTCCCTCGTTGACGTTACGCCCGGCCGCAAGCCCTTGCGGCTCGGACGCGTGATGTTGCCCTGCGCCGGCCCGTGCCGGACGCCGCATGATGGAGCATTGGCATGACCGGTTTCCCCCGCAGCCCCCCGTCCCGCCGCGATCGGCTGGACCTTTCCCGCCGTCGTTTCGTCCAAGGCCTCGCGCTGGGCGGCGCGGGCGCCGCGCTCGGCCTGTTCGACGGGTCCCTCGCCTGCGCTGCCGGCGCGCCCGTGGGCACCAAGCCGCCGGTGCTTTCGGGCACCGAATTCGCGCTGCAGATCGACCAGCGGCCGGTGAACTTCACCGGCAGCCAGCGCCTGGCGCACGCGGTCAATGGCTCGGTGCCCGGGCCGCTGCTGCGCTGGAAGGAAGGCACCGAGGTCACCCTGCGCGTCACCAACCGGCTGGCGGTGGCCACCTCGATCCACTGGCACGGCATCCTGCTGCCGTTCGACATGGACGGCGTGCCCGGCATCGGCTTCCCCGGCATCGCGCCGGGCGAAACCTTCACCTACCGCTTCCCGGTGCGCCAGAGCGGCACCTACTGGTACCACTCGCACTCGGGCTTCCAGGAGCAGACCGGCCTGACCGGCGCCATCGTGGTGGAGCCGGCCGGTGGTGAACGCCATCACGCCGACCGCGACTATGTCGTGATGCTCAGCGACTGGACCGACGACGACCCCGCGCACATCTACGCCACGCTCAAGCGTCACAGCGATTACTACAACTTCGCCGAGCCCACCGCGCCGCAGTTTCTCCGTGATGTGCGAACCATGGGCCTGCAGCAGGCGCTGGCCAAACGGCGCATGTGGAACCACATGCGCATGAGCCCGAGCGACCTGGCCGACGTCTCCGGCGGCGCCTACACCTACCTCATGAACGGCACCACGCCCCACGGCAACTGGACCGGCTTGTTCCAGCCCGGCGAGCGGGTGCGCCTGCGCTTCATCAACGGCTCGGCGATGAGCTTTTTCGACGTGCGCATTCCCGGCCTCAAGATGACGGTGATCGCCGCCGACGGGCAGGACGTGGAGCCGGTGGCCGTGGACGAGTTCCGCATCGGCGTGGCCGAGGTCTACGACGTGCTGGTGGAGCCGCAGGACGATCGCGCCTATACCGTGTTCGCCCAGTCGATCGACCGCACCGGCTTCGCCCGCGGCACGCTGGCCCCGCGCCCCGGCATGCAGGCCGAGGTGCCCGCGCTGGACCCGCGCCAGCACCTCGCGATGGTCGACATGATGGGCGCCATGGCCGCAGGTGGCACGGCCATGGGTGGCATGACGATGGAGGGCGACAGCCATGCCGGGCACGGCGGCAACATGCCGGGCATGGTCATGGGCAGTGAGAGCACAGCTCCGGCCGTGCATCACGCCCGCACCGAATACGGCCCCGGCGTGGACATGCGCGTGGACATGCCGCGCAGCAACCTCGACGACCCGGGCGTGGGCCTGCGCGATAACGGTCGCCGCGTGCTGACCTACGCCGACCTGCAGACGATCGGCGGTCCGATCGATCCGCGTCCGCCCGGTCGCACCATCGAGCTGCATCTCACCGGCAACATGGAGCGCTACGAGTGGTCGTTTGACGGCGTGAAGTACTCCGACGCCACGCCGATCCACTTCCGCGCCGGCGAGCGCCTGCGCATCGTGCTGGTCAACGACACCATGATGAACCATCCGATCCACCTGCACGGCATGTGGAGCGAGCTGGAAAGCCCCGACGGTAGCTTCCAGCTGCGCAAGCACACCATCAACGTGCAGCCCGCGCAGCGCATCAGCTATCGGGTGACCGCCGACGCACCGGGGCGCTGGGCGTATCACTGCCACATGCTCTATCACATGGAAGCGGGCATGTTCCGCGAAGTGGTGGTGGCATGAGCCGGATGATCGTCTTGCCTCGTCTCACACGTGCCGCCTTCGCCGTTGCGCTGGCGCTCATCGGCACGACGTGGATGCCCGCTGCCATGGCGCAGTCGGCGCCCGCACCCGTACCCGCTGCCTCCGCCGCCGAGCCGCAGGCCATGGACATGGGCGGAATGTCCATGGACGACATGCCGATGCCGGCTTCCTCTTCCAGTACGCCTGCGCCTGCAAATCAGTCGACGTCGCACGCCCCTGACACGGCGCACGCCGGCCACGCGGCGGATGCCTCATCAATGCCCGACATGGTGTCGATGCCGGGGATGGATCATGTCGCGCATGATGGCCACGTGCCGGCGAAGGCATCCTCTTCGATGCCGGGCATGCCGGCCATGGACCACGCGGCCATGTCCGACATGAAATCGATGCCCGGGATGGATCACGCCGCGCATCATGGCGACGCGCCGGCAGCACCGTCCTCGTCGATGCCGGGCATGCCGGGGATGGACCACGCGGGGACGTCCGACATGCAGTCGATGCCGCACGGCGACGATCACGCGGCGCACGCCTCATCGATATCCGACATGGCATCGATGCCCGGGATGGACCACGCCGCGCACGGGGCCGGCATGGACGGCATGGCGATGGGTGCGATGCAGGGCGGCGCGGCGCCGATCGGCGCGCGCAGCCCCGATTACTCGGACGGCTACGCCCACAGCAAGATGCCGGGCATGGACATGGTCGACAGCGCGCCGTTGGCGATGTTGCTGGTCGATCAGCTCGAGGCCTTTCACGGTCACGACGGCAACGGCCAGGCGTGGGAGCTGCAGGGCTGGTACGGCGGCGATGCCGACAAGCTGTGGCTGCGCAGCGAGGGCGAGCGCAGCGGCGGCCGGCTCGAAGACGGCGACATCGAGGCGCTGTGGAGCCACGCCGTGTCACCGTACTGGGACAGCACGCTCGGCGTGCGGCACGACATCGGCGAAGGCCCGTCGCGCGACTGGCTCGCCGCCGGCGTGCAGGGCCTGGCGCCGTACTGGTTCGACGTGGAGGCCACGCTCTATCTGGGCACGTCGGGCCGCAGCGCGGCGCGGATACGCGCCAGCTACGACGTGCTGTTCACCCAGCGGCTCATCCTGCAGCCGGAATGGGAGGCGAACCTCTACGGTCGCCGCGATCCGGCGCGCGGGCTCGGCCGTGGTGTCACTGACGTACAGTTCGGCCTGCGGCTGCGCTACGAAGTGCGGCGCGAGTTCGCGCCGTATGTGGGCGTACAGTTCGTGCAGCGCCTGGGCAACACCGCCGACCTCGCCCGCGCGGCCGACCGCCCCGTGTTCGACCGGCAGTTCGTCGCCGGCCTGCGTTTCTGGTTCTGACCCGGATCATCTGCCATGTCCACCTCGCTTCGATCGTTGTTCCTCGGCGTCCTCGCCACCGTGTTGCTGCTGGCCGTAGGTGCCGTGGCCTTCGTCTGGTCCGGCCGCTACGACATCGGCGCGGACGCCCCGCACACGCGGCCGGTGTTCGCGCTGATGCAGGCGTTGCGCGAGCGCTCGATCCGCGCACACGCCGCCGATCTGGTGGTGCCGGATCTGGCCGATCCCCAGCTCGTGCTCAAGGGGGCCGGCCAGTACGCCGCGATGTGCACGCAGTGCCATCTCTCCCCGGCAATGGCGGAGTCGGAAATCCACCCGGGCCTGTACCCGCAGCCGCCGAATCTCAGCCGGATGCGGGTCGATCCGAAGCAGGCGTTCTGGGTGATCAAGCACGGCATCAAGATGAGCGCGATGCCGGCCTGGGGCGCCAGCCACGACGACGCGACGATCTGGTCGATGGTCGCCTTCCTGCAGCAGCTGCCCGGCATGAGTGCGCAGGAATACAAGGACATCGTGGCGCGGGCGCCGCCGGACGATGACATGGACATGGACGCCGCCACCAACGCGGACCATCACTACCACGACCACGACCACGACCACGACCACGGCGGTCACGATCACGACGGCGCACCCGCCGCGCACTGAACCGTCGGTTTTCGGCGTGGCTCAGTGCGCGTGCGAGAACGCGCACGGCGCGTGCGTGCCGCGGCCGGTTTCGTCCTCGTCGGCGTGATCGGTCTGCAGCGTGACGTGGGTGATCGCGAAGCGCTCGGCCAGCATCGCCTGCACGGTGCGGCGGGTGGCGTGGCAATCCAGCGCGCGGCTCACGAAGAGATGTGCCGACAGCGCCGGCATGCCCGAGGTAACTTCCCACACATGCAGGTCGCGTACCGCGGTGATGCCCTCGACAGCAGCCATTGCCTCGCCGATGGTGTCGGGATCCAGCCCGCGCGGCGCCGCTTCCAGGAACACGCGTCCCGAGTCACGCACCAGTGCGTAGCCGGCCTTGAACATCAGCCCCGCCACGACCAGCGCGGCGACGGAGTCGACGCGGTTCCAGCCGGTCCACCACACGATGGCGCCGGCGATGGCGGTAGCGATGAAGGCGTACAGGTCGGTGAGGATGTGCTGGAAGCTGCCTTCCACGTTGAGGCTCTGCCGGTTGGCCTTGCTCATCACCCACACCGCGACGAGGTTCACGCCGATGCCGACCGTGGCCACCACGGTGACCAGCGCGCCGTCCACCCGCGGGGGCGAAATCAGCCGCACCACCGCCTCGATGATGAACCACGCCGAGAGCAGCAGCAGCGACAGCCCATTGATCTGCGCGCTGAGGATTTCCGCCCGCTTGAGCCCGAACGTGTAGCTGCCCCTGGCCGGTCGCTTGGCCAGGCTCATCGCCCACAGCGCCAGCGCGATCGCCGCCGCGTCGGTGAGCAGGTGGCCGGCATCGGAGATCAGCGCCAGCGAGCCGGCGATCAGGCCGACCGCCACCTCTACCACCGTAAAGGCCAGCAGCAGGGCCAGCGCCAGAGCGAGATAGCGGCGATCGGCATCCTGCGCGATGGCATGGCTGTGGCCGTGCTCGTCGCTGCCGTCGTGGTGATCATGAGGGTGCGCGGATGAAGTCACGTGGAATGCGGGGGGTCGGCGAAAGAGCAGCTGACGATACGATGCACCCCCGGCGTTATGCCATCACACGCACCGCGAGCGAGCCCCATGCCCTGGATCATCACCAAGTACCTGATCACCGCTGCAGTGGTGGTCGTGGTGTCCGAAGCGGCCAAGCGCAGCGACCGCGCCGGCGCGCTGATCGCATCGTTGCCGCTGGTCACCTTGCTGGCGCTGATCTGGCTGCACGTGGAAAAGCAGCCCAGCGCGAAGATCGCCAACCACGCCTGGTACACCTTCTGGTACGTGCTGCCGACGTTGCCGATGTTCCTGGCGTTTCCGCGCCTGCTGGCGCGCTTCGGCTTCTGGCCGGCGCTGGCGCTCAGTGCACTGCTCACGGTGGTCTGCTTCGGCGTGTTCGCGCTGGCGGTGAAGCCGCTCGGCATCAAGCTGCTGTGAGGCGTGCAGGGTGATCGGTTCCGCCGCGGTCCGCATGCAAGAAGGCACCGTGCGGAAACCCGCCCGGTGCCTCGATGACGCGGCGCCGACGCCTGGCGGCCTGGTTCAGATGTCGAAGCCGACGCCCACCAGTGCCATCGTCTCACCGCTGTTGGGGTCATGCAGTCCGCCGTTGGAGATGTGGCGGATGGCAAAGCTCACGTGCCTGAACTGCAGGCCCAGCGTGCTGACGAACTGGTAGTGGCTGGAAAGCGCCTGGGTGGTGTGATTGGTGCCGGCGAGCTGGAAGCTGAAGAACAGCGGGTGGTACCACGCACTCTCATCACGTGTGCGCAACCGCGCGCCCGCGGCCACCAGTGCCACGGAGGGGCGGGTGGTTTTCTCGTATGGCCTGCTCAGCTCGCGGCCGTCGATCCAGCCGGCCGACACGTCCGGCGACCAGGTGTAGCGGCTGTTGCCGATCGGGCGCGGCGCGAACACGGCCTCGACGAAGGCGGCGTTGGTGCCGTACGAATCCATGTAACTGCGGCCGCCCTGC
Source organism: Dyella sp. (assembly GCF_035685805.1). GTDB lineage: Bacteria > Pseudomonadota > Gammaproteobacteria > Xanthomonadales > Rhodanobacteraceae > Dyella_A. The sequence continues at coordinate 64,837 of NZ_DASSAB010000061.1, forward strand.
ACTTCGACGTGGGTGGCGGCCTGGGACAGCACCGGGAGCGCAAGCAGGGCGAGCGCAGCGGCGAGACGGTGGCAGGGGAGAGATCGCACGATCGGGGTTCCTTGTCGTTGTTCGTGTTACTACACCCACTAGTTTAATAAAGGATCGTGCAGCGGCAGTGAACAATCGTGCGCTTTATGGCACGACAGTGCGTCCGTCTGCGGCAACAAAAAAAGGCCCGGGCGATCGCTCGCCCGGGCCGGTGCGTTACCGACGGTTGCCGCGGTTCAGCGTGCGCCCGGCGACGGCGCAGGTCCGAGACTGGCCTCATCCAGATCCAGCGCCTTCGCCGGCAACTGGCGGCCCTGCGGATGCGCCTTCAACAGCTCCGCGCCGAACTGGCCGGCATCGCCGACCACCACCACATGCCGCCCCGATGCGCCCAGATGCGCCTGCGCGTACTGCTGGATCTGGGTCGGCGTCACCGCCTGCACTCGTTCGATGTAGCGGCCGATGTCGGCCAGGTCCACGCCGTAGACCGCCAGCTCACCGACCTGGCCGGCCAGCCCGGCGGTGGTCTCCAGGCTGCGGCCGTAGCTGCCGACCAGCGTGGCCTTGCGCGCCGCCAGCTCGTCGGCCCCCACCGGCTCGCTGCCAAGGCGATCGAACTCACCCTGCATCAGCGCGACCACCTGCGTGGCCGAGGGGTTCTTGGTCTGCGCCGAGGCCAGCCACAGGCCTCCGTCGCGACGCGGGTCGAAGCTGCTGCTGGCGCCGTAGGACAGCCCGCGCTTGATCCGGATTTCCTCATTCAGCCGCGCCGAATACGAGCCGCCCAGCACGGCGTCGGCGACGGTGCCGACATAGAAACCCTCGGCGCTGCGTGCCGGTGCGGCGTGCGCGGCGACCACGCCGGCCTGGCCGGCACCGGGCTGGTCGATCACCAGCAGTTCCGGCAGCGAACTGTCTCCCTTGGCGGCAGGCGCGCGCGGCAGCGATGCGGTCGGTGCCTGCCAGTCGCCGAAGCTTGCCTTGGCCAGCGCCACGGCCTGTTCCGGCGTCACGTCGCCGGCAAGCACCAGGATGGCGTTGTCGGGGCGGTACAGCGTGCGATGCAGCGCGACAACGTCGTCACGGGTCATTCGTCCGAGCGAGGCCGGCGTGCCGCTGCGCGAGTGGCCGTAGGCGCCCTCGCCGAACACCGCGCGGCTGGACACCAGCGACGCCAGTGCGGTCGGGCGACTGAGCATCAGCTGCAGGTCGCCCAGCGCCTGCGTTCGCGCGCGGGCGACTTCGGCCTCGGCGAAAGCCGGTCGGCGCACCACGTCGGCCAGCAGGGCCAGCGCCTCGGCCACGCGTGGCGTGGTGACGGTGATGCCGACCCCGCTCTCATCCCATCCGGCCGAGGCATCGAGGGTGCCGCCCAGCGCCTCGGCCGCGGCAGCGATCTCGGGTGCGGTCCGGCCGGCGGCGCCCTTGGTCAGCAGATTGGCGGTGAGGCTGGCGAGCCCGGCCTTGCCGGCAGGATCCATTTCGCCGCCGCGGCGAATCAGCAGCTGCGCGGTGACCAGCGGCAACCCGGCGCGACGCACGCTGACCACCCGCAGGCCGTTGGCCAGCGTCTGGCTGGACGGTGTGGGCACGTTCAACCGCGGCGCCTCGGTGGGCGCGGGCGGGGTCTGCGGAAAGGTCGCGGCGATGCCGGACGTGCTGGCGACGGCGAGGCAGCCCGCGATCAGCGCAGCGAGCGGAAGGCGGTGGATGGATCGGCTCATGGGGTTGCTCCCTGGCGGGCCGCCGGCACACCCTGGGGCTGCGGCAGGTGGTCGATGGTGACGCTGTGCGCGCCGGTGACGTGCTCACGCAGCACCCGCTGCACGTCGGCGGCGCTGACCTTCTGCAGTGCCGCCAGGTCGCTGTTCACGTGCGACGGATTGCCCTCGATCAGCGTGGCTTGGCCGAGTGCGAACGCCAGCCCCATCGGCGTCTGGCGCTGCTTGAGCTGGCCGGTGAGCAGCTGGGTCTTCACTTTGGCCAGCTCCTTCTCCGGAATCGGCTGAGTGGCGAGCCGGTCGAGCTCGGCACGCAGCAGCTTTTCCGCCTCGGCCGGGGTGTGGCCGTTGGCGAGGATGGCGTACACGGTGAACAGCCCGGGGCCCACGCGCGCGTCGGCGTCGGCGCCGACCTGCTGCGCTACCTGTCCGCGATAGACCAGTGACTGGTACAGGCGCGACGAGTCGCCCTGCGACAGCAGCGCGGCCGCCACCTGCAGCGGGATCGTGTCGGCCGACGGCGCCGGCGGGATCAGCCAGGTCATCGCGATGCCCGGCAACGGTGCGGTGGGGCTGGTCTCGGTGTAGCGCTTGTCTTGCGTGCGAGCGGGCTCGGTCGCGGTCACCTGCGGCACCGGCGTGGCCGGCTTGGGGATCCAGCCGAAGTACGCGTCGACCCAGCCATCGAGCGCCTTCGGATCGAAATCGCCGGCCACGATCAGGGTGGCGTTGTCGGGACGGTAGAAAGTGCGGTGGAAGTCGATCACGTCCTGCAGCGAGGCGGCGTCCAGATCCTCGATGCTGCCGATGGTCGGGCGACGGTAGGGATGCTGCGTGAACGAGTGCGGGTCGATCGCATTGAAGAGCTTGCCGTATGGATTGGCCAGCACACTCTGGCGGTACTCCTCCTGCACCACGGCGCGCTCGGACTTGAAGTTGCCCTCGTCCACGTTGAGGTTGGACAGCCGCTCGGCCTCGGCCCAGAGCAGCGTGCGCAGGTAGTTCGCCGGCACCACCTCGTAGTAGTTGGTGACGTCGTCGCCGGTCGAAGCATTGTTGGCCCCACCCACGTCCTCGGTGAGCCGGTCCATCTGCTCGGAGTGCATGTGCTTGGTGCTCTTGAACATCAGGTGCTCGAACAGGTGCGCGAAGCCGGAGCGTCCGGCCGGGTCATCCTTTGAACCCACGTGGTACCAGACCTGCACCGTGACGGTGGGGCTCGCGTGGTCCTCCACGCTGAGCACCTGCAGGCCGTTGGGCAGCGTGCGCTCGCGGTAGTGGATGGGTGGCACGGCGAGCTCGGGGCCGGCGGCGGCCGCCGCCGGCGGCGCGAGTGTCGCGGCGGCGAGCAGCGTGAGCGAGGCGAGCCGGACGGCGACCCGCAGGGGATGGCGCATGGTGCTACTCCTTCCTGGACGATCCGCCGACGATAGCAAGCGCGACGGCGCCGTCGATCCGTGACTTCTGGCCCATCGGCGTCACTTCGCTGGTCACCCGCGCATGCGAAGCTTCGCCCTCCCGCTGCCTGCCCCCGGAACGCCATGCGCCCCGCTTCCGAATCACTCACCCAGGGCCCGATCGCCCGCACCCTGCTGCTGTTTGCGCTGCCGATCCTGGGCAGCACGGTGCTGCAGTCGCTCAACGCCTCGGTCAATGCGATGTGGATCGGCCACTACCTGGGCGAAGCGGCCCTCACCGCCACCAGCAATGCCACGCTGATCCTGTTCCTGCTGCTGTCGGCCGTGTTTGGCGTGAGCATGGCCTCGACGATCCTGGTCGGGCAAAGCCTGGGTGCAAAGGACGTGGCCGAGGCGCGGCGCGTGGTCGGCACCGGCACCGGCTTCTTCGTTGCCGTCTCGCTGGCGGTGGCGGTCGCCGGCTGGTTCGGCACGGCGGGCATGCTGCGCCTGCTGGGCACGCCCGCCGACGCGTTGCCGTACGCGGTGGCTTATCTGCGCATCATCTTCGTGGCGCTGCCGTCGATGTACTTCTACAGCTTCCTGATGATGACGCTGCGCGGCGCCGGCGACTCGAAGACGCCGTTCCTGTTCATGGGCCTGTCGGTGGTGCTGGACATCGGCCTGAACCCGCTGCTGATGTTCGGCTGGGGGCCGTTCCCGAAGCTCGGCATCGCCGGCTCGGCCACTGCCACGCTGATCGCCCAGACCGTGGCGCTGGTGGCACTGCTGCTCACGCTGTACCGACGAGGGCACTTCCTGTGGATCGGTCGACGCGACATCGCGCTGTTGAAGCCCGACATCGCGATCCTGCGTGCGCTGGTGGTCAAGGGCCTGCCGATGGGGCTGCAGATGATCGTGATCTCCTCGTCGGCGATCGTGATGATGCGGCTGGTCAACGCCTACGGCTCCCAGACCGTCGCCGCCTACGGTGCGGCGAGCCAGCTGTGGACCTACGTGCAGATGCCGGCGATGGCGATCGGCGCGGCAGTCTCTTCCATGGCGGCGCAGAACGTGGGCGCGCGGCTTTGGCAGCGGGTGGACCGGATCGCGTGGATCGGCGTGGCGTACAACTTCCTGCTCGGCGGCACGCTGATCGCGTTGATCTACCTGTTCAACCGCGCCGCGCTGAACCTGTTCCTGCCCGGCGACGGCGTGGCGCTGGAGCTGGCGCAGCACCTCAATGCCATAGCCGTGTGGTCGTTCCTGTTCTTCGGCGTGACCTTCGTGATGTTCGGCGTGGTCCGCTCCACTGGCGCGGTCTGGCCGCCGCTGGTGATCCTGCTGATCACGCTGTGGCTCATCCGCCCGCCGTTTGCGTTGGCGTTGCAGGAGCGATTCGGGGCCGACGCGATCTGGTGGAGCTTCCCGCTCGGCTCGCTCATCTCCATGCTGCTGGCGATCGCCTACTACCGCTACGGCGGCTGGCGCAAAGCCCGCATGCTGACGCTGGCGCAAACGGCGCAGGCGCCCACCACGGGGCAGGGTGTACCGGCGACCGCCGAGGGCGAAATCGCCGGCTGACCCGGCGGCTCAGCCCGCGCTCGGGTGCGGACGAAGAGCCTTCAGCCGCCGCTTCTCGGCGCGCCGCGCCTTGCGCGCCGCCTTTCGGAGCTTGCGGTCGTGGTTCCATAGGTAGATTGCCGGTGTGCTCAGCAGGGTCAGCATCTGCGACACCAGCAGTCCGCCGACGATGGCGATCCCCAGGGGCTGGCGCATCTCCGAGCCGATGCCGAAACCGATCGCCAGCGGCAGCGCCGCGCCCATCGCCACCAGCGTGGTCATGGTGATCGGGCGGAAGCGCACCAGCGCCGCCTCGCGGATCGCCTCGGGCGGGCTCAGGCCGCGTTCGCGCTCGGCCACCAGGGCGAAGTCGACCATCAGGATGGCGTTCTTCTTGACGATGCCGATCAGCATCAGGATCGCGATGATCGCCATCAGCGAGAGCTGCGTCTGGGTCACCAGCATGGCCAGGAACGCGCCGGCACCGGCGGCCGGCAGGGTGGAGAGGATCGTCAGCGGGTGGCCCAGGCTCTCGTAGAGAATGCCCAGCACGATGTACATCGCCACGATCGATGCCAGCAGCAGGATCATGCCGTTGTTCTGCGCCTGCTGAAGCCGCTGATTGTTGCCGGTGAACTCCACCTGCACGCCGTCGGGAAGGTGCACCGCGTAGGCGGCCTGGTTGACCAGCGCAATGCCGCGATCCTGGGTCACGTCCTTGGCCAGGTTGTAGCTGATCGTCGCCGCTTCCATCTGGTTGTGGTGGCGGATGCGCGACGGGGCGATGTTCGGCTCGATCCGCGCCAGCGCCGACAGCGGCACCATCTGGCCCTGGCTGTTGCGCACGCGGATGTTGAGCAGCGCGCCCGGGCTCAGTTCTTCGGCCGAGTCGGAAGTGAGGATCACGCGGTACTGGTTGATGTCCGAATAGATCACCGACACCTGGTTCTGCCCGAACGCGTTGTACAGCGCCGAGTCGATGGTGCCCACGCCCACGTGCAGCCGGCCGGCGGCTTCGCGGTCGATCTTCAGCATCTGCTGCTTGCCGGCCTGGTCGAACTGGCTGCCGACGTCGCGGAACTCCTTGATGGTGCGCATCTGGCGAACCATGTTCAGCACCCACGGCTGCAGGTCTTCGCCGTTGGAGCTGATCAGCTGGAACTCGTACTGGCCGCCGTTGCCGCCGCTGCCGCCGCCGCCCAGGAACTGCGAGGCGCTGACCGACACCTCCACGTCCGGCAGCGCGTTGTATTGCTTGGACAGCCGCTCGATGACGGTCTTGATGCCCTCCTCGCGCATGCCCGGACCATGGCCGCGCGGCTTGAGGTCGACGAACATCTGCGCCGAGTTGCCGACCGCGCCGCCGAAACCGTTGCCGCCGAGCATGGTGAGCTGGTCGAGCACCGCCGGATCCTTCTGCATGATCTGGCTGACCTCGCGCGCACGCTCGGTAAGCAGCGCGGGCGAAATGTTGGCGTCGGCGCTGATCTCCACCTGCAGCTGGCCGGTGTCCTCGTCGGGCATGAAGGTGCCGCCGGCGGTCTTGACCACTGCCACCGCCAGCACGCCGGTCAGCACCAGCAGCAGCAGCGGCTGCCAGCGCATGATGCGGCGATGGCGCATCGCCCAGTCCAGGGCCCGCTCGTAGCGCGCGAGGATGGCGCGGTCGAACCGCTCCACCGCCGCCTCGATGCGTCCCGGCGGCTTGGGTGGCACCGGCTCGTGCTTGAGCAGACGACCGCACAACGCCGGCGTGAGGGTGAGCGACACCACCGCCGAGATCACCACCGCTGCGGTGAGCGTGACGGAGAATTCGCGCAGCAGCATCACCAGCATGTTGTTGCCGAACAGCAGCGGGGCGAATACCGCCACCAGCGAGAGGGTGATCGAGACCACGGTAAAGCCGATCTCGCGCACGCCCTTGAGCGAGGCTTCCAGCGGGGTGTCGCCGTGCTCCATGTGGCGCACGATGTTCTCGATCACCACGATCGCATCGTCCACCACGAAACCGATGCACAGCACCAGCGCCACCAGCGACAAGGTGTTGAGCGTGTAGCCGAGCATCCACATCACCACGAACGCGCCGGCCAGCGACAGCGGCACGCTGAGCATGGCGATCAGGGTCGGCCGCAGCCGGCGCAGGAACACCAGCATCACCAGCGCCACCATCGCGATCGAGATCAGCAGCGCGACCTTCACCTCGTGCAGCGCCGACTGCGTGGTCTGGGTGAGGTCGAACACCGCGTTCATCTGCAGGCTGGCGGGCAGCGAGGCGCGCAGCTGCGGCAGCTTGGCGCGGATCGCCTCCACCGTCGCCACCGCGTTCGCCTCCGGTCGCTTGGTGATCTGCAGGCCGACCGTGCGCGCGCCGTTGAACCACGCCGCCTGGTATTGATCCTGCTGGCCGGAGTAGACATGCGCCACGTCGGACAGCCGCACCGGCGCGCCGTTGCGCTCGGCGATCAGCAGGTCGGCGAACTGGGCCGGCTCGCGCAGGCCGTCGTTGGCGCTCACCGTCATCTGCGTGCGACCGTCGCTGATGATGCCCTGCGGCGAGTTGACGTTGGCTGCGCGCAACGCGTTGGCGACGTCGTTGGCGGTGAGATCCTTGGCGGCCAGCGCGCGGTTGTCCAGGTCGATGCGCACCGCGTGCGGGGTGCCGCCGAACACCTGCACCTGGGCCACGCCGTCGATCTGCGCGACGGCGGGTTTCAGCAAGGTGTCGGCCAGGTCGAACAGCTTGTCCTGCGGCATGCCCTCGGAGGTCAGGGTGATGAAGAGGATCGGGATCTGCGAGGTATCGAACTTGAAGTACTGCGGGGGCGAAGGCATGCCCGCGGGCAGGTCGGCCGCCGCGGCATTCAGCGCCGCCTGCACGTCCCGCGCTGCGCTGTCGGCGGTGCGGCTGAAGTTGAAGCGCACGCCGATCCCCACCGCGCCTTCGTTGGCGTTGCCGTACATGTCGTCGATGCCGGGGATCTGGCCAAGATGGCGTTCCAGCGGCGCCATCACCGTGTTGGCCATGGTCTGCGCGCTGGCGCCGGGCATGTTCGCCACCACGTAGACACCGGGGAAGTCCAGCGAGGGCAGCGCCGCCACGCCGAGCAACAGGTAAGCCCACAGCCCGGCCAGCACCAGGCCGACGGCAAGCAGCGAGGTGCCGGCCGGGCGGCGGATCAACGGGGCGAACACGTTCACGCGAATACCCGCGGCGAGGAAGCGGAGCGGCGCACGGCGCACGCGTGCGCCAAGTACGCAAGACCAGCGGTGGGCAGCGGAGTTCCTTTCATGGCGGCTTTATGCCACCGGGCATCCGGGGGCGTATG
>NZ_DASSAB010000062.1:0-12574 GCF_035685805.1 Dyella sp.
TCGAAGGCCGGCGGATCAGCTTCTGGCGGGCACTGGGCCGCTACCTGGCCAAGTTCCTCAGCACGATCATCCTCTTCATCGGCTTCATGATGGCCGGCTGGACGCGCCGCAAGCAGGCCCTGCACGACATGCTCTGCAGCACTCTGGTGCTCAACGGCCGCGCCAGCGAGTTCCAGCCGGATGCCACTGCGACCGGCAAGAGCAACTCCTTCAGCGCCTGATCGGCCTTGCTCCACGCACGGCGCCGCGGTTCGTCCGCGGCGCCGTTTTCATTGGCGCGCCGACGATTCCCGGGCGCTTGTTATCATCAACGGCTTGAACTTTTCATTCGACGACATCGCGCCGCCGCCAGGAACGCTCCACCCATGCCCAGCATCGAACAACGCATTGCCCACGACATCGCCGCGAAGACCGAACAGGTGCGCGCGGCGGTGGACCTGCTCGACGGCGGCGCCACCGTGCCGTTCATCGCGCGCTACCGCAAGGAAGCCACCGGCGGACTCGACGATACCCAACTGCGCCTGCTCGAGGAGCGCCTGCGCTACCTGCGCGAACTGGAGGACCGTCGTGCGGCCGTGCTGGCGAGCATCGAGGAGCAGGGCAAGCTCACCGATGCACTGAAAGGTGACCTTCTCGCCGCCGACACCAAGGCGCGGCTGGAAGATCTGTATCTGCCGTACAAGCCCAAGCGGCGGACCAAGGCGCAGATCGCCCGCGAGGCCGGGCTCGAGCCGCTGGCGCTGGCGCTGCGCGAAGACCCCACCCGCAACCCGGAGACCTTCGCGGCCGACTTCGTCGATGCGGACAAGGGCGTGGCCGACGCGCGCGCCGCACTCGACGGCGCACGCGCGATCCTGATGGAAGCAATCGCCGAGGATGCCGCGCTGGTGGGCGAGCTGCGCGACTGGCTGTGGGACAAGGGGCAGATCCGCGCCCGGGTGGTCGCCGGCAAGGAAAACGAAGGCGCCAAGTTCCGCGACTATTTCGACCACGTCGAACCGATCGGCAAGATTCCCTCGCACCGCCTGCTGGCGCTGATGCGCGCGCGCAACGAGGGCGTGATCGAGCTGGAGCTTATCCCCGCGCTGGATGCCGAACAGGGCCACGCCGAAGGCGAGGGTCGCGTCGCCGCGCACGCCGGCATCGTCGACCGCGGCCGCGCCGCCGATGCCTGGTTGCGCGAGACGGTGCGGCTGACCTGGCGGGTGAAGCTGCACCTGCATCTCACGCTCGACCTGTTCGGCCGCGTGCGCGAGGGCGCCGAGGACGAGGCCATCCGCGTGTTCGGCGACAACCTCAAGGACCTGATGCTGGCCGCACCGGCGGGCGCCAAGACGGTGATGGGCCTGGACCCGGGCATCCGCACCGGCGTGAAGGTGGCCGTGGTCGACGCGACCGGCAAGCTGCTCGGCACCGACACGATCTATCCGCACGAGCCGCGCCGGCAGTGGAACGAATCGCTCGCGGCGTTGGCGCGGCTGTGCCAGAAGCACGGCGTCGACCTGATCGCGATCGGCAACGGCACCGCCTCGCGCGAGACCGACAAGCTGGCCGGCGAGCTGATCAAGGGCCTGGCCAAGAGCCACCCGGAGCACAAGCTCTCCAAGGTGGTGGTGAGCGAAGCCGGCGCGTCGGTGTACTCGGCTTCCGAGACTGCCGCCAAGGAGTTTCCCGGCCTCGACGTCAGCCTGCGGGGCGCCGTCTCCATTGCACGCCGCCTGCAGGATCCGCTCGCCGAGCTGGTGAAGATCGAGCCCAAGGCGATCGGTGTGGGCCAGTACCAGCACGACGTCAACCAGGTGAAGCTGGCCCGCGCGCTGGACGCCCGCGTCGAGGATTGCGTGAACGCGGTCGGCGTGGACGTCAACACCGCCTCGGCCGCTCTGCTCTCACGCGTCGCCGGCCTCAGCCCCTCGGTGGCCGAGAACGTGGTCAAGCACCGCGACGCGAATGGGCCGTTCCCGAACCGCAAGGCGCTGCTGAAGGTGCCGCGGCTGGGCGACAAGGCGTTCGAGCAGTGCGCCGGATTCCTGCGCGTGCCCAGCGGCGACAACCCGCTGGACGCCAGTGCGGTGCACCCCGAGGCCTATCCGGTGGTCGAGCGAATCATCGCCCAGTGCGGCCGCGAGGTGCGCAACATCATCGGCGACAGCGGCTTCCTGCGGGGACTCAAGCCCGAGCAGTTCACCGACGAGACCTTCGGCGTACCGACCGTGCGCGACATCCTCAAGGAACTGGAAAAGCCCGGCCGCGATCCGCGCCCGGAGTTCGTGGCGCCCACCTTCGCGGAAGGTGTGGAGGACGTGAAGGATCTGCGGCCCGGCATGATTCTCGAGGGCCGCGTCACCAATGTGGCCGCGTTCGGGGCGTTCGTCGACATCGGCGTGCATCAGGACGGCCTGGTGCATGTCTCGGCGCTGTCGCACACCTTCGTGAAGGACCCGCGCGACGCAGTGAAGGCGGGCGACATCGTCAAGGTGAAGGTGATGGAGGTCGACCTGCCGCGTCAGCGTATCGGCCTGTCGATGCGCCTGGACGACGAGCCCGGCCAGAGCCGTGGCCGCCCCGCATCGGGCGGTGCCGAGCCAAGGCGTGACGGGCGCGGACCGCGCGCCGCAGGGGCCGCCCCCAAGGCTGCCGCAGCGCCCGCCAACAGTGCTTTCGCCGACGCGCTGCTGCGCGCCAAGCAGCGCTGACGCGCCCTTGGGGCAGCGCATGCTGCGCCGCGATGCATCGCAGCATGCGCTCCGGTATGGAGTGGATTACCGTAACGCGCAGATAACAAGGCCATTCCGGCCCAGGAGCTCCAACGACATGCCTCGTACCCGTGTTCTCGCCGGCGCCATTCTCGCCGGCCTGCTGGCCAGCTCGGCCGCCAGCGCCACCGATTTCAGCCAGGTCGTCGTGTTCGGCGACAGCCTGAGCGACGCCGGCAATATCTCGCTGGCGACCGCGCCACAGATCCAGCCGCCGCTTCGCTTCACCACCAATCCGGGCAAGACCGCCGCAGAACTGGTCGCCGATGGCCTGGGCCATCCGATCACCGCCTCGCTCGCTGGGGGCACCGACTTCGCCTTTGGTGGCGCCGGCCTGGTGAACAACGTCGCCGCCGTGCCGACCCTGCCGCAGCAGCTGGGCATCTACCTGGCGGCCACCGGCGGGCAGGCCGATCCGAACGCGCTTTATCAGGTCTGGGGCGGCGCGAACGACATCTTCTACCTGACCGGTACCTCGACCAATACCAGTGTGCTGGCCGCCGGTACCGCCAATGCGGCGATTACCGAGGTCGGCATGCTCGGCCAGCTCAAGGCTGCCGGGGCCAATTACGTGGTGGTCTACAACTTGCCGGACCTCGGCAAGACGCCTTCGGCGGGTGCCCAGGGTGCGGCGGCGTCCGCGGGCGCCACGCAGCTGGCGGTGCTGTACAACAGCACGCTGAGCAGCGGCCTGTCGCAGTTGAGCAGCCAGGGTCTCAACGTGATCCCGGTGAACACCTACGGCCTGATCAACGAGGTGATCGCCAACCCGGGTGCCTACGGCCTGAGCAACGTCACCGACGCCGCCTGCGGCCTGACCTCCAGCTCGGTGCAGTGTGGCCCGCAGGGCGCCGGCCTGCCCTACAGCTATGCCCCGGGCACCGATGCAAGCTACCTGTTCGCCGACGGCGTGCATCCGACCGCGGCGGCGCATCGCCTGCTCTCGCAGGTGGTGTTGTCAGAGCTTGCGGCCCCCGGCCAGATCTCGCTGCTCGGTGAGGCGCCGCTGGCTTCCAGCGCTGCGCAGTACCGGGCGATCCGCAACGAGATGCTGGCCGACAGCCACGGCAGCGACACGCGCATGTTCGCCGCCATCGATTACGCCCAGCAGCGTTTCGACGGCACCAGCAGCTCGCCGAAGACCAGCAGCGACAACGTCAACGTGACGGTCGGTGCCGATGTTCGCGCCAGCGACCACGTGTCGGTCGGCGTGTCGCTCGGCATCGGCCAGAGCAAGGCCGACTTCGCCGGCAACAGCGGCGGCTACAAGCTGCAGGACGTGTCTGGCCAGGCGTTTGCGCTCTACCACAACGGCGGCGGCTACCTCGCCGGCTTCGCCAGCTTCGGCCAGTCCAACTTCAAGGACATCGAGCGCCGCATCCAGATCGGACCGGCACTGCGCATCGAGAGCGGCAAAGCCGACGGCTCGCACCTGGGCGGCGGTCTGGAGGGTGGCTGGTGGTTCGACCTCGGTCAGGCGCTGAAGACCGGTCCGTTCGCACATGCCGAGTGGCAGAGCATCAAGGTCAACGGCTACAACGAGAACGGCAGCGACTCCACCGCCATGTACTTCGGCCGGCAGCAGCGCGATGCGCTGATCGGATCGCTGGGCTGGCGCCTGCAGGGGCAGTGGAAGGTGGGCGAGCTCGAGATGGCGCCGTTTGCCGAGCTGGCCTGGAACCACGACAGCAAGGCCGATCCGCGCGACGTGCGCGCCGGGCTGAACAGCATGGGCGGCAGCTTCGCGCTCAGCGGTTATGCACCGGACAAGACCTGGGGCAGCGCCGACATCGGCCTATCGGCGCAGGTCACCCCGAGCGTGACCACCTGGATCGCGGTGAACAGTCGCTTCAGCGACAGCACGCAGAAGAACAACAGCGTGAACCTTGGCTTCAAGGTCGCGTTCTGATTCCACTGCACTGAGCCCAAAGAAAAAGGCCGTCCGCAAGCGGACGGCCTTTTTTCATGCCGGATCGCCCGGCGAAGCGGTTTACTTGCCGCCCGCCAGCTTCAGGATCTCGACCGCCTGCTGCTTGAGGCTGCTGGCGTCGTCGGCCGACAACGTCTCGGTGTTGCCACCGCTCACGCGCTGCTCGAGCACCGGATTGCCGTCCACATCCCAGCTCACGCGAAGCGTTGCGGTCGGCTTGGCGTCCTTGCTGGCCTTCTTCTTCTGCACCGCCACCCACGGCTTGTTCGCCTTGTAGGCGTAGTCGGTGTCGGTGAAGCCCTTGTCGCCGTAGTCGACCTGCTCGCGGATGAACTGGATCTGCCCGTCCTTGCGGAACACCTGCCAGCCGCGCGAAGCATCCTTCTCCAGCTTGGTGCCGGACTTGATCTTCATGCCGCCGATCTGCGCACGCAGGCTCTCGAAATCGCTCAGGTCCTTCTCCGCCGGGGTCTGGCGGGCAACCAGCTGGATCGTGACCTGGTCGGTCGCGCCCTTGGTGAGCACCGGCGCCTGCAGCGGCATGTCAAAGGTGCGCTCGCCATCGACCAGGCTTGCCTTCACCACGTAGAGGTTGTTCGGATTGACGTCGGACGGGTTGAACTCCAGCTCGAACGACACCGGGAAATCGCCCACCGGGGAAATGGTCTTGGTCGCCAGCGGAGCCGAAGCCGCAGCACCATCGGCGGCAGACACGTCCACCAGGCTGACATCCAGCTTCGCCTGCGGCGACAACTGGACCGGCTCGCGCAGCGTGACCTTGCCGGTGACTTTGTTGCTCGTCTGCGGCGTCGTGGCGGCGGCCGCGCCGGAGGAGTCGCCCGGCTCCTGCGAGGACGGGGAGGAGCTGTTGCAGCCGGCCAGGGCCAGCGCAGTCACCGACACCAGCGACCAGATTACGTTGCGCATCGTGAAACCTCATCAAGCGATCTGAAACGGGCACGAATCCCGCCAGACGACGATGCGCCAGGCGAAGCTCCGCGGGGGAAGTCCTGAAGCTTAGCCGATAAAGCGCGAAGGGGAAAAGTCAAGCCGGCCAAGCGCATATTCGCCGTGCGTTGGCGGCGCGACATGGTAGAGGTGAACCAATCGCCGTCGCGCGGGTCGAAGCGGCTTGCTGGACTGTCACCGGGCCTGCACGCCCTTGTGGCGAGAGGCGACTTGGTTCAGCCTTAATGATCGACAACGACGCAGCGCCTCGACCTGCGTCCTTTTCATCTTCCATCAGGCAACACCATGACCGCACCCCAGCAAGGCTCGCGTCCACTCGCCACCGCCCACGATAGCGACATGGCCGCGGTGCCCCGTTCCGCCGCCGCCAGCGCAAGTTTTGCCGAACGTATCCGGTTGTTGATCCAGCGTGTGGGCAGCGCGACCGAGATCGCCCGCATGTGCGGGTTCTCCGAGGGCGTGGTGCGAAGCTGGCGCGACGGCAACAGCGACCCCTCGCGGGCGCGTTGTGTGACGCTGGCACGCACGCTGGGCATCTCGCTGGTGTGGCTGGTGGCAGGCGAGGGCACGATCCAGCCCGAGGCCGGGACCGGTTCGGCCGAAGAAGCGGTGATCAGTGAAACCAGCGGCTTCCCGCGCGATCGCGGTATCGGCACGGCGGTCACGTCGACGCACGACGCGTTGGTTCATGGCGCGCCGTCCGCGGATGCACCGCGACTGGCTGCCGCGCGCGAGTTGCTGCGCTCCAATCTGCAGCTGAGCGGAATCGCCGTGGGCGCGGCCGAGTATCAGCGCCTGCTCGACGCGCTGTACGACATCGTGGGGCCCGGCGGCACCCAGGTGGATGCGATGGCATTGCTCGCTTTCCACCGTCAGCTGGCCGAGCGCGCCGGCGACCGCACGCGTCTGGCGTGACCACGCCGATGGGGTGGCCGGTGCGACGGAACGTCCGCGCCCGGCCAACCCAGGCACGGCCGATCCCATCAGGCGCTAAAGCAGCGCGATGTCCGCCACCGCCCGGAACTGGGACTGCAGGCGGGCCAGCAGTGCCAGCCGATTGGCCCGGACAGCAGGGTCTTCGGCATTGACCAGCACGGCCTCGAAATACGCGTCCACGGATGGCTGCAGTTGCGCCAGGCGCTGCAGCACGCTGCCGTAGTCACGCTGCCGCCACGCCTCGACATTGTCCCGCTCCGCCGCAGCCAGCGCATCGGCCAGGGCGTGCTCAGCGGGCAGCGCAAAGCGCGCCGCGTCCACCTGCTCGCCAACCGCAACGGCGCCGTTCTCCTCTGCCTGCTTGCGCAACAGATTCGCCACGCGCTTGTTGGCAGCGGCCAGACTGGCAGCCTCCGGCCGACGTGAAAACTCGGCGACCGCACGCAGGCGACGGTCGAGGTCGGCGAGGCTGGAAGGCGACACCGCCAGCACCGCATCGAAAGAGAGGCCGTCAAACCCGCGCTCGGCGTAGTAGCCGCGCAGACGATCCATGACGAAGTCGTGCAGCTCGCGCTTGAGGGCCGCCCGCCGGGCGCCGGGATCGAGCGTCGTCGGGTCGTCCTTGCCCGGCTTGAGGCCCGCCTGCAGCGCCGCATCGGGTACGAGGTCGAGCGCCTCGGCGAAAGCGGCGTCCAGGTCGATTTCCAGGCCGGCCTCCACCAGCGTGCGCGCCAGCCCGAGCGCGGCACGCCGCAGGGCGAACGGGTCCTTGCTGCCGCTGGGTTTCAGACCCACGGCAAAGATGCCCGACAACGTGTCCAGCCGCTCGGCCACCGCAACCACCTGGCCCACCGCGTCGGCAGCGATCGAGTCGCCGGCAAAGCGCGGCTGGTAGAAACTGTCCAGCGCCGTCGCCACCGCGGCCGGCTCGCCCTGATGAGCGGCGTAGTAGCGACCCATCACGCCCTGCAGTTCAGGGAATTCGCCGACCATGCGCGTGAGCAGGTCGCACTTGGCCAAGCTGGCGGCACGCGTGGCCTCGGCAGCATCCACGCCCACGCGATTTGCGACGACGCGGGCCAGCTCGGCCACGCGCACGGTCTTGTCCCAGAGGCTGCCGAGCGACTGCTGATAGGTGACGTTCTTGAGCTGCTCCTGGTAGCCGGCCAGGGGCGTCTTGAGATCCTCGTCCCAGAAGAACTTGGCGTCCGCAAAACGGGGTCGGATCACGCGCTCGTAGCCCTTGCGGATCTCTGCCGGGTCCTTGCTCTCGATGTTCGCGATGCCGATGAAGTGCTCGGTGAGGCGACCCTCGGCGTCGAACACCGGCACGAATTTCTGGTTGGTCTCCATGGTGGTGACCAGTGCCTCCGGCGGCACCGCAAGGAACTCGCGCTCGAACGTGCAGGCGATGGCGGACGGCCATTCGGTGAGATTGGCGATTTCGTCCAGCAAGGCGTGGTCGAGCTGCGGAAACCCGCCGGTGGCGGCGGCAGCCCGGGCCACTTCGTCGCGCACGCGGTCGCGCCGCAGCGCAGGATCGGCGATGACCTTGGCTGCGCGCAGCGCATATTCCCAGCTGTCAGCGTCCACCACGTGGATCGGTTGCGGGTGCATGAAACGGTGCCCACGCGACTTCCGCCCGCTGTGCAGCCCCAACACGTCGCCGTCGACGATGGTGGAGCCGTGCAACATCACCAGCCAGTGCACGGGCCGCACGAAGCTGTAGTCGTGGTCTGCCCAGCGCATCGGCTTGGGAATCGGCAGCGCCTTCAACGCCTCGGCCACGAGCTCGGGCAGCAGCGTCGCCGTCGCCTGCCCGGGCCTGACGGAGCGATAGACGAACCAGGCGCCCTTGTCGGTCTCCAGTCGCTCCAGCTGCTCGACCGGCACACCGCACGACTGGGCGAAGCCGACCAGCGCCTTGGCCGGCTGGCCATCGGCGTCGAGACCGGCACTGACCGCAGGACCGCGGCGCTCGACGGTCTGCTCCGGCTGCGCCGCCGCCACGTCCGGAATATAGACGGCCAACCGGCGGGGCGTGGCGTAGGTGCGCGCGGCATCCAGGCCAGCGTCGATACCGCGCTTGGCCAGTCCGTCGCAAATGCCGCGGCTGAAAGCCGCCGCAAGTTCGTCCAGCGCCTTCGGCGGCAGTTCTTCAGTGCCCAGTTCGATCAACAGCGGCTTGGCGGCGCTCATGCGGCCTGCTCCTGCGTTTTCTTCAGACCCGGGAAGCCGAGCTTCTCGCGTTGGGCCACGTACGTCTCAGCCACGGCACGCGACAGCGTGCGCACACGCAGAATGTAGCGCTGACGCTCGGTGACGCTGATAGCCCGACGCGCATCGAGCAGGTTGAACGTGTGGCTGGCCTTCATCACCTGCTCGTAGGCCGGTAACGGCAGGTTGGCGGCTATGAGCTGATTCGCGGTGGCTTCGCACACGTCGAACCAGCGCAGCAGTTCGCTCACGTTGGCGTGCTCGAAGTTGTACGTGCTCTGCTCGACCTCGTTCTGGTGGAACACGTCGCCATAGGTGACCGTTCCGTGCGGGCCGGTGGTCCAGACCAGGTCGTAGACGTTGTCCACGTTCTGCAGGTACATCGCCAGTCGCTCCAGGCCATAGGTGATCTCGCCGGTCACCGGCCGGCACTCCAGTCCGCCAGCCTGCTGGAAGTAAGTGAACTGGGTCACCTCCATGCCGTTGAGCCACACCTCCCAGCCGAGCCCCCAGGCGCCGAGCGTGGGTGACTCCCAGTTGTCCTCGACAAAGCGAAGGTCGTGCACCAGCGGGTCGAGGCCTAGCTCCTTCAGCGAGCCGATGTACAGCTCGAGGATATTTTCCGGATTCGGCTTCATCACCACCTGGTACTGGTAGTAATGCTGCAGGCGGTTGGGGTTGTCGCCGTAGCGTCCGTCGGTCGGGCGCCGCGATGGTTGCACGTAGGCCGCCGACCATGGCTCCGGGCCCAGCGCACGAAGGAAGGTGGCTGGATGAAACGTGCCTGCGCCGACCTCCGTATCGAGCGGCTGCAGAAGCACGCAACCTTGCGCTGCCCAATAGCGGTTGAGTGTCTGGATGACGTCCTGAAAGGTGCGCGCGGACATGGCTTTCCGTGACCTGGGAATAAAGCGCGTTAGTATAGCCGGGACCGCATGGCAGCTCGCTTTCCGCGGTGCCAAACGCTTTGGAGAACCGCATCCCGATGGCCGCATCCGCGCAAGGTTCACCGCTGATCGGCCGCCGCGGCCGGCTGGAACTGGACGAAACGCTGGCGGCACTGGTGGTCGACGGTTACCTGTCCGCAGACGATGCCCGGCAGGTGCGCATGGGCGGGCGCGGTGGACGCAGCACCGTGGAACTGCACCCGCTGGTGCTGATAGCCAATGCCAAACTGGCCAATCTGCGCGATCCCGGGCGCCCGCTGGGGCTGGAAACGCTGACCGAGTGGGTGGCTGCCCAGGCGGGGCTGCCGTACATGAAGATCGACCCGATGCGCATCAATGTCGCCTCGGTGACCCAGACGGTGAGCCTGGCTTACGCGCAACGCCACCGGATCCTGCCGGTAGCCGCTTCGCCCAGCGAGATCACCTTTGCTACCTGCGAGCCCTTCGAAGCCGGCTGGGCGCGGGATCTGGCCCAGATGCTGCGTCGGGACGTGCGCCGGGTGGTGGCCAGCCCGCTGGACATCAATCGTTATCTGCAGGAGTTCTACGGCGTCCAGCGCTCGATCCAGCTGGCGCAGGATGCCAAGGGCAGCGGCTACGACACCTCGGCCATCCTCAATTTCGAGCAGCTGGTGGAGTTGGGCAAGACCGGCGAGGTAGGCGCCGACGACCGGCACGTCGTGCATATCGTGGACTGGCTGCTGCAATACGCGTTCGAGCAACGCGCCTCGGACATCCATCTCGAGCCACGTCGCGAGGCGGGCCACATGCGCTTTCGCATCGACGGCGTGATGCACAAGGTGTTCGAGCTGCCGCCCACCGTGATCACGGCAGTCACATCGCGCATCAAGATTCTTGCGCGCATGGACGTGTCGGAGAAGCGACGTCCGCAGGACGGCCGCATCAAGACACGCTCCAGTTCGGCGCGTGAGGTGGAACTACGCATCTCGACCATGCCCACTGCCTTCGGCGAAAAGGTGGTGATGCGCATCTTCGATCCGGACATCGTGTCGAAAAGTTTCGAGCAGCTGGGGTTTTCGCCGACCGAGGACGCGATCTGGCGCTCCATGGTGGAGCGGCCGCACGGCATTGTGCTGGTGACAGGGCCGACCGGATCGGGCAAGACCACCACCCTGTACTCGACGCTCAAGCATCTGGCGACACCGCAGCTCAACGTCTGCACGGTGGAAGATCCGATCGAGATGGTCAGCGGCGAGTTCAACCAGATGCAGGTACAGGCATCGATCGATCTGGACTTTGCAGCCGGCGTCCGCACCCTGCTGCGGCAGGATCCGGACATCATCATGATCGGCGAAGTACGCGACCTGGAAACGGCACAGATGGCGGTACAGGCCTCACTGACTGGCCACCTGGTGCTTTCCACGCTGCACACGAACGACGCGCCAAGCGCGATCACGCGATTGCTGGACCTGGGCGTGCCGCACTACCTGATCCAGTCGACCCTCACCGGCGTCGTGGCGCAGCGTCTGGTGCGCACGCTGTGCCCCCATTGCAAACAGCCAGATGCGCAGGATCCGGACGAGTGGCAGGCACTGACGCACGGTTGGGACATGCCGTTACCCCACACGGTCCACCGCCCCGTTGGCTGCCTGGAGTGTCGCAATACCGGGTTCATGGGGCGGACCGGGATCTACGAGATGCTGCAGCTCACCGGCCCGCTGCGCACGCTCATCTCGAGCCAGCTGGATCTAGCACGTCTGTCGGCGGCGGCACTCGCTGCAGGCATGCGACCGCTGCGCATCTCGGCGGCCGACCAGGTGGCACAAGGGCTCACCACGGTGAAGGAAGTGCTGACGGTGATTCCACCGATCGAGCGCGGCACGGTCGACCCTGCGCCCTGACGCAGAGCGGGGCTTAAACAGGCAGCGCCCCCAAGCATTCGCCGGATTAGTGACGCATCCTGCGCACGATCGCCTCGCGGGAAAACAACGCAAACAGCACCCCGAACAGAAAGCCGCCGATGTGCGTCCACCAGACCACCGCGCCGTAGCTGGGCCCGGCGTAGCTGAAGAGAAACTGCAGCAACACCCAGATGCCAATGAGCAGGAACGCCGGCACCCGCACGAACTCCAGGTACAAGCCGAGCGGTAGCACGAGGCCCAGTCGCGCCCTCGGGAACAGCGCAACGTAGGTGCCGAGCACCGCCGATACCGCGCCGCTGCAGCCAATGATCGGACGCAGCACGCCCGCCAGCGAGAGTGCGCCGATGAGATTGGAGGCGATGCCGCCCAGAACGAACAGCGCGAGAAACCGCAGCGATCCCATCGATCGTTCGGCAGGCAAGCCGAAAATGGCCAGGAACAGCAGGTTTCCCAGCAGGTGGGTCCACTCGACGTGGATGAACAGTGCCGTGAAGAGGCGCAGCAGCGCCGGATCGATCAACTGCGGAAGGATCGGCTGCTGCGTGTCGAACACATGCGCGGGGATCGTTCCCCACTCCAGCAGAAGCGAGATCCGGCGTGGCGGGGCGGTCAACGCGAGCCCGACGAAACACATCACGCAAAGCGAGACCAACAGCAACGTCGCCCATTGCAGCCGGGTCCGGCGCCTGTTTTCAACGTGGACGAACATGCCGATATCCGCAGTGATGAGGGCCAGAGTATTCCATGCGGCGCGATGGTCCCGCGCTTCGGATCCGGATCGGGTCCGCACTGGCCGCAAGGCAACAAAAAACCCCCTCTTTTGGAGGGGGTTTGATGTGTTGCATAAGGTCCCTGGCGGTGACCTACTCTTGCATGGCAAGCCACACTACCATCGGCGCAGCTGCGTTTCACTTCCGAGTTCGGGATGGGATCGGG
>NZ_DASSAB010000063.1:0-37138 GCF_035685805.1 Dyella sp.
TGGGTCGCCAAGAGAAAGTAACCAAAGAGAAGGCGACCCTCCTCGGCGCTTGCCGGGCTGCGCCCGGCAAGTCCGTGAGCCGCGGCCGGGCTTTTCGACAGTGCATCCATGCACTGGCGAAAAGGCATCGGCATCCATGCCGATGCCCCTGCGGGCCTTTCGACCACGGCTCACCGCCTCACAAGGGAGAGGGAGATCAAAAGCAAGGGCAACAGCCAAAGCCAAAACCAAAGCCAACGCCAGAGCCAGAGCCAAAGCCAGAGCCACCGCCAGAGCCACCGCAACGGTGACGGCGACCGCAGCGGCGGTAGCGGCGGTAGCGGCTGCAATAGCAATAACAGCGGCCACCGCCTCAGCAACAGTATCTACACGGACAACAACGCAAAGGCGATGGTGATCGCCTGAGCGATCGTCGAGCCTTTGCGCGCGACGCGCGTGGCTTTTGAACTTCCCTCCCCTCTGCAGCGGCGGCCGGGCGGAGGATCAGCCCGAAGGGTGGCCGGCATGGATGCCGGCCAGTTTGGCGTCAGTCCATGGATGGACTGTCGACAAACCCCGTAGCCCGGACGCGTACCTCACGGGCCATCGGCCCGGGAGGCGCGGAAGCGGGGTGGCCTTTCTCTTGGTTACTTCTCTTTACTCCGGGCATCCTGCCCTCCGCCCTTCGGGCCGGCTTCGCCGTTCGCGCCTCCGGCGCGTGGCCACGCAAAGAGAAGTGACTCGGCCTCCGTAGGAGGACGAAACCGCTCTTGGCTCTCAGTCTGCAAGACCACCGGACCGCATCGAAGATGCCCAATTACTCAACAACGACCGGAATCTTCCCGATCCGCGCCTGCCACTCCCGCGGCCCCGTCTTGTGCACCGACGTGCCCGCCGAATCGACCGCCACCGTCACCGGCATGTCCTTGACCTCGAACTCGTAGATCGCCTCCATGCCGAGGTCGGCAAAACCGACCACCTTCGACGCCTTGATCGCCTTGGACACCAGGTAGGCCGCGCCGCCGACCGCCATCAGGTAGACCGACTGGTGCTGCTTGATCGCCTCGATCGCCGCCGGCCCGCGTTCGGCCTTGCCGACCATGCCCAACAGGCCGGTCTGGGCCAGCACCTGCTCGGTGAACTTGTCCATGCGGGTCGCCGTGGTGGGGCCGGCAGGTCCCACCACCTCGTCGCGCACCGGATCGACCGGGCCGACGTAGTAGATGAAGCGGCCGGTGAAGTCGACCGGCAGCTTCTCGCCCTTGTTGAGCATGTCGACCATGCGCTTGTGCGCGGCGTCGCGGCCGGTCAGCAGCTTGCCGTTGAGCAGCAGCACCTCGCCCGGCTTGAAGCTGGCGACTTCGTCGGCGGTGATCGTGTCAAGGTTCACCCGGCGCGCGTTGGTCGGGTTGTAGGTGAGCTGGGGCCAGTGTTCCAGCGAGGGCGGATCAAGCGCCACCGGGCCGGAACCGTCCAGGGTGAAGTGCGCATGGCGGGTCGCCGCGCAGTTCGGGATCAGCGCCACCGGCAGGTTGGCCGCGTGGGTCGGGTAGTCCTTGATCTTCACGTCGAGCACGGTGGTGAGGCCGCCTAGGCCCTGCGCGCCTATCCCTAACGCGTTGACCTTCTCGTACAGCTCGATGCGCAGCTCTTCGATGCGGTTGCTCGGGCCGCGGGCGATCAGCTCCTGGATGTCGATGTGCTCCATCAGCGATTCCTTCGCCAGCAGCATCGCCTTCTCGGCGGTGCCGCCGATGCCGATGCCGAGCATGCCCGGCGGGCACCAGCCGGCGCCCATGGTCGGCACGGTCTTGAGCACCCAGTCAACGATGGAATCGGACGGGTTGAGCATGGCGAACTTGCTCTTCGCCTCCGAGCCGCCACCCTTGGCTGCCACGATCACGTCGAGGGTGTCGCCCGGCACGATCGAGACGTTGATCACCGCTGGCGTGTTGTCCTTGGTGTTCTGCCGCTTGCCGGCCGGATCGGCCAGCACCGAGGCGCGCAGCTTGTTGTCCGGATGCATATAAGCCTGACGCACGCCCTCGTTGACGGCGTCCTCCAGCGAGCCGGTGAAGCCCTCCCAGCGCACGTCCATGCCGACCTTGAGGAAGACCGTGACGATGCCGGTGTCCTGGCACAGCGGGCGGTGGCCCTCGGCGGCCATGCGCGAGTTGATCAGGATCTGCGCCATCGCGTCCTTGGCCGCGGGCGACTCCTCGCGCTCGTAGGCGGCGGCGAGGTTGGTGATGTAGTCGACCGGGTGGTAGTAGCTGATGTACTGCAGCGCGTCGGCGACGGACTGGATCAGGTCGGCTTGCTTGATGGTGGTCATGGGCGGACTTTGGCGAGGGAAGCGCCGACGCGCGCGGCGCACAGGCGGCGCATTGTGCCGCAGCCCGGGCAGCCGGACAAAAAAACGGCCGCCCCGGAGGGCGGCCGTGATGTCACCGGCTACCGCCTGATCAGAAGCGGAACTCGGCGGTTACCGTGAACGCACCGATATTGCTGTCGACCGAGCCGAGCGCATTGTCGATGTCGGCCTTGGCGTGGTAGTTGTCGTAGTTCAGGCCGAGGCTGAAGTCGCGGGTGAAGTCGTAGCCCACGCCCACGCCGCCGTACCAGCCGTCGCCGTTGGCGCTGCCGCTCGCATACGCGCCGGTGTAACCGGTTTCCCGGTAGCTGTAGGTCGCATCGGCGCTGGAATGCAGCCAGCCGCCGCGCGCCGACACGTACCAGTGCGGCGCGATCTCGAACCTGCCATTGACGCCGGCCAGCCAGCCGGTGGCATTGAGGTCGGCGTGCTCGTCGACGAAGTAGTCGGCGGCAGCGTTCTGGTAGTGATAGCTCGCCACGAGCTTGCCCAGGTCGACGTAGCCGCCCTCGACGCCCAGATCGACCGCGGGGCCGACGTGCCAGGCGTAGCCGAAGCGCAGCGCGCCGGCGGTGTCCTTCTCGTCGAGCTTGTAGCCCAGGCCATCGGTGCGGCCCACGTGGTACTGCGCCTGGCCAATGCCGGCGTTGATGAAGAAGTTACCGGTGGAGCCGGCGAACGCGGAAGTGGAGGCAAGCGCCAGTGCGCCGACGACTGCGGCGCGGGTGATGAGCTTCATGCGGGGTCCCTGTTCTTTGAGTTGTTCAATGCCCCCGCGCACGTCGAAGGGCGCGCGGGGGCGCGCGGGGGCGCGCAAGGTAACGGAAGCGGTATCGGCCTGTCTGTAAGGCAATGCCGATGCAACCTCGGCCGGCCACGAGGACGCGCCGGCACGGGTCGCTGCGGGCAAACGCCGGTAGGCGTCAGTAGCGGTATTCGAGCTGCACACCCAGCGTCGCGACGTGGCCGTCCACCTGCGCCGCGCCCTGCGAGGCGGCCACGTGGTAGAGGTCCAGGTGCGCGCCGATACTCAGCTGCTCGCTGATGTCATAGCCGCCGCCGGCACCCAGATACCAGCCGTTGCCGGCCGCGCTGCCCTGCCCGCTGGCCACGCCGTCCGCATACTCGTGCACCGACAGCCAGCTGCGCAGCAGGCCGCCGCGCGCGGTCACGTACCACGGCGCGTCGAAGCGGTAGGTGACGTTGGCGCCGAGCAGCGCCGCGCGGGTGTGCACCTGGTCGCGCACCTGGACCTGCCCGATCATGATGCGCTGGCGGTAGCGCCCGAGGTCGGCGTAGCCGGTCTCGATGCCGAACTGCGGCTGGCCACGCCACAGCACGCCCACGCGTATCGCGGCAGCCACGTCGCTACCGTCACGGTCGGCGCCGCCGTTGCCGATGTGCGAATCGGACAAGCCGACGGTGCCGTTGACGAATACCTGCTGGCCGACTGCGTGTGCCGCGTGCGGCAGCGCCAAGACGGCAATGCATGCCGCCACAAGCTTCCTGCTCATGATGCTTCCTTGAAAAGCGATGAATGATGCCGGCCGTGGAACGTGGCCGGCCGCATAGCCTAGCCACTCGGCTCGCGCGTGTCTGCCACCGCCGTCGCGCCACCACGTGCCATTGCCGGGGCTGCCCCGGCACTGGCATCGTGCCGCTTCCTCCTTCCACGGACCTCGCCATGCCGACGCGCCGCTTCATGCAGCTGGACGTTTTCTCCGACCGCCCCACGCTGGGCAATCCGCTGGCCGTGGTGGTCGATGCACACGACCTGGACAGCGATGCCATGCAGGCATTCGCTCGCTGGACCAACCTGTCGGAGACGACCTTCCTGCTGCCGCCGAGCACGCCGCAGGCGGACTACCGCGTGCGCATCTTCACCCCGCGGCAGGAACTGCCCTTCGCCGGACACCCTAGCGTGGGCAGCGCGTACGCGGCGATCGAGGCGGGACTGGTCGACACCGGCAAGCGCGCGCTGGTACAGGAGTGTGCGGCCGGGCTGCTGGCGGTACGGGTGGAGGGCGACGGCGCGGCGCGCCGCATCCACGTGCAGGCGCCGCCGGCGCAGATCGAGCCGGTGGGCGAGGCGCTGCGAGCCCAGCTGCAGGCGGCCCTGCCGGCGGCGCTGCACGAAGGCGAGGCGCATCAGGTGGACAACGGCCCGCACTGGCTGGTGTGCGATCTGCACGAGGCCGCTGCGGTGCGCGCACTCGTGCCGGACATGGCCGCGATCGGCGCGCTGTGCCTGCATCGCAGCGCCGTGGGCGTGAGCGTGTTCGGACGCGAGCACGCAGGCGAGGCGGCCATGGCGGTGCGCGCATTCTGTCCGGCCGACGGCATCCCCGAAGATCCGGTCACCGGCAGCGCCAACGCGGCCATCATGGCTGTGCTCGCCACGCAGCCGGGCGGTGGCGGCTACGGCACGCACTACCGTGCCAGCCAGGGCCGCGAGGTCGGGCGTGACGGGCTGGTGGAAGTGGCGCGCGACCCGATCAGCGGCGCCATCACCGTCGGCGGCGCGTGCGCGCTCACCGTGCGGGGGAGCCTGTCGCTCTGAGCGTTACGGACGGCCAAACCGGCCGCGAAAAATCACCTTGAGCTAACACAATCGGGGCGCAAGCTTGGGCCGCGACGCTGCGATGAGCAGGGGCACGTGGCAGCGCGAAGGGAAATCTGGGGTCGTCATGTTGATGACGCTCGACAGCCGGGCTGGAGGGCGGTCGCCGTGTGTCTGGCGGCGGCAGAGGTGCCTCCACGCTCCATCTCGCTCAAGGAGAACCACATGCTTGCCACGTTCCACCGCACCACCCTCGCCGCCGCCCTCGCCCTGATGCTCGCCGGCACCGCAGCTGCCGTGCATGCGGGCGACAGCCAGTCCGCCGTCGACATGGGCCTGGCGCCCGCCAGTCAGCCGGTCAACGTCACCCTGATGCTCGCGCTGCGCGACGAGGCGGGGCTGGAGCGGTTCATCCAGCAGACCGTCACGCCGGGCAGCGCGAACTTCCACAAGTTCCTCAGCACCGCCGAATTCGCCCGCCGCCATGGCGCCACCGACGCGCAGCTGCGCCGCATGCAGGCCTATCTGGCCAGGCAGGGCTTGCGCAGCACCGTGCTGGACAACCACATCACGGTACGCGTCAGCGGCACGCTGGAGCAGTTCGGCAAGGCATTCCACGTGCCCATCCACAGCTACCGCTCGCTCACCACCGGCAAGACCTTCCACCGGCCCAGCGCAACGCTGGTGATGCCGAGCGAACTGGGCAGCGTGGTCGCCACGCTGGGGCTGAACAACCAGGCCACCTACCTCTCCCATCGGATCAGCACGCCGCGGGTAGCGCAGAAGCAGACCAGCCTGCGCGCGCTGGACGTGCGCGGCATCCGGCCCGGGGCCGCGGGCAATCCCACCGCCACCGGCCAGCCCGGCATCTACACGGTTGGCGACGTGGCGGACTTCTACAACATCAATCCGCTTTACCAGCGTGGCGTCACGGGTGAGGGATCGACCGTGGCCATCGTGACGTTGTCGGACTTCGACCCTGCCGACGCCGAGACCTACTGGAACGCCATCGGCCTCGTGACCAAGCCGCACCGGATCGAGCAGATCCGCGTCGACGGCGGCGGCGCGATCAACGGCGGCAGCGGCGAGACGGCGCTGGACGTGGAACAGGCCGGGGGCCTGGCCCCGTTCGCCGACGTGCTGGTGTACGACGCGCCCAACACCAGCGCCAGCTTCGTCAACGCGTTCGCGCAGGCGGTCTCGGACAACCGCGCCGACAGCATCTCCACCAGCTGGGGGCTACCCGAAGCGTTCAATTTCGCCGCGCTCAACGTCGACGGCGCCAAACCGGGCGACACCCGCGACGCCGGTGACCTGCAGGCATTCCACGAGGTGTTCCTGGAGGCGGCAGCGCAGGGCCAGTCGGTATTTGCCGCCTCGGGCGATTCCGGCGCGTACGACACCGTGCGCAGTCTCGGCGCAGGCACTGGCCTGGGCCAGTTCAGCGCGCCGCTGAGCGTGGACTCACCGGCATCGGACCCCTACATCACCGCGGCAGGTGGCACCACCACCCCCTTTACCTTCTCCTTCAGCGGGCGTCCGCCGGCGTCGATCACCCAGGAGAGCGTGTGGGGCTGGGACTATCTGCAGCACTACATCGATACCGAGATCGGGCCGGGTCTGGTCGACCTGTTCTCGGTGGGCGGCGGCGGTGGCGTGAGCAGCTACTGGCGTCGGCCGATCTACCAGTTCTTCACCCGCGGCATCCGTGCCACCGAGAAAAACCAGGCGCTGGTCTACAACGATCCCACCGACGGCCCGGTGACCTACCTCACCCTGCCCAACCACTTCCACGGCCGCAACGTGCCGGACATTTCGCTCAACGCCGATCCGGAGACCGGCTACCTGGTGGTGGCCACCACCGACGGCGGCGTGGTCAGCGGCTCAGGCGGCACCAGCTTCGTGGCACCCCAGCTCAACGGCATCACCGCGCTGCTGCGGCAGAGCTCGGGGCACCGCGTGGGCCTGTGGAACCCGCAGATCTATTTCCTGCAGAACATCTTCGGCTACGGCCGCTACTCGCCGTTCAACAGCGTCAACGCGGGCGACAATTGGTACTACCACGGCGCACCGCACTACACCCCGGGCGCCGGCATCGGCACGCTTGACGTGGCCAACCTGGACGCGTTCCTGCGCTTCCGCTGGTAGTTCCCCGGCGTACGGAAAAGACAACGGCCGCCCCTGGCGGCCGTTGTTATGTCGCACGGGGGCGGGACCTTCAGAAGCGGAATTGAACCAACCCGGAAAGCATGCCGACGCTGTCGCGATAGCCCTGACCACGCACGGCGTAATGGTCGTATGCCACGCCGATGCCTACATGCTCATTGACGTCGTAGCCCACACCCACGCCGACGTAGCCGCCGTTGCCCGAGAAGTTCTCGCGATAACCATTGAGCTGGCCGTGGAAGTTGTCGTGCATCCAGCCGAGCCGGAAGTGGACGAACATCCGGCTGGGGAAGCGGTAGGTCAGGTTGGCGCCTGCCAGCGGGCCGCGCACGCCGCTGGACAGCCGATAGGTGCCGTAGTCGCCCCTGCCCTGTCCCAGATCCGCGTAACCGACCTCCACCCCGTAGCTCAGCTGGTCGACATTCCACGCATAGCCGACGCGGCCGGCCACGGCGGTGTCAGTGTTGCTCGAGTTGAGGAAGTCGTCGTGGTAAGTCGACTGCCCGACCGACCCATTGATGAAGACCTGGCCCGGGCTGGCGGCGATCGATGCCGTGGAGGCGCAGGACAAAGCCAACGCCGCCGCGGCGATGGTGAAACGCTTGCTCATGGAATGGTTCCCTGTGACTGGCGGATGTCCCACCCGTAACGACGGGCGCGCCGCAGTATGGGCAAGCGATCGAGCGGTTCGTATCGGCAACCCCCTACAGCTCGCGTCGGTGCTTGCCGCGCATGGCACGGACCGACATGATGCGGCTCCCGCATTGCCGCCTCGACGCTCAGGAACCATCGCGCATGCCCCCTTCTCCGAACGGTTACCTGCGCAGCATGCGCATCGGCGACGCCGCGATGGTCGTCATCGGCGGCATCATCGGCGGCGGCATCTTCCTCAACCCGGGCATCGCGGCACAGCGCACCGGGTCGGGGCTGGCGCTGCTGGCGATGTGGGTGGGCGCCGGCGTGCTCACGCTGATCGGCGCGCTCTGCTACGCCGAACTGGGCGCGCGACGGCCCCGCGCCGGCGGCATCTACGTCTACCTGCGCGAGGCGTTCGGCCCGCTGGCCGGGTTCCTGTTCGGCTGGACCATGCTGCTGGTGATCTACTCCGGCTCCACCGCGGCGGTGGCCACCATCTTCGCCAGCTACGCGTCGGCGCTGTTCGGCCTGCCGGCCCGCGCGGCCACGCCGCTGGCGGCGGGTGCGCTGGTGTTCGTGGCCGGGATCAACCTGTTCGGCATCCGCCTCGGCGCGCGGATCCAGAACGCCTTTGCGCTGCTCAAGCTGCTGGCCGTCGCCGCGCTGGTCGGCTGCGGCCTGTACCTGGCGGGCGTGGGCGGCGGCGGGCACGCGGTGCTTGCCGGCGATCACGCCCGCGCCGGTGCCGGCTTCATGGGCGCAGCGCTGCCGGTGCTGTTCGCCTATTCCGGCTTCACCTACCTCAACAACCTCGCCGGCGAAGTCCACCAGCCGCAACGCACGCTGCCCCGGGCGCTGTTCCTGGGCATGCTGGTGGTGATCGTGGCCTATGCGCTGGTGAACGTGGCCTACCTCGCGGCGCTGGGACACGACGGCCTGGCGGCCAGCACGGCGCCGGCCGCCGAGGTCATGCAGCGAGTGTTCGGCACCGTCGGCGCGAAGGTGATCGCACTGGGCATCGCCATCTCCACGCTGGGCTTCTGCAACATCACGCTGGTCGCCGGCGCACGCGTGCTGCAGGTGATGGGCGAGGACGGGCTGTTCTTCCGCTCGGTGGCACGGCTGCACCCGGTGCACCGCACGCCGAACCTGGCACTGGTGCTGCTGGCGGGCTGGTCGATCGTGCTGGTACTCACCGGCAGCTACGGGCAGCTGCTGGACTACGCCACCTTCGCCGACTGGCTGGCGTGCGCAATCGGCGCGGCCACGCTGTTCTGGTATCGCCGCCACGACACCGGCAGCGCCAGCTTCCGCGTGCCGGGCTATCCGCTGCTGCCGATCGTGTTCATCGGCGTGATCGCCTGGGTGGTGATCGAGACCATGCGCAGCAATCCGGTGAACGCCGGGATCGGCGTGCTGATCATGCTGGCGGGGGCGCCGGTATATGCCGTCTGGCGCTGGCGCCACCCGCTGTCACAAAACTGAACAAATCACCACAAAACCGCGACTTAGCCTCAAGTCGGGCGTGCTGGCGCCGATAGCGGGACCGAGCGGACTTTTCCGCCTTTCCCCCGAGGTTGTTCTCCGATGTTCCGATTCCCTTACCGCGCCGCCGTTCTGGCGCTGGCGCTTTCGGCTGCCTGCACCGCACACGCCGGCGACGATGAAACGTCCTACCGCTTCTCCGGCTTCGGCACCGCCGGATATGTCGCTACCAATACCAACGATGTCTCCCTGGTCAATCCCGGCCAGCTCAAGGGCGCGCGCAAGCACGGCTCCGCGCTGGTCGACTCGCGCGTGGGCGGCCAGCTCGACGTGACCTTCAACTCCACCGTGAGCGCCACCGTGCAGGCCATCGCACAGCAGGATACCCACGGCCGGTTCTCGCCGCAGCTCGAGTGGGCGTTCCTGCGCTTCAAGGCGACCGACAGCCTGTCGCTGCGCCTGGGTCGCCTGGGCTGGCCGGCCTATCAAGTCTCCGACTACCGCTATGTCGGCTACGCCAACCCGTGGGTGCGCGCACCGCTGGAGGTCTACAGCCTCGCGTCGCTGGATTATTTCGAAGGCGCCGATGCCAGTTGGACCCACGACCTGGCCGGCGGCTACCTGACCATCAAGGGCCTTGTCGGTCACGCCTCCACGGCGTATCCGGAGACCAGCGACCGTGCCGGTCGCCTCAAGGTCAACCAGCTGGTAGGCAGCTACATCACCTACGAGATCGGCAACCTGCGCGTGCGCGGCGGCCTGAGTACCGGCAAGGTGACCTTCGACTCCAGCAGCACCACCGCGCTCTACAACGGCCTGTACCTGACCGGTTTCGGCCCGGTGGCCGATCGGCTGGATGCGGACAACACCCGCACCACCTTCATCAGCCTGGGCGGCACCTACGACGCCGACAACCTGCTGATTACCGGCGAGTACGCCAAGCTGCGCTCGGACAGCCTGCTGGGCCACGCCAATGGCTGGTACGGCACGTTCGGCTATCGCTTCGGCAAGGTCATGCCGTACGTCACTTACGCCGGCTACACCAAGCGCGACGACAGCAACGACTACCCGGCCGTGCCGGCGTTCGGCCCGCTGATCCCGCTGGCCAACGGCGTCAACGGACTGATCACCGGCAACAGTCAGCACAGCACCTCGCTGGGCGTGCGCTGGGACGTGGCGAGCAGTGTCGCGATCAAGGCGCAGGTCGACCACGTCCGCCCGTCGGACCAGGGCGGCACGTTTGCCAAGGTGCAGCCGGGCTTCGACGGACACGCGGTGAACGTCTATTCCGCCGTCGTCGACTTCGTGTTTTGAGGAGCTGTCCCATGAAGAGCATCCCTACCTGCCTCATTGCAGCGGTGCTGGCCATGGCCAGCGCACCGTCCCTGGCCGGCGTCGTGATGGTGGTGAGTGCGAACAGCGAGACCACCAGCCTGAGCAAGGAAGACGCCGCCGCGTTGTATCTGGGCAAGACCACCGCCCTGCCCGGCGGCGGCAGCGCCAAGCTGTACGACCTGCCGGACAGCAACCCGGCGCGCGAGCGTTTCTACCAGGCCGTGGCGGGCAAGTCCGCCAGCCAGGTCAAGGCGGTGTGGTCGCGCCTGGTGTTCAGTGGTCGCGTGCTGCCGCCGCACGAGGCGGCCAATGACGCGGCCGTGATCAAGGCCGTGGCGAGCGATCCCCACGCCGTCGGCTACGTCGACAGCGGCGCGGTCGATGCGTCGGTGAAGGCCGTCCTGAAGCTGCCGTAAGACCGAACCGCAGCCGGCCACGCGCCGGCTGCGGCCGTACGCCCCCCGGAGTACCCGATGAAGTTCAAAACCCGCATTCTGCTGCTGCCGGCGACCACGCTGGCGCTGTTCCTGGTCGGCTGGCTGGCAAGCGCCACGCTGGCCACGCGCGCATCCAGCGCCGTCACCTCGCTCGGCGCGGTGGACTATCCCTACCTCGAGGGACTCAAGCAATTCGACACCCTGTTCGAGCGCACCACGCAGACCGTGCAGAGCGCGGTCGCCGAAGGCGACAAGAGCAAGCTCGACGACGTCAAGGACATCGCCGACCGGCTGCATGCCCAGCGCGACCAGCTGGCGAAGTTCGGTGACCACGCCAAGGTAGCCGCTGCGCTGGGCGGGTCCTACGACACCTACGTCACCGCGGCCA
Organism: Dyella sp.; assembly: GCF_035685805.1. Classification (GTDB taxonomy): domain Bacteria; phylum Pseudomonadota; class Gammaproteobacteria; order Xanthomonadales; family Rhodanobacteraceae; genus Dyella_A. The sequence goes on from NZ_DASSAB010000063.1 coordinate 11,361, forward strand.
CCCAGGCAGCCGAGGTGATGCTCGATCCAAACGGCAACCCGGGTGACAAGGTGGCCGCGATGCAGGATGCACAGAAGACGCTCGAGGGCGCGCTGGCGAAGGAGCTCGCTGCGGGTACCGCTCGCGTGCAGCAGCGGCTTGCCGAATCGCGCGAGGGTGTGCGCCACGTGGTGCTCTCCAACACGGTGACGGCGGTGGCGATCGTGCTGGTGCTGGTCCTCGGCGCGTGGTTCGTGCTGCGCGCGATCGCGCGTGACCTGGGCGCGGAGCCGGAGTATCTGCGCGCCATGGTGGAGCGCATCGCCGATGGCGACCTGCAGCATGACGACCATGCCGCCGCCCACCACGCATCGGTGCTCGGCAAGCTGCAGGCGATGTCAGCGCGACTGTCGGACATCGTCGGTTCGATTCGCAGCGTGTCGCAGGAAGTCGGTGAAGCCTCGGCACAGATCGCACACGGCAACGACGATCTCTCGCGCCGGACCCAGAACCAGGCCGCCAGCCTGGAAGAAACCTCCTCCTCGATGGAGGAGATGACGGCCACGGTACGCCAGAACGCCGAAAACGCCCAGCAGGCCGACCAGCTGGCCCGCAATGCCCGGCAGCAGGCCGAACAGGGTGGCCAGGTGATGGTGCAGACCAGCGCTGCGATGACCGCCATCGAAGGTTCCAGCCGGCAGATCGCCGACATCGTCGGGCTGATCGACGAGATCGCCTTCCAGACCAACCTGCTGGCGCTCAACGCTGCGGTGGAAGCGGCTCGCGCCGGCGAGCAGGGCCGCGGCTTCGCCGTCGTCGCCACCGAGGTGCGCAACCTGGCGCAGCGCTCGGCCGGCGCCGCGAAGGAGATCAAGGCGCTGATCAACGACAGCGTGGAAAAGGTGAAAGCGGGCAGCGAGCTGGTGCAGCGGTCCGGCCGCACGCTGTCGGAGATCGCCGGCAGCGTCAACCGCGTCACCGACATCGTGGCCGAGATCGCTGCAGCCAGTCACGAGCAGGCCGCGGGCATCAACCAGGTGGGCAACGCGATCACTTCGATGGACGAGGACACGCAGCAGAACGCGGCGCTGGTGGAACAGGCCGCCGCGGCCAGCCGCGCCATGCAGGAGCAGGCCAGCCTGCTGGTCCGCGAGGTGGCGTTCTTCAAGGTGGCGTCCGCTGCCGGCGCCGGAGCCGCACAGGTGCCGGCCGACGAACCATCGTCCGCACCGAGCGCGGACATGTCGTCGCGGCCAGCCCCGCCTCCGCGCGCAGCGCGCGGCGTGCAGCTCGCTCATGCGGCGGCCGACGCGGGGCAGTGGCAGGAGTTCTGAGCGATGGCGCCGCCCCGCGCCGGCCGGCATGAACGGCTCCGTCCGGGCCGGGGCTGCCGCGCGCGGGCGCCAATGCCACAATAAGGGAATCACTGAAGGAGATTCCCTTGATGGCGCAGGTGCGGGACCCCGATCTGGCGAACGAGACGGCTGACGCGATCGTTCCGGAAAAAGCCCGCGCCGGCATTGCGCTGCAGATCAATGGCGAGTCCTTCCGCCACACCGGCGATCCCGGGATGCCGCTGCTGTGGTATCTGCGCGACGTGCTGCAGCTCACCGGCACCAAGTACGCCGATGCACACGGCATCGGCGGAGCCGATCTGGTGCTGGTGGACGGCAAGATGGTCTCCGCCATCACGCAGCCGATGGCCCAGCTGGCCGGCAAGCGCGTCACCACGGTCGAGGGTTTGGCTGCGCCGGACGGCACGCTGCACCCGCTGCAGCAGGCATTCATCGACGAGGACGCGATCGGCTGCGGTTATTGCATCCCCGGCTGGTTGATCGCCGGCGTCGACCTGCTGCGTCGGCATCCGCGTCCGGACGATGGCGACATCGACACCCTGCCCAACCTCTGCCTGTGCGGCTGCCAGACGCGGGTGCGCCGCGCCATCAAGCGCGTCGGCGAGCAAACCGGAGCAAAGGCATGAGCGGCCCGATGGCGCTCTCGCGCCGACGTTTTCTGCAGGTGCTGGCCGGTGCGGCCGGCGCGCTGGTGGTGGGCATTCCGCGGCTGGATGCTGCCGATGCACCGGTGCCGGCCGGGTGGCTGGGCGACACGCTGTACGGGCTGGGCGCCTACGTGCGCATCGATGCCGACGGCAGCGTGCTGATTGGCGCGCGCGATCCGGACACCGGCACCGGCGTGGCGACCGCATTGCCGCGCATCATCGCCGACGAACTGGATGCGGACTGGAGCCGGGTCAAAGTGCTGCTGCTGGATGCTCCGGCGGAAGCGGCCAAGGGCGAGCCGGACTTCGTCTATGCCCATCAGCTGGGGGGTACCGGCACCTCGATCCCGGCCGCGTGGGGCGACTTGCGCCAGGCCGGCGCACTCGCCCGCTGGCTGCTGCTGCAGGCCGGTGCGCGCCAGCTCGGGTTGCCGGCCGGCGAACTGCGTTGCGATGCCGGCCACGTGGTGGCGCGCGATGGACGCCGACTCGACTACGGCCAGCTGGCCGCGGCGGCCGCGAAGATCGATCCGCCGCGCGGGCCCGTCCCGCTCAAGACGCCCGACCGCTACACGCTGATCGGCCAGCCCGCGGGCGACGTCGACGCGCGCGACATGGTCACCGGCCGGACCCGCTTCGCGCTGGACGCCATCAGCGACGACGCGCTGGTGGCCGTGCCCACGCATTGCCCCTGGCCCGACGGCAGCCTCGAGCGCATCGACACCAGCAAGGCGCTGGCGATCAAGGGCGTGGTCAAGGTGCTGCAACTGGCACCGGAACCCGGGCAGCCCGCGGGCACCACGCCAATGGCACCGTCCGTGGTGGTGGTAGCCGAAAGCGTGTGGGCGGCGCTGCAGGGCCGCGCCGCGCTGGAGCTGAAGTGGAAGCCGCCCGCGCACGCGGTCGACAGCACCGCCGCGCTGGAACAGCAGGCGCTGGCGCTGGTCGACTCGGACGCGGCGCCGAGCGCGCGCGTGCGCGACGACGGCGACGTCGAGGCGGCACGCAAGAAGGCCGCGCGGCGCATCGAGGCAACCTACGTGCAGCCCTGGCTGGCCCATGCCACGCCCGAGCCGACGAACTGCACGGTGCGGCTGGAGAAGGACCGCGCCGAACTGGTGGTGCCGACCCAGGCCCCGCACGACGCCTGGCGCGTGGTGCAGCGACTGACCGGACTAGCCCCCGCGCAGATCACCATCCACGTGCCGCGCGTCGGCGGTGGCTACGGCCGCCGGCTCGACCACGACTTCGTCGCCGAGGCGGTGATGCTGGCCAAGATGCTCGACAAGCCGGTGCGCCTGATGTGGCCGCGCGAAGAAGACCTCACCCACGATTTCTATCGCTCCGGCTGCGTCCACGCGATGCAGGCGATCATCGACCGCAAGCGCCAGCTGCTGGCCTGGACGCAGCGCATGGCAAGCGCCTCGGCGCTGGCCGGGCGGGCGGTGCCCGCGCGATCGTGGATGTCCGAGGCCGATCCGGCCCAGCTGCCGGCCGGCCTGGTGCCGAATTTCCGCAGCGACTGGTATGCCGTGCCGTCGACGATCCCGCGCGGGCCGATGCGCGGCATGCCCGACGTGGCCAACGCGTTCGCCGCCGAGAGCTTTGTCGACGAGATCGCCCACGTGATGCGCGAGAACCCGCTCGACACGCGCCTGCGCATCATCGGCGAGCCGCGCCAGCTGCCGCTGCCCGGCGGCGGAGCGCTGGACACCTGGCGGCTCGCCAACGTGCTGAAGCTCGCCGCTGAGCGGATCCAGTGGGACAACTGGCTGCGCACCGTCAACGGCCTGGGCATCGCCGGCTGGCACATCGGCGGCGCCTACGTGGCGCACGCAGTGGAGGTGTCGATGCAGGGCGAGCAGCTGACCATCGAGCGGGTGGTGTGCGTGGCCGACGTCGGCCGCGTGATCAACCCGCTGGGGCTGCAGGACCAGCTCGCCGGCGCCACCCTCGCCGCGCTGTCGCAGGCACTGCATCTGGCCATCACGGTGAAGGACGGCCAGGTGCAGCAGCACGACTGGAAGGCCTACCCGCTCGCCACGATGGCGCAACTGCCGGACGCGGTGGAGGTAGTCGTGGTGGCCGACAACGATCGGCCACCGACCGGCGCCAGCTTCCTGGCCATGCCCACCGCGGCTCCGGCGCTGGCCAATGCGGTGTTCCGCGCCACCGCGGTGCGGGTACGCCGGTTGCCGCTGATGAAGGAACTGCTGCGCCTGCTGTAGCCCGTGCTCCGGCGCGGCGCCAGGCTGCCGGCACGCCGCCGCCGGCGGCGCATCCGTAGTCGGCGCCCGTCCGTATGTTGGGGCCATGCCCCAGCCCGCTCTCACCCCACCAGCGCATGACCTGAACCCCGCTGACGGCGCCGTGCTGCGCGAAGCCCGCGCCGCAGCGGACGTCGCACGCTTCCCTGGCTTCCGGGTGGCGTTCGCGCGACCTCCCCGGCCCCGCGCGGCGACGCACGCGCCATGAGCACGACATCCCTTGCCGACCGCCTGCTGGACACCGGGTCGCTGGTCGAGCCCACCTTTCCGGCTGGACGCGAGGCCGCGCTGGCGCGCCTGGAAGCGGTGCGGCCCGGCGACTACGCGCGCAGCCGCAACGCGCTCGATGGCGCGGTGACCGGGCTGTCGCCCTATCTCACGCACGGCGTGCTGACCTTGCCCCACGTGCATGCCGACCTGGTGGCGCGCTACCGGCTCGACCCGTCGCACAAGCTGGTGCAGGAGTTCGGCTGGCGCGAGTTTTTCCGGCATGCGTGGCAGTGGCGCGGCGACGCCATCTTCCGCTCGCTGCACGCAGGCCCGCTGCCGGAGCGCGCGTACGCCCGCGAGCTGCCGGCGGACATCCGCGAAGGGCGCACCGGGTTGCCGGTGATCGACCGCACCGTGGCCGCGCTGTACGCCACCGGCTACGTGCACAACCACGCGCGCATGTGGCTGGCCAGCTACGTGGTGCACCTGCGCAAGGTGCACTGGCGGGTGGCGGCGGACTGGTTCTACGCGCACCTGCTCGACGGCGACCTCGCCAGCAACCATCTGAGCTGGCAGTGGGTGGCCGGCACCGGCAGCCACAAGCCCTACCTGTTCAATGCCGACAACGTGGCGCGATTCGCCCCGCGCGAATGGCACAGCCCCGGTACCGCCATCGACCGCAGCTACGAGGCGCTGGACCGGGTGGCGCGCAGCGCGGATGTGGTGGTGGCGGCCGGGCGCAGCCTGACCCGCCCCGCGCTGGACGAGCCGCCGCTGCTGGCCTCGCCGCCGGCCGCATACGGCTTCGGCGCCCCGGACCCCGCAGCCGTGGCGGGGCGACCGGTGTGGCTGGTCCATCCGTGGTGCCTGCGTGCGCCACTGGCGGACCTGCCGCCAGGCACGCTGCCAGTGGCGATCGGCGTGGCGTCGTGGCATGCGTTGTGGCCCTGGTCGGAGGCGCGCTGGGCCTTCGTTGCCGGGCAGCAGCAGGCGCTCGCGCCCTTGCGCTGGTTCGCCGGGACGCCGGCGCTGCGCGCGGCGCTGGCCACCGCAAGCAGCGTGCACGGGGTGGACGAGCCTCATCTGGCGCGCGAACTGCGCGAGCTTCGCGACGATGTGCAGCTGCGTCCGGCCCCGCAGCTGTTCGCCCCGGTCGAGCGCCTCTGCCACAGCTTCTCGTCGTGGTGGAACCGCACGCGGCTGGAGCCGAGCGCGTACTGATCCCGGCCGACACACCGCGGCGTGATGCCGCCGTCACGGCCCCGGCACATGCATTGTGTGCAACATAATTGCTTGAAATGCATTCGGCCGGTCCCACCTCGGACCGGTCTGCAACCGTTTCCGCCTGTTCATTGCAAGGAGTATCCATGAGCGATCACGCCGCATCCGTCGACGTCCTGTTCCAGCCGATCACCGTGGGCGAGCTGAAGCTGCCCAACCGCATCGTGATGGCCCCGCTCACCCGCAATCGCGCGGGCGAGGGCAATACCGTGGGCGACCTGCAGGCCACCTACTACAGCCAGCGCGCCAGCGCGGGGCTGATCATCGCCGAGGCCACCCAGGTGGTGCCGGAGGGCCAGGGCTACATCGCCACGCCCGGCATTCATTCGTCCGAACAGGTGAAGCACTGGAAGGAAGTGACCGATGCCGTGCACGCCGCCGGCGGCCGGATCGTGCTGCAGCTGTGGCACGTGGGCCGCATCTCGCACACCTCGCTGCAACCGGGCGGCAAGGCGCCGGTGGCGCCCTCGGCGATCCGTGCCGATGCGAAGGTGTTCACCGCCGACGGCTTCGCCGATGTCTCCGCGCCCCGCGCGCTGGAGCTGGACGAAATCCCCGCACTGGTGGACAGCTTTCGCCAGGCCGCGCGCCACGCCATCGAGGCGGGCTTCGACGGCGTCGAGGTGCACGCCGCCAATGGCTATCTGATCGACCAGTTCCTGCGCGACAAGTCCAACCGGCGCACCGACGCCTACGGCGGCAGCATCGAGAACCGCACGCGGCTGCTGTTCGAGATCTGCGAGGCGGTGGCCGGGGAAGTCGGCGCGGGTCGCACCGGCGTGCGGCTGTCGCCGCTGACCTCGTTCGGCGACGTCGCCGACAGCGATCCGCAGGCGCTGTTCAACCGTGCGGTGGCTCGCCTGGCCACGCTCGAGCTGGCCTACATCCACGTGATCGAGGGCGAGACCGGCGGCGACCGCTCGCCGCAGCCGTTCGACTACGCGGCGATGCGCAAGCCGTTCAAGGGCGCGTGGATCGTCAACAACGGCTACGACCGCGCCATGGCGATCGAGGCCGTGGCCGGCGGCAAGGCCGACCTGGTGGCGTTTGGCCGTCCGTTCATCAGCAACCCCGACCTGCCGCACCGGCTGCGCGAGGATGCGCCGCTGAACGCGCTGGACGGCGACACGCTGTACGGTGGCGGCGCCAAGGGCTACACCGACTATCCGGCAATGGCCTGAGCCACGGCGCGGCGCGGGCCGGCCACTTGATGGCTTGTCCGCGCCGCGCGCGTGCTGCACCCTCGCGCCATGACCCGCCCCCATTCCACGCCTGCGGTCCCTGCCCCGCCCGCCGATGACGCCTCGCCGCTGTGCCTGAAGCGCCAGCTCTGCTTCGCGTTGTACGCGGCCAGCAACCGGGTGACCCGGCTGGCGCGCCCCGCGCTCGATGCACTGGGCCTCACCTACCCGCAATACCTGGTGCTGCTGGTGCTGTGGGAACACGCGCCGTGCACCGTGGGCGAGATCGGCCATGCGCTGATGCTCGATTCCGGCACGCTCACTCCGCTGCTCAAGCGGATGGAGGCCAACGGCCTGCTTACCCGCACGCGCGACCCGGCCGACGAGCGCTGCGTGCGCATCGCGCTGTCGCCGCAGGGGCGCGCGCTGAAGCGGCGAGCCGCGGAGATTCCCGCCGGCATGCGTGGCCAGCTGGGGCTGCCGCCGGAGGCGATCGAATCGTTGCGCGAACAGCTGCACGCCCTGCTGGCGGCGATCGAGCCGCCCGCGGACGAGCGCTGAGCACGATGCTCGACACCACCGCGATCAACCAGCGCATGACCCGGTTCGACGGCCACGAGGCCGTGTGGCTGTTCGGCTACGGCTCGCTGATCTACAAGACCGACTTCCCCTTCCTGGAGCGCCGCCCGGCGCAGTTGCGCGGCTGGGAGCGCCGTTTCTGGCAGGGCTCGCACGACCACCGCGGCACGCCCGATGCGCCCGGGCGCGTGGCCACGCTGGTGCCGCGCGAACACGCGCTGTGCGCGGGCATGGCCTACCGGATCACGCCGGCCACCTTCGCGCCGCTGGACCATCGCGAAAAGAATGGCTACCTGCGTCTCGCCACCACGCTCACGCTGGACGACGGGCGCGAGGTGGAGGGCGTGGTCTACATCGCCACCGCCGACAACGCGGCATTCCTCGGGCCGGCCAGCGACCAGGCGATCGCACGGCAGATCGCCGCTGCACGGGGCCCGAGTGGCCCCAACCGCGATTACCTGCTGCAGCTGGCGCATGCCCTGCGCGAGCTTGGCGCCGATGACCCGCACGTGTTTGCGCTCGAACGCGCGCTGCGCGAGCTCCCGCTGCACGCACCGGCCTAAGGGCGCGTTGCGTCGCGCTGCGCGCCGCTGCTGGCTGCGGCGACGGCAGTTTCCTCCCAACGCGAACGTGCCCCGGCGCCTGCCCCGGCGGTGCGCGGGAGCGGCATCGGCCTCCTTTCGCCGCCGTCCAGACAGTACGTGCGACCAAGGCAGCGCCGCGAAGGCGCGATCGTCAGCGGCGCACGGACGTCGCGGCAATGCGCAGCGCGCCGCTAGAACTGGTCGCTTGCGGGCACCCACGAACTGGACGACCGCGCCGGTGCGACCGCCGGGGTCGGCGGCGCCCCGGCGACGTCGGCGCAGCCCGGCGGCAGCGGCCCGCCGGCGACGCGCGCATTGGCGCATTGCACGGTGTTGTCCAGCACGATCGGCGCGGCCGGCGCCGGCGCACTGGCCGCAGCGGGGGGCGGCGGCGCCAGCGGTGCGGCGGGCAGGTTGAGCCGCTGGTAGATCTCCGGCGCCAGCGGCTTGGGCGGCGGATCGGGGTTGTGGCAGCCGAGCAGGGCCATCGGGAACAGCGGCATCGCCGCGCATTCGATCCGCACGCCCCGGGGCAGGTGGAAGGTGTGCTTGACGGTGGTTTTTTCCACCGCGTGGCGCAGCGCGGTGTCCAGCGCGCTCTCGCCCTCCGGTGCCCAGTCCTGCTCGAACCGGGTGGGCTTGTAGCCGATACGGGGTGCGCGGTGTTCCATGATCTGCACGTCGCCGTGCGGCTTGAGCTGGATGTAGTCCCCCGGCCGCCCGCTGGCGGCACCGGCCGCGGCGTTGCCGGCGTCGCTGCCGGCAGGCTCGGTGCCCGCGGCGCGTCCCGGCGCCGGCAACGCGATGCTGCCATCGGCGCCGACCACCGGCGTGGCCGCCTCGACGCCGCGCGGCGAACCCGGCGTGGCCGTGTCGCTGCCCTGGTCGGTGGCATCCGGGGCGCTGCTGGCGTCGGTCGCGGCAGCGTCCGCGGCGGCGCCTTGCTCGGTCGCGCCCGGCTTGTCCGTGCCCTGATCGGCTGCGCGCTGCGCGGCCGTACTCTGCTCGGCGGCGCGGGCGTCCGCCTGGCTTGCCTCAGCGGTGGCGCGCTCGATGTCGGGCGAACGCTGCGAGGTGTTCGCGGGCGCCGGCCTGGCCGGAGCGTCCGCTGCGTCGGCCACGGCGGACGGCGGCGCGGGCGTGGGCGGAGCGGCGACCGGCTCGGGCATCGCCTGCGGGCGTGCCACCGTGAGTGTCGGCCGCGGCGGCGCGGGCGTGTCCAGCCGTGGCGCCTCCGGCGCCGGTGCCTGCGGCCGCTCGATCAGGCTGGGCGCCAGCGGGGCCAGCGGCACCGCTTCCAGCGCGGGCTCCGGCGCCGCCAGCGGCACCGCCGGCACCTGCACCTGCGGTCGCTGTGCGGCAACCACCGGCGTCGGCGCGGTGATCTGCGGCGCCAGGATCACCTGCGGCGCCGGCTGCGCCGGCAGCGGCACCGGCTGCAGCTCGGGCACTGGCGGCGCCGCGGGCGCGGTCACCTGCGGACGCGCCAGCACCACGCTGGCGGGTGCCGGCCCGGGCAGCACGGGCGGGTCCAGAACCACGCTCGGCGGCGCCACGGCAGGCAGAGCCTGCGGCGGTAATGCCGGCATCGCCAGCGAGGCCGACGGCGGGATCGGACGCGTGCCCTCCCGCTGCGGCTTGCGCGGCGGCTCGGGCTGGAATGCCGGCGGTACGGGCTTGGCCACGGCTGGCGTGTCCAGCGTGATCTCGGGCGGATTGGCAGCCATCGGCACCGGCGCGAGCTCCGGTGCAGGCGGGGGCGCAGGCAGGCTCAGCGGCGGTGGCGGGGCGGCCGCCACCGGCTGCGGCACGGGCACGCGGGTGTGGCTGGCGATGTCGATGACCGGCGGCTGCAGCGTTGGCACCGGCAGCGGCTCGGCGGACGGCACCGCCGGCAGCGCGGGTTCGGCCACCGCGGCGGGTGCCGTGGCGCGCACCGCTACGTGCGGAGCGCTGCCGCGGTGCACCGGCCCGCGCCGCTTGGGCGGCGTGCCGCGCACCGGCGGCGGGGGCGGCGGCTCTTCTTTCTTCTTCTCGATCAGGCGCACCAGCAGCGCATCGCCGGGGCGATCCGGCGGCAGGGGCGGCACATAGGCCGGTCCAAGCACCGCGCCCAGCAGCACGATCAGGTGCAGCAGCAGACTGCCGATCAGCGCCACCACCCGAAGGCCGCGATCGCGCGGCTTCTGCCTGGTACGGCGCCGATAGACCCGCGCGCGTTCAGCCGCCTCGCGGGGCGACTCGAGCATCACGACGGGGCGGCGGACCGACGGGTCCGGAGGCGGCAGCGGCATCGGGCCAGTGTAACGGCGTGCGCCGTCGCGGCGGGCCCGACCGCCGAGCCACACCGGCGCGCCGCCGCGACGGGACGGGCGACACGCCCGCTGTGCGGATCAGCGCGCCGGGTCCACCGCCGGAGCGGCGGCGGACTTCGCCGCGGCCGGTGCGCCACCTTCCCGCGCCCGGCGTGCGGTGTCGGCCGGACACCACGTGGGCAGCCGCTTGCCGGCCCGCCAGGTGGCGATGCATTGGCGCACCTCCTCCTCCACGGCACGGGCCGGCGTGTCGGTCGGGCAGCCATACGGCAGCGGCCCCTCGCTGCGCCACGCGGCGATGCAGCGCTGCAGCGACGGCGGTGCGGGCGGATGCGGGTCCTTCGCCAGCGGCGCCGCGGGCGCCATGCTCAGGCGCTCGTCGCCATCGTTGGGCGGCGGCGGCGCGGGCGGATCCGAACACCCGCCCAGCAGGCTGCACTTCAGATGCACGCCGTGCGGCAGGTTCACCGCGTGCTGCTTGAACAGCGGCCGGGCCACCTTGCGCAAGCCTGCCTGCGCGGCGTTCTCCCCCGGCGGCGGAAAGTACTGCTCGAAGCGCGTCGCCTTGTACGGCAGCGGCGAGCGATGCGCCATCACCTGCATGTCGCCGGTGGGCTTGCGCTGCACGTAGCCGGGCGCGGCGGTCGTTGTCGTGCTCGCGCTGGCGGGCGGAAGTTGCGCCATGCCATTGCGATCGAACAGCTGCGGAGCAAGCGCCACGCTGGCGGAGGTGGCCGGCGCCGGCACGGCGACTTCCGCGCGCATCGCGTCCGCACGGGCCGGCTCACGCACCGGTCGCGGCGGCGGCACGGCGGGTGGTGCCGGGGCGACCGCAGTGGCGGCCGGGCGGCGTGGGATGAAGCGCACCTGCAGCACCGGCGCGGTCGCCGCGGCGGTATCGACAGTGAACACGCGCGGCGGACCGGGCTGCGTTTCGTGCCACAGCACCAGCGCGAACAGCGCATGCAGCGCGGCCACCAGCAGCCACGCCAGCAGGCGCGGCCGCCGCGCCAGTGGCGCAGTCTCGCGCCGGCGCAGCGCGCGCAGCAACTCGCGCGTGGACGCATCCAGCGGCGCGAGGCCGCCGCGCGGGGGACTCCAGCGATGGGGTTCGAGCGGGGCGCGGTCGATGATCAATCCCTTCGGCACGGCATGGGCCACTCGCCGGACTCCTGGCGAAGCCAGCGCGCCCGGCAAGCATCGCGACCGACTCAGACACGCGATGTCGCAGGGGGTTCCCCGCGTTGCCGCGAGCGCTGCCGGGCGCGGCGTGGGTCGCGGGCCGACTAAAGTCCAAGCCGGCTGGCGCCAAGCGGCGACACGATCGGCGTAGAGTGCTCGACATCGCGCCGCTCGCGTCCGCTTGATACGGCGCACCGGGCACATGGACCGCCGGCCGATCTTCCATCGCTGCAGTACGTGCAACGCCTCTCTCACGGAACGGCAGGCATCGCCATGATCAAACGTCTTCTGCTCGGGCTCATCGCACTCGTCGTTCTCGCCGTGGCGGGGCTGTTCGCGCTCGCCTGGCGCAGCGCGATCGATCCCATCGCGCCACCGCAGGCGAACAGCTTTGCCACCGACCTGATCTCGCGCGGCGAGGTGCTTGCGGGGGCTGGCTACTGCGCCAGCTGCCACACCGCCCGTGCCAACCAGCCGTACGCGGGCGGTTATGCCATGGTCACGCCGTTCGGCACGCTCTACTCCAGCAACATCACGCCGGAGCCGGACACCGGCATCGGTCGCTGGTCGGAAGCGGCATTCGTGCGCGCCATGCGCAAGGGCGTGGCGCGCGACGGCTCGCACCTGTTCCCGGCGTTTCCCTACCAGCACTTCAACCTGGTTTCCGACGAAGACCTGCACGCGCTATACGCCTACCTGATGACACGCGTGCCGGTGAAAGCCGCCACGCCGGCGCCGGACATCCCGTTCCCGCTCAACGTGCGTGCGCTGCAGGCCGGCTGGAAGCTGCTGTTCTTCCGCGACCGCGCGTTCGCGCCACAGGGCAGCAAGGGCGCCGAATGGGACCGCGGCGCGTATCTCGCCGAAGGCCTGTCGCACTGTTCGGCCTGCCACAGCCCGCGCAACAAGCTGGGCGCGGAAAAAATGGGCGATGCGCGCTATACCGGCGCCGCGGTCGATCGCTGGTACGCACCCGCTCTCACCGCGGCCAATCCCGCGCCGCTGGCATGGACCACGGCGGAGATCGAAACCTACCTGCGCCAGGGCGGCACGGCGCTGCACGGCGTGGCGGCCGGATCGATGTCGCAGGTGATCCACCAGGGACTGGCGCGGCTGCCGGACCGCGACATCCACGCCATCGCGGTGTACTTCGCCGACCGCATGGCCGGCGATGCCGGGGGCGCCGGCACCGACGCGGCGCTGGCGCAGGCGATGCAGCGCGCCAGTGCGCCAGTGGCGGCCGACGCCGATCCGGGCGCACACCTGTATGCCGCCGCCTGCGCCTCTTGCCATTACAACCGCGGCACGATGCCGGCCGCGGTGCGGCCGGAGCTGGGCCTCAACAGCGCACTGACGAGTCCCGATCCGTCGACACTGATCCAGGTGATCCTGCACGGCGTGGGCGTTGACGAAGGCCTGCCGGCAGTGGCGATGCCCGCCTACGCGCACGCCCTGAACGATCAGGAGATCGCCCAGCTCGCCGCATGGCTGCGCCGCACGCAGACCGATCAGCCGCCGTGGACCGATCTCCCGGCCAGGGTCGCCGCACTGCGCGCGCCCGACGGCGGCGCCCGCGGCCAGCACTGACTTCCTTTCCACTACTTTCAGCGGAGCTTCGATCCATGAGCCAATTCCAACTCAACGGGCAAGCGGTCACGGTGGACGTCGACGACGACATGCCCCTGCTGTGGGCGATCCGCGACTCGCTCAAGCTCACCGGCACCAAGTTCGGCTGCGGCATCGGCATGTGCGGGGCCTGCACCGTGCACTTGAACGGCCGCGCGATCCGCTCGTGCGTCACCCCGGTGCGCGCCGCCTACGGGCAGACCGTCACCACCATCGAGGGGCTCTCGCCCACCGGCGAGCACCCGCTGCAGAAGGCGTGGATCGCCACCCAGGCGCCGCAGTGCGGCTACTGCCAGAGCGGGCAGATCATGCAGGCGGCCACGCTGCTGCGCGATTTCCCCACGCCCACCGACGAGGACATCAACCAGGTGATGGGCGGCAACCTGTGCCGCTGCATGGCCTATCCGCGCATCCGCGAGGCGATCAAGCAGGCCGCCGCCGAGATCCAGGGAGCCAGCCATGAATAAGTTCGTTCGCCACGACGCCGCCACCGATGCGCCAGCATCGCCCGCGCGCCGCAGCTTCCTGATCGGCGCCGCCGCGGCCGGCGGCGGCCTGATGATGGCGTTCGCCCACGCCGCGGTGCTGCTGCCCGGGCAGTCGGCCGATGCCGCGCTCGCCGGCGGCGGCTACGACCCGAACCTGTGGGTGCACATCGCGCCGGACGGCACCATCACGGTGAACGTGATCCGCGCCGAGATGGGCCAGCACGTGGGCACCGCGCTGGCGCGCATCCTCGCCGACGAGCTGGAGGCGGACTGGTCGCAGGTGCGCATCAAGCATGTCGACAGCGATCCGAAGTGGGGCACGATGGTCACCGGCGGCAGCTGGTCGGTGTGGCAGAGCTTCCCGCAGCTGAGCCAGGCGGGCGCCGCCGCGCGTACCGCGCTGATCGAGGAAGGCGCCCGCCTCCTCGGCGTCAAGCCCGCTGCCTGCACCGCGCGCGACAGCGCCGTGCATGCCGGCAGCCGCTCGGTGAGCTACGCGAAGATCGTGCAGGCCGGCAAGCTCTCGCGCACGTTCTCGGCCGACGACCTGAAGGCGATGCCGATCAAGCCGCCGTCCGAGCGCAGGCTGGTAGGCACCGCGACGCAGGCCATCGACATCCCCGGCAAGACCAACGGCAGCGCGGTCTACGGCATCGATGCGGAAGTCGACGGCATGCTCTACGGCGCACCGAAGATCCCGCCCACCCGCAATGGCTCCAAGGTCGTGTCGGTGGACGACAGCGCGGCGAAGTCGGTCAAGGGCTACCTGCGCTCGATCACGCTCGACGACCCTTCCGATACCGTGCCCGGCTGGGTGGTGGTGCTGGCCGACTCCACGTGGGCCGCGATGCAGGCGGCGGCCAAGGTCAAGGTGACCTGGCAGAACGACGACACCGCCAGCGTCTCGGACAAGGAGCTGGAGGAAGAATCGAACCGCGTCATCGCCGATCCCAAGGCCGGCGCCACCGTGGTGGACGATGATGGCGTGGACGCCGCCTTCGCCAGCGCCGCCTCCGCGCTGGAGCAGCGGTACACCACCGCCGCGGTGCTGCACTTCCAGCTCGAGCCGGTCAACGCGCTGGCGCTGGAAAAAGACGGCACGTGGGAAATCCACACCGGCAACCAGTGGCAGTCGCTGATCCTGCCCACGCTGGCCAAGGCACTGGGCGTGGACGAAAAGCAGGTGGTGATGCGCACCTACCTGCTCGGCGGCGGCTTCGGTCGACGGCTCAACGGCGACTACGCAGTGCCGGCCGCGCTGGCGGCCAAGGCGGTGGGCAAGCCGGTGAAGCTCACCTTCACCCGCGCCGACGACGCGCGCTTCGACTCGTTCCGCTCGCCGTCGGTGCAGCGCCTGCGCATGGCCTTCGACAAGGACGGCCAGGTGGTGGCGATGCAACAGGACGCCGCCGCCGGATGGCCGACCAAGGTGATGGTTCCGGCCTTCATGCCCAAGGGCAAGAACGGCGAGCCGTACGACCCGTTCTCCATCTCCGGTGCCGACCACTGGTACAACGTGGGCAAGCACCGCGTGCGCGCGCTGTCCAACGACCTGGCCAACCGCGCGTTCCGCCCCGGCTGGCTGCGCTCGGTGGGCCCGGGCTGGACCAACTGGGCGCTGGAAAGCTTCATGGACGAAGCCGCACACAAGATCGGCGCCGACCCGGTGCAGTTCCGCCTCAAGCTGTTCGACGCCACCGGCAAGAACGCCGGCAGCGCGCCCAACGCCGTGGGCGGCGCCAAGCGCCAGGCGGGCGTGGTGCAGCGCGCTGCCGCGATGGCCGGCTGGGGCGAGAGCCTGCCCGCCGATACGGGCCTGGGCATCGCCACCAGCTTCGGCCAGGAGCGTGACATGCCCACCTGGGTCGCCTGCGTGGCGCGAGTGAAGGTGGATCGCGCCAGCGGCAAGGTGACGGTGGAAAAGCTGTTCCTCGCCGTGGACGCTGGCACCATCGTGCATCCGGATGGCGCGCTGGCACAGGTGCAGGGCGCCGCGCTGTGGGGCCTGAGCATGGCGCTGCACGAGGGCAACGCGTTCGAGAGCGGGCAGATCCGCGACACCAACCTGGACCGCTACACCCCGCTGCGCACCATGGACGTGCCCGCGCTGGCAGTCGAGTTCATGCCCAGCACCGAGGCAGCGGTGGGTCTGGGCGAACCGGCCACCACGGTGGTCGGGCCGGCGATCGCCAACGCCATTTTCGCCGCCACCGGCGCGCGGCTGCGGCACATTCCGATCCGACCCGACGACGTGCTGAAGGCGCTCAGGCAGAACGCCTGAAGGAACGTCGAAAACAGCAGCGGCTTCGTCGCGATGCATTTTCCGCCGTACGCGGAAGGCATCGCGGCCGAAGCCGCTGCTGCGGTGATTCGCCGATCACCTTTTCAAGTTGAACCCGAACCGCTCGGTGCGGCGCCGGCAATCAGGGGTTGGGCAGCGACCGGCGACCCAGGTTTTTTGCATGCCGCTCAGGCGGCGAGCTTCTCGATCAGCGCGTTGGCAAACGCGGGGATGTCGTCGGGGTTGCGGCTGGTGATGAGCTGGCCGTCGGACACCACTTCCCGGTCGTGCCACTGCGCGCCGGCGTTTTCCAGATCGTGGCGCAGCGACGGCCACGAGGTGATCTTGCGGCCCATCACCAGGCCGGCGTCGATCAAGGTCCACGGACCATGGCAGATCGCCGCCAGCGGCTTGCCGGTGTCGCCGAAGGCGCGAATGAAATCGATCGCCTCCGACTTCAGGCGGAGCTTGTCCGGATTGATCACGCCGCCTGGCAGAACCAGCGCATCGAAATCGTCGACCGTGGCCTTGGACAGCGCCAGGTCCACCGGTACGGAACCGGCCCAGTCGCCGCCCTTCCAGCCCTTGATCTGGGCCGAATCGCCAGGCGCGATCACGGTGACCTCGGCGCCGGCCTCCTCCAGCAGTCGCTTGGGCTCGGTCAGTTCGGAATGTTCGAAACCATCAGTCGCCAGCACGGCGATCCGGCGGCCTTTCAGGGTGTCGTTGCTCATCGATTGAACTCCATCGGGCGGGTAAGAACCGCCAGCATGGCAACCGCGGCATGCGCCGGGCGTCGCCACCGCGTGACCCCGCCGTGAGCACGGCGCGCGGCGCGGGCGGCGGCCGCACGCGCTGCGTTACCATCGGCGCCGATCCGTGACGGCGAGCGCGATGAACGAGCTGGAACTCAATCCGCGGCAGCAGCAACTGATGGCCCAGGTCCGCAAGGACGGCTTCGCCACGGTGGAGGCGCTCGCCAGTCGCTTCGAGGTAACCCCGCAGACCATTCGCCGCGACCTCGGCACGCTGTGCGATGCCGGCCTGCTGCGCCGCTACCACGGCGGCGTGAGCCTGCCTTCGAGCGTGGAGAACGTGGCCTACGCCACCCGCCAGGCGCTGCAGCAGGACGAAAAGCGACGGATCGCGACGATGGTCGCCGAGCACATTCCCGACGACGCCTCGCTGTTCATCAACCTGGGCACCACCAACGAAGAAGTGGCGCGGGCGCTGATGAACCACAGCGGGCTGCGCGTGATCACCAACAACCTCAACGTGGCGATCATGCTCAGCGACAACCCGAGCTTCGAGGTGATCGTGGCCGGCGGCATCGTGCGCGGCCGCGACCACGGTGTCACCGGCCAGCCGGCAATCGACCTGGTCAGCCAGTTCAAGGTCGACTTCGGCGTGATCGGCATCTCCGGCATCGAGCCGGACGGCACGCTGCTGGATTTCGACCTGCAGGAAGTGCGCGTGGCGCAGGCGATCATCGAGCATTCGCGCCAGGTCTATCTGGCGGCAGACCAGAGCAAGCTCGGTCGCAATGCGCTGGTGCGGCTGGGGCACGTGTCCTCGGTCGGCGCCTGGTTCACCGATCGCGCGCCGCCGCCGGAGATCGCCGCCGTCGTGGCGGAGGCCGGCGTGCAACTGCACGTGGCTGACGCCCGCGGCCACTGAACCCACCGCTCTGCCCGATCCTGCTGCCGCGCTGCAGTGCAGCGTGCGATGTTGGAAAATGTTCGTTTATCCTCGCCATCCATCAGATACGAACATTCGATCGCGCAATTCAGGCCATAAATGTTCGTTCGCAAGGGCTCCGGCCGAATATCGCGCGGACCCGATCATCGAAACATGGAGTGCGTCGTGGCAGAGCAGTTCGATCTCCTGGTGGTGGGCGGCGGCATCAACGGCGCGGGGATCGCGCGGGATGCGGCCGGCCGCGGGCTCTCGGTGTGCCTGTGCGAGCGCGACGACCTGGCCGCGCACACCTCCAGTGCCAGCACCAAGCTGATCCACGGCGGCCTGCGCTATCTGGAGCAGTTCGAATTCGCGCTGGTAGGCAAGGCGCTGGCCGAGCGCGAGGTGCTGCTGCGGGCGGCGCCGCACATCATCTGGCCGCTGCGCTTCGTGCTGCCGCATCAGTCGCACCTGCGCCCGGCCTGGATGATCCGGCTGGGCCTGTTCCTCTACGACCATCTCGGCCGCGGCAAGCGCAGCCTGGACGGTTCGCGCCGCATCCGCCTCGCCGGCGATGCCGTGGGCGCGCCGCTACGCGAGACCTTCCACACCGGTTTCGTCTATTCCGACGCATGGGTGCAGGACGCGCGCCTGGTGGTGCTCAACGCAATGGATGCACAGGCCCTGGGCGCCACCGTCCTGCCGCGCACCCGCTGCAGCCTCGCACGCCGCAGCGCAGAGGGCTGGGAGGCCGAGCTGGTCGGGCAGGACGGCAGCCGCCGCAGCGTGACCGCGCGCGCGCTGGTCAACGCGGCCGGGCCGTGGGCGGTGCAGTTTCTGGACGAGGTGGCGGCGGTGGGCCACGACCACGCGCTGCGGCTGGTCAAGGGCAGCCATATCGTGGTGCCGCGCATGTTCGAGCACGACCACGCCTACATCTTCCAGCAGCCGGACCGGCGCATCGTATTCGCGATCCCGTACGAGCACGACTACACGCTGATCGGCACCACCGACGTGGAATACACCGCCGACCCGGCGGCGCCGCAGATCGACGAGGCGGAAACGCGCTACCTGTGCGATGCCGTCAACCGCTACTTCCGCCGGTCGATCGCGCCCGACGACGTGGTGTGGAGCTACAGCGGCGTGCGGCCGTTGCTGGACGACGAGGAGGACAACGCCTCGGAGATCACCCGCGACTACCAGCTCGAGCTCGACGCCGCCGGTGCGCCGCTGCTGAACGTGTTCGGCGGCAAGCTCACCACCTATCGCCGGCTCGGCGAAGAGGCGGTGGACCAACTGGCCGACGTGCTGACCATCCGCGGCGGCGCGTGGACCAGTCGCGCCGACCGGCCGCTGCCCGGCGGCGAGCGGCGCGATATCGAGGCGCTGCTCCGTGAGCTGTGCCAGCGCCACCCGTGGCTGCCCGACGCCATGGCGCGTCGCCTGGTGCGCAACTACGGCACGCGCAGCGCCAGCGTGATCGGCAAGGCCGCCGACCTGGCTGCACTGGGCGAACATTTCGGCGCCGACCTGTACCAGGCCGAAGTCGACTACCTGCGTCGGCACGAGTGGGCCGCGACCGCCGAGGACATCCTCTGGCGCCGCAGCAAGCTCGGCCTGCAGGTGCCGGCGCCGGCCGTGGCGCGATTGGATGCCTATCTCGCCGGCGCGCCTCCCGTGGCCCGCGCCAGCAGCTGACTGCAGCCGCCGCGCCGGCGCTTGCCGCCATCGCCGTACCCGGTACCACGCCGGGCCACCGCGGCCCGGAAGTTCCATGCCGTATCCCATAGAAGCATCTGCGAGGTCGATACCCGGCGGGGGCCGGGTCGACCGCCACCATCGGAGGGAGATCACCATGCCGTACCGCCACATCACGCCCGGCCCGCACGCGGCCCCGAGCACCCGCTACCGCACCGCATCCCGGGGAGTGACCGCATGAGCCGCCAACTGCTGGGCGAACTGATCTCCGAGGCGGTCGCCATCTTCATCATCATCGCGCTGGGCGATTCGGTCGCCTGCATGTACGTGCTGTACGACCCCAGCCCCTACGTCAACGCCTACTGGGGCGTGTGCATGGCCTGGGGCCTGGCGGTGACGCTGGCGATCTACGTCACCGGCTCGGTCTCGGGCACCCACGCCAACCCGGCGGTGACCCTGGCGCTGGCGATCTTCCGCGGCTTCCCGTGGAAGAAGGTGCTGCCGTACTGGGTGGCGCAGGTGATCGGCGCGTTCCTCGGCGCGGCGATCGTGTACGTGCTGTTCCAGCCGGTGATCGACCACTACAACGCCACCCACCAGCTGACCCGCGCGGCCGGCGGCGCGGCGGGCGTGTTCTTCACCCACCCGGGGCTGGCGATCACCCCGATGCACGCGCTGATGGACCAGATCGTGCTCACCGCGTTTCTGCTGTTCGGCATCTTCGCGATCACCGAGCAGTACAACGAGATGGCGCCGGGGGCGAACTCCGGTGCGCTGATCATCGGCCTGCTGGTGGCGACCATCGGCGCCTCGATGGGCTATCTGGAAGCATGGGCGATCAACCCGGCGCGCGACTTCGGCCCGCGGCTGTTCGCGTTCTTCGCCGGTTGGGGCGAGTCGGCGCTGCCCTCGCCGGACAATTACTGGTGGATCCCCATCGTCGGCCCGCTGATCGGCGGCGTGATCGGCGGCGGCGCGTATCGCTGGCTGATCTACCCGTTCCTGCCGGCGCGCCAGCGCGCGCTCGCCGAAGCGGTGACGCCGCCGGTGGGCCGCGTGCCCGCCGGCCGCGCCGCCGATCCCATCGTCTGAGTCTTCGTCCACCGACCTCGCCGACGCCCGCGGGCGCCGGCTTCCACCACCGAGCAGTCCCACGCGCCGCCGGCCACGCTTTCTCGCCGTTACGCGCCGCCTTGCCAGGAGCACCCCATGGACAAGCAGTACATCCTCGCGATCGACCAGGGCACCACCAGTTCGCGCGCCATCCTCTTCGACCGCGCCGGCAAGATCGTCGGCACCGCGCAGCGCGAGTTCAGCCAGATCTTTCCGCAGCCGGGCTGGGTCGAGCACAACCCGCGCGAGATCATGACCAGCGTCTACACCACCATCACCGAGCTGTTGAACAACCTGCAGGTGAAGGCCACCGCGATCGCCGGCATCGGCATCACCAACCAGCGCGAGACCGCCGTGGTGTGGGACAAGGCCACCGGCCAGCCGATCTACAACGCGATCGTGTGGCAGTCGCGCCAGACCCGCGCCATCTGCGACCAGCTCAAGGCCGACGGCTACGAGGACATGGTGCGCGCCAAGACCGGCCTGCTGATCGACGCCTACTTCTCCGGCACCAAGGTGAAGTGGATCCTCGATCACGTCGAAGGTGCGCGCGAACGCGCCGAGCGCGGCGAGCTGCTGTTCGGCACCATCGACAGCTGGGTGATCTGGAACCTCACCGGCGGCAAGGTGCACGTCACCGATGTCACCAACGCCTCGCGCACGCTGATGTACGACATCCACACCCTGGACTGGGACGACGAGCTGCTGGCGATGCTCGACGTGCCGCGGGCGATGCTTCCCGAGGTGCGCTCCTCCAGCGAGGTCTACGGCCATACCGAGGGCCAGTACTTCTACGGTCACGCGGTGCCGATCGCCGGCGTGGCGGGCGACCAGCAGGCGGCGCTGTTCGGCCAGGCCTGCTTCGCGCCGGGCATGGCCAAGAACACCTACGGCACCGGCTGCTTCCTGCTGATGAACACCGGCACCGAGGCCGTGGCCTCCAAGAACGGCCTGGTGACCACGATTGCCTGGGGCGTGGACGGGAAAGTCGAATATGCGCTGGAAGGCAGCATCTTCGTCGCCGGTTCGGTGGTGCAGTGGTTGCGCGACGGGCTGCGCATGCTCGGCAAGGCCAGCGATTCGCAGGCGTACGCCGAACGGGCGCTGGACAACGACGGCGTATACATCGTGCCGGCCTTCGTCGGACTCGGCGCGCCGTACTGGCGCAGTGACGTGCGCGGCGCGATGTTCGGGCTCTCGCGCGGCACCACCAAGGAGCACTTCATCCGCGCCGCGCTGGAGTCGATGGCCTACCAGACCCGCGACGTGCTCGCCGCGATGCAGGTGGACGCCGGCATCGACCTGAAGGAACTGCGCGCCGACGGCGGCGCCATCGCCAACGATTTCCTCGCCCAGTTCCAGAGCGACATCCTCGGCGTACCGGTGCTGCGACCGGAGGTGGCTGAAACCACCGCGCTGGGCGCGGCCTACCTCGCCGGGCTGGCGACGGGGTTCTGGGGCAGCCGCGAGGAGATTGCGCAGCAGTGGGCGGTGGATCGCCGATTCGAACCGGCCATGACCGACGAACGCCGCGGCGCCCTGTACGACGGCTGGAAGCAGGCCGTGGAGGCCACCATGGGCTTCCGCATCTAGCCGTCCAGACGTCCGGTCGCCCGCCCCGAGGCACGACCGGACCGTCATCGAATTGCTTCTCCATCGATGGACCCGCCGACGGTCCGGGGCCACGTGCGGCCCGACGTCGGCGCCGCCCGCCTGCCACGGAATCATCACCATGCGACCTCACCTGCTTGCCACCGCCATCGCGCTTTGCACCGCGGCGCTCGCCCTGCCCGCCCACGCCGACGACAGTTACGCGGCAAACACGCTCAGCGGAAACTGGGGCGGCACGCGCACCCGCCTGCACGAACGCGGCGTCGACCTGACCGCCGACTACGTCGGCGAATGGCTGCACAACACCGCTGGCGGCACCCGCCATGCCAGCGCCTATGCCGACCAGATCCACCTCGGCGCCGCGTTCGACTTCGCCCGGCTTTGGGGCTGGCAAGGCGCGTCGCTGCATGTCGACGTGACCAACCGCAACGGTCACCAGCTCGACCAGCGTGCGGGCCTGGGCACGTTGCTGGAGACCCACGAGATCTACGGCGCCGGCAAGGTCGCCCGGCTGACTCGCCTGTTCCTGGAGCAAAGCCTGTGGGACGGCCTGGTCGACCTGAAATACGGCCGCATGGACCTCAACACAGATTTCTATTCGCTCTCGTGCGACTTCGAGAACCTCAGCTTCTGCGGCAGCCTGCCGGGCTACATCACGCAGGGCTGGTACTCGTGGCCGGTGAGCCAGACCGGCGGTGTCGTCCGCCTGCATCCGGCCTCGGCTTGGTACGCGAAAGTCGGCGCGTTCGACGTCAACGCCAACAACGCCCTGCCCTCGCAGGGGTTGAAGCTCAGCGCGCCGGGACGCAGCCAGGGCACGCTGACCATCGCCGAGGCCGGCTGGGACACCTCGCTCGACGCCGGCAGCCACTTGCTGCCGGGCAGCTGGCGCATCGGCGCCTGGCGCAACAGCGCAAGCTATCCGGACCTGCTGCTGGACGTGAACGGACAGCCGCAGGTGCTCACCGGTGCCGACGCACTGCAGCGCAATCACACCAGCGGCACCTACGCGCTGGTGACGCAGCAGGTGACGCACAACAGCGCCGGGGGCGGGCTGAGCCTGTTCGGCAATCTCGTGGATGCCGATGCGCACACCGACCACACCGACCAGATGATCTCGGCCGGGCTGCTCTACGCCGCGCCATTCGCGGGACGGCCGCGGGATCGCATCGGCCTCGCCGTCGGCCGCAATCGCGTCAGCCGCCGAGTGACCCGTGCCGCGCGCCTGGCCAACGCGGCCGGCCTGGCGCCGCGACCGGTGCCGGGCAGCGAATATGTCACCGAGCTCAATTACCAGTGGCAGGCGGCGCCCGGTGTCACGCTGATGCCCAGCGTGCAGTTCGTGCGTCATCCGGGCGGCGATGCGCAGGCCGGCAGCGCGACGGTGCTGGGGTTGCGGGTGGCGGCGGCGTTCTGAGCGCGCTTCGACGCCGCGCCCTTGCGATCTCGATGCATGGCCGGCGCGCAGCGGTGTCGGCGGTTGCTTCGGCCGCATCGCACAGCTGCGCGGCGGCCTCCCCGGGCGACCGCGGCGCGACCGCGCTGCGCCGCGCCGCTGAAACATCAGGCCGCTGAAACACCGGGCCGGTCACACCTCCGCAGACGCGGGCGCGTTTCCGGCCAGATCGTCAGCGCTTGGGCTGCAGCAACGTCCCGGTGCAGTTCGCGGAACCGCACCGGCACTGCCACAGCTTCTTCAGCCGCGCGGTGTACGGCACGTCGAGCACGATGCCGTAGTTGTAGGTGAGCTCCTCGCCCGGCTTGATCGTGCGGATCGCCTCGATCAGCACCTTGTCCTTGCGCCGGTCGTCGCCGGCGCTTTCCTCGACCACTGCACGGCAGTTGGGATTGCAGCTGTGGTTGATCCAGCGCGCCGTGTTGCCCTTGCGGTTGGCGTCGATGATGTACTCGTCGTTGAGCGTGAACAGGAAGGTGTGGCCGGTCTCGCCGCCGTCGCCGTACATGTCGTCCGCCTCGGCGTGGGTCATCAGCGTGCCCTTGTACTGGACGATTTCCTCGCCCTTGCGGATGACCTCGGTGGCGAACACGCCGTTGCCGTGGATGGGCGAGCGGCGGGCGATGAAGCGTGCGGGCATGCGGACGATCCGGTGATGGGTGAACGCCGATGATGCCCGTTCGGCCCGACGCTGGAAACCGCAACGCCCACTGCGCCGCCGCCCGCAGCCGCTGCGACATCGCGCGCGGTGCGCCCGGTTTCGGCTGTTGCGCAAAGATGGTTAGAATCGAGCGTTCAAACGATCGTTTGGAGAAGCCGATGCGTCTGCTGCGCTGGATCGTCCCCGCCGTGCTCGCCCTGGGCCTGATCGCCTGCGGCCCGGCGCGCAAGAGCGTGTTCCCGCCGGCGCTGAGCATCCAGCAGCTGCAGGTGCAGCCCAGCGGCAGCTGGCATCTGGTCGTGCGCATCCAGAACAACAGCTACGGCGAGATGGACTTCACCGCGATCGAAGGCACGCTGCAGGTGGCCGAGGGGGTTCCGGTGCGCCTGCACGGCACGTTCAAGCGCGACATCCCGGCGCTGTCAGGCGACATCGTCGAGCTCGACGTGCTGCCCACGCCGGCCATGAGCAAGGCGCTGGCCGCCACCGCGGCCAAGGGCAGCGGCGGCTCGCTGGCTTACCGCGTCAGCGGCAACGCCACCGCCACCCCCGAGCGGGAGACCGAGCCGCGCAGCTTCGACTTCAGCGGCAGCGACTGGCTCTCGCCAGTGCCCGGCATTCCCGGCACGTTCCGCTGATCGCCCGCCGACTTTTCCTCCGCATTCACGCATTCCACCCAAGGACATCGCCATGACGCTTTACAAGGCCCCGCTCGACGACCAGCGCTTCGCCCTTTTCGACGTACTCGGCGCGGAAGCCGTGCTGACCGGCCTGGAAGGCGGCGAAGGGCACACCCGCGATCTGCTCGACGCCGTGCTGGAAGAGGCCGGCAAGCTGTCCGAACAGGTGCTGGCGCCGACCAACTGGCCCGGCGACGTCGAAGGCTGCCACTACGACAAGGCCACACGCACGGTCACCACGCCGAAGGGTTTCAAAGAGGCGTTCAAGGCATTCGCCGAGGGCGGCTGGGCCGGCCTTACCATGCCCGAGGCCTACGGCGGCCAGGCGCTGCCGGCCGTGATGGGCACCGCCACCACCGAGCTGTTCCAGTCGGGCAACCTCTCGTGGAGCCTGTACCCGCTGCTGTCCGAGGGCGCCTGCCACGCGATGGAGCTGCACGGCGAGGAGTGGCAGCGCCAGCTCTACATGCAGCCGATCGTGGAAGGCCGCTGGACCGGCACCATGTGCCTCACCGAGCCGCAGGCCGGTTCGGACCTGGGCCTGCTCAAGACCCGCGCCGAGCCCGCGGGCAAGGGCATCAACGATGCCGACCTGTACAAGATCACCGGCACCAAGATCTTCATCAGCGCCGGCGAGCACGACCTCACCGAGAACATCGTGCACCTGGTGCTGGCGCGCCTGCCCGACGCCCCCGAAGGCAGCCGCGGCATCTCGATGTTCATCGTGCCCAAGTTCCACGTGAATGCCGACGGCTCGCTGGGCGAGCGCAACAGCGCGTTCGCCGGCGCCATCGAGCACAAGATGGGCATCCACGCCTGCTCCACCTGCGTGATGAACTTCGACGGCGCCGAGGGCTACCTGATCGGCAAGCCGCACAAGGGCCTGATGGCGATGTTCACCATGATG